>CAMYMC010000050.1:93926-131140 GCA_947259365.1 uncultured Acidimicrobiaceae bacterium | reverse complement strand
CTCAAGGCGTACCGGGCGTATCACACGTTCCAGGAAGGCACGAACCTCAAGGCGTGGCTCTATCGCATCCTCACGAACACCTACATCAACAAGTATCGGAAGAAGCAGCGGCGTCCCAACGAGGTGGAGCTCGGCGAACTCCAGGACCTGTACCTCTTCCGCCGTCTCGGTGAGCAGTCCGGAGCGTCCCGGAGCGCAGAGGAGTCCGTCCTCGAGCGGTTTGTCGACAGCGACATCACTCAGGCCCTCGAGTCACTGCCGGACCATTTCCGGATGCCGGTGCTCCTCGCCGACGTCGACGGCTTCAGCTACAAGGAGATCGCCGAGATCCTCGACATTCCGATCGGGACGGTGATGTCACGTCTGCACAGGGGAAGAAAAGCCCTCCAGCAGAAGTTGTGGTCTCTGGCAGAGGAACGCGGGTTGACGGGATCGAGCTCATGAGCGGTGGATGCGACCACGCTGTCGAGCACATGTACTACTACCTCGACTCCGAGATGACGTGGTACAGGAGGATGCGGATTCGTCGGCATCTCCGGCGCTGCGGCGGCTGTTGCGACGCCTACGAGTTCGAGACGAGGCTGAAGAAGCTCATTCGGGAGCGGGGCCGTTCGGAGCCACCTCCGGAACTATTCGAGAGCCTTCGTGCGTTGATTCGGCAAGAAGCAGCGGACGAACCCGAGGCGTGACCCGCGTCCGGGGCGGCTGCTGCCCGACGAGATGATACGGAAACCCATGGCCGACAACGTGTTGAAGGGCCGGCGCATCTTGGGGACCTCGAGGGCACCCAAGGAGTACACCGACGAGCGCACGTGTGCGCAGGACGGGTGCGAGACCCGGCTCAGCAGATACAACCGTCGCGAGCACTGCTTCGCGCACGCGCCGACGAAGTTCCCGCGCTTGCGGGGCCGCGTCGTGCCCGAGAGCTGAGCCCGACTCCTCGCCCATCACCCCGGACGGTTCGATCGAGGCGGGTTCGTCTAGGCTTCCCGCCCGATGTCTCGTTCGACGCGTCTCCGGCTGCTCGGAGTGCTCCTGTGCGGTGCGCTCTCGGCGCCCGTCGCGGCGTTCGCCGCCGGGGAGCACACGGTGGCGTTCACCACGGCCGAGACGGAGGCCGAGACCGACGAGGCGCCGGAGAACACGAGTGGGGTCGAGCCCGCCGTCGAGGCCCCTCCGGCCGCCGAGGACGATGAAGAGCAGCCGTGGACGGCCCGGTTCCTCGCTCCCACGCTGCTGGCGCTCGGGGTCGTCATCACCGTCATCGCGACCGGGTACTACGCAACGAGGATCCGGGGCCGGTATCGCGTCGTGGAGTGATCCTCGGGCCGGTGGCGGCGGTTCCCGTCCGTGACCGGCCAGCGCGGAGGTAACGTCGTCGATATGGCTGCGGTCGACTGGGACCTCGCCGCCCGGGTTGCGGGACGATTCGCCGGCTCCTACGCGCTCGAGGGCACGTATCACGAGGCACGCTACGCCCGCCAGGCACCCGACCTCGTTGCCCGCGCCGCACAGATGGTCGAGGCTGAGACCGGCCTCACCGCGCCCGGGGTGCCCGAGGTCGCGGTCGTGACGCGCCGGGAGTGGATCGAGAACAACCTCGGTTCGTTCGCCGTGCTGCTCGCTCCCGCGCAGGAGCGACTCGTCGCCGGAGGCGGGTTGGGGAAGCAGCTGGCGCGGCGGATCGTCGGCGCAGAGATCGGCACCGTTCTGGGGATGCTCTCACGGCGTGTGCTCGGCCAGTACGAGCTGGTCCTCCCGACCGCAGACCGCGAGGTGGGCGACACCGTGCTGTTCGTGGGGGCGAACGTCCTCGCGATGGAGCGGTCCCAGGAGTTCCGACCGGACGAGTTCCGCTTCTGGGTGGCGCTCCACGAGTGCACCCACCGTCTCCAGTTCACCGGCGTGCCCTGGCTCCGGCGCTACTTCCTCGACCTCGTGTCCGAACTCGTCGCCGCCTCGACACCGGAGAAGGGGAGGCTGTCGCGGGTTGCGAGCGAGCTGCGGGCGGCCTCGACCGCGGGCGAGCCGCTCGTCGGTGAGACCGGCCTGTTCGGTCTTCTCGCCTCCGCGTCGCAGCGGGACGCGATCGACAGGGTGCAAGCGTTGATGTCGCTGCTCGAAGGTCATGGTCACGTCGTCATGGACCGCATCGGGGCCCGCGAGCTCGTCACCCAGGAACGGATGTCGCGGGTGCTGAAGATGCGCCGCCAGGACCCGCGCGCTGCGATGTTCATGCGGCTCATCGGGCTCGAGATGAAGCTGCGCCAGTACGAGCTGGGCGCGGCGTTCATCGAGGGTGTCGAACGCCACGCGGGATGGTCGGCCATCGACAGGGCCTGGGAGGGCCCGGACATGTTGCCCAACTTGGAGGAGATCTCGAACCCGGTGTTGTGGCTGGAACGGGTGGCGTGATGTCCGCGTTCGGGCGGATCCTCGCAATGGTCGGGGACGTGCCCGAGGGCGGCTTCCTCGTCGCCGTGAGCGGCGGCGCCGACTCGGCGGTCGCGGCCGCCGTTGTCCGCGAGGTCGGCGACGAGGTCCGGCTCATCCACCTCGATCACGGGACGCCGGCGTCGCCGCGGCTCGGCGATGCCGCCGAGAAGCTGGCCGTCCATCTCGGTGCAGAGCTGTCGGTCGAGAAGCTGGAGATCGGTTCCGGTTCTTGGGAGGATGCGGCACGGCGGGCGAGGCGAGAGGCCCTCGCCGCAGCGGCTCGCGACTCCGATGTCATCGTCACCGGCCACCATCGCGACGACGTCGCCGAAACGCTGCTCGGGCACCTCGTCCGCGGCTCCGGAGTTCGCGGGCTGGCGAGCCTGCGCTCCAGGACGGGTAGGTATTGGAGGCCGCTCCACGCCGTGGGCCGGGACACGGTCCGCTGTGCGGCGCGGGAGCTCGGATTGCCCTACGTCGACGACCCCGCCAACGAAGATCCGACGCGGTTGCGCAACGTCATCCGCCACGAGATCCTCCCCGCGCTCGAGCGGCTGAATCCCTCAGTCCGCGACGCCATCGCCCGCACGGCGCGCCACGCCGCCGCGGACGAGGATGCGCTCGACGCGTTCGCCGCCGGGATCCCCATCCGGCGCGCCGACGACGCGTGGGTCGTGCCGGTGGCAGCTCTGGAGACCGTCGGGCCGGCGGTCGCCGGGCGGGTCCTCGCCCGCCTGCTGCGGCGAGCGAGACCGCCGTACGGCGGCTCCGCGGCCGAGCTCTCCCGTCTCGAGGGCGTCGTTGCCGGTGTCGTCCGCAGCACGGAGCTCGCCGGTGGTCTCACCGCTGCCGTCGAGGGTCCGATGCTCGCCGTCTACGAGACGCGGATGGTGCCGGCGCCGCAGCCGGTGGCGCTCCCCGTTCCGGGGTCGGTGGTCTTCGGTGATTGGAGGGTCTCCGCCGCCGCGGGACCGGCGCGACCGCACCGGAGCGCCGACACGGCCGCGCTCGACGGGACGGCCGTCGGCGCGACGCTCGAGGTGCGATGCGCCGGGACCGGCGAGCGTGTCGACATCGCCGGCGGCACCAAGCGCGTCGGCCGGTGCCTCGCCGAGGCGGGTGTCCCCGCCCGGCTCCGCTCCGGTTGGCCCGTCGTCACCGCACATGGGAAGATTGCCTGGGTCGTCGGGACGCGGGTCGCTGAGTGGGCCCGGGCCGCGCCGGCCTCCGATGCCGTGTTGGTCGTGGGTGAGAGGGTCGGCGGTTGAACACGCCACGTGAGCTGATCTCTGCGCAGGAGATCGAATCCAAGCTCGCCGAGATGGGCAAGGCGATCACGGACGACTACCGGGGCAAGGACCTGCTCATGGTCGGCATCCTCAAGGGCGCCTTCATCGTGATGGCCGACCTCGCCCGCCACGTCGACCTCCCCGTCGAATTCGACTTCATGGCGGTGTCCTCGTACGGGTCGGCGACGAAGACCTCCGGCGTCGTGCGGATCATCAAGGACCTCGACCAGGAGGTTGCCGGCCGGCACATCCTCATCGTCGAAGACATCATCGACTCCGGGCTGACGATCCACTACCTCATGAAGAACCTCAGCGTCCGTCAGCCGGCGTCCATCGAGCTCGCCGCCCTGCTCATCAAGGACGGCATCGAGCGGCCCCCTTTGCCCGTGCGGTACGAGGGCTTCCACATCCCTCCCGAGTTCGTCATCGGCTACGGCCTCGATTACGCCGAGAAGTACCGCAACCTGCCGTATATCGGCGTTATGGACGACTGAACGACGCCGGCGGCGGGTCGGCGGACGGCTTCACGGGGGCGGTCTGCCGGCGCGGCCCGGCTGTCGGTAGTCGGCCCGAGGACATATGATGGTGAGAGCCCAAAACTCTCATCCGGTCGGTCGAACCGGCCGACAAGGAGCAACGTGAGCCGCACGGCACGTACCGTCCTCGTCTATCTGGCCGTCTTCCTTCTCGTCGTCATGGCCGTCAATGCCTTCATGTCGAGCACCGGCCAGCCTCTCGAGCTCGAGTTGAACGAGTTCGAGGACGAGCTGGCTGCCGGCCACGTCGCCAGCGTCGAGATGAAGACTCGTTCCGACGAGATCGTCGGAGAGTTCACCCCCCAGGGTGTGCCCCCCAGCGGGGAGGAGACCTTCCGCGCCGCCTATCCCAACGAGTATGAGGGGACGCTGACCGAGAAGCTCCTCGATGCCGGTGTTCCCATCACGCCGAACAACGAGAACCCATCCCTGCTCCAGTGGTTCCTCACCACGCTGTTCCCCTACATCCTCCTGTTCGGGATCTTCATCTTCATCCTCATGCAGCTCCAGGGCGGTGGGAACCGGGTCATGCAGTTCGGCAAGGCCAAGGCGAAGCAGGTCACGAAGGACACGCCCAAGGTCACCTTCACGGACGTGGCCGGGGCGGACGAAGCGGTCGAGGAGCTCGAGGAGATCAAGGACTTCCTGACCAGCCCCGGCAAGTTCCGGGCGATGGGGGCCAAGATCCCCAAGGGCGTCCTGCTCTTCGGCCCACCCGGCACGGGCAAGACGCTGCTGGCGAGGGCCGTCGCCGGGGAGGCCGGCGTCCCGTTCTTCTCGATCTCGGGCTCGGACTTCGTCGAGATGTTCGTCGGCGTCGGTGCCAGCCGGGTTCGGGACCTCTTCGAGCAGGCGAAATCGAACGCGCCGGCCATCATCTTCATCGACGAGATCGACGCCGTGGGGCGCCATCGCGGTGCCGGGCTCGGCGGCGGTCACGACGAGCGGGAGCAGACGCTGAACCAGCTCCTCGTCGAGCTCGACGGCTTCGACGTCAAGACGGGCGTCATCGTGATCGCCGCCACCAACCGGCCCGACATCCTCGACCCGGCGCTGCTGCGCCCCGGCCGCTTCGATCGCCAGATCGTCGTCGACAGGCCCGACCTCAAGGGGCGGGAGGCCATCCTCGAGGTCCATGCCAAGGGGAAGCCGCTCGCCGAGGAGGTCGACGCCGCCGTGCTCGCCCGCCAGACTCCGGGGTTCACCGGGGCCGATCTCGCCAACCTCATCAACGAAGCGGCGCTGCTCGCCGCCCGCCGGAGCCGCGAAGAGATCACGATGGACGAGCTCGAGGAGGCCATCGAGCGCGTCATCGCCGGCCCCGAGCGCAAGAGCCGGGTGATGTCCGACGATGAGAAGAGGATCACCGCGTTCCACGAGGGCGGCCACGCCCTCGTCGGTTTCGCGCTGCCAAACGCCGACCCGATCCACAAGGTGACGATCATCCCCCGGGGTCGCGCCGGCGGGTACACGCTCGCGCTTCCGCTCGAGGACAAGAACTACATGCGCCGCAGCGAGCTCGTCGACCAGCTCGCGATGCTCCTCGGCGGGCGCACCGCAGAGGAGCTCGTCTTCCTCGACCCCACGACGGGGGCATCGAACGACCTCGAGAAGGCGACCAACCTTGCCCGGCGGATGGTCATGGAGTGGGGGATGAGCGACAAGCTCGGCCCGCTGCAGTACGGCAAGCCGGAGGGCGAGGTGTTCCTCGGCCGGGACTACTCGCGGCCCTCGGAGATGTCCGATGAAGTGGCGGCCGCCATCGACGAGGAGATCCGGCGGCTCATCACCGCCGCCCACGACGAGGCGCGCCAGATCCTCACCACACACATGGACGCCCTCAACCGCCTTGCCGGCGTGCTCATGGACAACGAGACCGTCGACGCCGCCGAGCTCGCCGAGATCTTCTACGACGTGCCGAAGTGGGAGCACACCGAGAAGGGGTCGCTGCGGATCCGCATGCCGCAGGGGGCTCCGGTCCGCGAGGCGGGGATGGTCGCGGCGAGCGCGTCCCCCGGCAAGGATGCAGATCCCCCGCAATCCTGAGACGGAGCCCGTGGAGAATCGGAGACCGGTGACGTGGCGGCTGCGAACGCGCTCGGTCGACACCGCCGACCACACCCTCGTCATGGGCGTCGTCAACCTGACGCCCGATTCGTTCTCCGACGGTGGAGCGTTCGGAGCCGAACCGCTCGACCACGACCGGGCGGTGGCCCGCGCGCTCGAGCTCGCCGCCTCGGGAGCCGACATCGTCGACATCGGCGGCGAGTCGACACGACCCGGGGCAGCGTCCGTTGCCGCAGAGGAAGAGGCGACGCGGGTCCTCCCCGCCATCGCCCGAGTCGCCGCCGAGGGCATCGTCGTCTCCGTCGACACGTCGAAGCCCGAGGTCGCCGCAGCGGCGCTCGAGGCCGGCGCCGAGATCGTCAACGACGTCACCGCACTGTCCGATCCCGCCCTGGCGAAGGTGTGTGCCGAGGCCGGGTGCGGCGTCGTGCTCATGCACATGCAGGGGACCCCGCGCACGATGCAGATCGAACCCGCGTACGACGACGTCGTCGGAGAGGTCGCCGCGGCGCTCGGCTCAGCGGCCGACGTCGCGATCGCGGCCGGCGTCGACCCCGAAGCGATCTGCATCGACCCGGGCCTCGGTTTCGGCAAGACGGCGGGCCACAACCTGGAGCTCCTCAACTCCCTGGGCCGCGTCGCGGCCCTCGGGTACCCGGTGCTCGTCGGACCCTCCCGTAAGGGCTTCCTCGGGGTGGTCCTGGCCGCAGCGGGGCGTTCTGCCGAGCCGGCCCGGCGCGACCCGGCGACGGCTGCGGCGGTGGCGATGGCCATCTCGGCCGGAGCCGCCGTCGTGCGAGTACACGACGTGGTCGGAGGACTTCAGGCTGCGCGAACCGCCGACGCTATCGTGCGGGCGTCTGTTGAGGTGTCGCCGTGAGGTCGAAGGTGGCGGGACTCGAGCCCCGAGGATTCAAATGGGTGATCGCCGGTCGACTCGCCATGTCGGAGCGGATCGGCGGGTACGGGTTCCAGCACCGCCGGGTGCGTCGCGAGGAGGAGATCACCTGGCTCAAGGACCAGGGCATCAACGCCGTTTTGAGCTTCCTGCCCTCGAACCAGAACCACTCCGCCTACGAGGCAGCCGGATTCACGGTGTACCACCGGGCAATCGAGGCGGAGCTCGAGGACGACGACGTCGCCGAGATCTTCGCGCTCTTCGACGAGGCGATGACCGTCCCCGGGGCATCGCTGCTCGTGCACCGCGACCTCATCGACGACGTCATCGTCGGGCTCCTCGGTGGATACCTCGTCCACGGTGGACTCATCCCGGACCCCATCATCGCGACCTCGGTCATCCAGGAGATCGCGGGGCGACCGCTCGGACCCGAGGGCAGGCGCCTCATCCCCGCCGGGGCCTGAGATGCGCCCGTCGCCTGCGTCGTGACGACGACGACACGGGTTGCCGTCGGGCTCGGCTCCAACGTCGGTGAACGCACCGACCACATCGAGGGCGCGCTCGAAGCGCTCGCCCGGCTCGGCGAGCTGGTCGCGGTGTCGTCGCTGTACGAGACGGCTCCGATCGGCGGCCCCGATCAGGGCCCCTACCTCAACGCAGTTGCGGTTCTCGACACCGCTCTCGAACCGGAGGAGCTGCTCGCGGCATGCCTCGCCATCGAGCAGGGGCGCGGGCGGCAGCGGAGGGTCCGCTGGGGCCCGCGCACGCTCGACCTCGACATCCTCATCTTCGGCGACGTCGTCCTCGACAAGCCGGGGCTGACGATCCCGCACCCGAGACTCCTCGAGCGGCGCTTCGTCGTCGAACCTCTGCTCGAGGTCTGGCCGGAGGTCGAACTCCCCGACGGAACGAGGGTGGCCGCGATGCTCCCCGCAGTTGCCGGCCAGCAGGTCCGCCGGCTGCGACGCCCGGTCTCGGCGACGGTGCGCTCGGCGACCATCTTCGTCGTCACGGGTGTCGCCGCCGTCATCGTGTGGTGGCTCATCGGGTTCTTGCTGTGAGGTGGGGGTGCCCCCGGCGCGGGACGACGGCGGTCCTCCCGTAGAATGCGCCGCGGTACCGGTACCCTCGAGCGGGACTGAAGCCGCATGGATCCACTCGACATCACCATCGTCGGCCCGGGACGGGCCGGCATGGCCCTCGCCCTGGCCGCGTCCCGTGCCGGTCACCGCATCATCTCGGTCGTCGGTCGCGACCGGGAACGGACGGCGGCTGCGGCCGACCTCGTCTCGGCCTCCGCCCGACTCGTCGGCGACGAGCCAGACGGGGGCGACCTCCTCGTCATCGCGGTGCGCGACGCAGCCATCACGCCCGCAGCCGCCTCGCTCGGCGACACCTCGGGCTTCACCGCGGCGGTGCACCTCTCCGGGTTCACCCCCGTCGCCGCCCTCGCCCCGCTCGAGGCGATGATCGGCCGGCTCGGTTCGTTCCACCCGCTCCAGACGCTGCCGAACGCGGCGGTCGGTGCCGGGCGTCTGGCCGGTGCCCACATCGCAGTGACCGCCGACGAGCCGCTGCGGGGCACCCTCCACGAGCTGGCGGTGTCGCTCGGGTCCGTCCCGTTCGACCTCGCCGACGACGCCAAGGCTCTGTACCACGCCGCTGCTGCTGCGGCGGCGAACTTCCCCCTTGCCTCGCTGACGATGGCGTCGGACCTCTTCGCCGCCGCCGGGGTGCCCTTCGATGCGGCCCGGCCGCTCGTCGAGGCCGTCGTCGCCAACGCCTTCGACCTCGGTCCGCGGGCTGCACTCACCGGGCCGGTCGCTCGCGGCGACGAGGCAACGGTCGCCGGCCAGCTCGGCGCGGTCGAGGCCGACGCCCCCGAGTGGCGGGCCGGGTTCGTCGCGTTCGTCCGCGAGCTCGCCCGCATCTCCGGGCGCTCCGGGGAATTCGCCGCCCTCGTCGACGCGCCGCGGCCGGAGGGGACGGGCTGAGCGGTGGAGCTCGTGACCACGTTCGCCGCAGCGAGGCATCTCGCATCTGGTGTGGTCGGTCTCGTCCCGACGATGGGCTTTCTCCACGAAGGCCATCTCGCCCTCGCCGACGCGGCTCGCCCGGCGGCCGACACCGTCGTGATGAGCCTGTTCGTCAACCCGCTCCAGTTCGGCGAAGGCGAGGATCTCGCCTCGTACCCGCGCGACCTCGCCAGAGATGCCGCGCTGGCGACGACCGCCGGCGTCGACGTCCTCTTCGCGCCCCCGCTCGACGAGATGTACCCCGACGGGACCGTCACCACCGTGCGGGTCGCCGGGCTCACCGAGCGCATGGAGGGTCGGGAGCGGCCCGGTCACTTCGAGGGCGTGGCGACGATCGTCGCCAAGCTGTTCGCCGGTGTGAAGCCGGACCTCGCCTTCTTCGGGCGCAAGGACGCCCAGCAGCTCGCTGTCGTCACCCGGATGGCTGCCGACCTGTCGTTCCCCGTCGAGTGCGTCGGAGTCCCGACTGTTCGCGACGCCGACGGCCTCGCCCTGTCGTCCCGGAACACATATCTCGACGGCGACGACAGGCGGCGGGCCCTCGCACTCGGCGCCGGCCTCATGACCGCGGCAGACGCCGCCGAACAGGGCGAGCGGGATGGGGCGACCCTCGAGGGTCTCGTCACCGCCGCCCTGACCGCTGCCGGTGTGGCCGCGGACTACGTCGAGCTCGTGTCGCGAGGCTCCGTGGCCCGGCTCGACCGGCTCGATCGCGACGCGTTCCTGGCGGTGGCGGCCCGGGTAGGGCCGGCCCGTCTCATCGACAATGTCCACTTCGACGTGGGGCCGGGCGGCGAGGTCTCGGCCGATCGCGGCGTCCGGCTCGGATCGCCGAGCGCCCTCGCCCCCGGGCGGGCGCCGTGAGGGCCCACCCGGGGGTCGCGTCGCCCTGCGGATCGGAGATGCGATGCTCCTGACGCTCGACATCGGCAACACGCAGACGGCCGTCGGCCTCTACGACGGGGAGACCCTCGTCACGACGTGGCGGCTCACGACCCTGACGGAACGAACCGACGACGAGCTACGGCTCTGGTTACGGGGCCTCCTCGACCTCGAGGGCTTCGAGGTCACCGACATCACCGGGGTCGCCGTCTCGAGCGTCGTTCCCGCCATCACCGGTGCGTTCCGCCGCGTTGCAACCAGACTCACCTCCGGCCCCGTCGTCGTCATCGAGCCCGGGATCAAGACCGGCATGCAGATCCAGATCGACAACCCGCACGAGGTCGGCGCCGACCGAGTCGTCAACGCCCTCGCCGCCCGGGAGCGGTACGGGCCGCCGGTCGTCGTCGTCGACTTCGGAACCTCGACGAACTTCGACGTCGTCGGCACCGGCGGGGAGTACCTCGGGGGGGCGATCGCCCCGGGCCTCGTCATCGCCACGGGTGCCCTCATCTCCGGTACCGCCGCTCTCCGCAACGTCGAATTCGTCCCGCCCCGGTCGCCGATCGGCAAGGGCACCGTCGAGGCGATCCAGTCCGGGGCGATCTACGGGCACGCAGGGCTCGTCGACGGAATCATGGAGCGCATCTGCGCCGAGATCGGGACGGAGACCACTCGCGTCGCAACGGGAGGCCTCGCCCCTACCATCGTGCCCCACTGTCGCAGCGTGGAGATCATCGACGAAACGCTCACGCTCGACGGTCTGCGGATGATCTACGAGCGGAACACGGACGACGAATGACCGAGCCCACGCCGGCGCCGGGAGCCGACCAGCCGCTCGACGATGCCGCCGGGCTGGCCGACCATCCGCTCACCGCCCGGCGCCTCGCCAAGCACGAGGCCGCCCTCGCCGGGGAGGGCTATCCCTACCGCTTCTCGCGGACGGCGACGGCTGCCGAGCTCCACACCCGCCACGGCGGGCTCGAGCCGGGGACCGAGACCGGCGAGAACGTGACCGTGGCGGGGCGACTCCACAACGTGCGGGCGCTGGGCAACCTGCTCTTCGGGGTTCTTCGTGACGGCACCGGGACGATCCAGCTCTTCGTCGACCGCAGCGTGCTCGACGACGCCGCCTTCGCCCGCTTCGAGGAGCTCGATCACGGTGACTGGATCGGCGCCGGGGGCGAGGTCGTCACCACGAGACGGGGGGAGCTGAGCGTGAGGATCACGTCGCTCACGCTCCTGGCGAAGTCGCTGCGACCCCTGCCCGACAAATGGCACGGCCTCCAGGACCTCGAGCTGCGCAGCCGCCGTCGCTACCTCGACCTCCTCGCCAACGAGCGGTCGCGGGACACCGCGCTCACCCGGGCCCGCGTCGTCTCCGAGCTGCGGCGCGAGTTCGAGGCGCGCGGATACGTCGAGTTCGAGACGCCGGTGCTCCTCACCCAGGCGACGGGCGGCCTCGCCCGGCCCTTCCGGACCCGTCACAACGCGCTCGAGATGGACATGTACCTGCGCATCGCCACCGAGCTGTACCTGAAGCGTCTCGTCGTCGGCGGGATGGAGCGGGTGTTCGAAATCGGGCGGATCTTCCGCAACGAGGGCATCGACTCGACCCACAACCCCGAGTTCACGATGCTCGAGTCGTACGAGGCCTACGCCGACTACCTCGACATCCTCGAGATGGTCGAAGAGATCTTTGCCGCGGTCGCGATCGCCGCAGCCGGCGGCGCGACCGTCACCTACCAGGGTCGAACGCTCGACTTCTCCCCGCCGTACCGCAGGGAGCGGATGGTGGACCTCGTCGCAGCGGCGACGGGCCGGCCTGTGGACTTCGCCGCACCGATCGACGACGTCCGCGCCCTCGCCCGCTCCCACGGCGTCGAGCCCGAGCCGCACTGGGGCCACGGCAAGATCGTCGAGGCGCTCTTCGACGCCCTCGTCGCCGACGGCATCTGGGAGCCGACGTTCATCCTCGACCACCCGGTCGAGGTGTCGCCCCTCGCCCGCCGCCACCGCGACGATCCCGACCTCGCCGAGCGATGGGAGCTGTTCATCGCCGGTGCCGAGTTCGGGAACGCCTTCTCGGAGCTCAACGACCCGCTCGATCAGCGGCAGCGGTTCGAGGCCCAGGTCGCGGCGAGGGCGGCCGGGGACGAGGAGGCGCATCCGCTCGACGAGGACTACCTGCTCGCGCTCGAGTACGGCATGCCTCCCACCGGCGGCCTCGGCATCGGTGTCGACCGACTCGTGATGCTGCTCACCGGCCAGCCCCACATCCGGGAGGTCATCCTCTTCCCCACACTCCGTCCGGAGGCATGAGCTCCCGAGCGCGATGCCGCACCCCCGCCGGAACTCCGGCCCGGTCGTTGCCGGCGCGTGTCGCGATCGCCGCTGCCGCCGTTTCCCTCCTCGCCGCGGCGTGCAGCGGCGACGGCGGGTCCTCGGGCGGGGGCGCCGCTGCGCCTCAGCAGACCGCCACGACGACCACGACGATGGGACCGTCGCCGACCACGCCCACAGCCCCGCCGCCGACCACGACGACCACGACCACAGCGCCGCCGCCGACGACGACGCCACCGACGTCCACGACGACCACGACGACGGCCCCGCCGGCCACCGCCGGGCTCCGGATGGAGGAGATCGCCCGCATCACCGGCGACATCTCCCCGAAGTCGGTCGTCTACTCCGGCTCGGGCCTCTTCTTTGCCCAGAACATGATGTACCGGCACACGATCACGGTGTACGACCGCAGCTTCGACCTCGTCGCCACGATCGAGGACGAGGTCGATCTCGCCGTGTTCGGGCACGGCGGGCGAGAGGGGAGCCATCGGGGAGCCCCCGTCGAAGCGGCGTTCTCGCCCGACGGTGCCTACGCCTACGTCTCGAACTACCAGATGTACGGCGACGGCTATGCCAGGCCGGGCGGCGACGGCTGCGGGAAGGGGGAGTGGGACGACAGCTTCCTGTACCGCATCGATATGGCGACGCTCGAGATCGACCGGGTGATCGCCGTGGGCGCCGTTCCCAAGTACGTGGCCGTGACCCCCGACGGCGACCGGGTGCTCGTCACGAACTGGTGCTCATTCGACCTCAGTGTCGTCGATGCCGTGCGAAGCGTCGAAGTCGCCAGAGTGGAGCTGGGCCGCCATCCGCGAGGCATCGCCGTGTCCCCCGACGGCGCCACGGCCTACGTCGCCGTGATGGGATCGCGCGACGTCGCCGTCGTCGGTCTCTCCGACCTCGAGGTCGAGTGGATCCGTGGGGTCGGGGCGAACCCGCGCCACCTCGTCATGAGCCCCGACGGCGGTGCCCTCTACGTCACGCTGAGCGGCGAAAGCCGGGTCGCCAGGATCGATCTCGCCACCGGTGACGTCGATGCGGTCCGCACCGGTTCCGCGCCCCGTTCCATGGCGATGTCGGCCGCCGGTGATTCCCTCTACGTCGTCAACTACAACTCGGACACGGTGAGCAAGGTCCGCACCGCCGACATGGTCGAGGTGCAGGAGACGGAGGTCGCCCACCACCCGATCGGGATCACCTACGACGAGGCCACGGGCAATGTGTGGGTGTCGAGCTACAGCGGCACGATCACGATCTTCGCCGAGAACTTCCCGGAGTGACGGCAGGGCCCCAGGACCGTCGTCGAGCGCCTAGAGGGCGCCGAGGAGGCTCGTGACGGCGGCGGCGCCGAGCACGACGACGACGGTGGGACGGAGGACCCGGTGCAGCGCAGGCCGGATCGGGCCGAGGATGGCGGCGACGAGAACCACCACCGCGGCGGCGGCTGCCGCCCACAGCGACGAAGTCCGCAGGGCGCCGCCGGACCCGGCCATCCAGCCTCCTGCGGCGAGGACGGCGAGGACGATCCCGCCGACGTCGGCGTTGGCGATTGCGGCGGACGGAGGTCGGGAGCGAGCCACGTCCGGCGGCGCAACCTGCTGCTGCCGGGACGGGCGGGACGGCGGTCCGATCGCGGCGGTGGCGGCGTCGCGGACCGCGTGCGGATCGTGCCCGAGCGTGTTGAGGACCTCGATGGCGACACCGTCGCCGCCGGCGAGGAGCCCGAGGAGGAGGTGCCCGGTCCCGATGTGGTCGTGACCCGCCGTCAGGGCCTCGCGCAACGACAGCTCGAGTGCCGTTTTCGCCCGCGGGGTGAACGGGACGTGGCCGCTCGGCGGCTCCCCGCCCCGGCCGACGACACCGACCACCCTCTCTCGAACCGAGTTGCCGTCCACGCCGAGGTCACGGAGCGCCTCGGCGGCCGCGCCCTCGCCGAGGGAGGCGAGGCCGAGAAGCAGGTGCTCGGTCCCGATGGAGGCGTGGCCGAGGAGCCGTGCCTCTTCCTGCGCGAGGACGACGACCCGGCGTGCCCGCTCCGTGAACCGCTCGAACACCGCAGGCCTCGCTCAGCCCCGCGCCGCGGAGACCCGCTCGAGCAGATACCGGCCGAGGGTGATGAGGACGGGGGCGATCTCCGCATCGGCGATCCTGCCCACGGCCTTCTCGGCGACCCGCAGCCTCTCCGTTGCCTCGTCGAGGACCCGGTCGACGTGACCGCCGGTGGTGGTGAGCTCGATGACGCGGTCGATGACGTCGCGATCGAACGGGTGGCCGCCGGTGAGGAGCCCCTTCACCTCGGCGCCGGAGGGTCCCGCCGCCGCATAGAGCACCGGCAACGTGAACGTGCCCTCACCGATGTCGGACCCGGTGGGCTTGCCGAGGAACACCTCGTCGGCGACGAGGTCGAGGACGTCGTCGGCCATCTGGAACACGAGACCCATCTCCCAGGCCCATTCCGAGACGGCCTCGACCGTGTCCCGGTCCGCATCGGCGACGAGGGCGCCGAGACGCGCCGAGGTCCGGATGAGGCTCGCCGTCTTGCCCCCGATGACGCCGAGGTACTCGTCCGGTCCGTGGTCGAGGCCGTCCATGAGCTGAAGCTCGAGGACCTGACCCTCGCACAAGGTGGCGTACGTCCGGGCGATCAGGGCGACCGCCTCCTCTCCGAGCGGCGCCGCGATCTCCGAGGCGCGGGCGAGGAGGAAGTCCCCGGCGAGGATCGCGATCGTGTTCGTCCAGTTGGCGTTGACCGACGAGGCTCCCCTTCGGGTCGCCGCCTCGTCGATGACGTCGTCGTGGTAGAGCGAGCCGACGTGGACGAGCTCGACCGAGACCCCCGCCTCCACCGGCCCGGCGCCCGTGGACGGCCCGAGCTCGGCGGCGACCTGGGCGAGGAGAGGGCGGTACCGCTTTCCACCCGCCGACAGGAGGTGCTGGGCGATGTCGGTGAGGAAGGCGTCGTCTGACGTCGTCACCTCGAAGAGCCGCTGCTCGACGAGCGCGAGACGGTCCCAGACCCGGGGGATCGGGACCATCTCGGCGAACACGGGCCCGTCGACCATGCGCGGAGGTTAGCCCCGCCCGGGCACGCCACCGCCGGGGCCGGCACCGGCACACGGGGTCAGAAAGCCGGGCATACTTGGAGGGAGATGGTGGTTCCACTCAGCAAACGGACGAGACGTGCCGATGAAGGGTGCACGAGCCGTCGTGTGAGGGCTCCCGGGGCTAGTCACGGGCCCTGGCTATACTCACCGCGGCGCCCGAGCCCCCTCGTGCGCCACAAGTGTTCTTGAGGTGAAACGAAGTGTTTGAGAGGTTCACCGATCGGGCCAGGAGAGTCGTGGTCCTCGCTCAAGAGGAAGCTCGCCTGCTCAACCACAACTACATCGGGACCGAGCACATCCTGCTCGGCCTCATCCACGAGGGTGAGGGCGTGGCGGCGCGCGGGCTCGAGAGCCTCGGCATCAACCTCGAATCGGTACGCCAGCAGGTCGTTGAGATCATCGGCCAGGGCTCCCAGGCCCCGAGCGGTCACATCCCGTTCACGCCCCGGGCGAAGAAGGTCCTCGAGCTCTCGCTGCGTGAAGCGCTCCAGCTCGGGCACAACTACATCGGCACCGAGCACATCCTCCTCGGCCTCATCCGCGAGGGCGAGGGCGTCGCCGCCCAGGTGCTCCAGAAGCTGGGTGCCGAGCTGCACAAGGTGCGCCAGACGGTCATCCAGCTCCTCTCCGGAGTCCAGGGCGAGGAGTCGGCGGCCGGGTCGCACGCCGGGTCTGCGGCCCCGAGCGGTCGGGGCTCGGGAGAAGGGGCTCCCGGAGGGTCGACGGTGCTCGACCAGTTCGGGCGGAACCTCACCCAGCTCGCTCGCGACCACAAGCTCGATCCCGTCATCGGGCGCCTCAACGAGATCGAGCGGGTCATGCAGGTGCTGTCGCGGCGCACGAAGAACAACCCGGTGCTCATCGGCGAGCCCGGTGTGGGCAAGACCGCCATCGTCGAGGGGCTCGCCCAGCGCATCGTGGCCGGCGAGGTGCCCGACACGCTCACGAACAAGCACCTGTACACGCTGGACCTCGGGGCCCTCGTCGCCGGATCCCGCTATCGGGGCGACTTCGAGGAGCGGCTGAAGAAGGTCCTCAAGGAGATCCGGACCAGGGGCGACATCATCCTGTTCATCGACGAGATCCACACCCTCGTCGGCGCCGGTGCCGCAGAGGGCGCCATCGATGCGGCCTCGATCCTCAAGCCGATGCTCGCCCGCGGCGAGCTGCAGACCGTCGGTGCCACGACCCTCGAGGAGTACCGCAAGTACCTCGAGAAGGACTCGGCGCTGGAGCGCCGCTTCCAGCCCATCCAGGTGGACGAGCCCTCCGTCGCCGACACCATCAAGATCCTCGAGGGTCTCCGCACCTCCTACGAGGACCACCACCGGGTCAGGTTCACCGACGACGCTCTCGTCAGCGCCGCCAACCTCGCCGACCGCTACATCGCCGACCGCTTCCTTCCCGACAAGGCCATCGACCTCATCGACGAGGCCGGCAGCCGGGTCCGGCTCAAGCGAGCCGACCTGCCGCCGGACATCAAGGACATCGACGACCGCATCAGCGGCATTCGCTCCGACAAGCGCGAAGCCGTCCAGGCTCAGCAGTACGAGCGCGCCGTCCAGCTGCGCGATCAGGAGCGGGCGCTTCTCGCCGAGCGCGCCGAGAAGGCCCTCGAGGACGAGGGCGGCGGCGACTTCAGCTCGCTCATCGACGACGACGAGATCGCCGAGGTCCTCGCCCAGTGGACCGGGATCCCGGTGCACCGGCTCACCGAGGAGGAGACGAGCAAGCTCCTCAACATGGAGGAGGAGCTCCACAAGCGGATCATCGGCCAGCACGACGCCATCACCGCCGTCTCCAAGTCGATCCGCCGCACCCGCGCCGGCCTCAAGGACCCGAAGCGTCCCTCCGGTTCGTTCATCTTCCTGGGGCCGTCGGGCGTCGGCAAGACCGAGTCGGCGAAGGCGCTGGCGGAGTTCCTCTTCGGCGATGAGGACGCCCTCATCCAGATCGACATGTCGGAGTACATGGAGAAACATGCCGTCAGCCGGCTCGTCGGCTCGCCTCCGGGCTACGTCGGCTACGACGAGGGCGGCCAGCTCACCGAGGCGGTGCGGCGCAAGCCCTTCTCGGTTGTGCTCTTCGACGAGATCGAAAAAGCGCACCCGGACGTGTTCAACATCCTCCTCCAGATCCTCGAGGACGGGCGGCTCACCGACGCCCAGGGCAGGAGCGTGGACTTCAAGAACACCGTCATCATCATGACCTCGAATCTCGGCACCGCCGAGCTTCGCAAGAAGTCGATCGGCTTCGTCGTCGAGTCCGACGAGATGTCGTACCAGGCCATCAAGGACAAGGTGATGGACGCCCTCAAGCGGCACTTCCGTCCCGAGTTCCTGAACCGCATCGACGAGGTCATCGTCTTCCACGAGCTGACGATGGACGAGGTCAAGCAGATCGTCGACCTGTTGCTGGCGAGGGTCCGCAGCCAGCTCGAGTCCCAGGCGCTCGACCTCGCCCTCAGCGACGGGGCGAAGGAGCTGCTCGCCAAGAACGGCTACGACCCCCAGCTCGGCGCCAGGCCGCTGCGTCGGGCCATCCAACGCCTCCTCGAGGATCCGCTCTCGGAGAAGGTGCTCTACAAGGAATTCACAGCCGGGGCAACGGTGCTCGTCGACGTCTCCACCGACGACGAGGAAGACGAGCTCACGTTCGACGCCGTCGAGACGCCCGACCAGCCGCCTGTGGAGCTCGCAGACCAGGGCTGAGGAAGCCGCGTTTCGGAGGCGTTCCTACAACGGGCCCGCCAGTCGTCGATCGACGGCCCGAGCGCCTCTGTTACCCCTGAAACCGTCGGACGCCGACGGCTAGCATCGAGTGCTGCCCGCCCTGCTACGCGGGCGAGTCCACAGGGAGGAAGCTTCAGAATGCTCAAGAGAACCAGGGCTGGCCTTGCCGGGCTTGCCGTGTTTACGCTTGTCGCCGCGGCGTGCGGCGGCGGCGCCGAGCTCACGTGTGAGTCCGACGGCGACGTCGGCGACGTGGGTATCGGGCTGGCGTACGACATCGGCGGCCGCGGTGACCAGTCCTTCAACGACCTCGCGGCTGCCGCGCTCGACAAGGCGTGCTCGGAAGGGAACGTCACTGCCCAGGAACTCGAGCCGGCTGCCGGGGGCGAGAACCGTGAAGAGAACCTACGACTCCTTGCTGAAGAAGGCTACGGCTTCCTGGTTCCGGTCGGTTTCGCCTACCAGGACATCGTTGGCGGCATCGCGGACAACCCCGATACGGCTGAGGACGAGTCCAAGACCGGTGTCGCAGAGGACTTCCCGAACCAGCTCTTCGCCATCGTCGACGGCCCATCGTCCGGGTCCAACGTCGTCGGCATCGTCTTCGCCGAGCATGAAGGGTCGTTCCTCGTCGGGGCAGCGGCTGCGGTCAAGTCCGAGACGAACACCATCGGCTTCATCGGCGGTGTCAACGTTCCGTTGATCCAGAAGTTCCAGGCCGGCTTCGAGGCCGGAGTGGCGCACATCAACCCTGACGCGGAAGTGATCGTCCAGTACCTGACGGAGCCGCCGGACTTCACCGGCTTCAACGATCCGGCGAAGGGCAAAGAGGCGGCAGTCGGCATGTACGACCGGGGCGCCGACATCGTGTTCCACGCTGCCGGCGGTTCCGGTGGCGGGCTCTTCGAAGCCGCCAAGGAACGCAGCGACGCCACCGGCTCCAAGGTGTGGGCCATCGGGGTCGACTCCGATCAGATCAACATCGTCGACGACGATCTCAAGCCCTACATCCTGACGTCGATGGTCAAGCGGGTCGATGTCGCGGTCGGTCAGGTCATCGACAGCTACGTGGCCGGTGAATCCATCGGTGGTCAGACGCTCGCCTTCGACTTGTCTGTCGACGGTGTCGGCTACTCGACAACGGGGAACAACGTCGACGACATTTCAGCGCAGCTCGACGATCTGAAGGCACAGATCATCAGCGGCGCGATCGTCGTGCCGGACACGCCGTAACCGTCCACTGACAGCCTTTGCCGATGTGGGGCTCCGATCGGGAGCCCCACATCGCGCAAACCCATAGGGAGGCTCCGACCCGAGTGCCTGAAACGGAACCCAGGACGGGTGCACGCTCCGCCGCCCCCGCGGTCGAGCTCATCGATGTGACGAAGGTCTTTCCCGGCGTCGTCGCCAACGACAGCGTGAATCTGCTCGTCGAACGCGGCGAGATTCATGCCGTCGTCGGCGAGAACGGGGCGGGGAAGTCGACCTTGATGAAGATCCTCTTCGGTATGCAAGCACCAGATGAGGGGACGATTCGCGTCGGCGGGCAGGAGACGGGGTTCGCCTCGCCCAAGGAGGCGATCGCGGCCGGAATCGGCATGGTCCACCAGCACTTCATGTTGGCGGACAATCTGACCGTCGTCGAAAACATCGTCCTCGGGTTCGAACCCACGAGGGGACCTCGGCTCGACTTCGTCAAGGCAAGAGCCAAGATCACGGAGTTGGCCGACGTTCACGGTCTTCCCATCGACCCGGACGTGCTCGTCGAGACGCTCGCGGTCGGGGAGCGCCAGCGGGTGGAGATCCTGAAGGTGCTGTACCGGGGCGCCGAAATCCTCATCCTCGATGAGCCCACCGCGGTCCTGGTCCCGCAGGAGGTCGAGGAGCTCTTCCGCAACCTTCACAGCCTCAGGGATGAAGGTGTCACGATCATCTTCATCTCCCACAAGCTCGACGAGGTGCTGGCCATCGCAGACAGGATCACCGTCATGCGGGGCGGCAAGACGGTTGCCACGGTCGACCCGAGGGACGTCGACGCCCACCAGCTCGCCGAGCTCATGGTGGGCAGCGAGCTGCCGACCCCCGAGACGAGGGAATCGACGGTCACCGATCAGGTGGAGCTCGAGGTGGAGGGAGTGGGAGTCCGCGCAGGAGAGAGATGGGCATTGCGGAACATCTCCTTCGTCATCCGGCGAGGCGAGGTCGTCGGCATCGCCGGAGTCGAGGGAAACGGTCAGAGCGAGCTCATCGAGGCGCTCATCGGCGTGCGGCAGGCCGACGAGGGACGCATCGAGCTCGGTGGGCTCGACATCACCGGCTGGGGCACGCGCGAAAGGCTCGAGAACGGCCTGGGAATCATCCCGGAGGACCGGCATCGCCAGGCGTTGTTGCTCTCGTCCCCTCTCTGGGAGAACGCCATGCTCGGGCATCAGTCCCTGGAGCCGTTTGTCGACGGTCCCTGGATTCAGCGGGAAGGAGCAAGGGAACGAACCCAGACGATCGTCGACGCGTTCGATGTGCGAACCCCCGGTGTCGACACGCTGGCGATCGCCCTCTCCGGCGGGAACCAGCAGAAGCTCATCGTGGGTCGCGAGATGGTCTCGGAGCCCCGGATGCTCATCGCAGCGCATCCCACCCGCGGCATCGATGTGGGCGCCCAGGCCGCGGTCTGGGAGCAGCTTCGAAACGCCCGCGCCCTCGGATTGGCGGTGTTGCTCATCTCGGCGGACCTCGAGGAGCTCATCGGGCTCTCGGACACGCTGCGCGTGATCTACCGCGGACGTCTGGTGGCCGACCTCGACCCGGCGACCGTCACACCTGAAGAGCTCGGCAGCTACATGACCGGGGTGCGCCAAGAGGTGACGGAGTGAACGGGCGGCTCCGCTCCCTCGGCACGGTGCTCGCTGCTCCGGCTGCAGCGCTCGTCTTCGCGCTCGTGGTTGGCTCGATCGCCCTGTCCGTCGTGGGGGTGAACCCGCTCTTCGCCTACTCGGAGATGCTCGAGTTCTCGGCCAGTGCCAACTCGTTCGTGTCGATCTTCAATCGCGCCGTCCCTCTGTACATCTCGGCGATCGCGGTGGCGATCGGATTCAAGATGCTGTTGTTCAACATCGGCGTGGAGGGTCAATACCTTCTCGCCGGTCTGGTCGCTGCAGCCGTAGGGGCACAACTCACGCTCTGGGCCCCGCTGCACATCGTCGTCATGCTTGTCGTGGCCGTCGTGGTCGGTGCCGTCTGGGCTGGGATCGCCGGAATCCTGAAGACGTGGCGCGGTGTCCACGAAGTCGTCTCGACGATCATGCTCAACTTCATCGCGTTCAGCGTGGTGGCCTTCCTTCTCAAGAACTACTTTCGCGACGACCCCGCCAGCCTGAATCTGGCGACCAAGCCTCTCCCGCTGAGCGGGCGGTTTCCCTCCCTGAACCCGGTTCTCGAGTTCTTCGGCCTCGAGCCTGCGAGTGGGTTCGAACTGCGGGGCTACCTCCTGGTCGCGGTGCTGCTCGGTGTCCTGTATTACATCCTCGTGTGGAGGACTCGGTTCGGGTTCGACCTGCGCGCCTCGGGCCTGAATGCGGACGCTGCGCTGTTCAGCGGAGTGAAGCCGAAGCGGATGGTCGTCCTCACGATGCTGATCTCCGGTGGGTTCGCGGGACTCGTCGGCATGGGACAAGTCACGGGGTTCTTCTACGGATACACCCAGGATTTCCCGCGCTTTCTCGGCTTCGACGGTATCGCGGTCGCGCTGCTGGGTCGCAACCACCCCGTCGGCATGGGCCTCGGTGCTCTCATCATCGGGTTCTTGCGCCGCTCCTCACAGATCCTCGACCTGCGTGGCGTTCCGCGCGAGGTGACGGTCATCATCGAGGGCGTGGTCGTGCTCGCAGTCGTGGTGGCGTACGAGGTCGTCAACAGACGGGTTCAGGCGGCTGAGGTCAAGGCGGCGGCCGAGGCCACTCAGCGTCCCGGTGGCGTCGCGGAGGCGGCATGAGCACGGCACGTGACGTGGCCGAGCAGATTCCACCCGACCGTGGTCGACCTCTGCCGGATCTCCTCCACGATCGGCGATTGCGCCTTCTGCTTCTCGCATCCGCCGTGCTGCTCCTCGGCGGTGTCGTGGCGCGCGCCACCTCCGCTCAGGAGCTCACGAGCAGCGGCACCTTTGGTGCAGCCTTCCGGTTCGCCATGCCGGTCATGCTCGCCGGACTAGGAGGCCTCTACGCCGAGCGGTCGGGTGTCATCAACATTGGCCTCGAAGGGATGATGATCGCCGGCACGTGGTTTGGTGCGTGGGGCGGGTGGCAGTTCGGGCCCTGGTACGGCGTGCTCTTCGGGGTGCTCGGAGGGGCGTTGTTCGGTCTCATCCACGCGATCGCCACGGTGACGTTCGCGGTCGACCACATCGTCTCGGGTGTCGCGATCAATGCGCTCGCGCTCGGCGGCATGCGCTTCTTGTCGACCGTCGTATACGACAACGTCCCCGGCGCCGGCGTCACCCAGTCTCCTCGCACCGCACCCATCGATACGCTGAGCATCCCGTTCCTCTCGGGAGGTGATCTGTTCGGGTGGAGGTCGCCGGACATGCTCGGGTGGATCGAGGATCGAAGCTGGGTGTTCCTATCGGACGCAGCCGCGGTGGTCAGTGGTGTGACGAAAGGCGTCTCGTGGCTGACGTTGGTTGCCCTCGCGCTCGTGCCGCTCTCGTGGTGGCTGCTCTGGCGCACGCCGTGGGGCCTGCGGCTTCGATCGTGCGGGGAGAACCCGTATGCGGCGGAGTCGCTCGGTGTCAATGTGCTGCGCATGAAGTACTACGCGGTCGTCACCTCTGGTGGCCTCGCCGGTCTCGGTGGGGCGTATCTGGTCCTGGTGCAGGCTGGGATCTACCGGGAAGCGCAGACGGCGGGACGGGGGTTCATCGGCCTCGCTGCGATGCTGTTCGGTAACTACCAGCCGACCGGGGTCCTCGGTGGCGCGGCGCTGTTCGGGTTCGCCGACGCCCTCCGGATCCGGCAGACCTCGGCCGTTCATGCGCTGCTGTTGCTCGTTGGCATCTTGCTGGCGATGTTCGCCCTCTGGACCGTGTATCGGCTCCAGCTGCAACGCGGTCTGGCGATCGCAGCCTTCGCCGTCGGGTTCATCCTCTGGTTCGCACTGACCGACGACGTGCCACCGGAGTTCGTTCCAATGACGCCCTACGTCGTGACGTTGCTCGTCTTATCGCTCGCCTCGCAACGGCTCCGTATGCCGGCTGCCGACGGGTTGCGCTACCGCAAGGGCGAGGCCGTGTAGCGGGTCGGGCCCGTCCCGGCCGTCACCCGGCCGCACCCCTGTGTGAGCGCACGATCTCCAGGCTCGCACTGGCACCGAGCAGTGCGGCACCGGTCCGCAGCAACTCCGACGCTGCATCGGCCGTCCGGATGCCCCCGGATGCCTTCACCGCCACCCGCCCTGCCGCGAGGCGGCTCAACTCGGAGACGACCGCCGGAGTCGCGTTGCCGCCCCCATAGCCGCTCGAGTTCTTGATGTACGCGACGCCGGCAGCGACGGACAACTCAACGGCTCTCACCAGTTCGCCCGAGGACAGGCGGGCGACCTCGAGCATCGCCTTCACCGGAACGCCCGCTGCCGTCACGATCGCGCGGAGATGAGCCTCATATGCATCGTCCATGCCCGTCTTGAGCCATCCCGGTTTCGTCATGACGTCGATTTCGACCGCCCCGAGTCCGGCCGCCTCTGCCGCGGCCGACGCCACCGCGGCAGTGGTCCCGCCACCCATCGGGAAGTCGAGGGCCGTGCAGACCTTCACGTCCGTTCCAGCCAGGAGGCGACTGGCGAGCGACACCCAGATGGGGTTGACCATCGCGCCGTCGAATCCATTCGCCGCGCATTCGTTGCACAGCCGCTCGATGTCCTCGCGTGTGGCATCGGGTGCGACGTTGGTGTGCTGGATCCGCGCGGCGAGCTCGTCTGGGGTCACGCGGGCACCTCGGCGTCGAGCTGCTCCAATGTGGGCAGGCCTGCAACCACGCCGACCCTCGTTGCACAGAAGGCTCCGGCGCGTGCCCCGAGGCGGATGGCGTCGCGCCCGTCCAAGCCGGACGCAAGCCCCGCGACGAGGCCGGCGTTGAATGCATCGCCGGCACCGGTGGTGTCGACTGCGTCGACCTCATACGCGTCGTACGGCTCGACCGCTGATGCGGTCACTCTCACACCGCCTGCCGAGCCCATCGTGACGATGACCTCGCCGACTCCTTTCGCGAGGAGGTCGCGGGCAGCCATCGCCACCTCGATGTGGCCCCTTGCGGGCATGCCAGTCAGCGTCGTCAACTCCGATTCATTCGGCGTCATGATGTCGATCAGGGGAAACACCTCGTCGGTCAGCGGGACCGCGGGAGCCGGGTTCAACACCGTCGTGGCTCCTGCGGCCCGAGCGCGCCCGGCGGCCGCCACGAACAGCTCGGGCGGCGCCTCGAGCTGGCACATCATGAACCCGGCGTCCTCGAACAGCCCACTCACCAGGTCCAGGTCGTCTGGGAGCAGCGCGGCGTTGGCCCCCGGCGCGACGGAGATCATGTTGCCGCCTCGATCGTCGACCATGATCAACCCGACTCCCGTGTGCGTATCCGCCGCCAGGATGCCCGACCCCTCGAGCCCTTCGATGGCGAACAGCTCGCGAGCCTGCTCGGCGAACGTGTCATCGCCGAGTTTGCAGACGAGGGTCACGTCGGCACCGAGCCGTCGAGCCCCGATGGCTTGGTTGCTCCCCTTTCCCCCCGGACCGATATCGAAGGTGTGTCCGAGGACGGTCTCTCCCGGCCCCGGAAGGCGGTCAGCCACGACGGTCAACCCGACGTTGTAGCTACCGACGACGACGACCCGACTCATCGCGCCCTGAGCACAAATCTGCGGAACCCATCAGCATCGACGTCGGTTGCCGTCGTGACGATGCGGTCCCCGCTGTCGGCGATGGTACGGCCCTGGCTGGGACCATCGACGACGACCTCGCATGCGATGTCGCGGTACGTGCACAGGTCGGGTTGCATCATCGCGGCGGCCGTGAGCGTGTCCCACGCGTAGTACGGAAGTCCCGTGCGCTCGACGTGACCTGCCGTCAGTGCCCAGCACGTTCCGGCCGCCGCTGCAAGTGGATGTGGGTACAGGGGGCCAAACGCGCGCAGGAACGAATCGTCGAGCGGGACTTGATCGGTGGCGTCGAGGGGGAACATCGTGATCGGTATCGACGAATCCCACACGCGTGTGACTGCCGGCGGGTCCCAGTAGGCGTTCCACTCGGCGGTGCCGTCGTGCCCTTCCTCCTGGACGTTGCCGGGGACATCGAGGGCACCCCCCATCCAATACAGCCGTTCGATGCGCGATGCGATCCCCGGATGGCGCTCCAGCGCCCATGCCAGGTTCGTCAGCGGCCCCGTCATGAGGAGCGTGGTCCGGTCGCGGCCGATGAGGGTTTCGGCGAGGAACTGCTGTCCGCTCTGGGGCACCAGGGGAGCGATCGGGCTGGTGCGCTGGTTGAGGATGGGCAAGGCATCGATCTTGTAGCTGTCCATCCGCCAGTCATCCGGGAACGGGTTCCGGCCCGAGAGTGTGCCCGCTGCGACCGGGACGGCGGAACGGTCTGCAAGATCGAGGATCTTACGAGTCGCCGGGATGGCAGCTTCGATGAACGTGTCGGCCGGGGTCACCGAGATCCCGACGAGATCGACATCGTCGTGCGCCAGGAGGATCAGCAGCGCGATGAAGTCGTCGACACCGCCATCGTGGTCGAAGAAGATGTGCTGCACCGCCTGGAGATTATCCATGTCGGCGTTGCGCTTGTCCGGCACCCTCTTCCTAGTTCGCCGGGGAGCCGAAGAAGCGCACGTCGGCGAGGGCGAGCTCGGTGAACGGCGGCTGATCCCCGACCGCCTGGGCCGGGTAGGTCGTCCGCACCTCGATGGTGAGGCGGGTCGTCGACACGGTGCCGATGTTGATCCGCTGCGGCTCGTTGTCGTCGTCGAGCTCGCCTGAGATCTGGATCGCGAGGTCGTCGACGTCGATGACGTAGCCCTTGATCCGGTAGTTGCGCTTGAAGCGGTCTTCGTCCGGCAGGTTCACGATCTCGATGCTCACGATGCGCACCGGCTGGGCGAACGTGAACGTGAGCTCGGCGTCGTTGCCTCGCTGGTTGAGGTCTTGCCACTCCGTGTCCGGGTTGTTGTCGAGCAGGTTGTCCGCCGAGAACGAGTCGCCCAGCTGGGAGCTGGCGCTCGCAGACGTCGGCACGAGCTCTTCGAACGCCACTGTCGTCGTCGTGGCCGCGGTTGTCGTCGTGGCCGTGGTCTGGCCGTCGTCGTCGCCGCTGGTGAGGTTCCTGATGAGGACGGCTACGGCGACGACGAGGACGACCGCGGCAAGCACGGTCAGCGCCCTGGCGCCCGGGCTCGCCCCCCGCATCGGGAGGGGTGCCACCGGCAACGGCTCGGTGGAGAGGCGCGCACCGCACGCCTCGCAATGCCGGTTGGTGGCGGGGTTGGCGGTGCCGCACGAGGGACACGACACCATCTCGGCAGAGGCGTCGTCGACGCGGACAACCGTCTCCGGCTCCGGCTCGGGCTCGGCCGCCTCGTCGGCTGGTGGGGGTCCTTCGTCGAGCTCGAATGGCTCGAAGAGGTCGTTGAAGATCTCGTCGTTGCGGTCGTCCATGTCCCTCGCGCTGGGCTGCACAGCCTCGCGGTCGACCTCCACGGGGCGGCGCTATTGTGCCACGGATGGTGGTGATCGCCGCGGTACGCGAGGTCGAGGGCTGGAGCGCGGCGAACATCGTCGGCGGGCTGTTGCTGCTGGGCCTCGCCGCCTACCTGCTCTACCGGGCGATTCGCCGGTACCTGCGGGACTGATCCGTTCTCGTCGCACCCGGCTCGTACCGTGTGGCCATGGTGTACCGCTGCCCCGCGTGCGGGTACGAGACGGCGAAATGGATGGGCTTCTGCCCGCAATGTCGCCAGGGCGGCCTCCGCGAGATCCCCGGAGCGACCGGCGCGTCCGCGCCGGTCGTCGTCCGGATCGCCGAGGCTGCGTCGGGTGCGCCGGTCGTCAGGCTCGGTGCGGGGATCGGTGAGGTCGACCGGGTGCTCGGCGGCGGTCTCGTCGCCGGGGCGGCTGTCGTCCTCGGCGGTGAGCCCGGCGTAGGGAAGTCCACACTGCTGCTGCAGCTCGCCTCGTCGCTGACCGGCCCGGCCCCGGCGCTCCTCGTCGCCGCCGAGGAATCGGCGGCTCAAGTCGGGATGCGGGCCCGCAGGCTGGGGCTCGGCGAGTCTCAGCTGCTCGTCGCTGCCGAGCGCGACGTCGAAGCCATCATCGCGGCCGTCGAGCGGGTCGAGCCCGGGCTCGTCGTCGTCGACTCGGTGCAGGCGATCACCGCCGCAGGCACCTCCGGCTCTGCGGGCAGCGTCTCGCAGGTGAGAGAGAGCGGTGACCGGCTCGTCGCGATGGCGCGGCGGCGCAGCATCCCGCTCGTCCTCGTGGGGCATGTGACGAAGGACGGGAGTCTCGCAGGGCCAAAGGTGCTCGAGCACATGGTCGACGTCGTCCTCATGCTCGACGGCGACGACGATGGCGGGCTCCGGCTGCTGCGATGCATGAAGAACCGCCACGGCCCGGTCGACCGGGTTGGTGTCTTCGAGATGACCGGCGGCGGGCTGGCCGAGGTGCCCGATCCGAGCGCTCGGTTCGTCGGCCGGTGGGCCGGCAGCGCCGCCGGCACGGTGCTCTACCCCGCCGTCGCCGGGAGGCGCTCCGTCCTCGTCGAGGTCCAGGCACTCGTCACGGCCACGAACGCTCCCCAGCCGCGCCGCAGCGTCAAGGGTGTCGACGCGGCGCGGGTCCACCAGCTCCTCGCGGTCCTGGAGCGTCATGCCGGGCTCGGGTTCCGCGACCGCGAGGTGTACGTGAGCGTCGTCGGGGGAATGAAGGTCGCCGAGCCGGGTGTGGATCTCGCCGTCGCTCTGGCGCTCGCTTCCTCCCGGACGGGCGTACCGCTGGGAAGGATCGCTGCGGTCGGTGAAGTCGGCCTCACGGGCGAGCTGAGGAGCGTCGGCCGGATGCGGCTCCGGACGGAGGAGGCGCACCGGCTCGGCATCGAGGACGTCGTGTCGGGCGACGAGCGTTCTGGAGGGCTCGTGGCATGCCTTCTCGAAAGAGGACTGAGCGAGGTCCCCGAACCGCGATCCGCCACCGCCGCTTGATCGTTCTCAGCCCCGATGATGGGCTAGATTCGGCCGGTCATGAAGACACCGGGACCCGATGCTTACGAGATCCTCAGACGCTTCGCGCCCGGCACCCCGTTGCGGGACGCAGCCGAGCTGATCCTGCGCCAAGGCAGCGGCGCCCTCATCATCATCGGCAGCGGCCCGGTCATCGACGCGGTGTGTTCCGGTGGCTTCTTCCTCGACGGCGCGCAGTTCTCGGCGCCCCGGATGGCCGAGCTGGCCAAGATGGACGGTGGGACCGTTGTCGACGACGACGCCAAGTTCATCGTGCGCGCCAACGTGCACTTCATCCCGGACCCGGGGATCTCCACCCAGGAGACCGGCACGCGCTTCCGCACGGCGGAGCGCCTCGCCGTCCAGACCGGCAGGCCGATTCTCGCCGTCAGCGAGGAAGGCAGGCGCTTCGCCATGGTGTATCACGACGGCAGCAAGTTCGAGCTGCGTGCGCCGACCGTCCTCCAGGCCGAGGCGAACCAGACGTTGAACTCGCTCGAACGGCTCCGGCGACGCCTCGATGAGGCGGAGCTGCGGCTCACGCACAGCGAGGTCGACGACATCGTGACGGTGCGCGACGTGGTCAAGCTCATCCAGCGTTCCGCGCTCGTGGTTCGGCTGAGCGCCGACGTCGAGCGGACGGTCATCGAGCTGGGGGGCGAGGGCAAGCTGGTCGCCATCCAGTCGGCCGATCTCGCCGAGGGTGTCGAGGAGATGACCCAGCTCGTCTCCGACGATTACGCCAAGCGCCGCAGCCGCAACCGCCGTCCCGTGCTCGAGCGGCTCGCCGGCATCCCAACCGAAGAGCTCTACGACGCCGCCGGGATCGCCTCCGCGCTCGGCATGGACACCCTCGACACGGTCGTGCGATCTCGTGGGCTCCGTATCCTCGCCGGTGTACCGAGGCTCCCGGAGGCGGTGAAGGAGAGCCTCATCGACCATTTCCGCGACTTCCACAAGCTCCTCCACGCCTCGGTGTCGGATCTCGACAAGGTGGAGGGGGTGGGCCGGGCGCGCGCCCGACAGCTCCGCACCTACTTCGACCGACTCCACGAGATGGGGTCGGGCCTCGAGCCGACCGACTGACGACGCTCCGGGGCGCGACGCCTCGGGTACAATGCCCCGCCATCCGTCCCGACAGTCGAGTCGAACGTGCCTCCGAAGAAGTCCACCGCCAAGAAGCCTGCGGCGAAGAAGAAGACCGGAGCGGGGGCAGCCGCGTCCGAGAAGACGACTGCGGCGAAGACGGGGGCCAAGGCCCCGGCGAAGAAGCCAGCGGCGAAGAAGGCCGAGGCGAAGAGGGCCGCACCGAAGAAGCCTGCGGCGAAGAAGCCCACAGCGAAGAAGCCTGCGGCGAAGAAGCCCGCGGCGAGAAAGCCCACAGCGAAGAAGCCCGCCGCCGAGAAGCCCACCGTGAAGAAGCCCACCGTGAAGAAGCCCACCGTGAAGAAGCCCACCGCCGAGAAGCCCACCGTGAAGAAGCCCACCGTGAAGAAGCCCGCCGCCGAGAAGGCCAAGCCGAAGAAGGCAGCGAAGGCGCCGTCATCCAAGTCCAAGGAACCGGCGGCGCCATCGAAGCCGGCGGCCAAGCCGAAGGTGCCTTTCCGGGTCGGAGACAAGGTCGTGTATCCCCATCACGGCGCCGCGACGATCGTCAAGAAGGAGCGGATCGACTTCGGCGGTGAGAAGGCCGACTACTTCGTGCTCGAGGTGGCGACGGATCAACTCACGGTCCGGGTGCCGACCCTCAAGGCCCTCGAGCTGGGCGTTCGCCCGGTCATCTCCAAGAACATGGCCAGGAAGGTGTTTGCGACGTTCCGCGATGAACCCCAGGAGGCCGGGGCCAACTGGAGCCGGTGGTACAAGCTCCTCACCGAGAAGATCAACAGCGGCGACATCTTCCAGGTCGCAGAGGTCGTGCGAGACCTGACGTACGCCCAGCAGATCAAGGGCATCTCGCCTGCGCTCAAGCGGATGCTCGCCAAGGCCCGGCTCATCATCATCAGCGAGCTCCGGTTCGCCCTCCAGCTCGATGAGGAAGATGCGATTCGACGCCTCGATCGTGCCCTCCCCAAAGTCGAAGAGCCCATCGAAGCCTGAGGGCCGTCCGGGGCCCGCATCCGGCCCTCCGCCCATCGCCCCCCTTCAGGTGAGCCCCCCTGACGCCGATCACAGGTGTGCGTCACGACGAAGGGATCCATCGTGATCGTCGAAGCAGTGCGACTCCTCGTCACGCTGTCCACCACCGCCATCGGATTCCAGGTCGGCCGGTCGTGGCCGGACTGGTTCCCCAGCGTTGCCGCGGACGGTGACGTGACGATCGTGTGGGGTGCGGTCATCGGCGCCGGCCTCGGGTACGTTGCGGGCGGCACGCTCGGGCGCGGGGTCGCCAGGAGCCTCGACGACATCCCGAGCGCGCTCGAGCGGACCCCGGGGATCCAGCTGTTCGCCGGGGGCTTCGGCCTCGTCGTCGGCGTCCTCATCGGGACGATCCTCGCCGTGCCGATCGTCCTCTTGCTGCCGTCGGTCGCCGGTTGGCCGATCGGCGGCCTGCTCGTCCTCGTGCTCGGGACCTTCGGAGCGCGGGTCTTCTCGGCGCGGGGCCAGGAGCTTCTCGCCATCGGTGGGGCCCGCCGGTTCATCGGCGAGCCTGCCGACGCTGGAGGCGGAGAGCGGTACCTCATCGACTCCGCCGCGGCGATCGACGGGCGCGTCCTCGAGCTTGCCAAGGCCGGCGTGGTGCGGTCGGCGGTGTGGGTGCCCGAGTTCGTCATCGACGAGATGCAGGCGATCGCCGACAGCGCCGATCGCAACCGCCGCCGCCGTGGCCGGCGCGGCCTGGAGGTGCTCGACGCGTTGCGAGAGGTGCCGGGCATCGAATTCGCCATCGTCGAGGACACCGTGCCGGAGCATCCCGAGGTGGACGCCAAGCTCGTCGCCCTGGCGAGCCGGGCCGGGGCGACGCTCGTGACGACCGACCACAACCTGGCGAGGGCGGCGTCGGTGCGTGGGCTCCGGACGCTGAACCCCCATGCTCTCGGCGAGGCGCTGCGGCCGAAACTGGCCGCCGGCGACTCCGTCCGGGTGACGATCGAGAAACACGGCTCGGAGGAGGGCCAGGGCGTGGGCTTCCTCGACGACGGGACGATGGTCGTCGTTGCCGGGGGCGCTACGGTCGTCGGCCAGACCGTCGATGCCGAGGTGTCCAACCTGTTGCGCACGGCTGTGGGCCGCATGGTCTTTGCCAGGCTCGCCACCTGAGGGCCGGGGCTACCCTGGCCGTGTCGTGAGCGCCGCCTTCCGCACCGGCTGGGGTGTCGACGTCCACCGTTTCGGTGGCAGGGGCCCGCTCGTCCTCGGCGGTGTCGAGGTCGCAGCCGACCGCGGACTCGTTGCGACCTCCGACGGGGACGTTGCGTGCCATGCGCTCGCCGACGCGCTCCTCGGAGCCGCGGCCCTCGGCGACCTGGGGACCCATTTCCCCTCGGACGATCCGACCTGGTCGGGGACCGCTTCGACGGCGATCCTGGCAGAGGTGGTGTCGTTACTCTCGGGCTCCCGCCTGGTGGTCGACGCGGTGGACGTCACGATCGTCTGCCAGACCGTGCCGATCGCTCCCCATCGCGAGGAGATGCGGTTGGTGCTCGCCGGAGTCCTCGGTGTCGACGTGGGGCGGGTGTCGGTCAAGGCGACGACGACGGACGGTCTCGGCTTCCTCGGTCGCGACGAGGGCATCGCCGCCTATGCGCTGGCGACGGTTCAGCCGGAATAGACCGCGAGGGCGCGCCGCGGGTCGTTGGTGATGACGGCGTCGACGCCGGTCGCGTCGAACTTGCGCAACAGCCGAGCCGAGTCGACGGTCCACACCGCCACCGCGAGGCCGGCGTCGTGGGCGGCGGTGACGAGCGCGGCCCCTCCCGTGCGAACGTGGCGCCTGGAGGGCATGAGCCAGCCGTGGCCGCCGCCGGCGACCCTTCCGATCTCGGTGGAGGGCTGAGTGAACGCGTCCAGGAGCCGGCCGGTCTCCAGCGCCTGGTCGAGCGAGCGGACCCGGTCGATCGTGACGGGGTTGAACGAGGACACGATCGTGCGACCGCTTCTCGCGACGGCCCATTCGACGACGGCGTCCGCCATCCGGTGTGCCGGGTCATGGTCGGGCTGGGCGGGGTCGTTCTTGATCTCGACGTCGATGAGGACATCGCCGAGCACCGCGGCTGCTTCCTCGAGGGTGGGCACGTCGGGGGCGAAGCTCCTCAACTCCTCGAGTGTCCGGTGAGCGAAGACGCCGAAGTCGTGGAGCCCGGGATCGTGGTGGACGATGATCGCGCCATCCGCGGTGAACCGGACGTCGAGCTCGACGCCGTCGGCGCCGTGGTCGACGGCGAGCCGGAACGCTTCCAGCGTGTTGTCGGGGGCATGGGCCGACGCTCCCCGGTGGCCGAGCACGAGCGGACGGGTACGGGAAGCGATCTGCACCGGGGCGACGGTACCGCCCGGCGTCCGGCCGGGCGAGTGGGCCGGCGCCGCCGCCGGAAGGCGGCCGTTGGGGTCACTGATACCATCCCGGCGGATGCGGATCTTCAACACGCTCGGAAGGACGCTCCAGTCCTTCGTCCCGCGAGATCCCGGCAAGATCGGGATGTACGTCTGCGGAGCGACGGTGCAGTCCCGGCCGCATCTCGGCCACGGACGGTATGCGGTCGTCTTCGACGCGGTCCGGAACTACCTCGATTGGCTCGGTTACGACGTCACGTACGTGCGCAACATCACCGACGTCGACGACAAGATCATCGCCGCGGCCACCGATCGCGGTATCAGCATCGACGACGTCGTCGCCGAGGCATCGACGGCGTTCGCCACCGCGTACCGCGAGCTCGGGCTGCGTACTCCCGACGTCGAGCCGCGAGCGACCGAGCACATCGCGGAGATGATCGAGATGATCGGCAAGCTCATCGCCAACGGGCACGCCTACGAGTCAGGGGGAGACGTCTACTTCTCGGTGCGCGGCTTCGAGGGCTACGGGAAGCTGTCCGGCCGCGACATCGACGAGCTCCGGTCGGGCGCCAGGGTCGAGTCCGACGAGGTGAAGGCGGACCCGCTGGACTTCGCGCTGTGGAAGGCGGCCAAGCCCGGCGAGCCGACGTGGGACAGCCCGTGGGGCCCGGGCCGGCCCGGGTGGCACATCGAGTGCTCGGCGATGGCGCAGAAGTACCTGGGCTTCGGGTTCGACATCCACGGCGGCGGCAACGACCTCGTGTTCCCCCACCACGAGAACGAGGTGGCGCAGGCCGAGGCCGCTCACGGCTCGGAGCCGTTCGCCAGGTACTGGATGCACAACGGCATGCTGACCCTCAGCGGCGAGAAGATGGCGAAATCGACCGGCCACGTCATCGATCTTCTCGAAGCCGTCCAGACGTACCCGGGCCTCGCCGTGCGTCTCTTCTACCTCAGGACCCACTACCGCAAGCCGCTCGACTTCTCCGAAGAGGCGCTCGCCGACGCGGTGGCATCCCTGGAGCGCCTCTGGGCGTTCCGTCGTCGCGGCCCCGTCGCGGTCGAAGACGAACCCGACGCCGAGACCGTGCGACGGTTCCGGGAGGCGATGGAGGACGACTTCGACGCCGCCGGAGCGCTGGCGGCGATCTTCGACGCGGTGCGCGAGGGCAACCGCCGCCTCGACGCCGGCGACGACGCCGGTGCTCTCTTCGCCGCCTACGACGAGCTGGCCGCCGTCCTGGGGCTCATCGAGCCGGCAGTGAGCCTCGACGACATCACCGCCCAGATCGAGCAGCTCGCCGCCGCCCGCGGCATCGAGGGCCCCTCGGCCCACGACCTGGTCGATGGCCTCATCACGCTGCGGGTCGCCGCCCGTGCAGAGCGGGACTGGGCGACGGCCGACGCCATTCGCGCCGAGCTGACGGAGCTCGGCATTCGGGTCGAGGACACCGCTGATGGCGCCCGCTGGCATCGGGAGTGACGTCGAGGGGATCCACGCCGTTGCGGCGTGTGTCGAAGCGGGCCGCGCCCGGCGCCTCCGCGTGGAGCGAGGGCGTCTCGGCGAGCCTCTGGTGGCGGACATCGTCGACAGGGCCCGGGCCGGCGGCGTCGGCGTCGAGGTCGTCGACGATGCCCGTGTCCATGCGACGACCACGGCGCCCCAGGGTCTCGTTGCCCGCTGCGACCCGATCGAGCCGATCTCGCTGGAAGATGCGGCGGCTGCGCCCGGCATCGCTGCCCTCGTCGTTCTCGATCACGTCGTCGACCCACGCAACGTGGGTGCCATCGCCCGCTCCGCCGTCGCCTGCGGAATGGGCGGACTGGTCGTTGCCGCAGATCGGGCAGCGCCGCTGGGCGCCACTGCGTTCAAGGCCGCAGCCGGTGCACTCGAGCGCCTCCCGGTGACGGTGGTGACCTCCGTTGCCGAGGCCGTCCGGCGTCTCGAGGATCTCGGCGTGTGGACCGTCGCGCTCGACGGCCGGGCGGAGCGGAGCCTCCTCGGGCTCGGACTCCTCGCCGAACCGGTGGCGCTCGTCGTGGGGGCGGAGGGGAGGGGATTGAGCCGCCTCGTCGCCGAACGCGTCTCGGTGCTCGCCCGGCTGCCGCTCGCCGGTGACGTCGAGAGCCTCAACGCTTCGGTGGCAGCGTCGCTCGCGATGTATGAGCTCGCCCGGATGCGGGGCTGGGTCGGCTGAACGGGCTCAGTCGTCGATGCCGGGCAGCGGCTCGGTGCCGACGACGAACGTGTTGCCCTCCGACGACGCGATCTCTTGGAGGAGGCGCAGCTGGTAGAGCGCGGGGTTGTCGCGCACCATCGACGCCGCGTTGGCGAGGCTTCGCAGCGCCGCAGTCTCGGCGCGGGCCCGCTCCAGGCTGGCCTGGCCGGCGAGGCGCGCCGCAACCACCTCGGCGAGAAGCCGGCGCTGCTCGCCGGGGACCACCAGGTCACGCAGCGCCAGCGATCCGACCTCGACCCCGAGCGGCCCGGCGCTCTCGCGGGCCGCCTCGAGGAGCGGTGTGTCCAGCCCGGCTCGGTTGGCGACGAGATCCTCGAGCGACGCCGACGTCACGTTGAGCCTGAGGGCGAGTTGGATGTCGAGATAGAGCCGCCCCCGCCAGTCGCCGGCTCTCATCGCCGTGAGCGGGTCGGTCACGGTGACGACGGCGCCGACGGTGGCACGCACCGTGATGCCGTCGGCGGTGAGGACCTCCTGGCTTGGGATGATGAGCACCTGAGGGGTCGCCGACTCGTACCAGAGCCGGTCCCGGCCTCGGCGCAGCCGGTGCCGTCCCGGGGGAAGGGCCCGGGTGGCGACGCCGTTGCGGACCAGCACTGCGTGGCGGGTCTCGGTGACGAGGACTCGTCCCCGCGGCGGCTTGGCGAGCTGCTGTTGTCCGTACATCTGTGGGTACATGTGCCGTCTCCACTGCCGTCACGCCCGCCGGTCGGTCGGCACCCGCGCATGGCGGGGGCCCGGAGCCCGCATGGCCGTCCGCCGGCTCGTGCCGAAGCACCGCCGACCTTCCGCCGAGCGCGTATGGGGATTCGAACCCCTCCGGTTGTCACCAGAACCGGCGGGCCGACGCGGAACCGCCGCGGCGCAGGCGCTGCGGCGACCGACAGGCTGCCGCCGGCGGCGCCAGGTTAGACAGCGGCCTGATGCTCGCCGGCGTTTCGGGCCGGCTCCGAGCAATCGTCCGGACTTGGACGTCAGAGTCTGGACCACGTCCCGCAGTCGTCCGAGAAGAACCCGACGTCACCGGTCGTGATCTCGACGGTCTGGATGTCGAAGCTGAAGCCGTTGGCGACGATCTCGTCGAACTCGCCGGAGAACCCCGACAATCTCTCCCAGTAGCACCCGTCCGAGGAATCGGAGTTCCGCCACAAACCGGGGGCGACCTCGGCACCGACTTGATAGTCGCCGCCGCCGAAGTCCGCAGTCGGAGACGACGTGCGCGGCGTGAGATCGCGGCTCCACGTGCCGCAGTCCTCGGAGAAGAAACCGATGTCGGTGCCCGCGATGTCGACGATGTCGATCTCGGTCGTGAACATGTTCGTGATGATCTGGTCGAACCCACCGGAGAACCCCGAGAGCCGCTCCCAGTAGCAGCCGGTCGCAGACGAGGAGTTCCGCCACCTGCCGGCTGCGACCTCCGACCCCACCATGTGGTCACCGCCGCCGAAGGGTCCCGTCGGTGTGGCCGTCCGCGGGCGAACGTCGTTGTTCCAGATACCGCAGTCGACGGAGTTGAACCCGGCGTCCGTGGGTTGGATGTCGACGATCTGGATCTCGAAGGTGAACTCGTTCGCGATGATGTCGGCGAACTCGCCGGAGAACCCGGACAATCGCTCCCAATAGCACCCGTCGGCCGATGTCGAGTTCCGGTACAGGCCGGCGGGAAAGTCGAAGCCGACGACCCAGATCCCGTCGCCGAACAGGACACGCTCGGGAGGAACGATCGGGGTGAGACCGAGGGCGCGGGTGAGGAACGACGCCATCTGGTCGCGCAGCACGAGGTCATCTGGGCAGTACCGGTCGTTGGCCGGCGGATTGCAGCCTTTGGTCACGCCGGCGGTACCGAGTCGGTCGATGTCGGTTGCGAAGATGGAGTCGTCGTCGTCGATGAACAGGTCGCCTCC
>CAMYMC010000050.1:92986-93876 GCA_947259365.1 uncultured Acidimicrobiaceae bacterium | reverse complement strand
CCGAGTCGGTCGATGTCGGTTGCGAAGATGGAGTCGTCGTCGTCGATGAACAGGTCGCCTCCGCCGTCGTCGGTCAGACCGAATGCGCGGACGAGGAAGGCGGCCATCTGCCCCCGGGTCACCGTCCCGTCGGGGCAGAAGAGCGTGTTCTGCGGTGGGTTGCACCCGCGGGTGATCCCTTCGGCGGCGATGGCCTCGATGGCGCCCTCGTGGATGTTGCCGTCATCGTCGGTGAAGCTGCCTCCCGGCGGGAGCCCGTTCGCCAGCGCCAGACCCATTCCCAACATGCCGAGCGCAACGAGGAACACTCCGACCCAGAGCGCGGCCGATGCGCCGAGCCACCGCCTCTCCATGATGGCCTCCCCGTGGGGGCGCCCACCTCGATCCAACCCTACGCAATCGGAGTCGGAGGAGCCGGAGTGGCGTCTGGAGGCTGACTCCTCCGTTGCTACCGCCTCCCAGGCGATGCCGACGAGACCGGGGCCGGTGTGGAGTCCCATGACGGCGGTGCACCGGCAAGAACCACCTTTGTGCCGTCGGGCCGGAGGCCGGTCGGTCACGTCTGTGAGGTGCCAATCCTGACGAACGCTGACACCGCCACGATGACACCGACCGCGGGGGCTCGGATCGGATGGGTGGGACGGGGTTCCCGGTTGGGTGTACGTTTGAACGATGGGGCGTGGGGACACAGGAAGGGAGCCGAACCATGGACCGAACCCCCGAAGAAGAGCAGTCCGCTGAGACCGTCGACGAGTTGCTCACCGCCGGACTGGAACCAGCGACCACACGTGGCGAGCCCGTGTCGATGGACCCGGACCCGGTCCTCCGCGAAGACGCCGATGAGGTGTCGATCGACCCGAGCCCTGTGTTCCACGAGGACGAGGCGTCGA
>CAMYMC010000050.1:0-92947 GCA_947259365.1 uncultured Acidimicrobiaceae bacterium | reverse complement strand
TCCCCGAGCCCGCCGACGAGGCGTCGATCAGCCCGATTCCGATCCCCGACCCTGATGCGGTGTCGGCTGTGCCGGTTCCGATCCCCGAGCCCGCCGACGAGGCGTGGAACGGGCCGATTCCGATCCCGGAGCCCGCCGGTGTCGAGTTCGAGGACATCGGTGCCGATCCGATGACCGTGGAAGAGGAGCTCTTGGGTGAGGAGCTGACGTTCGGGTCCGAGCCCGGCCTGGAGGACCATCCGACCGATCTCGACGGCTGAGCCGATGGACCGGCAGCACTCCCCGGCACCGAACCCGGGTCGGTGCCTCGTCGCCCGATGACGATGGACCGATCCTCGATCGTGCCGGCGAGATTGCCGATGTCGGCGAACCCCTTGGGGGCGAACACGGCAAACGCCACCGGCTGGAGCTTCGGGGGCTCGGTGCGCCGACACGGTTTCCCAGCCCGGTGCCCGCCGTTGATGATGCCTCGGACAACCTAGGTGCTTCCGAGCCTTTGTCGGCGAGGCGCGCATCGGTTTCATCGAAGGTGATGCACAATAGGTTTCACGCTGGCGTAGCTCAGTCTGGTCAGAGCAGCTGATTTGTAATCAGCAGGTCGTGGGTTCGAATCCCTCCGCCAGCTCGGCGGAATCCCTTATGTCACAAGGGATTCCGCTCATTGAGCACCGAGCTTGATCACCTCTGGTCCGTCCTTGGTCCGCATTTGGTCCGCGAGAGCACGGCTCCGTGCCGCGTCGAGGGCGCTCGCGAGAGCCTCCATGTCGGAGGGGAAGAGGTGCCCGTAACGGTCCATTGTCACTGAGATCGACGAGTGACCGAGGTGGACCTGAACGGCTTTGGGGTGGGCTCCTTGGGCGATGAGCAGCGACGCGCAGGTGTGTCTGAGGTCGTGTATTCGGAGTCCGTCGGGCAACCCGGCGTCGGCAACGGCCCTGTGCCAGACGCGGCGCCGGAAGTTTGAGTTTCGAAGCGGCTGTCCCTCTGGTGAGGTGAACACCAGGGCGTCGGGATCCTCGTCAACGTTGCGGGCGAGGTGCTCCGCCAGTAGCTCACGGAGGTGCTCCGCCAGTAGCTCACGGAGGAACCCAGGGACCACCACCATTCGCCGCTTATAGGTCTTAGTCGCCCCGAAGACGAGCTGACCTCGACGGCAACAACGTCGACTACGGGTATGCCCTCACCGGTCACAAGGCTCAAGGCGTCACCTGTGACCGCACCTTCACCGTCATCACCGGAGCCACCGACCGGGAATGGGCATACGTCGCTTTGAGCCGAGGACGCCAAGCCAACACGCTCTACATCGCCACCCCCGAACCCTGCAACGAACACTGCACCCACATCACCCACCGCCAACGCAGCGACCCACTCGTCGAGCTGGTTGCGTCACTTGGCCGAAGCGCAGCCGAGACCGCCGCCATCGACCAATACATCGAATCGTCCACAGACATTGACATCAACACGCCCGCGTTGCCCCCGCCGAGCAGCGACGTCGCCGAACGAGTCGCCTGGATCGTCGCCCAACGCCACGCCGAACGAAACCATCTCGGACGCTCAACCCACGGCATCAGCCTCGCCGCCAGCCGATAACCCACCACCCAGGGTGGCTACAAAACGGCGAAATAATGAATCCCCCTGCCGGCTATCTAGCGCCTGCCATGCGTTGTCGCGGCCAGGCTCGCGGCTGATATGTGTGGGGTTTGGTCCGGACTTGGGGGAAGGTGGCTGGGCTCCGATCTGCGGGTAATGCCACCCAGCCCAGCCCGTACCGGTCGCTACGTGTGCTCCATATCTACCGCTATCAGCTCACCGGGACACGCTGCCCGACCGGTGCGTGCGACACCAGCCACATCATCTCCCCAGCCGGCTATTGGCTGGTTCGAGGGAGTGGGCCGGGGCCTCGATGTGCTCCCCACATGCCCAGCGGGCCGTCAAGGCCTTTGATCGAGGTCTCGCACGCCGCATTGTCGGTCGTTGGTGGGACGGCATTCATGTGGACTCGCGCCGCGAGATCGTGCTGGCCTCGGTCTCGGCGAGTGTCTTGATGCGCTTCAGGCTTTCGGTGATCTGGGGCCGCATGTCGGCGTGGTGTCTGAGAAAGAGGGTCATTATCCAGCTCACTGGGAATCTGGGCAGGGCGTGGATCTCGTAGCTGTGCTGCAGTCGAGTCTCGGCGCCGTCAGGCACCAAGCGATAGCGCCAAGTGGTGGAGTCCTTGTTGAGCCGGTCGGGGAGGGTGCGGAACGCGAACTCGCGCCCGGGGTCGGCTCTCACCACCTCGACCAGGCGAGACCACCGCACGAACCCTGAGCGGTTCCAGCCCCGGAACCGCGCCCCGACCACCGCGCCCTGGGCGCTGTCGACCCACTGGCATCGGCGGCACTCCGGGCTCCACTCGCCGGTGCGAGTCACGTCGCTGATCAGGGCGTAGACCGTGCTCGGCTCGGCGCTGATCACGATCTCGACCTCGCCCTCGCGTCGCAGGTCCATGACAGTCCCTCCCGTCGACCGCCAGGTCTGTAGAGTAGAACTCTATGTCTTAGAGTGCTACTCTACGGCCATGGTTGAACCTGTCAAGACCCGTCGACCATACGCCTCACCCCGGCATACAGAGCTCCGGCGCCAGACCCGTCGCGACGTCGTCGGCGCGGCTCGCAAGCTGTTCGCAGACAAGGGTTACAACGCGACGACGATCGAGGCGCTGGCGAACGAGGCCGGTGTGGCCGTCCAGACCGTCTACGCCGCCTTCGGTAACAAGCGGTCGGTGCTGTGGGCTCTGCTGGAAACGTCTGTCGCCGGCGACGATGAGCGGCGGACCATCCTCGAGCGCGTCCGTGCCGACCTCGCCGGCGTCGACGACCCAGCTGAGCGTCTGGATCGGGTCTTGCGGTTCGGTGTCGAGGTACTGAGGCGCTCAGCCGACATCCATCGCATCCTGCGCGGCGCGGCGGCTGGCGATCAGGAGTTGCAGGCCGCTCTCGACGAAGCCCAGCGCCGCCGCTACCAGGACGCTCGGGCCATCGTCGATCTCGTCACGGGCGGACTGCGCAGCGTCCGAGAACTGAAGCACATCGCTGATGTCTTCTTCGCCGTCACCAGCTACGAGATGTACGAACTGCTGGTGGACCAGCGAGGCTGGAGCTCAGAGCAGTGGCACAGATGGCTCCGCGACACGCTCAACTCGAACCTTGGCGGATGAAGGGGACTATGCGATCAGGAATAGAGGACCGTCTGCCTGGAGGCGTACTCGTCGCCGGAGCGGCCGTCATGATGACCGGTGCCGCAATCCCATTCCTCGCGTCATCGCTTCGCGAGGTGCCCTGGTCAGACGACTGGCAGGAACTCGCGGCAGCCATCGCCGGGAACCCCGCGGCCTGGGTGTGGGCCAATGGCCTCTTCCTCGCAGCCGCCATGCTCACCACCCTGGGGCTTGTAGCTTTCAGCATCCGATTCAACGGACCCAGCCGTTCCTGGGCCTGGATGGGCCTGGTTGCATTTGCCTTCGCCGCGGTGCTCGAAGTCGTTGCTCGGATCATCAGCGTGGGGCCGGCCACCTGGGCGGCTCAACAGGGCCTCGACGCCACGGACGTAACCGTTCAGGCCTTCATCCGGTTGGATGAAGGCCTCGGCGTTGCCTTCTTCATCCTCGGGTTCCTCTCCCTCACCCTCTACGGAGTCGCCATGACTCAGACGGAGGGACCCAGCGGGATTGGATGGGCCTTTGTCGCTGGAGGCATCCTCGGAATAGTCCTTGAGCTGGCTTGGGGCACGATCCCTGCGTTCGTCTACTTCGGGACCGCCGCGCTCGCGATGACGACCTGGCGACTCGGTGTCACCGCACCGACCAGGCGGAGAGCAGCTGGTCAGGAGACATGACATCCCAAAGCTCCAAACGGGCCGAACAGCACTACCTCTACCCGGCAGCGAACAGCGGGCCTGGTGGCCCGCTGTCCTCTCAACTCCCAGTCATTCGGCGGCGCGACAGTCCGCATGAGGCTGGGCTTCAATAGCCAGTTGGGATAAGGAGAGACATCATGACTCAACCAATCGACGAGACCTTCGTCCGCGAGTTTGTGGAAGCGTGGACGAGGGCGTGGAATGCCAACGATGTCAGGCAGATAGCTTCGCTCTGCACGGAAGACATTGTCGTGCATGATCCATGGCCGCCGGGTGGGATTATCAGAGGCCGTGAAGAGATGTCGTACTACTTTGCACAGCTGTTCAAGGCCTTCCCCAGTGTTCAATGGGAGTACCTATCCGATCCATTCCTGGCCCTTGACGCAGCTCGTGCTGCGGGTTGGTGGCGGATGTCAGGAACGATGACAGGTCGCCTTGACCCACCGGGCTTTGAACCGACAAACGGACAGATTCGACTTGACGGTATCGATATCTGGGCGTTCCAAGACGGTCTCCTGTCGGAGTACACGGTCATCTTCGACATGCTGGGAGTCGGCCGACAAGTCGGCGTCGTTCCCGAACCGGGGACGTTTGGAGACCGGATGGGGCTCTGGATGCAACGCCGGAAGGCAAGGACGGTCAGGCGAAGCGGTGCGCCAGGAGGATGATGACGTCAACGACGGGGTCCCGCAGGCGCGGGTGGCCCTAGTTCCCTGAGTCGTTGCGCCGATCTGGAGGTAGTTGATGCGAGGGCTCCGCCTGTTGGCTCTGCTGTTCGTGTTGGCGCTTGTCGGCGCTGCATGCGTCACCACGACGAGCCCGCCTGTTCCGCCTGACCCTCGACGCCCAGTGATCTTCGACTACTCGCCAACGGTGTCGGATCTCGGCGCACTGGCGTTCCTGGCAGCCCATCCCAATCTTCGCCTCATCGCAGTGACGCTGCCAGGAACCGGCGAGTCGTATTGCGAGTCCGGCGTTGCTCGCACCCGGGGAGTCCTCACACAACTGGGTCTCGATGACGTGCCGGTGGCATGTGGCCCCAGCGAGCCATTGACGGGCTTCCATGCGTTTCCCACTTCGTGGCGAGTGCAGTCGAGCGAGATGGACCTTCCCGAGGTCGAGCCCATCGAGACCCGGTCGGCAGTCGAGTTGATAGTGGACCTGGTTCGCTCCTCGGACACTCCGGTCGAGATCCTCGCGGTGGGACCGCTCACAAACTTGGCACTAGCGCTCGAGGCTGATCCGGGAATCGCTACAGATTTGGCCGCGATAACCATCATGGGTGGCGCTGTCGACGTGCCCGGCAACGTGTTCCGCAACGACGTTGCCGAGTGGAACATCTGGGTGGATCCCACAGCCGCCGGTGTGGTCTTCGCGTCCGGAGCGCCGGTGACGCTGATCCCTCTCGATGCTACGAACTATCTGCCGACCTCACCTGTGTTCTTCGCCGCTTTGGAGGAAGGGGCACGAGCGGCTGCCGCCGACCTGGTCCTCGACGTGTGGCGGGCGCGGCCCGACTGGTATGAGAACCGCGACGGCTTCTTCTACTTCTGGGACGAGTTGGCGGCCGCGGTACTGATCGACGAGTCGCTGGTGACCTTCGAAACCCGCAACCTGGTCGTCGATGACGACCTCCGAGGAACTAAGGGGTGGACACGGGAGGACCCGGCAGGTTCGCCGGTTCGAGTGGCGCTCACCGCCGACCGCCTGGCATTCGAAACACTGTTCCTGGAGACCATCGTCGGGGGGCCCACCGACCTCGGGTATCTCCAAGCCACCGGCGACGAAGTGGCCTACTTCGGGACGATTGTCGAGATCAACATGGCCTTCGATGCCGCATTGGAAGAACTGCTCGCGGCCACCGCGGCCGAACTCGGATTCTCACAGGACTCGCTCTCCGACGAGGAGTTCTTGATGGTCTTGGGGGCAACATTGCCGGAGATACTCGACGGGCCCGGATTGGATGACGTGTAGCGTCTCGAAGCGACCGAGCCACCATCGACGCTAGCTGCAGCCCACCAGAACTACCTGGCAGCCCGGCGCGCCTTTCTCGAGTCTCGTGACGACATCCTGGCCGCCTTCGACGCCGCTCCCGGTTTCGAGGTATTTGATCCGTTTCTTGAGGACGTAAACGCAGCTTGCATCGCACTGCAACACGAAGCTGACCGTCGCTTGATCAACACCGACCTGCTCGATGCAACTTGGTGTTGAGCTACTGGTCGTCGGTCGCGACGGTCCTCATGTGGTCGCCTTGGCCGCGGTCAGCCCCGGGTCGCGCTGGGTAGACGTTCAGCCCTTGGTTGACAGCGCGAACGGCGCTCGAAGAGATCAGCGTGGATGTCCCAGAGGAGGGCGCGGCTGGCTGGACACTGGCTCGGTACCTGGCTGATCAGCTGCACCGCGGTGGTCCACAGACATATCAGCGGGCGGCTGCCCTTTGGGGACTGTGGTGGCAGCTGGGGAACCCGCCACAGATCGGGGCTCTGATCCCAGTGATGGACGCGTGGCAAGAGACGGTTCGCGACGAACGGGCACCGCTTGAGGCCGAGCTGCAGATGCTTGCCCCACCGATCATCACCGCTTCCGACAGAGCCCTCGGCACACCGCAACCGCCAGACAATGGCTCGCGCAGCTGACGCGAGCGCCGATCAACAAATCGGGCCCCATAACGATCATTCCGAACAGAGCCCTCGATCGGCACCTACGAGTGCGGCGCGAGAATCGGGGCGATCACTGTCGGTAGTCAGTCCGGACCCCGAAGGGGCGTCAGCCGAAGAAGATACAGGTGGGGTCTTTGTCGATCTCGTCGAGCAGCGCGCCGATGTTCTCCGAGGGATCGAGATCCCAGTAGCGGTGCCACCGCTGATTGCGGTCCGCCCAGTAGAGGGTCCAGGAGCGAGCGGACTCGTGGTAGCGGAGTTGGGCGATCTTCATTCGGGTCCATTCGGCGTTGGGATCCGACCAGAGCGGTCGGCACTCCAGCATGGTGATCGAACGGCCGCGGACAGCTGCCTCGAGTCGAACCTGCTCGCGGACATGCTCTGGGGTCCGATCGTGGCAGAAGCGTCGGACGCGGGCCAGGTCGAGCTCGGGGATGCGGACGGTCGTTGCCACGTGTGGACGATACCGACTTGCCCCCATCGCTCGCCGTGGGGAGCGATGCCCAAAGCAGGGTCCGGGCATGGCTGAACCGGAGAGCCGGCGCAAGAGCGTGAGAGGTCGGTTGCGCTAGAAGGGTGGAATGCCCGAAGGCGACGCTCCTTCCGTAGTCTCCCTGGGCCCTCACGCGCTCTCCGTGGCGCTGGGTCGTCAGGCGGGGAGGAGCCGGAGTTCGTTGTGCGCAGCGAAGTCCTCGAAGTCACGCTGGTTGGTTGTGGCCAGCGGCAGACCCCACGCCAGGCAGCAGGCCGCGATCCACGAATCGGCCACCGGGCGGGGACGGCCTCGTAGGCGCGCCTCAGCTGTGATGCGACCCCACGTCCGCCAGGTTGCCGGCGTCGATTCGAGCACGAGGACCTCTCTGAGCCAGTCGTCGAGAAGGCGACGACGAGGCGCGCCTCAGTCCCGAATGTGGGCCCAGCGCTGCAACTCTCCGGCGGTGATGAACGACACGGCGACGATCGCTCCCTGCAGCACTGTTCGCAGGGTCTCGGAGGCTTCCTTGCGGAGGATGGCCGACGCCACGTCGGTGTCGATGACAACGGCTTGCATCGAGGTGGTTCAGGCGACTTCGGAGTGGCGTAGCTCTCGGAGCCACTTCAGAAACGCGGCGTGTTCATCGTCATCGAAGAGGGGTTCTGGAGGAACGAGGACCTCGAAGGAGGACACCGGCTCGATCCCTTGGCGGCGCGCCAGCTCCTCGATCGTCATGCCCGGCTCGCTTGGAGCCTCATCCTGTGCCTGTGACTGGACCATCGAACTCCTGGTACTCGGTGTCATGGTGCCACGATTCGGACGGGAGACTGTTTCGCAGTTCGTCGTTTGGTCCGCATTTGGTCCGCGAGAGAATGAAAACCGCCCCGAAATGGTGCGAACCGTTGAACGGCAAAACCCCAGGTCAGAGGCCACTTCTGACGATACGGCCAGGTAGCCAAAACCCCCTGATTCAGTTTTGTAATCAGCAGGTCGTGGGTTCGAATCCCTCCGCCAGCTCAGATGAAGAGGGGGAGGGCTTCGGGTGAGCTGGTGGCGGGGTTCGAGATCGGATCGACGCACGACCTCGTCTTCGCCAGAGACCGGCGAATCTTCTCCACGACTTGCTGTGGCCGAGCGCTGATCGACTGCGAGCGGCCACGTGCCCGGGTTGCGCCGGGAACGCGAAATCCGCGAATGTGTCGCACCCCACCGATACGCTTCCGGCCATGCTGACCGAACGCGACAAGGCGGTGCTCGACTTCGAGGGTTCGTGGTGGTTGTACCCCCAACCGAAGGACCAGGCGATCCGCGAGTACGTCGAGATGAGCGCCACCCGCTACTACCAAGCCCTACGTCGGTTGCTGGACGATGAGCAGGCTCTGGACTATGCACCGCTGACGATCCGCCGGCTCCGCAAACTCCGGGACGAGCGGTTGGCCCGGGTCGCCGCACGATTGGGCGGCACCGACTCGGCAGGCTGAGAATGGACGAGGGCCTCGCCCCCGACCAGGAGGTCGCAACGCCGGAGGAGCAGGAGCCCTCCATCCGGATCGGATACGTCCTCAGCCGTGCCGGGCTCTACGCATGGTCGGCGGTCGGCGTCCTGGCGCTGCTGTGGGCGGGTGCGTGGCTCCTCGGCAGGGTCCAGGTCCTCATCGCGCCGATCGTGCTCGCGGTTGCGCTCATCTACATCCTCAACCCGGTCGTCAACCGCCTCACCGCGTGGCGGATCCCCAGGATCCTCGGCGCACTCATCGGGTTCGTCCTCCTCCTCGGGTTTCTCGTGCTCGTCGGATTCCTCGTCGCTCCGAGCATCTCCGACCAGGCGTCGAGCCTCGCCTCCGACTTCCCCACGATCTACGAGGACTCCGCCACCGAGATCGAGGACCTCGTCGCCAGCATCGGTTTCGGAGACGTGGAGCTGTGGTCCTACGACCAGCTCCAGAACTTCTTCCAGGATCCCGACCGCCAAGACCAGGTGCTGTCGACGGTGTTCGACAACCTCGGTCAGGTCACGTCGGGCTTGTTCGAGGCGATCCTCGTCTTCTTCGTCGCCCCGGTCGTCGCCTTCTACGTCCTCATCGACCTGCCCCGGGTGCGCAAGGAGGCCGTCTCGCTCATCCCCGACCACCTTCGCGACGAGGTCGTCCACGTCTCCCGCCAGCTCGGCAACGCCATCGGCGGGTTTCTGCGGGGCCAGGTGCTCGTCGCCCTCATCGTCGGGGTTCTCATGAGCGTCGGGTTCCGCATCATCGACCTGCGGTTCTGGCTCATCATCGGGATGATCGGCGGCTTCTTGAACATCATCCCCTTCGTCGGGCCGTGGGCGGGCGGCGCGCTCGGTGTGCTCGTCGGCCTCGTGACCGGGAGCGTCCAGACCGCCCTCCTCGCCGGCCTCGTCGCCCTCATCGTCCAGCAGATCGACAACAACTTCGTCAGCCCCACGGTGCTGCGGGCGACGGTGCGCCTCCATCCGGCGGTCGTCATCCTCGTCCTGATCCTCGGAGGCGCCGTCGGGGGCCTGTGGGGCGTGCTCCTCGCCGTACCGGTGACCGCCGCCGTCAAGATCCTCGCCGGGCACCTCTGGCGGACCCGGGTCCTCGGCCAGTCCTGGGAGGAGGCGACGGAGGCGATCATCGAGGAGACCGAGCCGGCCATCGTCCGGCTGAGACGGGAGGCCGAGGAGCTCGACGCGGCCGCCGATGCCGCACAGGCGGCGAAGCAAGAGCGGGAACCCGGAGAGGGCTCCGGGTCGTTGTCCGATCCATGACCGCCACGAGGCCCGCCTCGTGATCGACTTCGTTCTCGGCGCCGTCATCGCGGCCCTTCTCGTCCGCGGTTGGGTGCGGGGACTCGTCCACGAGGCCATCGGTCTCGCGGTGGTCCTCGTCGGCACCGTGGCCGCATTCCGGCTCTCCTCGGCGGCCGGCGCCGTCGTGGCGGCGATGGCGGGCACGTCAGCCGACGTGTCGCGCCTGATCGGAGGCGTCGCGGTCTTCGTCCTCGTCTCCGTCGGCGGCGCCGTTGCCGCCTACGTCCTCCACCGCGGCATCAGGGTCCTCCCCGGGCTCCCCACCGCCAACCGGGCAGCCGGTGCCGGGTTCGCCGGGCTCGCCGGGCTGCTCGTGGCCACGGTTGCCCTCTCTGCCGTCGCCCTCATGCCCGTCCCGGACGCGCTGCAGGACCGGCTGGAGGCCTCGGTCCTCGCGGGATACCTCACCGATCCCGACGGTCCGCCCCAGACGGCGCTGGGCGTGCTCGCCGGAGACCGCGTCGCCGCCACGGCGCTCGATCTCCAGGATCTCTTCGGCGAGCGCAGGCTCATCGGCGGGTCGCAGCGGGTCGCGTTGCCCCCCGCCGACCAAGACGACGTCGAGCTCGAGTCGGCTGCGTCGCAGCGGGTCTACGGGCTCGTCAACGAGAGCCGGGTGACGGCCGGCTCGGATCCGCTCACCCGCTCCGACGTGCTCGATGGGGTCGCCGCCCAGGCAGCGTTCGACGTGTACACGACGGGCCGGTTCGTCGTCGCGGGCGACGTCGAGCATCGCGTCGAAGCCGCCGGCGTCCCCGTGGTGGCGGCCGCGGAGCTGCTCGGGCTCGGCATTTCGGCGCCGTCGGTGCACGAGGGTCTCGTCGCCGAGCCCGACGTCGCCGAGACGCTGGCGGACGCCTCGTTCCGGAGGATGGGGGTTGCCGCCGTCGACGGCCCGCTCGGCCTGGTGACGGTCGTGATCCTCGCCGCCTGATCAGGGCGCTTCAGGCGGCTCCAGGGGCTCGGCGAAAGGATCGAACGGCTCCAGCACCGCCTCCGCAGGCTCGGTGAATCCCCGGGGGTCCGGTGGGGGAGTCGTGGCTGAAATGGCGGCGGCCGGGCGGGCGGATGAGCGACGCGAGTACCACAGCCCGCCGGCGAGAGCGAGGGCGGCAATCACGATCACGACGACGATCCACCACGGGAAGCTCGATTCCGACAGATCCGATACCGCCCGAACATCGACGCCGTCGCGAAGCGAGATCTCCCAGCGCAGCCGGCCGTCGGGAAGCACCTCGTCGGCGTTGCGCTCGGTCACGGTTCCCGGCATCCGAACGATGATGCTCGCCTCGAACGCCTGCTCGATGATGTCGAGGCTGATCGGCAGGTCGCCGGAGTCGGCGAGATCCCCTGGTGCCCCCGCCTGGGCCGTGAGTGTGACGATGTCGCCGTCGATCGTGACGTCGAACGTCTCGAAGCTGTTGTCTCCCCCGGCATCACGGATGAGGCGCTCGAGCTCGTTGGTAGTCGAGAAGGTGTCGGTGTTCGTGTAGAACGTCATGTCGCCCTCGACGCGCGAGTCGAGGCTCTCCAGCGGGTTGCCGTCGAGTCCGGGCACGTCGAGGTCGAAGCCGGGGATGATGCCGTCGCCGCTGCCGCCGGTGAAGCCGGCGAGGAGGTCCTGGAGCTCCTGGTCGAGACCGAGCTCCACCGTGTAGGTTCCCGAGCCGTCCTCACGGATCTCGAGCACCACGTTCGTCTCCGCCCGGCAGGCGACCGCCAACAGGGCGACGGCGATCCCTAGCCGCCACAGACGGCCCATGAAGCTCCACTTTCGTCGCGCAGCCCGGACTCTACGACACCGAGTCACGTTCCTCCGCCATTGGCCTCGTAGGCTGGCGGCCGTGGATGAGCAGCGGCGGACGGGTGTGACCGACGAGTTGCGTGCCGCGTTCGTCGCGGCGTTCCCACGCTACGTCGCCGAGCGAATCGCCTCCCTAGGCGTCGATCCGGAGGCCTTCGCCGGCGCGATCGAGAAAGGTCTCGACAACCTCGAAGTCGAGCTCGACGCCGTGCTCTCTACTCCTCTCGCCGCCCAGCGGCGCCCTCCCCTCGAGGTGTTTCGCGACGCCCTCACCCCCGTCACCGCAGCACTGGCTGCGGCGGGTATGGAGCTGCCGGAGCGAGACGCGGCGACGGAGGAGGTGCTCCCCGGGGACCGGTACGACCTGGGGCCCGCGTCGTCACAGGCCCTGGGCGACCGGGCGTGGCGAGCCCATATCGCCTGGGGCATCGCCAAGGCCGAGGCGGTCGCCGGGGTCGTCCCGGCCACCGGCCGGCAACCCGACCCGGACCCGGGTACGAAACCGCCGCCCGCGGTCGTCCTCGTCGGGACCGACCTCATGGACCGGTCCAAGATCTCCAACGTCGTCGCCGCCGCCGGCCTGACCTTCGACGTGTGGCGCAACCCCGCGGCCGTCGAGGGAGGTCTCGAGGGAGGGGCGCCTGCCCTCGTCCTCGTCGATCTCACCCACCAGGCGAGCGACGACGTCGTCCGCCTTCTCGCCGGTGCCGGAGTCCGGGTCGTGGCCTTCGGCCCCCACGTCGACGATTTCGCCCTCGTGCGGGCTCGCTCGCTGGGGGCGGCCGATGCCCTCCCCAGGTCGAGGTTCTTCCGGACGCTGCCGGACCTGCTCCCGAAGCTCGCCTGAGGCGCCGCCGAGTGCCCGGCCGCCGCGACGATGAGGAGCCTCGAGCGCCCTCGGTAGGATTCGAACCTACGACCTACTGCTTAGGAGGCAGTTGCTCTATCCCCTGAGCTACGAGGGCGGGGTCGCTCGCAGCACGGAAGTGTAGGGGGACGTTGCACCGGCCGGCCGACCGCCAACACGACTTCGATCTGCCGGCGGGCATCGACAGGGTCGTGACAGGAACCCGCCGATGGCCCATACTCGTGGCAACGACGACGGGGTGCGTTCGTGATCAAGGTTGCCGTTGTTGGGTTTGCCATCTGGCTGGGACTCGTCGTCCTCTACTGGCTGATCGGGCGCAGGCGCTGAGGGCAACGGCGGGGCGGTCCCGACCGGCATCACGCGCCATGACGTGACCGCATTTCACCGACCGGGTGCTTACATTGTCCCCATGGACGGCGAGAGGCCGGCGCTCTGGTTGAGGCGGTTCACCCGGTCCGTGATCGCCGAGTGGAGAGAGTTCGGCTGGATCGGGCGGTTTGCGCTCGTCGGTGTCCTGCTCTCGATCGGCATCGCCGTCACGCTCGGGTTCACGATCCCCGCCTCGACGAGGGGACACCTTCTCGATGCCCAGGCCGACATCATGGAGAACGTGGCGAAGGAGCTCGCTGCCCGCGGCGTCGTGCCCTCCGACCCCACCGATGCGACAGGGTACGCCGAGTTCGACAACGAGGTCCGGCTCCGGCTGCTCGGGGGCGAGACCGTGCGGGTGAAGGTGTGGACCGCCGACGGGACCGTGGTGTACTCCGATGCTCCCGAGCTCATCGGTGAGCGATTCACGCTGACACCCCCGGCGATGCAGGCGTTCGCCGGCGAGCGGTCGATCGAGGTGTCGAACCTCGAGGACCCCGCTCATGCCCTCGAGCGCGACCTCGGCGAGCTCATCGAGTTCTACATCCCGTTCCAGGACGAGGACGGTCGCGTGCTCGGCGTCTTCGAGGTCGAACAACGCGTCGACGCGCTCAACACGACGCTCGGCCACGTCAGGCGCAACGTGTGGTTCAGCATCGCGACCGGCATCGGAGTGCTCATGGTCTTCATGGGGAGCCTGGCCATCGCCGGCGGTCGCGCCATCAACCGGAGACGGCGACAGGCCGAGCACCTTCTCGGTGACGTTCTCCGGGCCCAGGAGGCGGAGCGGAAGCGGATCGTCGGCGCACTCCACGACGAGGTCGGCCAGCCGCTCTATCGGCTCCTCTACGGGCTCGAGGGCAGCCGTGCCAAGGTTCACAACCCCGAAGCGGTGACGGGGGAGCTGACGCGCCTCGAGGAGATCGTGCGTGACGTCGACCGGACGCTGCGTGCCGAGCTGCGTCTGCTCCACCACAGTGAGGTCGAAGACGTTGGGCTCGGCCCGGCCCTCGTCCAGCTCGTCGAGACGACGAGGGCCGAGACCAACGTCCGGGTCGATCTCGACATCGGGCTGGACGGTGAGCTGGGACCGGTGCCGAGCACCGCGCTGTTCCGCGCCGCCCAGGAGGGTCTCATCAACGCACGGAAGCACGCCGGCGCCAACCGCGTCGTGGTGAAGGCATGGCGTGACGCCACCCGGGCGATCCTGGAGGTGAGCGACGATGGCAGTGGAGTGCGGAGGCCCGAGGGCCTGGGGCTCACCACGACGAGGGAACGGCTCGACGCGATCGGGGGCGGGCTCCAGGTGCGCAGCCGGCGCGGTGGGGGAACGGTGCTGCGGGCGTGGGTTCCCCTGTCGGGGCCGGAGGACGCGTGAAGATCATCATCGCCGATGACCATCGCGTCGTGCGCGACGGACTGCGCTGGATGCTGTCCGACCATCCCGACATCGACGTCGTCGGGGAGGCCGCAGACGGCAAGGAGCTCCTCGAGCTCGCTGCGGCCACGCCGGCGGACGTCGTGCTTCTCGACGTTCGCATGCCCGAGATGACCGGGCTCGAAGCGCTCGAGCCGTTGCGGGAGGTGGCGCCAGAGCTGAAGGTCATCGTGCTGTCGATGCACGACGAGCCCGCATACGTGAGGCGCGCCGTCGAGCTCGGCGCGTCCGGGTATCTCCTCAAGAGCGCCGGTCGGGACGAGATCGTCCGCGCACTCCAGCACGTCGCCGAAGGCAAGGCGTACGTCCAGGGGGAGGTGACCGGGCCGCTGCTCGAGACCGTGGCGGCAGGGGACCAGGCCTCTCCGCTCGACCTCAGTCCCCGCGAGCGTCAGGTCCTCGCTCTCATCGCCGAGGGCAAGGAGAACAAGCAGATCGCCCGGGCCCTCGATCTCTCCGAGGCGACCGTGAAGACGTACCTGAAATCGGTCTTCGAGCGCCTCGATGTCAGGACGAGGGCCGAGGCGGTGGCCGTGGCGCTGCGCGAGGGCCTGATCGACTGACCCTGGTCCCTAGGGCCGAAAGTCCCATTTTGCCTGTCACCGAACGGGTGAGGTCCCGTGGCCGGATGGGTGGCTGTGCTCGAAGCGCCCCGTTTCGTACGGTTGTGACATGAAAGAGATGGCATTCCAGTGGGACGTCGGCTCGGCTCGTGAGGCCGTGGCGCCCGCCGTGTTCACCGATCTCGCCACCGACGTGACCGTCGTCGACGTGTCGATGTGGGGTGAGCGAATCGACATGGCGCGCGTCGCTGCCGTCGGGGACCCGGTCCTCGTCTGCTTCGGCACCCACGGAGACGATCCGTGTCCCCTGGATCCCACCGGTCGCGGCTGGCCTGGCGACCACGGTGTCGTGTTCGACACGGTTGCCGGCAGGCAGGGCGACGAGGCGTTCGTCGCCCGGTTCCGGAAGCTCGTTCGCTCGAACGTCCCCATCCGGACGAGGGCCAGGAAGGCCGCAGACCAACAACTCGCATCAGTGAAGGAGATCTAAGAATGCGACTCCCCAAGATCGCCTCGTGGCTGTTCGTGGTGGCGCTCGTCGCAGCCGCGTGCGGCGGGGGCACTTCGACCGCCGACTCCGACGAAGCGGCGGCACCCGCGAGCACCGTCGCGACGACGGCGGCGCCCGCCACCACCGCGGCGCCGGCGACGACGGCGGCACCCGACGACACGATGGCCGACGAGATGGCCCATGACGACGAAGAGGCACCTCACGACGAAGAGGCACCTCACGACGAGGAGGCGACCGAGGCCGACCGTGAGATCGAGGTCACGATGTCGGAGTTCGCATTCGACCCGGCCAGCATCTCGGTGACGGCGGGCGAGACGGTGAAGTTCCACGTCGAGAACGTGGGGCTCGTCGAGCACGAGTTCCGCCTCACGACCGAGCACGCCGCCGAGGAGCACATCGCCGCCGGCCATGCCGACCACGAGGAGGAGGCCGAAGAAGGCGGCCACGGCCATGGCGAGATCATCCTCGTCGTGGCAGCGGGTGAGTCCGACTCCATCGTCGTGAGCTTCGACGCGGATGCCGACTACGACGTCGTCGCCTGCCTCATCCCGGGCCACTACGAGGCCGGGATGCACGGAGAGCTCGTCATCGCGGCGTAGCACCCAACCGGCAAGAGCCATTCCACGGAGCCCGGAGGCCACGCCGCCTCCGGGCTCTTTCCATGGGCAAGATGTGATGCGAACAGATTCTCCTCTTGACCTTCCATCTAACCGGAAGGTGTACAACAGCGGTGAGAGACCTCGGATCGGGAGAATGAACCCATGAGCGCCCTCCATGACCACCACGATGTCGGCCAGTCGCCGGCGCACGACGCCGCCGCTCGCCGGGCCGACGACGGCGAGCAGCGCGCCTCGGGCGAGCACACGGGCCACGACAAGCACGAGGGCCACAGCCCCGAGATGTTCCGCGACCGGCTGTGGGTGAGCCTCGTCCTCACAGTCCCGATCCTCTACCTCTCCGAACAGATCCAGGATTGGTTCGGCTACGAGGCCGTGAGCTTCGCCGGCGACGACTGGGTGGTGCCGCTGCTCGCCACCGTGTTGTTCGGCTACGCAGGCCTCGTGTTCCTCCGGGGCGGGCTCCGCGAGCTCCGGTCGCGAGCGCCCGGCATGATGACTCTCATCTCGATCGCGATCACGGTCGCCTACACCTACAGCCTCGCCGTGTCGCTCGGGGTCGACGGAGATCCGTTCTACTGGGAGCTCGCCACGCTCCTCGACGTCATGCTGCTCGGGCATTGGATGGAGATGCGCTCCGTGCAGTCGGCCAGCAGCGCCCTCCGGCACCTCGCCGACATGGTGCCTCCGATCGCGCACCGCGTTGTCGATGGCGCAGGGGTCGAAGACGTGGCGGTCGAGGAGATCGGCGAGGGCGACCTCATTCTCATCAGGCCGGGGGAGCAGGTCCCGGTCGACGGAGACGTCGTGAGCGGCACCTCGACGATGAACGAGGCCTTCCTCACCGGCGAATCCCGCCCGGTCCCCAAGGCGGTGGGGGACGAGGTCGTCGCCGGAGCCGTCAACGGAGAGGGTGCGCTCGACGTCCGGGTGAGCCGGATCGGAGGGGCGACGACCCTCAGTCAGATCGTGCGACTCGTCGAGGAAGCTCAGGCTTCGCGCAGCCGTTTCCAGGCACTCGCCGACCGGGCGGCGTTCTGGCTGACGGTCGTCGCAGTGGGTGTGGCGACCCCGACCCTCGTCCTGTGGCTCGTCCTCGGGACGAGCGGGGCCACGTTCGCGGTCGCCAGGGCCGTGACGGTGCTCGTCATCGCCTGCCCGCACGCGCTGGGTCTCGCCATTCCCCTCGTCAACATGAATGCGACGTCGATCTCGGCCAGGAACGGCATCCTCGTCCGCAATCGCGAGGCGTTCGAGCGAGGCCGCAACATCCGCTTCGTGGCGCTGGACAAGACGGGCACGTTGACCGAAGGTCGCTTCGTCGTGTCGGCGGTCACCGCAGTCGACGGCGAGCAGAGCCGGGCGCTGCGCCTGGCCGCCGGCCTCGAGAGGTCCTCGGAGCACCCCCTTGCCGCGGCCATCGTCTCGGCGGCCGTGATCCGTGGTGAGACGCCCGCAGAGGCGACGGATGTGATGGCCGTTCCCGGTCTCGGACTCGAGGGCTCAGTGGATGGAGTCGTCGTGCGAGTGGGCCGTCCCGAATGGGCCGATGATCTCGGAGTTGACCTCGCTCCGACCCTCGTCACGGCGCTCGATGACGTCGCCGATCGCGGGGAGACGGCCGTCGTCGTCATGGACGAGCGGCGGGCGCTGGCGGTGATCTCACTGGCCGACAAGGTGCGCGACACGGCGCCGGACGCGATCCGGAGGCTCCGCGGGCTCGGCGTCACGCCTGTGATGATCACCGGGGACGCCGATGCGGTTGCCGCCACGGTTGCCGCAGCGGTCGGCATCGAGAGATTCCATGCCAGGGTTCTTCCCCAGGACAAGGCCCGCATCGTCGCCGGGCTTCGCGCCGAGGGAGCGACGGCGTTCGTCGGGGACGGCATCAACGACGCGCCCGCGCTGCTCGAAGCCGATCTCGGAATCGCGATCGGGGCGGGCACGAATGTCGCCATCGAGTCGGCAGATCTCGTCCTCGTCGAGGACGATCCCGCCGACGTTGCCCGCTCCCTCGTCCTCGCCCGCCGGACCCACCGCAAGATGCTGGAGAACCTCGCGTGGGCGACGGGGTACAACACGGTCGCCATCCCGCTTGCCGCCGGCGTCGCATCGGGGATCGGGTTCGTCCTCAACCCCGCCATCGGTGCGTTGCTCATGAGCCTCTCGACGGTCGTCGTCGCCGTCAACGCGATGCTGCTCAGGCGAGTGCGGCTCGGCTGAAGGCCAGCGTCACTCGCGAGATCACAAACCCCACCCCTATGGGGGTGGGGTATACTCAGGGGAACGACGAAGGAGTTCGAGCACCGATGATGGTGGACGTGGCGGGCCTTGTGCTCGCAGATGGGACCTGGGGCCACATGGGCGACTGGGGTTGGGGATGGATGATGGGTGGCTGGCTGACGATCCTCCTCGTGGTGGGCCTCGTCGTATGGGCGCTGCTGCGCGCACCCGGGGCCCCGCGACCGCAAGATCCTCCTGACGCGCTCGACATCCTCGCGGCCCGCTTCGCCCGTGGTGAGATCAGCGCCGAGGAGTACGAGGAGCGGCGCTCAGTGCTGGAGCGTTGACGAAGGTGCCCCGGCGAGGCTCAGTCACGCAGCGACGACGCGTGACGAAGCGCCAGGGCAGCGCCGAGGAGGAGGACGACCGCCGATGCCGCGCCGAGGACGATCAACCGGCGCTGTAGTCGCGCGACCGGCTCGTACGTCTCCGTGTCGCTCGCACCCATGGCCACACCCCACGGAGCGTTCTGCAGCGGGGCGTATGCCATGACGTGCCACTCGGAGCGGTCGAGGCTGAGCGCTCCCGGGTCGTGGGCGACCCGCTCGACCCCGGACGTGCGCGTGATCGCCATACGGCCGTAGAAGTCGGGGTGATCGCCCGCGGTGAGTAGATGCGCCGGGTTCGTCGAGGCGAGGACCATGCCCCGTTCGTCGACGAGGTCGGCATGACCCGTCGGGCCCAACCTCGCGGCCGGCACCACGAGATCCGAGACCAGCGGCTCGGCGAGATCCAAGATGCCGACCATGGTGCCGACGCGCTCCTCGTCTGCACTGAACACCGGGACACCGAGCGCGGCGACGATGTGGTTCGACGCCTCCTCGAGCCAGGGGCGGGACACGGAGCGATCGTCCCTCGATGCTGCTTCCTCGAGCACGGCGGGGATGCCGGTATCGGTGGCACGCCGAGCGGGCTCCTCGATGATGACGGTGGCGTCGGGCCCGATGAAGAGCACCCCGGCGTGGAAGCTCGCCGCCTGGCCGTGAGCGGTCCGCAGCGCCGCCGCCCTCGCCTCGCTCGCGCCTCCGGGACCGTGGAGCTGGATTGCCTGAGCCATCAACTCGATCTCGAAGAACGCCTCGGTGACGACGCGATCGGCCTGCGTCGCGGCCAGCTCCGCGAGGCGGAGGCGACCCTCGTCCACCTCCGTTCGCACGTCGTCGAGCGCGAACCAGCCGAACCAGATGGCGGGGAGGGTCGCCACGGCGACCGCGGTGAGGAGAATCGCGACGAGCCCCCTCCGGGAGGGCGGGAGCGGCCGGCCGCCGGTCGGCGGCGTGGCAGGGTTCACGCCGCCTCCTCGTGGAACCGCCTCGAGTTCAGCTCGAGAACCCGGCGGGTACACGGGCAGATGAAGTCGGCGTCCTCGAAGCCGCTCTCGGCCATGAGCCCCTCGAACCCGGGGGCGTCGCACCCGTGATGGGCGCCGAAGAGGTGGCTGATCTCGTGGGCGAGGACGTGGGCGTCGTTCTCGGGCCGGTCGGGGTGGTGGGTCACCATGACGTGGGTGCCGCCGACCTCGGCGAACCCGTCCTCGCTCGTCGCCGGCCTCTGGCCGGAGAAGACGACGACGATGTCAGCGTCGCCGGTCGGGATGGCCGCCTCGGCGGCCGACAGGAGCTCCCGTACCGATCCGGCCTCGTCGGGGGACTCCCAGTCGGAAGCCCGAACGGCGAGGAGGTGGATCCCGATGCCGCGGAACATGCTCGACGCCTCGAGGAGGAGACGGCGGGCGTCGGCTTCGGCGCTTTCGGGCTGGCGGTCCCACCATTCCTCGTCCCAGGCGAGCGCCACCCGAGCCGAAGCGACTACCGCCATGCCTTCGAGCGGCTCGGCGGCGAGGCGCCTCCCGCATTCGAGGGCGAAGAGGTCGCTTCCCGATCCGTCGGGCTCGAGCCACCCTCCGGCGGCGAAGACGCCGAACCACGCCAGTGGCAGAGCCAGAAGGCCGACCACGTAGCGTGACATCAGGCGCCTCAGCACACTTCTCCTTCGCCGGGTGACCCGGGATTCTCGTCCCCGAGCGCGAGCCTTGGCAAGGGCCGGTTGGCCCTACCTGAAATCAGCCCGTCGCAGCGGCGATGAAGGCCCGCATATCGCTCGCGAGCGCACTCAGCGACGGCTGGTGGACGTACATCATGTGGCCCGCGTCGTAGTACCGCACCGTGACGTTCTCGTGCTGGTGCTTCGTCAGCCCCATGTGGTTGAGGGTGTACTGGGTGGCGAAATGCGGGGTCGCCAGGTCGAAGTAACCGCTTGCGACGAAGACCTCGAGGAACCGGTTTCGCGCCATCGTCGCCCGGAGCGTCTCGGAGACGTCGACATACGCATTCTTGAAGTCCTCGTAGTTCCAGGGCTGGACCCGGGAGGTGAGGATCTCGTACGGCAGGTCGCTCTCGTACTCGAGCTCCCGGCGCACGTAGTCGTTCAGGGTGGCGGTGTAGGAGCCCATGAGGGCGTCGAGGCTCGGGTCGTTCTCGATCGCTTCACCGGTGCCGAACCGGTCGACGCCTGTGTAGCGGGAATCGAGCCGGCCGACGGTGAGGCGCTCCTCACGAAGGAGCTCCTTGCAGAACCGGAGGATCTCTATCCGCAGGTCGCTGCGATGGATGTAGTCGGCGTCGAGACCCGTGTAGAGGGCGAGCCGATTGGCGATCTGGGACCGAGTCTGGGATTCGAGCGCGGTGCCCTCGAGGAGGGCGAGGGCGTAGTCGCGTGCCGCCCACTCCTCGACCTCGTGGAGCAGCTCGGTGAGGCTCATCGCCTGGTAGTGATCGTTGAGCTTGCCGTGGTGCCACGCCGTTGCGGCGTAGGTGGGGAGGAACAGGACGTAGGGGAGGTCGTTGCCCCTGCGGAACGTCTTCGTGTCCGGGTCGAACCCGGCCGTCTGGAAGTTGAGGACGGCCGAGACGAGGAGTAGACCGTTGAAGGTCATGCCGTGCCGATCGAACAGATGCCCGGCGACACCGGCGCAGCGGGTCGTACCGTACGACTCGCCGGCGAGGAACTTGGGTGACCGCCACCGGCCGAACCTGCCGAGATAGAGCCGGATGAACTCGCTGACGGACTCGATGTCCCGGGTGAAGTGGTGGTACTTCTTTGCGTCCTCTTCGGGAATGGCGCGGCTGTAGCCGGTGGACACCGGGTCGACGAAGACGAGATCCGCGACGTCGAGGATCGAGTGTTCGTTGTCGACGAGGGTCCCGGGCGGCGGATGGGGGAGGCCCTCGTCGTTGAGGAGGACCCGCCGCGGGCCGAGCACGCCGAGGTGGAGCCACACCGACGACGACCCCGGCCCTCCGTTGAACGCGAACACGATCGGCCGGGTTGAGACGTCGGTGGTGTCGGCTCGGGCGTAGGAGACGAAGAAGAACGAGGCCTGCTTCTTGCCCTCCTCCTCTTTGAGGATCATGCGGCCTGCGGTCGCCTGGTAGCGCACCGCGGTCCCGTTGATGACGACCTCATGGGTTGTCTCGGCAAACGCTTCGTCGTGGTGAGCCGGCGGCTCGGGGGCCTCCATGTCCTTTGTCCGCCCGTCCTGTGTGGCGTCCTCGTCTGCCATCTCCGGTACCTCTTCGCCGTCGGTGTTCAGGTGCGGCGAGACTACCGCCGGCGGCCGTTCCCGTGAATCGAGAGCCCGGGTATGCGCGCTTCGCGCTCAAGCATCAACCCGGATCGAATCGATATACGGGTAAACCCCCCGGGGCCCTGTGGCGAGTGACTGGGTGACAGTGACCGTACGATCGCGATCGAGAGCACGCAGCGACGTGCCGGCCGCCGAGGCCGAGCGTGTTCGCTCGCCTGCCCCGGTCCGCGCCGTCGCATCCTTCGAGAGCTTCTACCAGCAGGAGTTGAAGTCGGTGATCGGCCTTGCCTATGCGCTATCGGGAAGTCGGGCGGCCGCCGAGGACCTCGCCCAGGAGGCGTTCCTCGCCGCCCACCGGCAGTGGGACAAGGTCGGGTCCTACGACAAGCCCCAGGCGTGGGTCCGGCGCGTCGTCGCCAACATGTCGGTCTCGCTCTTCAGGAGGAAGATGCGCGAGGCGAAGGCGCTCGCGAAGATGCGCGGCACCGAGGCCTACCTGCCGGCGCTCCCCGCCGAGGACGAGGAGTTTTGGCGACACGTGCGGGCGCTGCCGAAGCGCCAGGCGCAGGTGATCGCCCTCCACTATCTCGAGGACCGGTCGGTTGCGGACATCGCCGAGGTTCTCGACTGCGCCGCGAACACGGTCAAGGTTCACCTGCACAAGGGACGGGCCCGACTCGCCGAGCGTCTGGGCCTCGAGTTGGGAGGCACGTCATGACGACCCTCGACGCCCGCGCCCACCGCGCTGCAGCCGCCATCCACACCAGCGTCGCCGAGTTCACTCCGGCCGTGACGCTCGGGGGGATCACCCGGCGCGCCGCATGGCAGCGGAGCCTCAACTTCGCCGGCGCCGTCGCCGTCGTGGTCGTTGCCGTCCTCGTCGGGGCGTGGCTCCGGGTCGCCACCGACGAGCCGGATGTCGCCGACACGATGGTCCCCCAGCCGCCGCCGACGACCGTCGTCACCGAAGAGGTCGCCCCGGTGGTCGAAGTCGACGATCCCGAAGTGCCGACCATCCCGATTCCGGTGACGCCGCCCGAGTCCGATCCCGTCCCCGTCCCTCCGGTTGTCACCGGCCCGGGTGGAGGCGAGGTCGAGGAGACGGAGCCGGTCGACACCGAGCCGCCGTTCATCTCCATCACCTCGCCGGAGGACGGTGCTCGCTTCGAGGAGAAGACGATCCGCTTCGAGGGCACGACCGAACCGGGTGCCGCGGTGACCGCAGGCCGCTACGCGGCCGATGTCGACGCAGCCGGGCACTGGTCGATCGTCCTCGTCCTGTCACCGGGCGGCAACGGGGCCTCGTTCACCGCAACCGACGCGGCCGGCAACGAGGCCACGGCGCAGACCACCGTCTATTACGACCCGCCGCCTCCGCCCGAGAAGCCCCCACCGGAGGAGCCTCCTCCGAGTACGTTCTCCGCCCACGCGACCTACGGGTCGTGCGCCTTCGACCCGCCGTACGACATCTACTACGGCACCGCGGCTCCGGAGGCGACGATCACGATCACCTCCGAGTACGGCGGGGGGACGACGACGGTGGATGCAGAGGGATCGTGGGAGCTGCAGGTCTTCTTCCCCGATGCACCGCCGGAGAAGGTGTTCCTGGTGACGGTGAAGGACGGGATGGGCGGCTCGAAGAAGTTCGAGTTCGTCTCCCTCGTCGGCGTCTAGGCCCCGGCGAGCACCTTGCGCATGACCGGGCGGGTCTCGGAGCGGCGCGCGATCTCCACGAAGCCGGCGTTGCGGAACATCGACGCGAGCCCCATCCAGGCGTGGATGGGCGGGATCTCGCCGGTGCGCGGCTCCACGGGGTAGCCCTCGACCGCCGTTGCCCCCGCCCCGGCCGCATAGGCCACCGCGGCATCGAGTAGCGCAGCGGCCACTCCGGCTCCGCGATGGCGCCGGTCGACGACGAAGCACGTGATGGACCACACGGGGGTGTCGTCGACCGGCTTCGTGACGGGTGAGCGGGCCAGCCTGCCGAAGACCTCCCGCGGTCCGAGCGACACCCACCCCACCACCGCGTCGTCTCGGTAGCCGAGCAACCCGGGGACCTCGCCGGCAGTCACGAGGCGCTCGAGGGCGATGCGGTTCGGCTCCCCCCGCTCGGCCTCGTACTCGCGCGAGGTCTGGCGGTTCCACATGCACCAGCAGCCGGCGTAGGCCCCACTCGGGCCGAAGAGGGCGGCGAGGTCTCCCCACCGCTCCGCGGTGGCGGGATGGGTCTCGAGCTCCACGGCGGGGAGGCTACAGCCCGGGTCCGGCGGGTGAGGACGGCGCGACGTCGGCCGTCAGGCGTCGAGCAGGCCGGCGTCGGTCAGGAAGGCGACGATGTCTCCCGGCCCCATGTAGCCGTTGCGCACGGTCAGCACCCGCCCGTCCCCGTCGTAGATCACATGGAGCGGGCTTCCCCTGGCGCCGAACGTCAGCGAGGCGAGTGCGCTGTTGTTGCCGTTGCCGATGTCGCGGGCGAGCGGCCACTCTCCGGCGATTCCCCATCGTCGCGCGTCGGGCAGGCCGCGGGCGTTGTCCATCATGTTGATGCCGACGAAGTCGACCTCGTCGCCGAGGACCCGGGACAGCGCGAGCAGCTCGGGAACCTCCTCCTCGCAGATCTCGCACCAGTTCGCGAAGAACACGGCCACGGTCGGGTCTCCGGCGAAGTCGGCGAGGCGGACCCTGCCGGGACCGTCGAGCCGGGGGAGGTCCCAGGCCTCGGCGCTCGTGTTCGAGGCCGCGTCCGCCGCAGCGGCTACGGGGTCGGGTGACGGCCAGACCACGATGACGAGGGCAATGGCGGCGACCCCGGCGAGCCCGGCGAGGACCGAGTTGCGGATCACCCGGCGCCGCGCCTTCTCGCGACGTTGCCGTTCGAGTTCAGCCCGCCTGCGGGCGCGCGCCTTCGTCTGGGACTCACGTGCCATCGGGTGCCCCAACGCGAGCGCCGTCGTAGCGAGGTTGGGACGGTCGGGTTCTGGACAGTGTTTGCCCTCCTCACCTCGTACGCTGGTGCGGCAAGGAGGTGTCGTGGGGCGGTTCACCGTGTCGGTCGGCGACGTCGAGCTCGCGGTGACCGAGTCCGGCTCTGGCCCGCCCGTCGTCCTCATCCACGGGTTCCCGGAACTCGCGTTCTCCTGGCGCCGTCAGCTTCCGGCGCTGGAGGCCGCCGGCTATCGCGCCGTCGCCTACGACCAGCGAGGCTACGGCGGGTCGTCGTGTCCGCCGGAGATCCCGGCATACCGGCTCGCGGCGCTCGTTGGCGACCTCATCGGGCTGTGCGACGTCCTCGAGCTCCGCAGACCCGTGATCGTTGGTCACGACTGGGGTTCCACCGTCGCCTGGACGGCTGCGCTCACGGCTCCGGATCGGGTGGCGGCGCTCGCCAGCCTCAACGTCCCCTACCGCGGCTACTGCGCCGGGTTCCCTCCCCTCGGCGTCGTCCGGGAGCGTTACGCCGACCGCTTCGCCTACGTGCTCGCGTTCCAGGAGCCGGGGGCGGTGGAAGCTGCGTTCGCAGCCGATCCGGAGGGCTGGCTGCGGGGGTTCTACGCGTTCGGGGCGGGCCGGGACGGGTTCATGACCGAAGACGAATTCGGCGTCTACCTCGACGCCTTCCGCCGCACCGGGGTGGCCGGCGCCGTCTCGTACTACCGCAACCTCGATGCCAACTGGGACGACACCGCCGAGATGGCGGGTCGGGCCGTCCGCCAGCCCGCGCTCATGATCGCCGCCGACCGGGACCCCGTGCTCCCGGTGTCGCTCATCGAGGGAATGGAACGCTGGGTGCCGGACCTGCGGACGGTCGTCGTCGCGGGCTGCGGGCACTGGACGCAACAGGAACGACCCGCAGAGGTCAACCGTCTGCTTCTCGAGTTCCTCGGTGAGGTCGCCCCTGTTGCCGGGTGACGACGTCCACGGCTCACGCCCCGGCGGGCGCGCTCACGACGCCGTGATCAAGTAGTCGTCGAGGTCCTTCGACCACTCGAGGTCGACGAAGCCCCTCGCGTCGGCTGCCTTGACGAACTGGAGGAAGCCGCTGTAGCCGTACTGTCTCTCGGAGAAGCCGGCTTGGCGCTTCCGCAGCTGGTTCTTCAACCCCGACAGGGCGGTCCCGCCATCCTTTTGCAGCTCGGCCACGACATCCCGGAGGAGGGCGAATGCCTCGGTCTCGCCGTTGCCCGAGGTGGCGAACTGAACTACGGGGTCGCCGCCGGAGTTCTCCCGGTTCAGCTCGATGACGTTGCGCTCTTCGAGATACCGCATCAACTCGCCGAAGGCGCGGAATCCGTAGTCGGCCTCGGAGAACGTCGCGTCCTTGCGCAGCAGCGTGCGCTTCAGCTGCGACGAACGCACCGGGCCCTCGAGCGAACGCTCCAGGCCGGCGAGGGTGCCCGTGACGAGACGTGTGAGCGACTCGAGCCCCTCGTGGGGGTCGATCCGGGCCGGCCGGTCGGCGGCGCGTCGCTCCTGGTCCTCGTCGCGGTCTTTCGGCGGCGTTTCGAGGTCGACGCCGTCGAGACGCTCGTAGAAGAGGAACTCGTCGCATGCCGGCGGCAGCAGGGCCGAGGTCGACGCCCGGAGCCCGACCCCGATGACGCGCTTGTTGAGCTCGCGCAGTTTGTGGACGAGCGGGGTGAAGTCGGAGTCGCCGGTGCAGATGACGAACGTCGTCACGTAGTCCCGCTCGAAGGCGAGCTCGACGGCGTCGACGGCCATCTTGATATCGGCCGCGTTCTTCCGGACCGCGCCCAGCCGCTGCGGGATCTCGATGAGCTCGACGTGGTTGCGGGTGAGCATCTTGCGGTCGGGCTCGAATGCCGACCAGTCGGCGTAGGCGCGCCTGACGACGACCCTGCCCCGCTCAGCGAGGGCGTCCGCGATCGGCTTGAATTCCAGCCGGCGGCCGCCGAGATCCTCCCGAGCGCCGATGGCGAGGTTCTCGTAGTCGATGAACAGCCCGATGCGTTCTTCTTCCATCACTCTGCAGGCTAGCGACCGCGCTCAGTCTTCCTGGTGTTCCGGGTCGAAGAGCTCGATGTCGGCGAGCGGGTCCTCGTCCGGGTCGAACCACTCCACGAGCCCGGGCGCTGGAGCGGGCTCGTCGGCGTGCGGCGGGCCCTCTCCGGAGGATGTCGTCGGGGCCGGCTCCGGGCGTGGGGGGAGCGGCTGCGGAACCTCGCCCTCGTCCGGGGGCAGAGCCGGTGCGGTGGGGGGGCTCGCGTCTCGGGCGTCGAGCCACGCCCGCACCCGCGTCGTCAGCTCGTTCCACGTCTGTCGGGGCTCGGGCGGATGGCGGCGGAGGTACTCCGGCACATTCCGGAGCCAGCCGACGGCCCGCAGGGTCCCGACCATGACGGTGCCGGTGATGGCGACGACGCCGACGCCGGCCATGAGCACCACGATCGGCGGGGTGTCGAGCTCGAAAAAGCCCTGGGAAGGCGAGGTCAGGAGCAGGAGGAGCAGGAGCCCGGCCATCGCCCACAGGAGCGTCTTCTTCCAGCCCTCCAAAGGACGGTTCACCATGCCGAGGGCGAACAGACCGAGGGCGGCGAGCACGAGGGTGGCGGTGGTGCGCGCCTCGGCGAGGTTCACCCCCTCGGTGATGGCCAGCTCGTACGCCCCGTAGGTGGCGAGACCGGCGGCGAGACCGGTCGGGATCGCGAACCTGAGGACCCGTTTGACGAAGCCGGTCCGGGCGCGCCTCGCCGTCGGCGCCAGGGCGAGGAAGAACGCGGGGATCCCGATCGTCACCATGCCGACGAGCGTGAGGTGGCGGGGGAGGAAGGGGAAGGGCCGGGCGGCGAGCCCGATGGCGACGGCGAGGAAGATGGCGTAGACCGTCTTGGTGACGAAGAGGTTCGCCACCCGTTCGATGTTGCCGATGACGCGTCGCCCCTCGGCGACGACTCCGGGGAGGGTTGCAAAGCTGCCGTCGATGAGCACGAGCTGGGCGACGGCGCGCGACGCCGCGCTTCCAGTCCCGATTGCGATGCCGATATCGGCGTCCTTGAGGGCGAGGACGTCGTTGACGCCGTCTCCGGTCATTGCGACGACGTGGCTGCGTCCCTGCAAGGCGCCCACCATTGCCCGTTTCTGGTGCGGGGTGACCCTGCCGAAGACCGATGCCTGCTCGACGATGTCGGCGAAGTGCTCGGGGTCGTCGGGGAGGTCTCTGGCATCGATGACCTCGTGCGAGCCGGGCACGCCGACCTCCCTGGCGATGGCGCCGACGGTATCGGGGTGGTCCCCGGAGATGACCTTGGCGGCGACGCCCTGGTCGGCGAAGAAGCGCAACGTGTCGGCGGCGTCGTCCCGGACCCGGTCACCGAGCACGACGAGGGCGACCGGGTTCAGCGAACGTGGGATCCGGTCCTTCTGCAGGCCGAACTCGCTGCGGGCCAGCAGCACGACCCGGCGGCCCCTGGCAGCGTGGGACTGGGCGGTGCCGGCAACAACCCTGTCGGCGGGGGCCACGACCTCGGGCGCACCGAGGACCCACGTCCCCCGGTCGGCGAACGACGTCGCGGACCACTTGCGCGCCGACGAGAAGGGCACGGAGTCGACGGCCGTCCAGCCGGCCGGTGCCGGGAACGCTTCGATGACGGCCCGGAGCGTCGCGTTGGGGTCGGTCTCGGCGGCGCCGAGCGCACCCAGCGCCGGCTCCGGGTCGACCGCGTCGTCGAGCTGCTCGACGCTGTGAACGACGAGCTTGCCCTCGGTGAGGGTGCCGGTCTTGTCGAAGCACACGGTGTCGACCCGGGCGAGCCCCTCGATCGCCGGCAGCTCCTGGACGAGGACGTTGCGTCTACCGAGGCGGATCACGCCGACGGCGAACGCGATCGACGTGAGCAGCACGAGCCCCTGGGGCACCATGCCGACCGCGCCAGCGACCGCAGAGCGGAGGCTCTCGAGCAACTCGAAGCCGGCCCGGCTCTGGCTGAACACGAGGAGGATGATGACCGGTCCCACCGCCCAGCTGATCGCGGCGAGGATCCAGTCGATGGCGTCGCGGAGCTCCGAGCGCACGAGCGTGAAGCGCTTCGCCTCGGTTGCGAGAGCGGCGGCGTATGCGTGCGCCCCCACTCTGTCGGCCCGGTACCTTCCCGTCCCCGCCGCCACGAAGCTCCCGGAGAGCGCACCGTCCCCGGGTTGTTTCACGACGGGATCCGACTCCCCGGTGAGCAGCGATTCGTTGATCTCGAGACCACGGGCGCCGAGGACGGTGCCGTCGACCGGGAGTTGATCTCCGGAGCGCAGCTCGATGACGTCGTCGACGACGATCTGGTCGACGGCGATCTCGCGCAGGGCCCCGTCTCGAACGACCCGGATGGCGGGCGAGGTGAGCACGGCGAGCCGGTCGAGCGTCGCCTTGGCACGCAGCTCCTGGACGATGCCGATGGCGGCGTTGGTGACGAGAACGATGCCGAAGAGAGCATCGCGCGGCTCGCGGACGGCGACGAGGATCACGACGAGGAGGACGCCGAGCAGGATGTTGAACCGGGTGACGAGGTTCGCCCGCACGATCTCGGCCGTCGTCCGGCTCGGGCCGGCCGGGATCGTGTTGACGGCGCCCCTGGCGATGCGGTCGCGCACCTGCGCACTCGTCAGCCCCGGCATCGCAGCGGGAGCGTCTCGCATCTCCGTGGCCATGCGCCGAGGGTACCCGGCCGCGCCTTCATCGCTCACGCACCGGGTACCGCTCTCGCCGGCCGGAGCACCCGCCGCCCTGGCCGGTCCCCTCGGGGTGGGCGCGGCGCGGCCGCGAGCGAATTACACTCGTGTAAGTCATATCGAGGAGAAGGGGTGGCGATGGCCGTCATGGTTCAGGCCGCAGCGGTCACGAGTGAGGCGAGGGTGGCGACGTCGGCCGTTCGTACCTACGCGGCGAGACACGAGCGGGTGGCTGAGGTGCCCCTGTCCCAGCTGCTCGACGGTGCGGTGGCCGGAGACGTGACCGGGGCTCGGGCCGTGGTCGCCGGCGACCTGCGGATCGTCGAGGTCGTCCTGCCGGAGGAGATGGAGGCCGGCTCGCTCGCGTCTGCGGTCTGGTTGCTGGCGGCGAGGGGCTGGAGCATCGACATCCTCACGCCCAGCCACCGCCTCGGCGCCGCTCATGCCGCGCTCCGCGGCTCTCCCTGCCGGCTGCAACCGTGGTGGATCGACGGCGGCGAGGTCTCGTTCGGGAGCTTCGAGACGCCCTAACCTCTGGACATGCCCGTCCCGCTCCACACCCAGACGGTGATTGCCTTTCTGTGGGACTTCGACCGGACCCTGATCGCCGACAACATGCAGGGCCCGATCTTCGAGGAGTACGGAGTCGACGAAGAGGTGTTCTGGCGCGAGGTCGAGGGTCTTGTCGGCTATCACGCCGCCCACGGCGAGATCCTCGCCAAGGACATGGCGTACCTCCTCCACATCCTCACCTACGTCGAGGCAGGCGTCTTCAGTGGACTCACGAACGCCAAGCTGCGCCAGCTCGGCGGCAAGCTCGAGGCCTGCCCGGGGATTCCCGAGTTCTTCGAGGCGACGAGGGCGAGAGCTCGCGAGATTCCCGAATTCGCCCGCGAGGGCATCACCGTCGAGCACTACATCGCGTCGACCGGTATCCGGCCGATGATCGAGGGCAGCCCGATCGCGGCCCACGTCGACGGCATCTGGGCGAACACGTTCGTCGAGGACTCGGCACCGCCTGGGTACGTGACCCGGCTCCCCGTCGAGCCGGCGGGCGGCGCCATCCGCCACCTCGGCTACACGATCGACAACACGTCGAAGACGAGGGCGCTGTTCGAGATCAACAAGGGGGTCAACAAGAACCCCGAGCTCGACGTCAATTCCCGGATGTCGGAGTCGCAGCGCAGGGTGCCGTTGCGCAACATGATCTACATCGCCGACGGCCCCAGCGACGTTCCGGCGTTCTCGATCCTCAACCAGCACGGCGGCAAGACGCTCGGTGTCTACACGATCGAGCCCCGCAACAACCACAAGCAGGTCAAACAGCTCCAGGAGCAGGGCAGGATCCAGGGGATGGCCGCCGCCGACTACCGGCCCGGTGAGGCGGCGCACCTCTGGCTCATGGACTCCCTCGAGCAGATCGGCTACGAGATCGTGGAGAACCGGCGCCAGGCGTTCTCCACGATCCAGAACCCGCCCGGGCACGTCTGAGCCGCAGTCGCCGAGCCCGGGCCGACGTCGCCCGGCTACGCTCGTGAGACGGCAGCGCAACGATGGGAGGGCGGATGGCTATCGAACGCGTCGGCATCGTCGGCGGCGGCCAGATGGGCGCCGGGATCGCCGAAGTCTGCGCCAAAGCCGGGATCGAGGTCGCCGTGCACGAGGCGACCGAGGAGCTCGCCGAGGCGGCGCGGGTCCGGGTGGCGAAGTCGCTCGGCCGGGCGCTCGAGCGGGGCAAGCTCAGCGCCGAGGACCACGACGCCGCACTGGGCCGGATCATCTTCGTCTCCGACCTGTCCGTCATGGCGGACCGCGAGGTCGTCATCGAAGCGGTCGTCGAGAACGAGGAGCTCAAGCGTCAGATCTTCTCCGACCTCGACCGCATCGTCGCGGCCGACGACGGCATCCTCGCCTCGAACACCTCGTCGATCCCCATCACCCGGATCGGCGGCGCGACCGGCCGGCCGGAGAGCGTCGTCGGGATGCACTTCTTCAACCCGGCACCGGTCATGCCCCTCGTCGAGATCGTCCGCAGCGTCGTGACCGCACCGGAGGTCGTGGACAGAGCGGCGACGTTGGCCGAGAAGCAACTCGCGAAGACCGTGGTTCACGCCAAGGACCGGGCCGGCTTCGTCGTCAACAAGCTCCTCGTTCCCTACATCATCGATGCGATCGCCATGTACGAGGAGGGCTTCGCGTCGAAGGAGGACATCGACGCCGGCATGGTGAACGGCGCGAACTATCCGATGGGCCCACTGGCGTTGAGTGATCTCATCGGCAACGACACCATGCTGTTCGTCGCCGAATCGCTCTTCGAGGAGTTCCGCGAGCCCCGGTATGCGCCGCCACCGCTGCTGAAGCGCATGGTCGAGGCCGGGCTTCTGGGCCGCAAGACGGGGAAGGGCTTCTACGACTACGGCTGATCGGCGAGCTCAGTCCGCCGGTCGGAACGCGCCGTTGCTCTCGAGGACCCTGGTGAGCTGATCCTTCTTCACGAGCCCGGACGTGCGCCAGCGCGCCGAGATCCGGCCGTCTGACCTCGCGGCCTTCTTCGCGCGCGAAGCCTTCTTCGAACGCTTCGCGGGCGTGCGGCCGACGAGGACGAAGGTCGGCGTCGAGCGGACGTTGAAGACCTGGGCTGCCCCGGACACCTTGGTGACGTCGACTTTGACGATGTGCGCGGACTCGCCGTACTCCCGGGCCAGCTCGTTGACGATCCCGTCCATGATCTGGCACGGCCCGCAGTTGACTTGCATGAAGTCGATGAGCACCGGCTTGCCCGAGGCGAGCATCGGCTTCAGCTCGTCGAGATGGTGGATCTTCTGTGCCTTGGGCTTCTTGCTGAACAGGGCCATCGGCTATCCCAGGTCCCGTCGTGGTCGCGGCCGTTCACGTCGGGTCAACCTCGCCGACCCGGCGTGTATGCCCGATCGATCCGGCGTCGGGTCGGTGCGGCTCACCACGCCCTCACCTTGGTGATCGCGATGCGGATCGGTACCGGGTAGTCGCGGGCGAAGCTCTCGGGTGTCCACCCCGCGGCGGCGATGCGGTCCCGGTACTTGGCGACATATGGCTCGTTGTGATCCGCGGCGAGAGCGCCGTCGTCGATGCGGGCCACACCCTCCATGGTGAGGACGTGGCCGCCGTACCGGTTGCTGTTGAGGTTCACCGCAACAGCCGGCGTCGTCGCGATGTTGCGCACACGCGCCGAGTCGAGCGAGTAGACGAGGAGCTCGTCGCCGTCGAGGAGAAACCACACCGGGGATGATTGCGGGCCGTCGGACGAGACCGTGGTCATCCAGATGACCAGCTCTTCTTCGAGCCTGGAGCGGAGCGTGTTGTCGATCTTCATCGCTGAGGAGGCTACCGGGGGCGCCGGGGATCTCAGACCAGAACGAAGGCGACGCCCCCGGCAACGACGCAATACACGCCAAACGGCACGAGCCCCGCCTTTCCGATGAGGCGGAGCAGGGCGGCGATCGCGAAGTACCCCGAGGCGGCGGCCACGGCGAGGCCCACCCACGTGGAGCCGGGGATCCCGCCCGGTTGGCCGGCCAGCTCGACGAGCTCGACGAGGCCGGCACCGGCGATGGCCGGGATCCCGAGCAAGAAGGCGTAGCGGGCCGCCTCGGTGCGATCGAACTCGAGGGCGAGGCCGGCGCCGATCGTCGCACCCGAGCGGGACACGCCCGGGATGAGGGCGATGGCCTGGCCGGCGCCGATGAGCAAGGCATCGACGTTCGACGACTCCACGAGCTTGCGGGAGCCGGGGCGGAAGGAGCGCGTGCCTAAAAGAGCGACGCCGGTGAGAAACAAGGCGGCGGCGACGAGGCGGGGACTGTTGTTGAACTCGGTGAGCCAGGACCTGAAGACGATGCCCCCGATGGCCGCAGGGACTGTCCCGATGACGAGCCATCTGAGCAGGCGTCGCCCCTCGGAGGTGCGGCGCACCATCGCGACGACCTCGGAGCGGAAGTAGACGAGGAGCGCGGTGAGAGTGCCGAGATGCAGGACGGCGGAAGTCGCGAGCGATGGCGCCTCCCTCCCGAGGAGCTCGGGGACGAGGACGAGGTGCCCGCTCGACGAGATCGGAAGGAACTCGGTGAGGCCCTGGACCAGCCCCCACAACGCGGCGTCGAACATGGGGCGGCAGCATACGGTGCTTGACCGGTTCTCCATGATCGGTGGCACGCTGCGGCGGGCTCGGACACGGAGGGGGTCGGCTCACGGCTCGACGAGGACGGTCAACTCGCCGCGGACGGCGGCACCGGCGACGACGACGGCATCTTCGCCCGGTACGGCAACGAGGCCCGCTTCCGGCACACCGAACGTCCCCGGCGCTCCGGCTCTGACGACGACTCCGTCGACGACGAGCGGCGGGTCGAGGACGACGAGGCGCAAGGCCGAACCCGGAGCCGCCTGCTCGGGGATGGCGAGCGGCACCGCCCACCAGCCGTCGGGGACCTCTCGAACCGATCGGAGGACGGCGGGCAGGATCGGCTCGCCCTCGGCGAGGTCGCGGGCGGCGACTGCTGCAGTGAGGTCGGGCTGTCGCAGCAGGCCTGCGGGAATCTGGCGCCACTCGACGGCGCCGGCGTCGAGCGACTCACCCGCCGTGACGTCGCGCGCTGCGAAGGGGTAGGGCTCCCCGGCGGCGTCCCGGAGGTCCATGAGGAAGGCCACGACCACGAGGCCGCCGGCCGCGACCCAGCGCAGATAGGGCGGCCTGCGGAACCAGAACATCGCGGCGAACGTACCCGACCCGGGCCGGCGGGGGAAGAGCGCCGTCCCCCGGGCCGCCGCCCCGCCGCAGCTGCGTCGAGGCGGCGGCCGCTCAGGTCAGCCAGCACGTTGCCGGCTTTGGGCGCGCTCCGGTGGCGTTGCTTGGGCGCGGCACCCCATGTTCAGGACAGCGGACCGCCGCCGTCAGTTTCGGGCACCGGCTCGGTGAGCGGATAGGCGTCCGGTTCGGAGACGAACTCGTCGACGTATTCGAGCGCGGTCGGCACGCTTGCCGAAGTCGGAACAGTCGGGAGGAATCGAACGACATGCGCGACGTGTCGAGCTGGTTCGTTGTCACGACATCGGGGTGATTCGCAGACAACCAGTCGCGTAGCGCTTCAAAGAACTCCGAATAGACCCAGACGTCGTCGTTCGATCCAGCCTGCGACGACTCGGGGTCGGCGCCGATGACCCGGTCGCGTCGGGGCGGTTGCTCGACTCGAAACAGGTGTCGTTACCCTCCCCGTTCCCTCCCTCCCCGAAGGGAGGGAGGGTCGCCTCACGCAAGCAGGGGGAATGGTGGGGGACTTGCGTTCAGCGGTACGGGGAGGGGGCCTTCGACAGTCAGCCTGACGAAGCCCCGAGCCGTCGAATCCGCACTCCATGCCGGTGATCCGCCGATCTCCCCCACGGGATCGGTCGGTGACGCGGAGCGCAGCAGTCGAGCCCGCGAAGCGGACTCACGTCCGGCCGGTCGACGGAGCCGGTGCCGGACGAGATCTGTAGGCGTTGGGTGCAGGGGGGTCATGCCCGCTCTCCATTGTTGCGCGTGGGGAGTGGGGCGGCTACGGATTCCCGGGTTCGGTTTTGTCACTCTCCTGTTTCTTGTCCACAGCACGCCGCTGAGTCGACCCGCGGGATCATCTCGAGGACCGCCTTCCTGAGCGTTCCGAGCGACTCGCCGAAGCGGGCGAGCACCTCCTCGTGGGTCACGGGTTCGATCTCCCCCTCGACACCCACGTCGTAGTCGGTGACCACGGAGATGTTCACGTAGCACATGCCCAGCTCACGCGAGAGCGCAACCTCCGGCTCCTGGGTCATGTTCACGACGGCCCAGCCCTGGCTCGAGAAGAAGGACGACTCGGCCCGTGTCGAGAACCGAGGGCCGGCGATGACGACGACGGCTCCACCATCGTGCACGGCGGCGCCGACGTCGGACAGCGAGGCGATGGCAATCTGCCTGAGATCCTCGCAGTAAGGGTCCGCGAAGGACAGGTGGTCGACCTCGGGCCCGTCCAAGAAGGTGCGCTCCCGGCCGCCCGTCCAGTCGACGAGCTGGTCGCAGACGACGAAGCTGCCGGGGGCATAACGCTCCTGAAGTGAGCCGACGGCGCACGGCCCGATGATGCACGTCGCCCCGAGTTCCTTCATGCCCCAGACGTTGGCCCGGAACGGCACCAGGTGCGGCGGGAACTGGTGGTCGGCGCCGTGGCGGGGCAGGAACGCGACGTCGACGCCGTCGACGGTGCCGACCATGTACGACGCCGCCGGCGAGCCGTACGGTGTGTCGACCTTCACCTGGCGCGCACCGTCGAGTAGCTCGTAGAACCCCGAGCCTCCGAACACACCGATCATGTCCACCCCTACCCGCTGATGACCTAGGAAGACCGGGATGGTATCAGCCCTAGACTTCCATCGCCTTGGAGGCCTTTCTCGCCGCCGTCATCGCCTATCTCCTCGGGGGGCTCGACTTCGGGGCGCTCGTGCCACGCGCCCTCGGCGTCGACATCTACAAGCACGGCTCGGGGAACCCCGGCGCCTCCAACGTGTTTCGGACGTTGGGGAAGCGGGCGGGGGCGGCAGTGCTCGTCGGCGACCTCGCCAAAGGCATGGCGGCCGCGGCCATCGGCGACCTGTGGGCGGGTGAGGTCGTTGGGTTCGCCGCGGGGTTCTTGGCCGTCGTCGGGCACGCGTTCCCGGCCTGGCTTCGCTTCAAGGGCGGTCGCGGCGTCGCAACCGCGATCGGTGCGGCCGTCTGGCTCGAGCCGGTGGCGGGGCTCGTGCTCGCGGTCGTCTGGCTCTTCATCGTGCTCGTCTTCAAGACGGCGTCGATCGCCTCGCTCGTTGCCATGGCGCTGTACGTCCCCGCATTCGCCGTGACCGGTCACCCGGGCTGGTCCCTGGCGTGGGCGGGTGCGACGGCGATGCTCGTCGTGGCACGCCACTGGCCGAACATCCGCAGGCTCGTCTCCGGGAGCGAATCGAGGGTGAGCTCGTCGTGAGGCCGCTCGAGGATGCTCAGGCCGAGGTGCTCGACGCGATGAGGCCGCTGCCCGTCATGGAGGTGACCTTGCGCGAGGCGGCCGGTCTCGTGCTCGCCGCGCCGGTGGTGGCGGCCCACGACATCCCCCCGTTCCCCAACTCGGCCATGGACGGCTACGCCGTGCGCGCAACCGACGTCGCGGACACGCCTGTGACCCTTCCCGTCCTCGAGGACGTCCCTGCGGGCAGCGTGCCGACGATGACGGTGGAGGCCGGCACCGCGACGAAGATCATGACGGGGGCGCCGATGCCGCTGGGGGCCGACACCGTGGTCAAGGTGGAGGACACCGAGCCGGGTGATGGGAGCGTCACGATCCTCGCCGGTGCGGCTCCCGGCACCTCGGTGCGCCCCGCCGGGGGCGACATCGCCGCCGGCTCGGTGGTGCTCGACGCCGGGGTACGCCTCGGTCCGGCTCATCTCGGCCTGCTGGCGTCGGTAGGGGAAGCACACCCGGCGGTGCATCGCAGGCCCACGGTCGCCCTCATGTCAACCGGCGACGAGATCGTGCCCCCGGAGACATCGGCGTTGGAGCCGGGCAAGATCCGCGACTCGAACCGTTTCATCCTTCGCGCCCTCCTCGAGGAGCTCGGCGCCGTGGTTGTCGACCACGGCATCGTTCCCGACGACGCATCGGCACTCAACCAGACACTCGGTCACGCCGCCCGCAACGCCGACGCCGTCGTGACGAGCGGCGGTGTCTCGATGGGCGAATACGACCTCATCAAACAAGAGCTCCGCAAGCTGGGGTCGGTCGAGTTCTGGCGGGTCGCCATGCAGCCGGCGAAGCCTTTCGCCTTCGGGTCGCTCGGGGGTACGCCGCTCTTCGGGCTCCCGGGGAATCCGGTGTCGGTCTTCGTCGCCTTCGAACAGTTCGTCCGCCCGGCGCTGTTGCAGATGATGGGCTCGCGCCGGCTCTTCCGGCCGCGGCTTGCAGGCGTCGCACGGGAGGACATGCGCACCGACCCGGCGAAGATCGTTTTCGTGCGGGTCGCGATCTCGCCCGGCAGCGACGGATCGCCCGAGGCCCGCGGCAGCGGCGCCCAAGGCTCGAACATCATCTCGGCGCTTGCCGCCGCCGACGCGTTCGCCGTCGTGCCCGTTGGCACGGGTACCGTGAGCGCAGGGGACACGGTCGAGCTGGAGCTGTTCCGTTCGGCGGAGGCCCGCACGAGGATGGAGGCGATCGGTGGCTGACGAGCTCACGCACCTCGACGATCGGGGCAACGCCCGGATGGTGGACGTCTCCGCCAAGGACGCCACCTCTCGGACCGCGGTTGCCGAAGCCGTCGTCGAGCTCGCACCCGACGTGGCGGAACGCTTCTTCGGCGGCGATCTTCCCAAAGGCGATGCCCTGGCGGTGGTGAGGATCGCGGCGATCATGGGGGCGAAGCGGACCTCAGAGCTCGTTCCGCTGTGCCATCCGCTTCCCATCGACAGCGTGTCGGTGGAGGTCGAGCGGATCGAGCCCGGAGCGCGCATCGAGGTCACGGCGAGGGTCACGGCGAGGACCGGAGTCGAAATGGAGGCCGTCACCGGCGCCGCGGTCGGAGCCGTCGCCCTCTACGACATGGTGAAGGGCCTCGACAAAGGGGTGACGATCCGTTCGGTGCGCCTCCTCTCGAAGACGGGCGGCAAGTCCGGAGACTGGTCGCGTTGAAGGCCGCGATCATCACCGTGAGCGATCGCGTGAGCCGGGGGGAAGCGGACGATCGCTCCGGTCCGGTGGCTGCACGCCTCGTCGAGTCGTACGGGTTCGAGGTCGTGGCCACCGCGGTCGTACCCGACGGCGTCGACTCGGTCGCCGATGCGCTCCTCGCCCATGCCGGTCGGGCCGATCTCGTGCTGACGACTGGCGGCACCGGATTCGCCCCGCGAGATCTCACCCCGGAGGCGACCCGGTCGGTCATCGACCGGCCCGCGCCGGGGCTCGCCGAGGCGATGCGGGCGGCCACGTTCGGTGTCAATCCGCACGGGATGCTGTCGCGCGGCGTCGCCGGAATCAGGGGCACGACCCTCATCGTGAACCTGCCCGGGTCGGTGAAGGGCGTCGAGGAGTCCCTGGGCGTCATCGGGCCGGCTCTGGCCCACGGTGTGGGTTTGCTGTTGTCGGCGGACACCGACCACAATGCCTTCGACTCTTGAACCAACGATCCTTGGTACGGGCGGCACGTCGGCCTACGCTCGGCAGGCTGGCGGAGTAAGGGACCACCAATGCAGCTGATCGGCTTCATCTTGATCGTTGTGATCTGGGCCGCCTTCTTGCTGCCTTCGGTCGTTGAGAACCGGCGCAGGGCCCCGATGGCGACGACCCGGACGTTCGCGCGCAACACGGCGCTGCTCGCGACCGTCGCGTCGAGCACCGCTCAGGAGGTCGCGGCACGGCGCCGGGCGACGGCGCGGCGACAGCGCACGCTCGTCATCTTCGCCGCGGGAGCCTTCGCCACGCTCGCGCTCGCCATCTGGCGCTCGAGTGTGGTCTGGCTCGGGGTCAGCCTCGCCTTCGACGTCGCTCTCGCCGGCTTCGTGACGATGCTGCTGTACGCCCGCCAGGCGCGTGCGCTCGCCGAACAGACGACGGTAGCCATGCCGCCCCGGGAGACATCCGGCCCGGCGAAGGATCCGCAGCGGCATACCGTTCGCGTCGTCGCCGGGTGACCGGCTCGGTGAGCCGGTCCGTCGACCTCGAGGCGCTCGAGACCGCGGTCCGCGCCGAACTCGACGCCAAGAACGACGTCCGTGAGATGGCGCTGAAGAACTGCCGCCGGATGATCCGCTCGTCTGCAAACGCGATCCGGGCGCTCCATCGCGGCGAGACGGCGCGGGCGCGCGGGCTGCTCGACGAGGTCGGCGCGCTCATCGCCGAGACGGAGGCCCCGCTCGCCGAGCATCGCGACATCTACTACGCCGGGTTCTTCTACGACGCCGTCAAGGAGTACGCCGAGGCCGAGCTCACTGCGGCCCTCCTCGCCGGCGAGACGCTGCCGCTGCCGGCAGACCTCGGCCTCGACTCTGTTCCGTACCTCAAGGGGCTCGGCGAGGCCGTGGGGGAGCAGCGGCGGCGCCTCCTCGACCAGCTCCGCACCGGCGAGCTCGATGCCGCCGAGGCGACGTTTCGCGACATGGAGGCGATCCAGGATCTGCTCCAATCGCTCGACTACCCCGACGGCATGACGGCCGGTCTGCGGAGGACGACCGACGTGGCTCGTTCCCTCATCGAACGCAGCCGGGCCGACCTCACGACGACGATCGTCCAGGAGCGCCTCAGGGCGACGCTGCAGCCACCCGGCGGCTGAACTCGTTTCGGGGCTGGATGCCGACGGACGTCGATCCGTTATCCTGTCGCCCCGCCCGGGGGTGTAGCTCAGTCTGGCAGAGCACTACGTTCGCAACGTAGGGGTCACGGGTTCAAATCCCGTCACCTCCACCCGGATCCTCGAAGCCGTCGACGAACGCTCTCTGTGGAGGCTGCGCCGGCATCGGTCACCGTCGAGACGTATGACACGGCTCGGAGGGAGGCCCCCCGGTTCCGCCTGGCTGACGACCGACGTCGAACGGCCGGCGGCCGCCCTCGTCGTCGGGTGCGGCTGAGGTCGCCGGGCTGGCGAAGGCGCCCGAGTCCGGGAGGGGCAATCATGCATAATGACCGACCCGCTCGTCCGTTCGCACAGGGAGGGTTGATGGCAACATCGCGTGCGCGCAACACCGGTCGCGGTACCGCGGCCGGCGGGTCGGCCCCGGGCCCGAGATGAGGGCTGTGCGCGCCGTCGTGACAACCGGGCCGGGCTCGGTCGAGGTTCGCGACATGCCGGCGCCGCCGCGATCCGACCGCGCGGTGGTGCGCGTCGACCAAGCCGGGATCTGCGGCACCGACCTCAAGATCCTCGCCGGGTCGATCCCCGTCGAGTACCCGCGGGTGATGGGTCACGAGATGGTGGGGGAGGTCGTTCACGGCGCGCCGGGCGGCGACATCCCTGCCGGGTCCAGGGTCCTCATCAACCCCGCCACCTTCTGCGGGCGTTGTGACCTGTGCCGCCGCGACCTGCGCCACCTCTGCGCCGCCGGGGGCCTTCTCGGCCGCGACGTCGACGGAGTCTTCTCCGAGGAGATCGAGATCGACGAGGTGTTCCTCCACGTCATTCCCGCCGCCGTCTCCCGGGATGCGGCGGCGGTGCTCCAGGTGCTCGCCACCGTCGTCCACGCCCAGCGGACCGTGTCGGTGTTCCCAGACGAGACCGCTGCTGTCATCGGCCTCGGCGTCGCGGGTCAGCTCCACGCCCAGTTGCTCGCCTCCCGTGGAGCGAACGTGATCGGGGTGACCCGGTCGCGCTGGAAGCGTGAACTCGCCGCCGGGCTCGGAGCAGGGAGGACGACAACCCCGGACGAGGCGGCGGAGATCGTCGCCGAAGCCACCGGCGGCAGGGGCGCCGACCTCGTCGTGGAGTCGGTCGGCACCGAGGCCACCCTGGCCCGCGCGATCGAGCTCGCCGCGCCGGCAGGACACGTCCTCGCGTTCGGCACCGTGACCGACGGCACCGGGGAGCTTCCGTACTACCAGCTGTACTTCAAGGAGCTCACAGTGCACAGCCCTCGCGCCGCCGGCCCCGCCGACTACGACGCGGCGATCGCGCTCACGGCCGGGGGGCGGTTACACCTCGAGCCCCTCGTCACCGCCCGCTTCCGACTCGATGACGCGGCCGCCGCATTCGCCGCGGTGGGAGGAGACAACCTCAAGGTCGTCCTCGACCTGTCGCCCGCCGGTCAGGGCGCGCATGCGTGAGGGATCGAAGCGGGGTGAGACGGGACGGGGCCGACCGGCCCCGCGTCGGGCTCACCGTGTAGGGTCGGCCGGGTCGCCGCGGCCGCTCACCGGGAGGTCAACAGGATGCCGATGACGGACGGCCCCACGCCCTGGAAGTCGGACCGCTGGTTCTCCAGCCCGTGGAACTACCTCCCCGAGGTCACGGACGGCTTCGCCATCGACCCCGGGTTGCAGGTCCACGACGTCACGCTGCGGGACGGTGAGCAGCAGGCGGGCGTCGAGTTCTCCGCCGACGACAAGCTCCGCATCGCCGCGGCGCTCTCCGAAGCCGGGGTGCATCGCATCGAGGCCGGCCTTCCCGCAGTGTCCCCCGCCGATGAGGTCGCCGTGCGCAGCATCGCCGCCGCCGGGCTCGACGCCGAGATCTACGCCTTCTCCCGCTGCATGCTCGACGACGTCAAGCTGGCCATCGACACCGGCGTGTCCGGGGTCGTCATGGAGATCCCGGCGAGTCACCATCTGATCGAACGGGCGTACCGGTGGGAGGTGAAGAAGGCGATCGAGCTGTCGATCGAGGCCACGTCCTACGCCCACGAGCACGGGCTCAAGGTGTCGTTCTTCCCCATCGACGCGACTCGGGCCGGCATGGTCGAGCTCCTCGAGGATCTCGCGACCGTGGCCCGCGACGGCCATGTCGACACCGTCGGGCTCGTCGACACGTTCGGCGTCATCTCCCCCCACGCCGTGACGTATTTCGCCAAGAACGTCAGGGAGCGGCTCGGAGTGCCTCTCGAGACCCACTTCCACATGGACTTCGGCATGGGCGTTGCCAACACCGTGCTCGCCGTCGCCGAAGGTGCCTCCGTCATCCAGACCACGGTCGCCGGGATGGGGGAGCGCGCCGGCAACGCGCCGATGGAGGAGACGATGCTCGCGCTGTTGACGATGTACGGCGTCGACACCGGCATCAAGACCGAGCGCTTCTACGACATCTCCCGCCTCGTCCTCGGCCTCGCCGACGTCGAGCAGCCGTCCAACCGACCGGTCATCGGCGAGCAGCTGTTCTACGTGGAGTCGGGGATCATCGCCAGCTGGGTCAACAACGTCGGTGAAGAGCACCTCACGGAGGCCTTTCCCTATCGGCCGGAGCTCGTCGGCCAGCCACCGCCGACGATCGTCCTCGGCAAGGGCTCCGGGCTCGACTCGGTGGCGATCTGGCTCGACCGTCACGGGATCACTGCGTCCGTCGACGAGATGACGGAGATCCTCGTGCTCGTCAAGGAGGCATCGCTCGCCAAGCGGGACCTTCTCGAAGAATCCGAGTTTCTCGCCCTCGTCGAGAAGGTCTTGCCGGGGGCGACGCCGTCTTGAGTCCGAACTACCTTCCTGGAAGAGCCGGGTCCCGGCAGGATCGCGTCCCGGCCGCCACAACGAGATCCACCACGACGATCAGGCGCCCGCGGTGCGGGCAGGCCCCTAGCGCGGAGGAGGGCAGATGAGGGAAGCCTTCGGCGTCCTCAGCACCGACTGGAAGGAAGGGATCAACTGGGAGGCCGTGCGCCAATGGCGCCTCACGAGGGCCCACGAGGCGATGCGGCGCCACGGCCTCGGGGCGCTCCTTCTCTTCTACGACGAGAACATGCGCTATGTCTCATCGACGCTGACTCCCGGCTGGAACCGGCTCAAGCCCGGGCTCCGCTACGTGGTGCTCATCGAGGGGCAGAAGCCGATCGTCTACGAGCAGGGCGACATCGGCTTCCACCTCGAGGTCCACAACCCGTGGATCCCGAAGGAGAACATCCGGTACTCGTACGCCTGGATCAAGGGGGCGGTGGGGCCGGCGTCGAAGCAGCAGGTCGACAAGTTCACTCGTGCCCTCATCGCCGACCTCGAAGCTGCCGGCATCCGCGACAAGCCGCTCGGGGTCGACTTCATCGACATCAACCTCGTCCGCGCCTTCGAAGAGCACGGCATCGAGTGGACCGACGGGATGACCCCGATGATGGAGGCCAGGGCCATCAAGAGCCCGGACGAGGTCAAGGCGTTCCAGGTCGTCGGCTCGATCTGCGACAAGGTCCACTACGAGTTCACCCAGTTCCTCAAGCCGGGCCTCACCGAGAACGAAGTCGCCGCGTTCGGCTTCGAGCAGCTCTACTCGATCCAGGGCATGGAGGACGTCGAGGACGTCATCGTGTCTTCGGGCCCCAACGCCTGGCCCAACTGGCGCAACTTCTCCGACCGGATGATCCGCCCCGGCGACCTCGTCATCATCGACCTCGCCGCACTGACGTGGAACGGGTTCAAGTCGTGCTGTTACCGGACGTACTGCGTCGGCGGCACCCCGACCGATGAGATGAAGGCGGTCTACGACGAGGCGCACACCTGGCTGTGGGACTCCATCGAGGCCACCGGGCCCGGGGTGACCACCGCCGACGTGGCGGCGAAGTGGCCGGCGGCGGAGATCTGGGGCTATGAGGAGGAGGACCAGGCGGCGGCGAACAACTGGGGCCACGGCCTCGGGCTCGCTCAATACGACCCGCCGGTGATCTCGCGCATCTGGTCACTCGACCATCCGGTCACGATCGAGCCGGGCATGACGTTCGCCCTCGAGACCCAGCACGGCAAGCTCCACGATTTCGGGGTCCGGCTCGAGGAGATGCTGTACGTGACCGAGACGGGCATCGAGATGGTCACGACGTACAAGTCCCACGAGATCATCGTGGTGGATTGAGCACCACCGGCATCGTCGACCTCGACGACGACCGGGCCGCCGACCCCGCCGTCGCCGGCGCCAAGGCTGCGTCGCTCTCGGCCACCCGGGCCGCCGGGCTCCCGGTGCTACCAGGTTTCGTCGTGGTGATCGGGGCCGGGTCGGCGGCAATCGAGGCCGGCTCCCGGGTCCTCGCCGAGGGAGGGTCGGGGGCGGCGAGGCTCTTCATCTCCGGCCGGGGCCTCGACGATGCGCTCGCGTCGGAGGTCGTCGCGGCCGGCCGTCGCCTCGGCAGCCGCCTCGTGGTGCGGTCTTCGACGTTGGGCGAGGCGGAGGCGGCGTGGGCCGGTGCGTTCGCGTCGTACGGTGAGACGGCTCCCGAGGAGCTGCCGCGAGCGGTGTCCGGCTGCTGGGCATCGGTGTTCACCGAAGACGCCCTCGGCAGGGCGCGGGCAACCGGGGTCGCGCCGGGAGCGACGAAGATGGCCGTGCTCGTCCAGCCGGAGCTCCGTCCCCGCCACGGCGGATCCGCCTCGGCCGGTGACGACGGCACCGTGACCGTCGTCGGCACCCCGGGCCACCCGGCGGCGATCGCGTCCGGCCACGTGGCCGGCGACACCGTCGTTGTCGGCGGCGACGACGGTGTCGAGGCGGTGGGGGGACAGCGCCTCTCCGGGGCGTTGGTGAGCGAGGTCGCGTCTCTGGCGAGGGCGGTGCGCTCCGAGACGGGTCACGACCTCATCGAGTGGGCCGAAGACGACGACGGCGTGTGGCTCCTCCAGGCGCGCAACGCGGTGGCGCCCGCCGCCGCGTCCGCTCCCCGGCCCCCCGTCGCTACGGATCCCCGCCTCGCCGCCGTGGCGGGTCTCCTGGCTCTGCACCCTGGTCCGGTAGGGGAGGCGCTCGTGCTTCCGTGGGCGCTCGGCCTCGCCCGGCTCCCGGCGCCTGAAACGCCCGCACCCGGTCTTGATCCGCAACGGCTCTGGGAGAGGGCGCGGCGGGCGGCATCCCGGCTCGTTGCGCAACGGTGGGACGACCCCTCCGAGCCGCAACGAGTTCTCGCCTCACTTCGGGGCCCCGACCCGGGGGCGACCCTCGACCGCATCTCGGCATCTGCCCCACCGGACCAACGACTCGCCGCCGACGTGCTCGGCGCGCTCGATCGGCTCGCCGTCGTCCTCGCGGAGCGCGGCGCCATCACGAAGCCTTCGACCCTCCGCCATCTCCCCTTGGGGGCGATCGAGAGGTTGGTGAGCCGGGGCCACGAATCGACCGAGGCATCGGCCCGCTTCGGCGTCGGCAGGTGGGAGCCATTCCTGTACGGGTCGGTCGCCGCGCTGGGCACATCGGTGGAGGGCGACGCCGTGGTAGCCGGAACCGGCGCCGGTGTGTTGCGCCTCGTGGGCGACGCGGACGACGCCTCCCGCTTCGGCCCCCGCGAGATCGTCGTGGCGGTCTACCCCGTCAACAACCTCGCGCCGTTGCTGTGGGAGGCGGCCGCCATCGTCACCGTCGCCGGCGGCAGAGGGGCGCACCTCTTCGAGGTCGCCGCCTCCCTCGGGGTGCCGGCGGTCTGCGGTGCCGACGTTGCCGCAGCGTTCGGCGCACCGCTCGAGGACATCGACGCTGCGATCCGCCTCGGTGCCGTCGACGGCACCACCGGGACGGTGTCGGTGCTGACGGCCGCGTCTGCGCCCTGACGTGGCTCGGGACCTCCCACGGCATTGCCGGGCGATTCGGGCGATAATCGACTCACACCGACCAGGGGTTTCGTCGATGAGCAAGCTGAATCCACCTTTCCGCGCCGACCACGTAGGCAGCCTCCTGCGGCCGCCGTCGGTGCTCGCGGCCCGGGACCGCCGGGCGAGGGGCGAGATCGACGCCGACGAGTTACGGACCGTCGAGGACGAGGCCATCGCCGCGGCGATCGGCCAGCTCGAATCGACCGGCATCCGCAGCATCACCGACGGTGAGTTCCGCCGCGCCTGGTTCCATCTCGACTTCCTCGAGCAGCTCGACGGCGTCACCGTCAGCGGCGCGATCGCCTCCAGCTCGGACTCCCAGGTGACGGTCGGCGTGACGCCGCCGCGGCTGGCGGTGACCGGCAAACTGCGCCACGCCCGGACCATCCAGGTCGACGACTACCGCTTCGTCGCGACGCACACGTCCGCGACGCCGAAGGTGGCGATCCCGTCGCCGACGATGGTCCACTTCCGCGGGGGACGGGCGGCAATCGACATCGAGTCCTACCCCGACCTCGACGACTTCTTCGAGGACCTCGCCCAGTGCTACCGGGACGAGATCGCCGCGCTCTATGCGGCCGGGGCACGGTACGTCCAGCTCGACGACACGAACCTCGCCTACCTCTGTGACCCCAAGATGCGCCAGGGCGCGATCGACCGCGGCGACGACCCGGACGAGCTCCCCCGCACGTACGCCGCCCTCATCAACGAAGCGATCAAGGACAAACCGGACGACCTCACCGTCGGCATCCACCTGTGCCGGGGCAATTTCCGCAGCACCTGGTTCGCCAGCGGAGGCTACGAACCGGTCGCCGAGGTCCTCTTCAACGACCTCGACGTGGACGCCTACTTCCTCGAGTACGACGACGAGCGATCGGGCGATTTCGCCCCGCTTCGTCACGTCCCCGACGACAAGACCGTGGTGCTCGGCCTGGTGACGACGAAGCGACCCGAACTCGAGGACGCCGATGAGCTGAAGGCGAGGGTCGACGAGGCCTCCCGGTACGTGCCGCTCGAGCGCCTGTGCCTCAGCCCACAGTGCGGGTTCTCCAGCACCGTGCACGGCAACGAGATCACCGAGGACGACCAGTGGGCGAAGTTGCGCCTCGTCGTCGAGACGGCGGAGGGCATCTGGGGCTGAGCCCGCTCACCCGGCGGCCCAGCCGGCGATCCGCTCCGGCATGATCACGATGCCTCCGACGACGGTCCCGGGTTCCCGGTACGGCTCGTATCGCGAAGCGAGGGCCGCGACAGAGGAGGCGATGTCGTCGGGACCCGCCTCGCGGCCGACGCCGTGAACCCGGACCCACCACAGCTGGGCCCAGTCTGTGGCGTAGTGCTCGACGAGGAGCGCGCACCTCGGGTCGCGTCGGATGTTGGCGATGCGCTGCAGCCGTGTCGTCGACTTCGACTTCACGGTGTCGATGGGCACGAAGATCTGGCGCTGCTCGTCGACCGCGAACACGACGGGGACGACGTCGACGCCGCGCTCGGGGTGGACGGTTGCCAGCGCCCCGTTGCGGGCGGCGGCGAGCCGCTCCCACGCCTCGTCGTCTGTGAGTCGCATCGCGCCTCCGGTCGGCGGCGCCATGATCGCGCCGGGCCGGCTACCTCGCGGAGCCCTCGCTCCCGACCAGGGCGAGGGCAACGAGGGGAGCACCGTCTACCCATGTTTGGAGTCGTGTGCGGACATCGTCGGGCGGCATCCCGAACCCGTCCGTCATGATCCTCGTCAGGACCTCGCGCCTCGTGTCGTCGCCGGTTACCGGCGTCGCCGTCGCCGCCAGGTTGGCGGTGACCCCCCGCTTGAGGTGCAGCGTCATCGCCGGGTCGGCGACGACGTTCGCATACCAGTCGCGGGCGCCGGGCCGGCCGGTGATGTAGAGGGAACCGTCGAGGTTGTGGAACACGATCTCGATGCGGCGCGCCAGCCCGGAGCGTCGTCCCGTCGTCGTGATGTCGGCGACGCCCCCGGTGGTGAGCGCGTCCTCGATGGCGGCGTCCATCGAATCCCCATTCGCAGGTGAACCTGTGCAACCCGGGCGCCGCCGCCTCCATTCCGGTACGTGCTCCGGCGGCGGTCGATGATCGAACGCGGGCGGTAGGCTCCACCGCCGTGGACGGCGACGCGACTCCGGTCGTCGGTTCTGCGGAACCGCCGGCTGGCATGGAGATCGACTGGGACGTCGCGATCGAGGTCGATGACGGGACCGTGTTGCGGGCCGATGTGTTCCGACCCGCCGCCGGGGGCCGTCATCCCGTGATCCTCTCGTACGGGCCCTACGCGAAGGGTCTCGCCTTCCAGGAGGGCTACCCCGACCAGTGGCGGATCATGACCGAGCAGCACCCCGACGTCGCTGCGGACTCGAGTTGCCGCTACCAGAACTGGGAGGTGGTGGACCCGGAGAAGTGGGTCCCGGACGGGTACGTCGTCGTGCGGGTCGACTCCCGGGGCTGTGGCCGCTCGCCGGGGTTCGTGGACCACTTCTCGCCGCGGGAGACCCGTGACCTCGCCGCGTGCATCGAGTGGGCGGCAACCCGGGATTGGAGCTCCGGAAAGGTGGGGCTCAACGGCATCTCCTACTACGGCATCAACCAATGGCAGGTGGCGTCGCTCCAGCCGGACCACCTCGCCGCGATGTGCGTCTGGGAGGGAGCGGCCGACTTCTACCGGGACATGACCCACCACGGCGGCATCCTCTCGACGTTCTGGGAGCACTGGTACGACATGCAGGTCAAGACCGTCCAGCACGGGATCGGGCCCGAGGGGCCGGCGAACCCGAACACGGGTGTCCCGGCGTGTGGCGACGAGGCGCTTGGCCCCGGCGAGTTGACCGCCAACCGCGCCGACTTTGGGGACGACATCCGCGGCCATGCGTTCGACGACGACTATCACCGGGAGCGGTCGGCGCACTGGGACCGGATCCGGGTGCCGCTGCTGACGGCGGGCAACTGGGGAGGCCAGGGCCTCCATCTGCGGGGCAACGTCGAGGGCTTCGTTCGGTCGGCGTCTGCGGACAAGTGGCTGGAGCTCCACGGCCTCGAGCACTGGACGCACTTCTACACCGATTACGGCGTCGCACTCCAGAAGCAGTTCTTCGGCTGCTTTCTCAAGGGTGAGGACAACGGGTGGCGGGAGCGCCCGCCGGTGCTACTCCAGGTCCGTCACCTCGACCACTTCGAAGAGCGGGCCGAGGACGAGTGGCCGCTCGTCGGGACGGAATGGACCCGCCTCTACCTCGATCCCGAAGCAGCAGCGCTCGCGACGTCGGCGCCGGCGGGCGCGGCATCAGTGACCTACGCCCCCTCCGGCGACGGTGTGACGTTCTGTACGGCCCCGTTCGAGGGCGCCACCGAGATCACCGGTCCGTCGGCTGCCACGCTCTTCGTCTCGTCGGCGACCGAGGACGCCGATCTCTTCGTCGTGCTCCGCCTCTTCGACCCCGACGGCGGAGAAGTCACCTTCCAAGGCGCCATCGACCCCCACACGCCGATCGGGCAGGGATGGCTGAGGGCCTCCCACCGCGAGCTCGACCCGGTGCTGTCGACCCAGTACCGCCCATATCACCCCCACGCCACCCGTCACCCGCTGATGCCAGGCCACGTCTACGAGCTCGCCGTCGAGATCTGGCCGACGTCGATCGTGGTCCCGGCGGGTCACCGGCTGGGCCTGACGGTGCGGGGGCGGGACTTCGAGCACGACCTCGCCGGTGACGACGCCAGGCTCGGGACCTTCAAGAACCCGCTGCGAGGCTGCGGCCCGTTCCTCCACGACGATCCCCGCGACCGCCCGCCGGCGATCTTCGGTGGCGACGTCACCGTGTGGACGGGGCCGGATCACCCCTCGTCGGTGTTGCTGCCGGTCATCCCGCCGGGCCGCTGACCGGCGCCGGAGCGTCGCGGGTCGATGCGCCGACGGCCGCCCCCGGCACTAACTTCGACACCATGAGCACGCCGAAGGTCATCGCGCTCGTCCTCGCCGGCGGCGAAGGGAAGCGGCTCTACCCGTTGACTCGCGACCGGGCCAAGCCCGCCGTCCCGTTCGGCGGGGTGTACCGGCTCATCGACTTCGTGCTCTCCAACCTCGCCAACGGGGGGTACCGCAGGATCGCCGTGCTCACCCAGTACAAGTCCCACAGCCTCGACCGGCACATCGCACTCACCTGGCGGATGTCGACGCTCCTCGGAAACTACGTGACGCCGGTGCCCGCCCAGATGCGGCGTGGGCCCCATTGGTTCGCCGGCTCGGCCGACGCCATCTACCAGAACCTCAACATCCTCACCGACGAGTCGCCCGACCATGTCATCGTCTTCGGGGCCGACCACATCTACCGCATGGACCCGAGGCAGATGGTCGAGGCCCACGTCGCCTCCGGCGCCGGAGTCACCGTCGCCGGCATCCGGGTTCCCCTCGCCGAGGCGTCCGCGTTCGGGGTCATCGAGACAGACGGCTCGGGTCGGATCGTCTCGTTCCGGGAGAAGCCCGCCGACGCTTCGCCGGTGCCGGGCGATCCGGCCCATGCGTACGTGTCGATGGGCAACTACGTCTTCGACGCGGCTCTTCTTCGGGAGATCGTCAGCCTCGATGCGGAGACCGACGACGGCTCGGCCCACGACATCGGCGGGGACATCATTCCGGCCTTGGTGGACCGCTCCGAGGCGCATGTCTACGACTTCGCCGACAACGTCGTTCCCGGCCAGACCGAGCGCGAGCGGGGCTATTGGCGGGACGTGGGGACGATCGATGCCTACTACCAGGCCAACATGGACACCGTCACGGTCGACCCCGTGTTCAGCTTCTACAACTCCGACTGGCCCGTACACACCTACCGTCCTTCCCTCCCGCCGGCGAAGTTCGTCTTCGACGAGGCCGACCGCAGAGGCATTGCGGCCGAGTCGATCGTGGGCGCCGGTGTCATCGTCTCGGGTGCGACGGCGCGGCGGTCCGTCCTCTCGTCCGAGGTGCGACTCCACAGCTACGCCACCGTGGAGGACTCGGTGCTTCTCCAGAGCGTCGAGGTGGAGAGGGGTGCCGTGGTGCGCAAGGCGATCATCGACAAGAACGTGCGCGTGCCGGCCGGGGCCTCGATCGGCGTCGACCTCGAGCGCGACAGGGAGCGATTCACCGTCACCGACAGCGGCATCGTCGTCATCGGCAAGGGCGACGAGGTTCTGGCGTGATGCCCGGCGTGCGAGCGGTGGGCCGGTAGCCTCACGCCGCGATGCGGGTCCCCGGTGCGTGCATGCCGGCAAGAGGCTCCCGGCTGTGGCGCCTGGGGGCGGCACTCGCGCTCGTCGCCACGGCCTGCAGCTTCGTCAGCGGCGAGACCACGACCACCGCGGCGACGACTACGACGACGACCACGACGATCGCGTTCCCGGAGCGCTCGACGACGTCGACGACCATCGTCGCGGGCGTCGACGCTTCCGTCGCCGCCGAGCTCCAGGCAGAGCTGGAGGGTCTCATCGCCGAAACCGAGGCGATTCGCGGGCTCGAGTTCCTCGAGGAGCCCGGCATCGTGATTCTCCCCGCGGCCGCGTTCGCCGAGCGGGTCGCATCCGAAGCCGCCGAAGACCTCGATCCGGAAGAGGTCGCGCTGGACGAGCGCCTTCTCCGCCTCGTCGGGATGCTCGACGAGGGCACCGACCTGAGGGACATGCTCATCGAGCTGGTCTCCGAGCAGGCAACCGGCTTCTACGACGCCGACACCGGAGAGCTCGTCATCGCAGGCGACGAGGCGGAGCTCACCCCGCTCCGGCGCAGCGTCCTCGTCCACGAGCTCGTGCACGCCCTCACCGACCAGCACTTCGACTTTGACCGCCGTCGCCGCACGCTCGACGTTGCGGAGCGGACCGACGAAGCCGCCGCCTTCGAGGCACTCATCGAAGGAGACGCCACGTACTTCCAGTTCGTCTTCATCCAGGACCTCCCCGGCCCTGAGCGGGCCGAGCTCACCCGGGAGGCGCGCTCGCTCGGGACGTCGACCCTCGACGCCGCTCCGCGCTGGATCCGCGAGGACCTCGCATTCCCCTACGACGACGGTCTCGGCTTCGTCGAGCGGCTCGTCACCGGCGGCGGCATCGCCGCCGTCGACCGCGCCTATCTCGATCCACCCGTGTCTACCGAACATGTGCTCCACCCGGTGCGATACGAGGTCGGAGAGACCGTCCGCGAGATACCGGAGCTCGCGCTCGAGCTCGAGGGCTACTCGGTCGCCGCAACCGGCTCGCTCGGCGAGTGGGGGCTCAGGTTGATGCTCGGCGTGTCGCTCCCTCCCGGTTTGACCACCCAGACGGCAGACGGGTGGGGAGCGGACCTCTACGGCATCCTCGATGGAGGCGACGACCTCGCCTTCGCCCTCACGTACGGCGCCGACACCGAGGAGGACGCTGCCGAGGTGGCCGACGCCCTCGTCACCCATGCCGGCACCGCGATGGGCGCCGGCGAGGGCAGAGAGGAGAACGGCGCCGTCGTCTTCGATGCCGCAGGGCCGTGGGTCATCGTCCACCGCATCGGTGACGGCCTCGTCTTCGTCGCTGCGACCGACGCCGTCGCCGGGCGAGCGCTTCGCGCCCAGCTCCGGGTGCCCTGACGGGTCACTTCAGTGCGGCGCCGGGGCCGGGTACGGTGCCGGGATGCCGCGCCGACCGGTCCACGAGTCATCGGAGGCGGCGCTACGGGGTGGGGACGGCGGCGCGGCTCAGCCGCGGCCCGCGTTCGGCTTGCGGCCGTGGTTCGCCTTCTTGCGGCGGGCGCGGAGCTTGCGTCGCTTTGCCTTGGCCATGAGGGGCGGAAGGGTACCAGCAGGTGGTGGCGGTGCAATCCGCGAGTGGAGAGCGGTGAGCGGAGGCGGGGGGTGGCGATCCCCTCCGCTTTCGGTCGCGGTCACGCCGTGGCAGCGGCTGCAGGGTTTGCGCCCCGACCCGGTCGGGCGAGGCCTTCTGGTCCGGGCACGCTCGGTGCACGGCTTCGGGATGCGGTGCGATCTGACGGTCGTCGGGATCGACCGCGACGGCGGCGTGTGCGAGATCCGCAGGCTCGGTCGGCGGCGGGTCGTCGTCGTCGCCTCCGCGACCTGGCTGCTCGAGCTTCCCGGCGAGTGTGACCCACCGCCTCCCCATGAGGGGCTGCGGATGCTCCGGCGTAAGCTTCGGCCGTGACCGGCCGGCTCATCGTGTGCGCAACCCCCATCGGCAACCTGGGAGATGCTCCGCCGCGGCTCGTCGAGGCGCTCGGCGGTGCCGATCTCGTGTACGCCGAGGACACCCGCCGCACGAGGAAGCTGCTCTCCGCGTTCGGGATCGACGTGCCGTTGCGGTCGTACTACGCCGGCAACGAGCGGTCCCGCGCCGCCGAGCTCGACGAGGAGCTGGCTCGGGGCCGGGTCGTCGCCCTCGTGACCGATGCCGGGACCCCGGCGGTCAGCGACCCGGGCGCTTCGGCGGTCGCCGTCGCCGCCGCCGCCGGCGCCGAAGTCACCGTCGTCCCCGGCCCGAGCGCGGTCACCGCCGCGCTCGCCGTGTCCGGTTTCCTCGCGGACCGGTTCGTGTTCGAGGGCTTCCTACCGAAGAAGGGCAAGGAGCGGACCCGGGCCGTGGCGGGTCTGGTCACCGAGGCCCGGACCGCCGTCGTGTTCCTCTCGCCGCATCGGGCCGGTGCGGACCTCGCCGAGCTGGCCGGTGCGCTCGGGGAGCGGCGGGTCGTGGTCGCTCGCGAGCTCACCAAGCTCCACGAGGAGGTATGGCGGGGCACCCTCGAGGAGGCGGCCCGGCGATGGGGCCCCGACGCACGAGGAGAGCTGACGCTGGTCATCGAGGGCGCCGCTCCCGCCGCCGGTGACCTCGAGGAGGCCGTCGCCGCCGCTTCCGCGGCGATCACCGCCGGGGCCCGGCCCTCGGAAGCGGTGCGGCGGGCCGCCGCCGACCACGGCGTCTCGAGGCGGGAGCTCTACGAGCGGGTCGTCGGCACGGAGCCGGGCTGATCCGGCTCACAACTCCTTCATGCCGCGAAGACACGAACCGCACACGCCGCGGCCCCGGTACGTGCGCACGCCCTCGGTCGTGCCGTCGAAGACGCAGGTCGCTTCGAGCTTGGAGATGACGATCGCGTTGTCGTCGACCGAGATCGTCAGCGTGTCGCCCTCGCGGATGTTGAGGAGTCGCCTCGTCTCGGCAGGAATGACGATGCGGCCGAGGTCGTCGATCTTGCGCACCATTCCCGTCTCCACAACGACCTCCAGCGGACGATCTCGATTTGCCGCGGCCTCGTCCCCGGCGGCCGGTGTCGCCGGCATTGTACGCCGGGCCGGGTCGGCCATCTGTGCACGTGAGCCGCCACCGCCCGCCTCCGGGGACGATGCCGGGGCGCTGGTACCATCGCTCGCCTCGTGAGCGATACCCCTTCCTCGACCCCCGTCCTCGTCGCGGTCGCCTGGCCGTATGCCAGCGGCTCGCGCCACGTCGGGCACATCGCCGGCGCCTATCTGCCCGCCGACATCTTCGCCCGGTACCACCGCGCCGTCGGCAACCGGCCGCTCATGGTTTCGGGATCCGATGTCCACGGCACGCCAATCACGGTGCGGGCGGAGGAGGAAGGCGTCGAGCCCCAGGCGATCGTCGACAGGTACCACGCCGAGTTCGTCGAGCAGTGGGATGCGCTCGGTTTCGACTGGGATCTCTACACCTCCACCGGCACTCCCAACCACCACGCCGTGACCCAGGATGTCTTCCTGCGTCTCTACGAGAAGGGCCACATCGACAGGCGAACCTCCGATCAGTTCTACGACCCGGAGGCGGAGCGATTCCTACCCGACCGGTATCTGGAGGGGACCTGCCCCCACTGTGGCTACGACCACGCCAGGGGCGACCAGTGCGAGAACTGCGGCAGGACCCTCGACCCGATCGACCTCATCGATCCTCGGTCCAAGCTGACGGGGGCCGAGCCGGTGCTGCGCACGACCGAACACTTCTACCTCAGGCTCTCCGAGTTCGAGAAGCCGCTCGGCGACTGGCTGCGGTCCCGCGCCGGCTGGCGCAAGCACGTCCTCAACTTCGCCCTCGGGTGGGTCGAAGAGGGGCTCAAGGACCGGGCCATCACCCGCGACATCGACTGGGGAGTCGACATCCCGGTCGACGACCTCGGGCCGGGCAAGAAGATCTACGTGTGGTTCGACGCCGTGATCGGGTACCTGTCGGCCGCCAAGGAATGGGCTCAGCTCCGGGGCACGTCGGATGCGTGGCGGGAGTGGTGGGAGAACCCGGACGCCGAGCACTATTACTTCATCGGGAAGGACAACATCGCCTTCCACGCGGTGATCTGGCCCGTCATGCTGCTCGGCTACGGGGGCCTGAACCTGCCGACCGATGTCCCGGCGAACCAGTACGTCACGTTCAAGGGCGGCAAGGCTTCGGCGAGCCGGGGCGTCGGGTTGACCGTCGGCGAGGCGCTCGACCGCTTCGAGCCGGATGCACTCCGCTACGCGCTCGCCGCCAACCTCCCCGAGACCTCCGACGTCGACCTGACCGAGGAGGAGATGGTGAGGCGGATCAACGACGAACTCGTTGCCACTTGGGGCAACCTCGTCAACCGTGTCGTGTCGATGACGCACCGCTACTTCGACGGCGCGGTGCCTGCGCCCACCGATCTCGACGAGGCCGACGAGGCGCTGCTCGGCGCAGTGGATGCGGCACTCGTTGGGGGGAGCGAGCAGCTCGCGGCCGTCCGGCTCCGAGCCGCGCTCGGCACGGCGATGGGCGCCGCCCAGGCGGCAAACCAATACCTCTCCGAGAAACAACCCTGGGCGACGGCGAAAGACGACGAGGAGCGCACCGCCACGACGCTGTGGGTCGCCCTCCAGGCGATCAGCGGCATCGCCGCCGCGCTCGGGCCGTATTTGCCATTCACGACCCGGCGGGTGTTCGCGACCCTCGGTCTCGAGATCCCCGACACCGGTCCCCGATGGCTCCGGCTCGAGGTGCCGGCCGGTGCCAGGATCGGCGAAGCCGAGCCGCTGTACAGCAAGGTCGAGCCGTCCAACGACGAGGTGTGACATGAGTGGCTGGGTCGACAGCCACTGTCACCTCTTCATGACCGCAGATCCGGCGGCGCTGACGCGGCGCGCTGTGGCCGGCGGGGTCGACTGGCTGGTGGTGCCCGGGGTCGACCTCGAGACCTCGCTGGCGGCGCGCCGCCTCGCCGCAGCCGACTCGCGGCGGGTCCGGTGGTCCGCCGGCCTCCACCCCCACCAGGCGTCGCGCTGGGCCGAGGAGGCCAGGAGGATCGCAGCACTCGCGATCGAGGCCGACGCCGTCGGCGAATGCGGCCTCGACTACTACCGGGATCTCTCCCCGCGCCCGGCGCAGCTCGAAGCCTTCAGCGGGCAGCTCGCGCTCGCTGCCGAGCTGGGGAAGCCGGCCATCGTGCATTGTCGCGACGCGTTCGCCGACGTGTACGAGGCGCTGGCCTCCGCCGATCTCGGCGCCCGCGCCGTTCTCCACTGCTGGACCGGGGGGCCGAATTGGACCCGGCGGTTCGCAGATCTCGGTGCCACGTTCTCGTTCGCCGGTCCGATCACGTACGAGACCGGGGACACGGTGCGGAGGGGAGCGGCGGCCGCGCCGCGGAAACGAACGATGGTCGAGACCGATACGCCGTATCTCACGCCGCCTCCCGATCGGAGTGCCGAGAACGAGCCGGCAAACGTCGTGCGGGTCGGAGCGGCGCTCGCCGAGGTCTGGGGAGTCGCTCCCGACGAGGTGGCTCGGTCCACTTCGGCTGCCGCTGCGGCCGTCTTCGGCACGCCGCCGTGACCGGCCGGGCCCAGGGTCGGGGCGAGATTCGGGACCTTCTCGCTCGTCACGGGCTGCGTCCCCGCAAGCGCTTGGGCCAGCACTTCCTCGCTGAGCCCGGAGTGGTGGAGCGCACCGTGCGGACCGCCGCCGTCGGGCCCGCCGACCGCGTCGTCGAGATCGGAGCGGGCACCGGAACGCTGACCCGCGCCCTCGCCGAGACGGGCGCCGCCGTCGTCGCCTACGAGATCGATGAACGCCTTGCGCCCCTCCTCGAAGAGGCCCTCGCCGGGCTCGACGTCGACCTCCGCTTCGCCGACGCGACGAGGAAGGTGCTCGACGCCGAGCTGGGCCCGGGGCGCTGGACCCTCGTCGGGAACCTGCCGTTCAACGTCGGGACGCCGCTCCTGCTCGATGTCCTCCGTGATGCCCCCCGGATCGAGCGCTTCGTCGTCATGGTGCAGCGGGAGGTCGCCGAGCGGCTCGTCGCCGCACCCGGGACTCCCGCCTACGGGCTGCCCTCGGTGAGCGTCGGGCTGCGAGCCGAGGCCAGGATCGCCTTCACGGTGTCGCCGGCGGTGTTCATCCCTGCACCGGATGTGGAGTCGGCGGTCGTCGTTCTCGATCGGATTCCGGCTCCGCGCCGTGCCGCCGAGGCCGAGGCGCTGGCGGCAGCCGCCTTCAACCAGCGGCGCAAGATGCTGCGGCGCTCGCTCGGCGGGGTCCTCGCCGATCCGGGGACCGTGCTCGAGCGCGCCGGCATCCCGCCTACGGCCCGGCCCGAGGAGCTGGCCGTCGACCGCTGGCTCGCCCTCGCCGAAGCGGCCGGGGAGGCCGCGTGATCGCCGCATGGGCATTCGCCAAGGTGAACCTCAGCCTCAGCGTGCGGCCGGTGAGAGCCGATGGGATGCACCCGCTCCTGGGGCTCTACACGTCGATCTCGTGGACGGACCGGCTCTGGCTCGGCCGCGCCGACGAGGACCTGCTCGAAGCCGAAGGAGGTGGTCGGCTTCCCGACGGCGACGAGAACCTGGCGTGGCGCGCCGCACTCGCCGTCAGGGACTCGGCGGGCGCAGCGGCGGCCCTCCATCTGCGGCTGACAAAGCGAATCCCGATGGCGGCCGGGCTCGGGGGCGGCAGCGCCGACGCGGCAGCCGTTCTGGGCGCGGCCGGTGTGCTCCTCGGAGTGTCCGCGTCCCGGCTCTCCGCCCTCGCACCGGAGCTGGGGAGTGACGTGCCGTTCTGTTTCACCGGCGGTTTCGCCGAGGTGGCGGGCATCGGTGAGCGGGTGGCCGCCCGGGACCCGCTCGGAGGCTTCGCCATCGCCGTCGTCGTGCCGCCCGTCGAGCTGTCCGCCGCAGCCGTGTATACGGCATGGGATCGGCTCGGGGGACCGGCCGGGGACCCCCTCGCCGACCGGCACCTTCCGCCCGTTCTGCGGGAGACGGGCCCGCTCGGCAACGACCTCACCCCCGCCGCGATCGACCTCGCTCCCGCCGTTGCCGAGTGGCGGTCGGAGCTGGAGATGGCGTGGGGGCGGCCCGTCGCGATGTCGGGGAGCGGTCCCACGCTCTTCGCGTTCTTCGTCGACGAGGACGAAGCCGGGGACGCGCTCGACGAGGTCCCTCCGGGAGCTCGGGCCACCCGGGCTGCGGTACCGGCACCCTTTGGCTGGGTGGTGGAGGCCGATGGTGCTGAGCCCGTGGATTCCCGAGGGAAGTGCCTCGGCGACGACGACGATGACCGGCTCCGGCTCCTCGACGGCTGAACACCTTCCTCAGCGCTCGATCGGCGTCCCCACGATCGATCCCCATTCCGTCCAGGAACCGTCGTACACCCGGACCTGCGGGTACCCGCCGAGGACCTTCGTCAGGACGAACCACGCGAGCGAAGCGCGATGGCTGAGCCGGCAGTAGGTGACGATGTCGCGGTGCGGCTCGACGCCCTCGCGGGTGAGCTCGACCAGCAGACCCTCCCGGTCTTTGAACGTCCCGTCGTCGCGCAGCAAGCGCTCGTAGTTGAGATGGCGGGCGCCCGGGATCCTGCCCGACCGTTCCGCGCCGTGGTCGTGGGGAGCGGTGGTCGGCGCAACTCGCTCGCCCCGCCACTCCTCGTCGGATCGCATGTCGAGGAGGACCCTCTCGGGATCGCGAAGCCCGGCGAGGACGCCGTCGCGCCCGATGCGTGACGTCTCGTCCGGTCGTCCGATTGTGGGGAGGGCCGGCGTGGCCGGCTCGGGGACCGCGTTCGTCATCGGCCGTCCCTCCTCCTCCCACGTCCGGTGACCACCGTCGAGGACGACGGCGAGGTGCGACAGGCCGGTCATCTCCAGCACCCAGTAGGCGTAGATCCCGAACTGCAACGTGTCGCCGACGATCGCGAGTGTCGTGTCGTCGCCGACGCCGAGCTCGCCCAGCCTGGCCGCCATCGCCTCGGGTGAGGGAAACGCTCGCATCGTCTCGTGCCAGCACAACGCTTTCCAGTGGCGATAGCGGGCTCCCGGGATGTGGCCGGAGAAGTAGGCGGCAGCCAGGGGAGGGTGGTGGGCGACCTCGACGACGACCGTGCCCGGGTCGCCGAGGCGCTCCTCGAGCCAGGCCGTCGTCACCAGGGGGCCGGTCACGCGCCGGCCTCGAACGTGAGCTCGATCGCGACGCCGGTCGTCACGGTGTTGTGGATCTTGCATGCAGCCGCCACCCGGCGCAGGGACGCGACGTGACGCTCACTGAGGTCGCCGTCGACCGACATCTCAACCCGGATTCCGTCGATGCGTTTCGGGTGCTGCGCAACGCGGTCTTCGAGGCGCACGACCACCTCCTCGACCGGGATGGATTCGTTCGCCGCGAACGTGAGCATGGTGCCCGCCATGCATGCCCCGAGGGCGCCGAGGAGGAGCTCGGTGGGGCGGAAACCCCGCCCCGACCCGCCCGCTTCCTCGAGCTCGTCGACGTCGACCGTGAGCCCCCTGGCTCGGACCTCGAAATGCTTGCCGACCAGCCGCTCTACTTCGACCTGCATGCCGTCCTCTCTCTCCGGTGGAGCTCATGATGGTTCCGGCAGCTGGCGCGCGCCCATCGCTGCGCTCTCGCGGGCGGGTCGGCAGCCGGCGCCTCCTAGAGTGGTCCCGCCATCCGTTGGGGGGTGGTGTAACTGGCAGCACGCCGGGTTTTGGTCCCGTCAGTCCGGGTTCGAGTCCTGGCCCCCCAGCCAAGCGCCGTGCCGCGACCGAGAGGGGGACGAGCGCTGTGGCGCTCCATGTCATCGTCCTCGCCGCCGGCAAGGGCACACGCATGCGCTCCGACCTCGCCAAGGTGCTCCATCTCGCCGCCGGCAGGCCCCTCCTGTCGTGGGTCCTCGACGCCGTTGGGACCCTGCAGGCGGCATCGACCGTCGTCGTCGTCGGCCATCACGCCGACGAGGTGGCGCGCCTCCTCCCCGGGCACGTCGCCGCCACCGTCCAGGCGGAGCAGCGGGGCACCGGTCACGCCGCCGCGATCGGGCTGGAAGCGCTCGACACCGACGACGACGACACGATCGTCGTCGTGCCGGGGGACATGCCCCTCATCCGGGGGGCGACGATGCGCGGGCTCGTCGCGGCCCACGCCGCAGCCGATGCGGCGGCGACGGTCATGTCGGCGATCGTCGCCGACGCTGCGGGCTACGGGCGCATCGTCCGCGACGGCGACCGGGTCGTACGGATCGTCGAGGAGCGCGACGCGACGACCCTGGAGGAGGCGATCTCCGAGATCAACACATCCGTGTACGCCTTCGAGGCGGGGCTCCTCTCGCGAGCGCTCACCCGGCTCGGAACCGACAACGACCAGGGGGAGATGTACCTCACCGACGTCGTGTCCGTGCTCACCGCCGCCGGCCATCGCGTCGGCGCCCACCTCATCGACCGGTCCGAGGCCGGCGGGGTGAACACGGTCGAGGAGCTGGCGGCCGTGTCCGCACAGCTGACGGCGCGCGGTCGCGTCGGTTGAGCCGGACATCGCGCCGGCCCCCGCCATGTCGCACACCCGGCCGCAGCGGAGCTACGCTGCGCGAGGAAAGCCAACGCCTCGCGAGGAGCGAAGCTGATGGAGATCTCGAGCCGGAAGCGGCTCATGGTGTTCAGCGGGTCCGCGAATGAAGGGCTCGCCCGGGAAGTCGCCAACATCCTCGGCACCGAGCTCGGGGGAGTGGACCGGTCGGTCTTCGCCAACGGCGAGATCTACGTGCACTACACCGAGAGCGTGCGCGGCGCCGACAGCTTCGTGATCCAGAGCCACACGGCTCCGATCAACTTCCACATCATGGAGCAGCTCATCATGATCGACGCCCTCAGGCGGGCTTCGGCAAAGCGGATCACGGCAGTCGTGCCGTTCTACGGGTACGCCCGCCAGGACAAGAAGGGCAGGCCCCGCGAGCCGATCACGGCGCGGTTGATGGGTGACCTCTTCGTCGCTGCCGGCGCCGACCGCATCGTCTCGGTGGACCTCCACACCGGGCAGATCCAGGGTTTCGTCGGCTTCCCGTTCGACCACCTCACCGCGATGCCGGTGTTCGTCGACTACCTGCTCGCCTCGCTCGACGGGCCTACGACGGTCGTCTCGCCAGACACCGGACGGGTCAAGCTCGCGTCGAGGTACGCCAATCACCTCGCCGCCGACGTCGCCTTCATCCACAAGCGGCGCCGGGTCGACGTGCGCAACGACGTCGCCGCCCTCGAGGTCGTCGGCGACATCGAGGGCAGGCACTGCATCATCGTCGACGACATGATCGACACCGCCGGGACCGCCGCCGCAGCGGCGCACCTCGTCATGGAGCGCGGGGCGCTGAGCGTCCGCGTCATCGCCACCCACGGCGTGCTCTCCGAACCCGCCGTCGACCGCATCAAGAACGCGCCGATCCGGGAGGTCGTCATCTCGAACACCCTGCCGGTGCCCGACGATGCGATCGACCTCGACAAGCTGACGGTGCTCTCGATCGGCTCGCTGCTGGCAGGGACGATCAACGCCATCTTCACCGATGCGTCCGTGAGCGCCATCTTCCAGGGCGAGAACATCTAGTGGCGTTCGCCGCCCGCCGCCCCGCGACCGGTGAGTGGTAAGCGGCTACGCCCGGAGATCATCGTGGACGAGGCAGAGAACGCTGCTGCGGCGATCGCCGCCGGCTACGAGGGATACCTCGCCGTGTTCGCGACGATCACGACGCGGGCCGCCGAACGGTTCGCCGCCCGCGACTGGCACGGGCTCCAAGACGATGCCACCGAGCGAAGGGATCTGTACCCGGGGGTCGTCGGGGAGACGGTGGAGAAGGTCGAGGAATCGCTGGGGAACCGTACCTCTGACCGTGCCCGGTGGGAGCGGGCGAGGTCGGCGTACGCGCGGCTCGTCGCCGACCGGGCCGACGGTGAAGTCGCGCGGACGTTCTTCAACTCGATCACGCGAAGGGTGTTCGACACCCGCGGTGTCGACGCCTCGATCGAGTTCCTGGAGCCGGAGGCGACGGCAGGGACTGCGCCCGACGTCAGCCGTCACGAAGGCGACAACCTCGAGGACCTGCTCCGCCTCGCCATCGCCGACGCGCCGCTGGGGGGTAGGTGGCAGAACCTCAGCCGGGACGTGAGGATCGCCGCTGAAGAGATCGAGCGGCGGCTCGCCCTCCTCGGGCTCGACGGCGGTGTCGACGTCATCGAGATGCTGCGCCCGGTCTTCTACAGGGGCCAGGGCGCCTACCTCGTCGGCGCCATCGAGGCGGGGCCGACCCGGCTTCCACTGGTACTCGCCGTCCACCACGCCAGTCGGGGTCTCGCGGTCGGCGCCGCCCTCGTCGAGGTCGACGACGTCTCCGTCCTCTTCAGCTACACCCGGGCGCCGTTCCACGTCGCCATCGACGCTCCTGCCCCTTTCGTCGCCTATCTCGAGGGCCTCATGACGCACAAGCCCCGGGCCGAGCTCTACACGTCGCTGGGGTTCCACAAACACGGCAAGACGGAGCTGTACCGAGACTTCATGGCCCACGTCGCCGTAACCGACGAGCGGTTCGAGCACGCCAGGGGCATTGCCGGCATGGTGATGCTCGTTTTCACGATGCCCGGCTACGACGTCGTGTTCAAGGTCATTCGCGACCGGTTCCCCTACCCGAAACAGACGACTCGCCGCCAGGTCATGGGCAAGTACGAGCTCGTGTTCCACCACGACCGCGCCGGCCGCCTCGTCGATGCCTACGAGTTCGAGCACCTCCGCTTCGACCGCTCCCGGTTCACCCCGGAGCTGCTCCAGGACCTCGCCACGAACGCGTCGCGCACCGTCACCGTCGACGGGTCGACGGTGACGATCCACCACGCCTACGTCGAGCGGCGGGTGATCCCCCTCGACGTCTATGTGCGGGAGGCGAACCCGGTCAAGGCCAGGGCGGCGATCGTCGACTACGGCCGGGCGATCAAGAACCTCGCCGCGACGAACATCTTCCCCGGCGACATGCTGCTGAAGAACTTCGGGGTCACCCGGTCGGGTCGCGTCGTGTTCTACGACTACGACGAGCTCACCCCGCTCACCGAATGCAACTTCCGCGAGCTGCCCGAGGCAACGGAACCAGAGGACGAGCTGTCCGCTGACCCGTGGTTCGGTGTCGGGGAGGGCGACATCTTCCCGGAGGAGTTCACGAGGTTCCTCGGGGTGCGCGGCGATCTGCGCGAAGCCTTCGACTTCTATCACCGCGACCTGTTCGGTGTGAGATTCTGGACCCGGGTCCAGGACCGGGTTCGTTCCGGCGAGGTGATCGAGATCTTCCCCTACCGGAGGAGCCGACGGCTCGGCGCCGGCGTCCGCAGACGAACCCATCGCGAGGGCTGAACGGGCCCCGCTACCCTCGAGCGGTATGGACACGACCGAGATCGGGCTCCACACCGGCGACGCCCGCGGTGTCTTCGACGTCACCGACCGTCTCGCCGAGTTTGTCGCCGGCAGGGGCGACGGTCTGCTCTCGGTCTTCGTGCCCCATGCGACCGCCGGCATCGCGATCATCGAAACGGGCGCCGGGAGCGATCTCGACCTCCTCGACCGCGTTGACGCCGTGCTTCCCAGACGCGATGCGGAGTATCGCCACCGCCACGGGGCACCCGGCCACGGGGCCGATCACGTGCTGCCCGCATTCGTCGCGCCCTCGATCACGATCCCGGTCGTCGACGGCACGATGACGCTCGGCGTCTGGCAATCCGTCGTCCTCGTCGACCCGAACGAGAGCAACCCGAGCCGGAGGATCAGGCTGACGTTCCTCGCCGCCTGAGCGCCCGTTCCGTCTTGCCGTTGTCGGGCCGGGGACGCGATAATGCGCTTCCCCCGTTCCGCGGCGGATGCACCGCGCGGCCCGCCCCAAGACATCAGGAGTTCGACGCACCATGGATCAAGTCACGCTGAGCGCCAGCCCGCGCCTCGAGGCCGGCAGCCGGCCGGCGCGCCGGCTGCGTCGCAGCGGCTTCGTCCCCGCCGTCGTCTACGGAAGGGACATGGAGCCGCTCCCCGTCAACGTCGCCACCCGCGACCTCTTCGCCGCGCTTCGCACCGAGGCGGGGCTCAACGCCGTCATCAGCCTCGAAGTCGACGGAACGGCTGTGCTCACCGTCGCCCGCGAGATCCAGCGCCATCCGGTCCGCGGCGACATCACGCATCTCGACTTCATCAAGGTCTCGCTCGACGAGGAGATCCAGGCCGAGGTCAACCTCGACTTCGTCGGGACCCCCCCGGGAGTGACCGAGGACGGTGGGGTCGTCGAAGCGATCGAGACGTCGGTCACGATCAGGGCGCTGCCGACGCAGGTCCCGTCGTCGATCGAGGTCGACATCAGCGAGCTGCGCCTCGGGGACACGATCAAGTTCGGTGACCTGCCGGCGATCGAAGGTGTCGAATACCTCGACGAGGAGGATCGGCCCGTCGTGACGGTCCTCATCCCGCGGGTCGTCGAGGAAGAGGTGCCCGAGGAGGAGCTCGAGGAGGAGCTCGAGGGCGAAGAGGCCGTCGAAGGCGAAGCCGCCGCCGAAGAGGGTGCCGGACCGGAGGCCGAGAAGGAGGCCGGCGACGAGGGCTAGGGAGGCCCCGCTGTCGCTCATCGTCGGGCTCCGCAACCCGGGTGCCCGCTACGAAGGGACCCGTCACAACGTCGGAGGCGACGTCGCGAGCGTGCTTGCCGACCGCCACGACGCCCGCTTCAAACGAGCGCGCCGCTTCATCCGCGCCGAGGTCGCCGAACTCCGTATCGAGGCGACCCGGATGGTGGTGGCACGCCCGTCGACGTTCATGAACGAGTCCGGCCAGGCGGTGGCCCCTCTCGTGCGGTACTACAAGGTGGAGCACGCCGACCTCGTCGTCGTCCACGATGACATCGATCTCCCGTTCGGCAAGCTGAAGGTCCAGCTCGGTCGCGGGGCCGGGGGCAACAACGGAGTCGCCTCCGTCATCCGGTCGGTGGGGACGTCGGACTTCTGGCGGATCAAATGTGGGGTGGGGCGTCCCCCGGGGCGCATGGACCCGGCCGACTACGTGCTACGGCCGTTCGCCGTTGCCGAGCGCGAGGAGGCGGCCCTCATGATCCAGCGGGCGGCCGATGTCGCCGAGCTCTTCGTCCTCGAGGGCGGCGAGGCCGCCCGTCAGCGCGCCGGCGAATTGAGCGCACCCGAGTGAAGGAGACGCCATGGCGAGCCTCATAGGTGCGATCGATCAGGGAACGACGAGCACCCGGTTCGTCCTCGTCGACAGATCGGGGGAGTTCGTCGCGATGGCCCAGCGGGAGCACACCCAGCACTACCCGCGTCCCGGCTGGGTCGAACACGACGCCTCCGAGATCTGGGCGAACACCGAGGCGGTCGTTGCCGAGGCGATGGAAGCGGCCGGTGTCGGCCCGGCGGAGGTGCGCGCCGTCGGGATCACGAACCAGCGTGAGACGACGCTCGTGTGGGACGCCGAAACCGGGGAGCCGCTCACCCCCGCCATCGTGTGGCAGGACACCAGAACCGATGAGCTGTGCCGGATCCTCGGCGGCGACGAGGGGCCGGATCGGTTCCGCGACCTGACCGGTCTCCCACTCGCCACGTACTTCTCCGGCCCGAAGCTGCGGTGGCTGCTCGACGACGTCGCGGGTCTGCGGGACCTCGCCGGCTCCGGTCGCGCCCTGTTCGGGACCATGGACTCCTGGATCACGTGGAAGCTCACCGGCGTCCACGCCACCGACGTCACCAACGCCAGCCGCACCCTCCTCATGGACCTGGGCACGCTCGACTGGGACGAGGGCCTGCTCGCCGCCATGGATGTCCCGGCCGCGATGCTGCCCCGCATCGTCTCCTCGGTGGGCACGGTGGGGCGGGCAGCCGGCGTCCTCGACGGCGTCCCCGTCGCTGGCATCCTCGGCGATCAGCAAGCGGCCCTCTTCGGCCAGGCGTGCTTCGGGCCGGGGGAGGCGAAGAACACCTATGGCACCGGCTGCTTCCTGCTCGTCAACACCGGCACCCGGCCGGTTCGCTCCGGACACGGCCTGCTCACCACCGTCGCCTACCGGGTTGGGGACGGCAAGGCCCGATACGCTCTCGAGGGCTCGGTCGCCGTCGCCGGTGCCGCGGTGCAGTGGTTGCGCGACAACCTCGGCCTCATCGAGGCCGCTCCCGAGGTCGAAGCCCTCGCCAACGAGGTCGACGACAACGGGGACGTGTACTTCGTGCCTGCGTTCTCCGGGCTGTTCGCTCCGCACTGGCGCTCGGACGCCAGGGGCATCGTCGCCGGGCTCACCCGCTACGCCAGGGCCGGTCACCTGGCCCGGGCGGCGCTCGAGGCGGTGGCGTACCAGACCCGCGACGTCCTCGACGCGATGCTCGCCGACTCCGGCGTCCCGCTCACCTCGCTCAAGGTGGACGGCGGCATGGTCCGCAACGACCTCCTCATGCAGTTCCAGGCCGACATCCTCGGTCTGCCCGTCATCAGGCCGGCGGTGACGGAGACGACCGTGCTCGGCGCCGCCTACGCTGCCGGTCTCGCCGTCGGGTTCTGGAGCGGGCCCGACGAGCTGCGCAGCCACTGGGCCGAGGAGCGCCGCTACGAACCAGCCATGGGAGAGGCCGAGCGAGAACGTCTCTATGCAGCCTGGCACAAGGCGGTCGTGAGGAGCCTGGACTGGGTCGAGGAGCCGGCGAACCGGCGACGCGAGAGAGCCGGCGGCCATGGGGCCACCGGCTCTCCGCAATGACACGACTGACTCAGGACGGGATCGCCATGATGTCGGCAGTCATCGTCGGCCCGTGGGTCCCGCAGAAGATCTTGTAATGGCCCGTCTGGGTCGCCTCGAAGTCGACGCTGACTTCGCGACCGCGGTTCACCGTGAATGAGGGAACGGCGAGCGTCCCGTCGGGCGCCTCGACCCAGATGTCATGTTCATCCCCGTTGATCCCGAACATGCGCAACGTGACGTCGTCGCCCTTCGCAATGGTCATCGCGCCGGGGGAGAACATGTACGTGGACACCTGCCACTTGGCCGGGTTGTCGGCGTCGTAGTCACCAGGGGCCTTGTAGCGGTAGCCGGCTGAGAGTGTGGCCGGGTCGACCTCGGGCGCCGAGATGCCGTCCGTGGCTCCCTTGATTTCGATGAGCTCGATGTCAAAGGTGACCGCGCTCGGATCCACTCCGCCCCCGCCGCAAGCTCCGATCGCCAGCATCGCGAAAGCGATGAGCGCATAGGCTGCTCTCTTCCTCACTGCGAACCTCCTTGTCGCGGTGGGGGGCCGATGGCGCTGTAGCGCATCCATGCCGGCCACCCCCGCGAGCGTATGAAGACCGCGGCGCCCGGTGGTAGGGGCGAGAGTCGCGCATACCTCCGACCTCTGCCCGGTCGCGATCAGACGAAGGTCCGAGGGCGCTACCCGTACAATCGAGGAACCCTGCAATGGTGGTACGACATGGGACTGCGCTCGCTGAAGGCCCCGAGCTTCTCCGCCCAGTTCCTCTGGCTCAGCCTCGCGATACTCATCGCCGGGATGGTGAGCATCGGCCTGTGGATCCAGGCCGAGATCGAGAGCGCCGTGACGGGGAGAACTGCAGGCGTCACGGCCCTCTACGTTGACAGCTTCGTCTCCCCTCACCTCCAGGGGCTCGAGGGAGCCGGAGGGCTCACGGATGCGGACCGGGCCGAGCTCGACCGGCTGTTGACGGCGACGCCTCTCGGCCGGGAGATCGTGTCCTTCAAGCTCTGGACCCGTGACGGGACGGTCCTCTATAGCCCCGAGGACTCGATCGTCGGTGACAGGTTCGAGGTGGGGGCCGACCTCGAGCTAGCGTTCGGAGGCGAGGTCGTGACCGAGCTCAGCGATCTCAGCGAAGCAGAGAACAGCTTCGAGGCCCAGCAGTGGGACAGATTGATCGAGACGTACGCCCCGGTCCGGCTGGAGGGCAGCGCCAACGTCGTCGCCGTTTCCGAGTTCTATCAGCTCCCGGATGCGCTCGAGGCCGACCTGCGTGCCGCCCGCTTCCGGGGCTGGGCGATCGTCGGCGTTGCGACCGTCATCATGTACCTGCTGCTCGTCGGCATCGCGAGACGGGCCAGTCACCTCATATCTGCCCAGCGGGAGGAACTCGAAGGGAGCGTCGAACAGCTCACGTCGGCCCTTGACCGCAACCGCGAACTCCAGCAGCGGGTACAGCGCGCTGCGGCCCGCACGACGGCGCTCAACGAGCAGTTCCTCAGACGGATCAGTGCCGATCTCCACGACGGGCCTGCGCAGAACGTTGCGCTGGCGCTTCTCCGCATGGAAGCGATTACCGAGGGCGTGCAGGGCAATGGTGAGATGCCGCCCGACGACACCCTGCGCGATCTCGACACGGTGCACACCGCGCTCGACTCCGCGATCACCGACCTCAGGGGGATCGCCCGAGGTCTGCGCCTCCCGGAGATAGGCGAGCTCTCCCTCGCGGACACCGTCGGGCGGGTCATCTCCGAGTTCGAGCAGCTGACCGGGGCCCGCGTCACCGTCACCGAGCGTGACGTACCCGCTTCGGCATCCCTGCCCGTGAAGATCACGGTATACCGGGTGCTCCAGGAGGCGCTCGCCAACAGCTTCCGTCACGCAGATGCCGACGTTCGATCCGTCCGGCTCGAGGGCAGGGGAGACGAGCTCTTCCTCGAGATCGCCGACAACGGTAGGGGATTCGACGCCACCGTCCCGCCGGCCGGCACGCTCGGCCTCGTCGGAATGCGCGAGCGCATCGAGCTGCTCGGAGGCACCTTCCGTGTGACGAGCGCAGCAGGCACCGGGACGACTATCACGGTGTGCCTCCCTCTGAGAATGCCGGCAGGTGTCGATGGATGACCCCATTCGCGTCGTCGTCGCAGACGATCACCCGCTCTTCCGGGAGGGAGTCGTGCATTCTCTCGCGGGGGAAGAGGACTTCGAGGTCGTTGCCGAAGCGAGCTCGAGCGAGGAGGCGGCGCGGGTTGTCGCGGACCTCCTGCCGGACCTCGTCATGCTCGACATCGCGATGCCCGGCGAAGGGGGTATCACGACCGCGGAGCGGATCGCGGCCACCTGTCCCGCGACCGTGATCCTCATGCTGACCGTCTCCGAGAGTCCAGAGGATCTCCTCGCGGCGTTCAAAGCGGGTGCGACGGGTTATGTACTCAAGGGCGTCTCGGCTGCCGGGCTGGCCCATGCCGTCAGGTCCGTGGTCGGGGGAGAGCCGTACGTGTCGCCTGGCCTGGCCAGCGCAATCCTGTACGAGATGACCCACGACGATGAGGTGGACCTCTTCGAGGAGCTGACGAACCGTGAACACGACATCCTCGAGCTCGTGGCGGATGGGCTCACGAACCGGGAGATCGGCGAGCGGCTCTACCTCGCGGAGAAGACGGTGAAGCACTACATGACGAACGTCCTCCAGAAGTTGCACGTCCGGAGCCGTGTCGAGGCGGCCCTGCTGGCACAGCGCCGCAGGCTCGGGGCAGACTGACGGGGTCGGGCCCGCGCCGTCCTGGGCCCGTCGGCTTCACGTCCGGGCTGTGTCATGTGGGAGCCTCAGCCAACCGATCCGGTTGCCTTCATGCCCGCGTCCCTGTGCCCAGCAACCGGCGGCGCGATGTCGTTGCCTCGAACGGTGGTCTCGCACATCGGAGCGCCCGTGGCGCCACAGCACCGGTACGCTGGGCAGGATGAACGTCCCCAACCTGCTGGCGCTCGTGAGGATCGTCCTCACCCCGCTGGTGATGGCGTTCGTGCTGCTGTCCGATCAGATCGAGCACGCCTTCGGCATCGCTGCCTTCCTCTTCGTCGTCGCCGCCGTCACGGATTTCGCCGACGGCTACCTCGCCCGCCGCTGGGAGATCACGACGACGCTGGGCGCGTTCCTCGACTCTGTTGCCGACAAGGTGCTCGTCACCGGCAGCCTGCTGGTGCTCATCGAAGTCGGAAGGGCCTGGTCGTGGGCGGCGTTCATCATCATCGGCCGTGAGCTCGCTGTGATGGGCCTGCGCGGCGTCGCCGCGCTGGAGAAGTCGAAGGTACCGCCGTCGCTGTGGGGCAAGTCGAAGGCGTTCGTGCAGTTCACGACCATCGGGCTCGCCATGGTGCGCCCGGCAAACGAGCTCGGCCCGCTCTTCCTCGACGAGTGGATGATGCTGGTCGCGGTGGCGGTGACGCTGCTCTCGGCGTGGGACTACTTCTCGAGGTACGGGGACGCCCTCCGAACGTCCCGCAGCGCCGTGTAGCCGGCGGCGCCGTAGCGGACTCCGGCTACGATCCAATCCCCGTGACGGCGCCACTCGCTCCGCTCGTCGAGCGCTGGACCGGCGATCTGCTACCCACCGTTCCCGGCCGGATCGCCGTGCCCGCGCCGCTGCGCGCCTTCTTCCTCGCCGGGATGGCAGCGGCGACAGCCCGGCCTGTACTCGCAATCGTGCCCCGGGAACGTGAGGCCGAGGAGCTCGCCGACGACGTCGCGCTGTTCCATTCGCCGGTGGAGCTGCTCCCGGCGTGGGAGACCCTCCCGTTCGAGCACGTGTCGCCGAACGTCGGGACGATGGCGCACCGCTGCGTGGCCCGCCACGCGTTGGCGACCGGGAGCGCGGGCACGATCGTCGTCGCCTCGGTGCGCGCCGCCACCCAGCGCCTGTCGCCGTCTTCGCCGGCGCCCCTGCAGATCGCCGCCGGGACTGATGCGGGGTTCGAGGCGGTGGTCGCCGCCCTCGCCGCCCTCGGCTACCACCGGACCGATCGGGTTGAGGCGCGCGGGGAGATGGCCGTCCGGGGAGGCATCATCGACGTTGCGCCGGCGCAGGGGGGCGATCCGGTGAGGATCGAGTTCTTCGGCGACGACGTCGACGAGATCCGAACGTTCGGCATCGCGTCGCAACGCGCCCTGGAGGCCGTCGATGGCGTCGAGCTGTACCCGGCACGCGAGATGCGTCTCGACGACGAGTTGCGCCGCCGCGCCGGCGAACTCGCGTCGACGGCCAGCTGGGCGTCTGCAACGTGGGATCGGCTCGCCGAGGGGGTGGTGTTCCAGGGCATGGAGTCGTGGCTGCCGTGGCTTGCCCCGGCGGAGTCCGTCTTCGGTGATCTCGACGCGGATGTCGTGGTCTTCGACCCCGCCCAGTCCGGGGCACGGGCAGCGGAGCTCATCGAGGAAGAGAGCGACCTGGCGATCACTCTCGCCCCGACGTGGGGGGCGAGTGCTCCCGATGCTGCAGCTCACCCGCGGCTGTACCTGCCGCTGGCTCCGCCCGAGTCGTCGCTCCTCGACGTGCCTCCGCGCCCGTCGGGCCCCGGCGACCCGCTCCTGGAGATCGCCGCCCTCGACGCGACCCCCGGTGATGCCGAGTCGGTGGCGGCCGCCCTCGGCCGCTGGCAGGCCCGGAGTGTCACGGTCGTCGTCGCCATGGACGGCGACGCCGCAACCGAGCGCGCCGCCCGCCTTCTCGCCGGCTCGGGGATGGGCCTGCCCGTTCGCGAGTCTCTCGACGCCGTCGAGGCCGCGGTCATGGCGTGCGGGATCCATCGCGGCTTCGTCGCACCCGCGCTCGGCATCGGCGTGGTGGGGGAGCGAGAAGTCGCCGGCAGGCGCAGGGCGCACCGCCGGCCCCGGCCCCGACCCGAAGCCGTCGTTGGCGACGGTTATCGCGACCTCGAGCCGGGTGACTTCGTCGTCCATCACCATCACGGCATCGGGCGCTTCGAAGGGCTCGTCCACCGCGAGATCGCGGGCGTCGAGCGTGACTACCTCCTCGTCGCCTACCACGGCGCGGACCGCCTCTACGTCCCGACCGACCAGCTGGCGGCGGTCCGCCGTTACACCGGAGGGGAGTCGCCGCGGCTGTCCCGGCTGGGCGGTGCGGACTGGGCGGCGACCCGGTCGAAGGTTCGCAAGGCCGTCGCCGTCGTCGCCGAGGAGGTCGTCGATCTCCACCGCCAGCGCGCCGCCGCGACGGGCCACGCCTTCGAAGCGGACACTCCGTGGCAGAACGAGTTCGAGACCGGGTTCCCCTTCGAGGAGACGCCGGACCAGATCACGGCCATCGCCGAGATGAAGGCCGACATGGAGGCGGCCGCGCCGATGGACCGGCTCATCTTCGGCGACGTCGGGTTCGGCAAGACCGAGGTGGCCCTGCGGGGAGCCTTCAAAGCCGTTCAGGACGGGCGGCAGGCCGCGGTGCTCGTCCCGACCACCTTGCTCGCCCAGCAGCACCACACGACCTTCGCCGAGCGCATGGCCCCGTTTCCGGTTCGCGTTGAGATGCTGAGCCGGTTCCTGACTCCCGCCCAGCAGCGAGATGTCATCGCCGGGCTGGCATCCGGCGCCGTCGACGTGGTCGTCGGCACCCACCGGCTGCTCTCCGACGACGTCGCCTTCAAGGACCTCGGACTCCTCGTCGTCGACGAGGAGCAACGCTTCGGCGTCTCGGCGAAGGACCGGCTGAAGCAGCTTCGCACCTCGGTCGACGTCCTCACCCTCACCGCGACGCCGATCCCTCGCACGCTCGAGATGGCACTGACCGGCATCCGCGACGTCAGCCAGATCCGCACCCCGCCGGAGGATCGCCACCCCATCCTCACCTACGTCGGTCCCTACGACGCCCAGGCCGTGTCGGCGGCGATCCGCAGGGAGATGCTGCGGGAGGGGCAGGTGTTCTACGTCCACAACCGCATCCAGTCGATCGACCATGCGCTCGCCCGTCTCCGTGAGCTCGTCCCCGACGCCCGCTACGCGGTGGCCCACGGACGAATGAGCGAGGGTCAGCTGGAACAGGTCATGTTCGACTTCTGGAACGGCGAGTACGACGTGCTCGTCGCCACCACCATCATCGAGTCCGGCCTCGACCTACCCCAGGTCAACACCCTCGTCGTGGAGCGGGCGGACCGGCTCGGCCTCGCCCAGCTCTACCAGCTCCGGGGAAGGGTCGGCCGGTCCTCCCAGCGGGCCTATGCCTACCTCTTCCATCCTCCCGAGCAGACGTTGGCCGACGAGGCCTACCGGCGCCTCGAGGCGATCGGCGAGTACTCAGATCTCGGCTCGGGGTTCGAGCTGGCGATGCGAGACCTCCAGATCAGGGGGGCCGGGAGCATCCTCGGCGAGACCCAGGCGGGTCACATCGCCGCTGTCGGCTTCGACCTGTACGTCGAGCTGGTGGCCGGCGCGGTCTCCGAGCTTCGCGGCCTCGAGCCGGACGGCGCGAAGGAGGCACCCGAGGTCAGGATCGACCTGCCGGTCGACGCCCATCTTCCCCCCGGATACGTGCCGTCGAGCGACCAGCGTCTCGAGGCCTACCGCAAGCTGGCGGCGACGACCGATCCGGCCGAGATCGACGACATCGCCGCGGAATGGCGCGACCGGTACGGCCCGCTGCCGCCGGAGGCGGAGTCGCTCCTCGCCGTCGCCGGTCTCCGCCTCGAGGCTCTCCGGGTGGAGCTCGGTGAGGTCGTCAAGCTCCACAACGAGGTGCGGCTCGGACCGGTCGCGCTCGCCGAGTCCGAGGAGGTCAGGCTCGAGAGGATCGCCCCCCGGGCGCTCGTGCGCGGCTCCCGCCTGTTCGTCCCGTTCCCCGAGGGCGATCCGGTGGCGGCGCTCACTGGGTTCATCCGTACAATGTGGCCTCCCCGTCAAACGTGAGGAGTTCCGTGCGCACCGTCCACCGTCCGCTCACGGCGATGGCCCTCGCCCTCGCCCTGGTCGCGGTCGCCTGCGGCAACTCCGACGAGCGGCCGCTGGCGACGGTCAACGGGAACGACATCACGATGGCCGACGTACGGGCCCTGCGCACCGCCTACCAGACCGACGACGTCGATACGAACACGGAGCAGTTCCGCATCGACCTCAGGGTGTTGATCTTCACGGAGGCGATCCGCGGCGCCGCGGAGGACTCGCTCGGGGTGACCGTCACCGATTCCGATGTCGCTGCGCTGCTCGCCGAGCCTCCGGAGCGGTATGCGCAGAGCTTCGCATTCATCGCCCAGAACCCGGACCTCGGCGAGGAGCTGCTTCGCCGGGAGGCACAGAGCCTGCTCCTGCGCGACCGCGTCGTTGCCGAGCTCATGCGGAGCGAGGCGGGGTTCCTGGAGGGGATCATCGACGACAGCCCCGAGCTCGTCACCGCCGGGTGCATCCGACACATCCTCGTCGACACCGAAGCCGAGGCGCTGGCCGTGCTCGATCGTCTCGGAGCAGGTGAGGACTTCGCCGCCCTCGCCGACGAGGTCTCCATCGACAGCGGAACACAGGGAGGCCTCCTCGTCGACGGGGCGGAGTGCGCCCTACCGATGTCCCGCTGGGTGTCGGAGTTCGGCAACGCTGCCGCCCGGGCTCCGGTGGGCGAGGTCGCGGGTCCGGTCGCCACCGAGTTCGGGTTCCATCTCATCCGGGTGGAGGAGAAGACGGCGCCGACCCGTGACGAGTTCCTCGCCGACCCGGTCGCGTACGTCGATGCCGACGCGGTGAGCGGGTTCTTCGCGCCGTGGTTCACGAGTGAGCTGCTCGCCGCCGACATCGACGTCAACATCCTCGTCGGTCGCTGGTCGCCAGAGGACTTCGGGATCGACCCGCCCGATGCCTGAGCCCCGCCTCGTCGTCGTCGGGCTCGGGCCCGCAGGCATCGACGCAACACCACCGGCGGCGCTCGCCGCGCTGGACGACCCCGACCGCACGATCGTCGTGCGGACCGCGTCGCATCCGGCTGCGGCCGAAATCGCCTCATCGAGAGCGGTGACGTTCTGCGACGACCTCTACGACGATGCCCCCGATCTCGACGCCGTGTACGGCGCGATCGCAGAGCGGGTCGTCGGCATCGCCGCTACCGCGCCCGCGGTCTACGCCGTTCCCGGCAGCGCACACGTCGGGGAGCGCTCCGTGGCAGAGGTCCGGGCAGCCGCAGCGGCCGCCGGCATCACGTTCGACGTCATCGCCGGCGGCTCCTTTCTCGACCTCGTCTGGGACCGCCTGGGGCTCGATCCGCTGGGGCGCGGCGTCCAGGTGCTCGACGGCCGGGACCTGCCGGACCCGCTTCCCCTCCACGTTCCCACGCTCATCACGCAGGTCGATGGGCCGCTCGTGCTCTCCGACGTGGCCGGAGGCCTCTCGAAGGTGCTGGCCGGCACCACGCCGGTCGTGGTCCTCGAACGCCTCGGGGACGCCGACGAGGTGGTCGAGACCGTCGAGCTCCGGGAGGCGGCGCGCTGCCGGCCCGGACCGAGGACGACCCTGTTCGTCGATCCCGACCCGGTGGGGTGGCACGGCCTCGTGGTGACGAACCGCCGGCTTCGCCGCGAGTGCCCGTGGGACCGGGAGCAGACCCACCACACGCTGGTGAGCCACCTCGTCGAGGAGGCCTACGAGACGGTCGAGGCGCTGAGCCGCCTCCCGGCCGATGCCCCCCGCGGGGAGATCGACCACGCCGGCTACGCCCTCGTCGAAGAGGAGCTCGGCGACCTGCTCCTCCAGGTCGTCTTCCACGCCACCCTCGCCCGCGAAGCCGGGCTGTTCGATGTCGAGGAGATCGCCGAGCAGATCCGGCGCAAGCTCGTCCGCCGCCATCCCCACGTCTTCGGCGAGGTGGAGGCGGAGGACGCGGCAACCGTCCGCGCCAACTGGGAGGAGCTGAAGCGCCACGAGAAGGGCCGCGACTCGCTGATGGACGACATCCCGGCTGCGCTGCCGGCGACCTCGAAAGCCGACAAGCTGCAGCGGCGGGCGGCGTCCGCCGGGTTCGACTGGGCCACTCTCGAGCCGGTGCTCGCCAAACTCGACGAGGAGCTCGCCGAGCTCCGGGCCGCCACCGGCGACGAGGCCGCCGCCCTCGACGAGCTCGGCGACGTGCTCTTCGCCGTCGTCAACGTCGCCCGCCACCTCGGCGTCGACGCCGAACTCGCGCTGCGGCGCGCCAACGACCGGTTCGAAGAGCGGTTCCGTCACCTCGAGGCGGCTGCGACTGCGGCGGGGAACCGCCTCGAGGACCTCTCCCTGGACGAGATGGACGCCCTCTGGGAGGCGGCGAAGACCGAGCTGAACGCCGGCGGCAGCGTGGCCGGTGCGGAGGCGTCACGACGCGCGGAGTGACCGATGACCGAAGCGAGCCCGTGATACAGTCACACGACGAAGTGAAGGGCCCACGATGACCACGATCAGCCGGGTGTGGGCCCGCGAGGTCCTCGACTCCCGGGGCAACCCGACCGTCGAGGCCGAGGTCTTCCTCGCTGGTGGAGGCTTCGGCCGGGCCGCGGTGCCTTCCGGGGCGTCGACGGGGGCGCTCGAAGCGATCGAGCTTCGTGATGGCGGAGACCGCTACGGCGGACGAGGAGTCGAGCGGGCCGTTGCCAACGTCAACGACGTGCTCGGACCCGCGCTCGTTGGCATGGATGCGACCCGCCAGGAGCAGGTGGATCAGCGCATGCTCGACCTCGACGGGAGTCCCAACAAGGCGAACCTGGGCGCCAACGCGATCCTCGCAGTCTCGATGGCGGCGGCGAGGGCAGCCGCCGCCGGCCACGGGCTCCCCCTCTATCGCTATCTCGGCGGCACCGGGGCGCGACTCCTGCCGGTGCCGTGCTTCAACGTCCTCAACGGTGGCGCCCACGCCTCCAATTCGGTCGACATTCAGGAGTTCATGCTCGTCCCCGCCGGCCTCCCGAGCTTCCGCGAAGCGGTCCGCGCCGGCGCCGAGGTGTATCACGCGCTGAAGAAGGTCCTCGCCGGCAGGGGACTGACGACCAACGTCGGCGACGAGGGCGGATTCGCCCCCAACCTCCCCGCCGACCGGGCGGCGCTCGAGCTGCTCGGCGAGGCCATCGAAACGTCGGGTTACCGCCTCGGTGAGGACATCGCCCTCGCCCTCGACGTCGCTGCCACCGAGCTGCACAGGTCCGGCCGGTACGAGGTCGACGGACGGCAAGCGACGTCGAGCGAGATGATCGACTACCTCGCCGGCCTCGCTGCCGACTTCCCCCTCGTCTCCATCGAGGATGGCCTCTCCGAGGACGACTGGGACGGGTGGGCGCTGCTCACCGAGCGCCTCGGCGGGTCCATCCAGCTCGTCGGCGACGACGTGTTCGTCACCAACGAGGACCTCGTCCGGCGCGGCATCGAAGCCGGCGTCGCCAACGCCGTCCTCGTCAAGCTGAACCAGATCGGCTCACTGTCCGAGACGCTGCACACGATGGACCTCGCCGCCACGAACGGCTACGGGCTGATGGTGTCGCACCGTTCCGGGGAGACGGAGGACAGCTTCATCGCCCACCTCGCCGTCGCCACGAACGCAGGCCAGATCAAGACCGGAGCCCCGGCCCGCGGGGAGCGGACGGCGAAGTACAACCAGCTCCTGCGCATCGAGGAGCGTCTCGGGGACGAGGCGCGATACGCGGGCTGGGCGCCGTTCGGGGGCCCGCCCCGATGATCACCGGCTCTCCCGCCGCTCCCGAGCGGTCGCCGGCCCAGCACCGGCGCTCCCCGTGGATCGCGCTCGTCCTGCTCGTCGGGCTCGGAGTGACGATGGCCGGCATCTTCCCCTTCCGCCAGATCATCGCACAGCAGCGCCAGGTCGAGCTGGCGGAGCAGAAGCTCGAGGCGCTCGAAGCGGAGAACACCCGCCTCGAGACGCAGATCCGGGAGCTGGAGACGCCGGTTGAGCTGGAGCGCCTCGCCCGGGAGGAGCTCGGGCTGGTGCGACCCGGGGAGACCGCGGTGACCGTGAACCCCGCCCCCGGCGCCGAGCCGGCGCCGCGGCCGGGCGCCTTCGAGGAGGTACCCGCGTTCTCCGACGAGGACCGCACCCTGTTGCAGCGAGTGTGGGACTTCCTCACGGGTCGCGATCTCGCTCCCGATGGATGACCGGGCGGCGATCGCCGCCCAGCTGGAGAGAGAGCCTCGGTCGCCCGTCGACGCGGTGGCCCGCTGCCATCTCGGCGTGCCGACGGTGATCGCCGTGCCGCCTCACCTCGACGATGGCACGCCGTTCCCGACTCGCTACTGGCTCACCTGCCCTCTCGCCCTGCGCCGCATCGGCAGGATCGAGTCGGCCGGCGGCGTCGTCGCCGCCGCGACCCGCATCGAGGCCGATGGCGATTTCGCCGCCCGCTACGAGCGAGCGATGCGCCGCTACGCCGCCGAGCGGGACGCGCTCATCGCCCCGGACGCCCCGGCGCACCGGCCGTCGGGAGGGGTCGGGGGCTCGGCGGGTGGGGTCAAGTGCCTCCACGCCCACTACGCCGATCATGCCGCCGGCAACGACAACCCGGTGGGGGAGCAGACCGCCGCCGACATCGAGCCGCTGGATTGCTCCACCGCCTGCGTCGCCGACCTCGAAGGCGTCGTCGTTCGCAATCCCGCCTGGAGGGAGCCGAAGCGGTGAGGGTCGCCGCGGTCGACATCGGCACGAACTCGATCCGCCTTCTCGTCGCCGAGGCCGGAGGGGGCGATCTACTCGGGCAGCGCCTCGAGTGGTTGGACCGGAGGGTGACGGTGACGCGCCTGGGGCAGGGGGTCGACGCCGACGGGACCCTGTCCGATGAGGCGATGGGGCGCACGATCGCCGTGCTCGCCGGATACGGTGAGGCCGTCCGTGCCTGGGACGTCGCCGGCGTTCGCGCCGTCGCCACCTCGGCGGCTCGTGATGCCGTCAACCGGGAGGCGTTCCTCGACCGCGCCGAGCTTGCGCTCGGGGTGCGGCCCGACGTGATCTCCGGCGCCGAGGAGGCCGAGCTGTCCTTCCTCGGCGCGCTGTCGGGTGTGGAAGGCGACCGACCTGCACTCGTCATCGACCTCGGCGGAGGGAGCACGGAGTTCGTCATGGGCACCACCGAGCTCGAGTACGCGGTGTCGGTGGACACCGGCTCCGTGCGGCTCACCGAGCGCTACCTCGGCACCCACCCGGTGCCTCCGTCTCACCTCGAAGCGGCGAGGGCGGGCGCCGCGGAGGCGCTCGCCGTCGTCTCGCTCCCCGAGATGCCCGCAACAGTCATCGGAGTGGCCGGGACCTTCACGGCGCTTGCGACCATCGCCAAGGGGCTCGCCGCCTACGACCCGGCAGCGGTGCACGGCGCCGAGCTGACCGGCGACGAGCTCACCTCCCTGGTCGATCGACTCGCCGCCATGGAGCTCGACGACATCGTCGCAATCCCGTCACTCGACCCGGCGCGGGCCCCGGTCGTCGTCGGAGGCGTCCTCGTGGCCGAGCAGGCGCTGGCCGTCGCGGGAACCGAGCGGCTCGTCGTGTCCGAGTCCGACCTCCTGGACGGCGTAGCCCTGCGAGCAGCTGGGGCGTGAGGCGGGTGACGCGATCGGCGCCGATCCCGGACTGAGCGCGTCTCAGCTCAGTCGTCGTCTTCGTCGGCCTTGGCGACGCGCTCGACGAGGTGGGGTGGAAGCTCGGCGTAGTGGTCGTGCTCGGCGACGAATGTGCCCCATCCCTGGGAGATCGAGCGCAGGTCGATGGCGTAGGTGAGGATCTCCGACGTCGGCACGATCGCGAGGATCGTTTGGCGGCCGCCGGCCGCCGCCGTCGTGCCCTGCACCTGGCCCCGTCGCGACGACAGGTCGCCCATGACGTCGCCCTGGTAGTCGGCGGGCACCGTGACCTCGATGCGCGAGATCGGCTCCAACATGATGGGACCGGCGCTGTCCATGGCCGCCTTGAAGCCGATCCGGCCGGCCATCTTGAAGCTCATCTCCGACGAGTCGACGGAGTGGTATTTGCCGTCGACGCAGTGGACGATCACGTCCACGACCGGGTATCCGTGAACACCCCCGTCGGCCATCGTCTCGCGAATTCCCCGCTCGACCGCCGGGATGAACTGGCGGGGGATGGAGCCGCCCTTGATCTCGTCCATGAACTCGAACCCCGCTCCCCGCTCGTTGGGCTCGACCCGCACCATGGCGACGCCGAACTGGCCGCGCCCTCCGGTCTGTTTCTTGTACTTGCCCTCGGCGTCCGCCGGCCGCGTGATCGTCTCCCGGTACGCAACCCTCACCTGGTGGCGCGCCACCTCGACGCCGAACTTCCGCTGGAGCTTCTCGATGGCGATGGTGAGGTGCGTCTCGCCGGCCCCCCGCAGCAGGGTCTGTTTCGTCTCGTCGTTGCGCTCGACGCGGAGAGCCGGGTCTTCGTCCTGGAGGCGGCGGAGGGCGTTGGCGAGCTTGTCCTCGTCCGCCTGGGTCGCGGCCGAAATAGCGACCGCAAGTACCGGGGCGGGCTGGGCGATCCCCGGGACCCTCACCGGCTTGCCCTTCGGTGCCAGGGTGTCGCCGGTCGACGTGTTGTTGAGCTTGGACACCGCCCCGATGTCTCCTGCCGGAACCTCGCCGATCAGCTCCGTTTCCTTGCCCACCATGTACGCGATCTTGGCCAGCCGCTCGTCGGAGCCGGAGCGGGTGTTGTGGAGCGTCATCTCGGACTTGACCGTGCCCGAGAGCACCTTGAAGAGGGAGATCTGGCCGACGTAGGGGTCGGCGAGCGTCTTGAAGACGAAGGCGAGGGGGTCGCCCCCAGGGCTGGGCTCGACCTCGACGAGCTCGCCCCCGGCCTCGACCTCGACTCCGCCACGCACCGTCGGGGGCGGCCCGATCTCGACGATGTAGTTGGCGAGGCGGTCGACGGCGATCGGGCCGGTCGCAGAGCCGCAGACGACGGGGAACACAGTGGCGTCGGCGACGCCGATGGCCATCGTCTTTTCCAACTCCTGCACCGAGGGGACGTCTCCTTCGAGGTAGCGCTCCAGCAGGTCGTCGTCCGCGACGACGATGCCCTCGACGAGGTTGTCGTGGACCCGCTGGATGCGACCCTCCATCTCCTCGGGGAGCTCCGCCGGCTGGCCCGATCCCGAGTCGTACAAGTAGGCGGTATCGGAGAACAGGTCGGCGACGCCGTGGAAGGACGCCTCCTCGCCGATCGGCAGCTCGATCGGCGCGATGCCGGCTCCGAAGCGGCTTCGTAGCGCCTCGAGCGTGCGGTCGAACGAGGCCCGTTCCTTGTCGAGCTTGTTGATGAAGATCATCCGGGGCACGCCGAGGTCCTCGGCCATCCGCCACACGTTGTCCGTCTGGACCTCGACCCCGTCGACGGCGCTGACGACGAACACGGCGAGGTCGGTGACCCGCAACGCCGCCCTGACATCGCCGACGAAGTCCGCATACCCGGGGGTGTCGATGAGGTTGATCTTGTGGCTGTTCCACTCGAACGGAGCCATGGCCAGCGACAGCGACATACTCCGCTTGTGCTCCTCGGGGTCGTAGTCGAACACCGTGTTGCCGTCTTCGACCCGGCCGAGCCGCCCGATCGCGCCTGCCCGGTAGAGCAGCGCCTCGGCAAGCGTCGTCTTGCCGGCGCCGTTGTGGCCGACGAGGGCCACGTTGCGGATCTTCTCGGGCGGGAACACCTTCACGGGGAAGTCCTCCAATATCGCTTCGCGGTCGTCGTGGTGAGTGCCAGAGATTACCGCCGCCGCAGAGGGCCTCGCTCGGCGCCGCCGGGCGGCTCCGGTAGCCTGCATCCCGTCGCCCGGGTGGCGTAAGTGGCAGCCGCGGCGGACTTAAAATCCGCTGTCCCTTCGGGGGCGTGGGGGTTCGAATCCCTCCCCGGGCACCCTGTTTCCCTTGTGGTACAAGGGAAACGCCTTCTGCGCCTCGCCGCACCCGGAATGTCGTCGCGGTGTCGTTGGCAAACGCCAGATCAGCGGACACCCTGAATCCTTGTGCCCCAACGGTTTCCAGCCGTCGGCCTGCAAGAACGCCGGGGAGCGGGCTCGTTCGGGTGCCGGACACCATGTCCGGGACGGATGCTCTTCCACCCTGATGTCGTCCAATCCCATCTGGCGGGCGAACGCTCGCGTCGCTGCGGCGGGTGAGCCGTCGGCGCCGGCTGGCGCCGACGGGAGAGGGTGTAGCCTCGCCGGCGAGGGGCGTGAGAAGCGAGGAGGAAGCCGGTGAGGATGCGCATCCCGCTCATGGCCCTCGTGCTCGTCGCGACCGGCTGTGGCGACGACGGTGCAGGAGGTACGACCACCACGACTGCCCCGCCGGCAACCACGGCGGCACCGGCTGGGTCGGCCGCAACGACGGCCATCACTGCCGCGACAACGACGACCACCGCCGCGCCGTCGACCACGACCACGACATCGACCACTACGACCACCGCGCCGGAGCCGGAACCCGATCTCGCCAATGCCATCGTCTTCGTGAAGATGATCGGCGGCGTCGGGCGGATGGTTCTCATCGACCCCGAATCCGGCGACCTGACAGCCGTCACCGAGCGCGATGTGGACGTCGTGAGCCCCCGCTGGTCGCCCGACCGCACCAAGATCGTGTACTGGACGTCGAGCACCGGCGAGCAGCTCATCTGGGTCGTCAACGCCGACGGCACGGGCAATACCCAGATCTCCGACTTCAGCAGCTTCAACGCCGACTGGCACCCCGACGGCACGGCGCTGATCTTCAACAACGACAGCGAGGGCGAGCCTCAGGACAGGCCGGACGTCGCCGTGATGAACCTCGACGGAACCGGGTTCACTCAGCTGGTGGACTCCGATCCGACATTCGACTTGGACGCCAGGTGGGCACCGGACGGCTCCCGGTTCCTGTTTCTCTCCAATCAGCCCGGTGGCAAGCTGACGGTGCTCGTAGCCGACGCGACCGGCAGCGGTATTGCTGAGGTCACCGATGTGCCCGGGCAGGTGAACGGTGCGGCGTGGTCGCCCGACGGCACCCGGATCGCGTTCGCAGCGATGAGCCCGGAGGGTGATCGCAGTGACCTCTACCTCGTCGATGGCGACGGCGCCAACCAGACGCGGCTCACCGACGACGAGTTCTTCTACGGACCGCCCGTGTGGTCGCCGGATGGAGAGTGGCTGGCGTACTCCATGCAGTCGGCGGCGACGGACCTGTGGATCATGCGGATCGACGGCACCGAGGCCCGCCAGTTGACCGACGATCCGCAGCCGGACTTCTCTCCCGACTGGGCCTCGTGACCGCAACAGAGACGGCGAGGGTTGCCGACCTCTCCGCCGGGCGGCCCGCCCCCGCCTTCACGGCCACAGCGGGGTGTCGTCGATCATGCCCTCGATGAACTCGGCATAGGCGACCCCGGCATCGGTGGAGGCCCTGCGACCTCTCTCGGTCGTCCCCGGCAGCATGTCGAGGCCCTGCCCTCGGGACCGACCTCGTGGGTCGCCAGCAGGACATCGATGCCCACGCCGCACCCGACGCGGACGTGATGGTGGTTGCCCTCCGTCGTTTGCGCCAGACGGCGTGTCGCATCGTCGTCCCGCACCGATCCAGCCGGCTGCGCAGCCATGGTGGCCCCCGGTGAGGCTGCGCCAGCGCTGGAAGCACCGACATCCGGTGTATGTCCTCGCTCCGTTCACGAGTTCTCCACATTCGCTCGAGACCATGGCGGCAGGCTCAGAGAGAAGGAGTGCACGTGATGATTCGGCTCGCCATCGTGGTCCTGGCCGTCATCGGTATGGTGTCGTTGCTCGGCGGTGGCGTGTCCGGCGCTGCCGCAGGCGCAGGGTTCCTCCTGCTGCTACCGCTGTTGTTCTTCGCGAAGATCGTCTTCTTCGCCGCGCTGATCGGTTTCATCGGGCGTGGATTCGGCCGGCGGCCGCCCTACCGCTCCGGCCCACCGTGGTCGTGGCGGGAGCGGCAGACGGACCGGCCCAGCAGGTCGTCCCGCGAGAACGAATTCGACGAGTGGCACCGTATGGCCCACGCCCGTGAAGAGGTCGACGGCTGGGTGCCGGACGTCGAATGATCGACCGGCGAGAATGCCCCTCATGAAACGAGTGCTCGTCGTCGAGGACGAGGTCAAGATCGCCCGCCTGGTGCGCGACTACCTGCGCCAGGCGGGCTTCGACGTGCTCGAAGCTGCCGACGGGCCCGGGGCGCTGTCGATGGCGCGCGCCGAGCGGCCGGACATGATCGTGCTCGATCTCGGGCTGCCCGGACTGGACGGATTCGACGTCACCCGGCAGCTGCGGGCGACGTCCTCTGTCCCCATCATCATCCTCACGGCCCGCAGCGAGGAGAGCGACCGGATTGTCGGGCTCGAGCTGGGGGCCGACGACTACATCACGAAGCCCTTCAGCCCCAAGGAGCTCGTGGCGAGGATCAGGGCCGTGCTCCGCCGCGCCGACGCAACCCTCGGCGGGGGCGAGGTGGTCCGGGCGGGGCCGCTGACCATCGACATCCCCAAGATGCGGGCGACGGTCGACGGGACCGAGGTCGAGCTGACGTCCACCGAGTTCGACATCCTGTTGACGATGGCTCGCCAGCCCGGCCGCATCTATACCCGCGCCCAGCTCCTCGACGCGGTGCACGGTGTCTCGTTCGAGTCGTACGAGCGCTCCGTCGACGCCCACATCAAGAACATCCGCCGCAAGATCGAGCCGGACCCGAGACACCCCGCCCTTGTGCTCACCGTCTACGGCGTCGGGTACAAGTTCGCCGATGCGTAGGTCCTTCCGGCACGAGGGGCGCCCCGGGGAATGGTGGGGCCCGCCGCCGGGCGCGGCCGCATGGCAGGGGTTCGGCCGGAGGATGGCCGTGGGCATGGTTGCCTTCTTCCTCTTCGGACCGGTGCTCCTCGTGGCGATCGTGGTCGTCGTTGCCACCGTCGTCTTCGACGTGTCACCGTGGGTGTGGCTGGCGCTGGCCGCCGTGCCACTCGTGTTCGTGCTCACCGCGCTCGTCTTCGGCCGCTTTGCCTTCCGCACGTGGCGACCGGTGCGCGACCTCATCCGCGCTGCCGGCTCGCTCGCCGACGGCGACTACTCGGTGCGGGTGACGACCTCGGCGCCGGCGGTGCGACCCGTCGTCTCGTCGTTCAACCGCATGGCGGAGCGCCTCGAGTCGGCCGACGAGCAGCGCCGCCGCCTCCTCGCCGACCTCGGTCACGAGCTGCGGACGCCGCTGACGGTGGTGCGCGGTGAGATCGAGGCGATGCTCGATGGCGTCCACGACGCCGATCCCGACCACCTCGAGTTGCTGCTCGACGAAGTGACGGTGATGGAACGGCTCATCGAGGACCTCCGGACCCTGAGCCTCGCCGAGGCCGGGGCGCTCGCGCTCCACCCGGAGCCGACCGACCTCGTCGATCTCGTCTCCGACGTCGGCGACGCCCACCGGCGCATCGCCGCCGAGCGAGCGGTGGTCGTGACGGCGGACGGACCCGCCTCTCTTCCCGACGTCGTCGTGGATCCGGTACGGATCCGCGAGGTAGTGAGCAACCTGGTCATCAACTCCCTGCGGGCCATGCCGGATGGAGGCGGGCTCGCGCTGCGGGTGCGCGACCGCGGAGCAGCCGTAGAGATCGAGGTCGAGGACACCGGCGTCGGACTCGCTCCGGCGGAGGTTGCAGCGGCGTTCGAGCGCTTCCGCAAGGGTTCGACGTCCAAGGGGTCGGGTCTCGGGCTCACGATCAGCCGCGACCTGGTCGAGGCCCACGGCGGTGAGATCACGATGGACAGCGCACCCGGCGCCGGCACCGTGGTGCGGGTCACCCTTCCCAAGGTCGTCGCCAGTTGATGGCTAGGCGATCGCCCGGAACGACCATCCGTTGCCTTCACCGATGCCGGCGAGCGCGGCCGCAGCCCGGGCCACGACGACGATGGTCTCCGCCGCGTCGACGCCGCCGTCGCGGCCGAGCAGGACCCACTGCGAGCGCTCCCAGCCCGTGATCTGCCAGCCATCGTCGACGAGCGCGGCCAGGGCCGGGTGGCGTCGCGGTGCGGTGAGGCTGTCGTAGGCCAGCTCGATGGCAGTGCGCTCGATCCCGCCACCCTTCGCGGCGTAGAGCCAGATCTGACCCGATGCCTCGCTCTTCGCTTCGCCGCCGTCGGCGTAGACCGCGAAGGCCGCGTAGTCACCGGCGGCGAGGCGCGCCTGGGCGTCCTCGAGTCGGGCCGCCGGCTCCGAGACGTCGGAGAGCTCGAACGCCAGCACGGGGAACTTGCGCGAGATGACGTACCGGACCGCGACACCGACGCCGATGAGGATCGCGGCGGCGGCGCCGACGGTGAGCACCCATCGCAGTGCCGCCGCACCGAAGATCCCCACCGTGACGGGGGCGACCAAGACGATCGCGACGAGCCCGCTGACGGCGACGACGCGCTGCGATCTGGTCGGGCCACCGAGGTCGTCGCGCTCCATCGTCCGATGCTACGGAGCTGGAACTGGCGACCGGGCATTCGACGCCCTGGAGGGCGGAGCCTCAGTCACGGATGAGGACGAGGCAGAATGGGTGGCCGGCCGGGTCGAGGAAGACCCGGAACGTCGTCCCCGGCTGAGTCTCTGCCTTGGTGGCCCCGAGGGCGAGCACCTGCGCCTCGGCGGCATCGAGGTCGGGGACGTCGAAGTCGAGATGGGCCTGCTGGGGCCGTTCGTCGGAAGGCCACGCCGGGGGCTGATGGCCGGGAGCGAGCTGGAATGCGAGCGTCGCTCCGGTGTCGCTCGCCAGCCTGACCCATTCGCCGTCGTCGTAGCCGACCGGCCATCCGGTGATCGCGCCGTAGAACTCGGCGAGCGCCCGCGGGTCGGGGCAGTCGAGCGCGGTGAGACTCAGACGGCCGATGGCTGCCATGCAAGGACGATACAGCAACCTCCACCCCGGCGAGGGGCGGAGGTTGCAGCCGGCGGATGGGAGGGTCTATCCGGCGACCGTCGGGTCGACGACGAGCGTCCCGTCGATGATCTCACCGAAGAGCGCCACCGTGATGTCGGTCCACGTGACGCCCTGTGCGCTGGCGAGCGGCACGCCGAGCACCTCCTCGTAGCCGGTGACCGGGAGCGATGCGCCACCGCACTGGGGTGGCAGCGATTCGGCGAGCAGCTCGCACAACCGGGCCCCGGTTTCGTCGGCGAGGAGAAACCCGCGGACGGCGATGGTGCCGGTGGCGTCGGTGGCGAGCGCGTCGGAAACGGAGAGGCCGCCGTCGGCGAGCATCCCGCCCGAAGCGACGGCTCCGCCGGTCATCGGGTCGTCCCCGGGTACCGGCAGTGGCTCGTCGTCGCCGGTGACGAGCGTGTCGGTGCAGTCGGGTTCACCCTCCACGCACGCTCCGGAGAGGACCGGGCTTGCGCCGGGATCGTCGTTTGGGGGCAGGGACACGGTGCTGACGGCGTCGGCCAGGTCGGCCGCGGCGGGAGCGTCGTCGGTCGAGCCGTCCCCGCAGGCTGCGGCGACGAGTACCAGCACGGCGAGAACGGCGGCGCCGCGCAGGACACGAAGCGAGGTGGTCATGGGGTGCCTTTCTTCCTCAGGGTTGCGGTCGAGGTGTGGGATCCATCCCACTCGCAGCTGGGACGCCGTCGGCGCCGGGAAGGTTCCCGGGGGCACGGCAGGCGGCGCTACTCGAGGAGCCGGACGAAGCAGTAGACCCCCTCGACAACGCCGAAGACGGGCCACATACCCCAAATCACCACCCAGTACATGAGCGTGTTCTCCCTGAACCCGAGGTCGCGGTCCCAGATGTAGAAGAACACGGCGGTGTACCAGAAGGGCACCGAGGCGGCGAGGGCGAGCAGGAACCCCCACCGCTGTCCGGCCAGCATGCCGATGCTCCCCGCGACCTGGAGGGGCGCCCACAGGAACGGATCTGCCCAGGCCGACGCCTGGTTGAAGGCGAAGTACGCCTTGGGATCTGTGGCCTCCGGGTTGCCGCCGTAGACGTTGTCGATGGTCCACGCCGCCCGCGGCCTCACGACGGCGACGAGTTGCAACGAGCCGAGCAGCACGATGAGCACGAGTCCGGCGACGGCGACGACCCAGGTCACTCCGGTCACTTCCATCTCAGGCTCCTCTCCGCGGACGTGTGACTGGTCACAGCGGAGGCAGAGCGGCGGCGGCCGCCAAGATCGTGACGAGGCCCATGACCCCCCAGACGGCGAGCATGGCGAGGTTCACCGGGACCTGGGCAGGTGTGCCGATCCGCAGGCCGCGTCGCAGCATGGCGATCCGGGTGAGGATGCCGCGCCCGGCGAAGTAGACGAACATGCCGCCCCCGACGAGACCGAACGGCGCCCAGGCCGCGCTGTCGGCGACGCGGAGCGCTCCGGCGACGACGATCGTCCACAGCGTGAGCGCATCCCACATCGCCTCGCCACGGATGTCGGCCCAGTACGCAGGCTCGACGTCCTCCTCGGCCTCCATCAGCCCCAAGCTCACGGCGGTGCCCGGGGCGAGCCAGGAGATCGTCTGACCACCCCAGCCGACGAGCCCGAGCACGAGGATCACGATGCCCCAGACGATTCCCATGAGCGCGTCCTTCCTGCGGGGTAGGAACCGGCGGCACCGGCCGGGGGACACGGCCGGCGACCCTTTTCGCCCTTGATACTCGACCGGCCCTGAGGCCACCAGGGTCGATCGACCCCGGCCGACCATGCCACGTGCCCATCCCCGGTATAGGGACGTGGAGGACGCGGGGACCAATGGCACTGGCGTCGGGCCCACCGGTGGGCGATAGTCGATCCATGGCCGCCGCCGTAGGGCTCGGGGCGGGCCCGGGCAGACGACAATCGAGACCGATCCTCGCCACGCTGGCGCTCGTCCTCGCCTTCGCCGGTGGTGCCGGTGCGTGTGCGAACCCCGCGCCGGACGACGCGGCGGCCGGCGAGGTCGTCCTGTACACCTCGATGCCGGATCCGATCGTGGACCGGCTCAAGGGCGTCGTCGAGCGCCAGTTTCCGGATCTCGAGGGGAACTACTGGCTCTCGCCCGGGGGGGAAGGTGTTGGCGGGATCTCCCTCAGGGTCGTGCGCGGCAGGACGGCCGACATCGAGGAGAGGCTCGCCGCTGAGATCGAGCAGGGCGGTGTCGAAGCCGACGTGATCTGGCTTGCCGAACCGTCACCCTACGAGGGATACAAGGACATGGGTCTGCTCGCCCGGTACGAGCCGCCGGCCGATGCTCCGATCATCTCCGCCCACGCCGACCCCGACGGGTTCTACGTCCCGGGCCGCATCATCTCGATGGTGGTCGCCTGGAACACCTCGCTGTATCCCGAGGGCCTCACCGATTGGGCCGACCTCCACGACGTCGCCTCGAGCGCATTCCCCGCTCCCGAGTCGGGTGCCGCCCGGGCAACGATCAAAGCGCTCCTGGATCACCACGGCACTGAGTACTTCTCGACGCTGGCCGCCGGCGGCGGCGTCACCGTGCCCAGCAACGGCGCCGCCCGAGACGGCCTCGCGGCGGGAACGTTCGACGCGGTGGCCGTGCTCGATTACATGGCCCGCGTTGCCAAGGCGAGCGGATCGCCCATCGACTTCGCCTACCCGGCCGGCGGGACGGTCATCATCCCGAGCCCGATCGCCATCACCGCCGGTTCACGCAACCCGGCCGCCGCCGAGGCGTTCGTCGATTTCATCCTCTCCCGTCCCGGGCAGGAGATCATCGTCGAGATCGGGAGCTTCTACCCCGTTCGCACCGACGTCGAACCGCCCGAGGGCTCACCTCGGCTCGAGTCGATCCCGGCCTTCGACATCGATTGGGGAGCGCTCGCCGCGGAGGCCGACGAGATCATGGTGACCTGGGACGACGTCTACGGTGTCGGGTAGGCGGTCCTCAGAGCCACCACGTGACGAGCGAGCTCGTGCTCGCGACTACCAGGGCCAGCAACCCTGCATACAGAGCCGGCTGCAGCCACGGCGGGATCATCGCCGGTGGGGCGTCCTCGAGCAGGCGTAGCCGCTCGTGCACGCCCTCCACGGTTGAGATCGTGGCGATACCGTGTACCGGCGCACCGAGGTTCAGCGAGCGTATCGCCGTGGCCACGGTGCGCCGTTCCTGCAGCGTGCGGCACGCGTCGTGGTCTGCCCACGCCTCGATTGACGCCCGGAGCGCGCCGAAGCTGTCTCGGAAGGGCGGAATCCACCGGAAGAGGGGGAAGCCCGAGGCGTGGAGGAGCAGGTACCACGAGTCGTGGTGGGCGATGCGGGCGACCTCGTGCGGACGATCGCCCGCAGCTGCGGCCCGTCAGGACATGAGGAGGCCGCGAGACAGCACGATCTGAGGACGTTGGCGCAACCCGAACGAGTCGGCGACGGTGTCGATCACGATTCCCGCCGACGCGACCGGCGAATGGGACTTCGGCTGCTTCGAAGAGGACGCAGCCCACTGGACGACGGCATGAAGGGAACGCTCATCGTCGAAGGCTGAGGTGGACCGGATCCTCGTGGTTCGGGGTCGGCGAGCCGGCCGCGACGGCAACGAGCCGCGCGGGCTCATCCCTCGGTTCCGCCGAGGTACCCAGGAGTCACAAGCCCGAACGGCACCGCGACGGCTCGTCCGTCGGCCATCAGCGGAGTTCATCCCGTCGGGCAGCCGTTGTGAAGGGCGCGGCCGGTTCGTCCGTGGCTTCGGCTAGACTCCGTGCTCGTGCACGGCTGAAACGTGCAGCGCCGCTTTGCTCCTTCGTACCGTCGAGTGAAGTCGCCGCAGGGCTCGTTCGTACCCCGCCGATCTCCGTCGGCTGTGGTACGCGGGTACACAACTTGCGGGGCGTCTGGAAACCGACGGTTCAAACGCTTCGGAAGGAGCATCAATGTCCACCAACATCTACGTGGGGAACCTGACGTTCGCCACCAACTCGGCCGAGCTCGAGGCACTTTTCTCCGAGCACGGCGAAGTGGTGAAGGCTCAGGTGATCACCGAGCGTGACACCGGCCGTTCCCGCGGCTTCGGCTTTGTCGAGATGGCGTCCTCCGAGGACGCCAAGAAGGCGATCTCGTCGCTCGACGGCCGCAACATCGACGGCCGTCAGCTGACCGTGAACGTCGCCAAAGAGCGCTCGCGGTGACGGCCGCATAGATCGCTCGTTTGAGCGAAGCGGGCGCCGGGCATTCTCCCGGCGCCCGCTTCGCGTCCGCACACGACTCCGCAGCGGCTCGAAGGCACCCTCATCGGGAGCACCGTGCGAGGCGAGCCTCCGCTCGAGCCGGGGGGTAGGGCACTCCGGCCCTGGTGAAGCCACGTGCCCGCGCGGTACGGTCCCGCAAGGCAGACGCGGGCCGTCTGGCGGTGGCGAGCGGCTGGCTCCGCTGCGGAGCACCTCGGCTTCGGCCCTGGGAGGCCCCATGACCACTGCATCGGGCAAGCCGGTGAGCGAACGCGAGGTCGTCGGTCCCAACCATGGCAGCTCCCGACCCGCGCTCCTTCTCCGTGCCGCGGCCCTGGTCATGGGAGCCTCCTTCTTTGCCTACCTGCTCGGAGTCCCGGTGCACGAGGCCGGGCACTACGCCGGGAGCGCGATCGCCGGAGTCCCCAACGAAGGGGTCGTGCTCCATCCCTTCGATCTCTCGTACAACGACTACGGCGACCTCAGCGAGGTCACACAGCTGAGGCTGGCCCTCTCACAAGCTGCCGGTCCGGTGCTCAACGTCCTGCTCGGGGTGAGCGTCAGCCTGCTCGCGTGGCGGAGACGTTCCGCAGCCTGGCTGCCCATCGTGATGTGGGGACCCGTGGCCGTCCTCCAGGAGGGCGTCGGAATGATCATCGGGCTCGTCGACTACCCCGACGTCGAATCCGACTGGGTCTCGGTGATGCTCGCAGGCGTTCCCCCGGCGGCGATCGGACTGCTCTCCGCCGCCTTGCTCGTCGCGGGCTCCGTCTGGGTCCTGATGCTGATCCCTCTCGCCGGCCTCAGGGCCGAGGACACCTTCGGGAGGAAGGCGCTGGTGTTCATGGCCGGCATTCCTCTGCTGTTGGTGAGCGCGGTGGTCTATCTGCAGCTCTTCGGCACGGCCAGCTCTTCGCCCGAGGGGATGGTCGAGCAGAACCGAATGATCGCCCTGGGTGCCAGCGTCGCCTTCGTCGTGATCCTCGCGGCGCTTCACAAGCCTCTCTTCCCACGGCTCGACGGGATCTCCCACACCGACCCCGAAGACGTCTCAGGGAGAGACGTCGGGCTTGCTCTATCCCTCGGGGCTGCCGTGTTCATCTTCGAGCTGGTGTTCTTCAACTAGCGCAGCTCGGGACTCGTCGGCCGTTGAGAACGCGTCGGAGGGTGTCCTGCGTCGTCGGGGCGTCGTGAGCCATCGCCGCCGCTACGGTGCGGTTCCCGAGAGGAAGGGATTCGATCGTGGGAAGCGTCGACGACATGGAGTTTCCGGCCCCCCCAGAGGGCATCGTGCTCACGCACTTCGTGGTCTCGGCCGATGTCGCGAGATCTCGCGACTTCTACGTCGGGGTCCTCGGCGGTGTTGCGGTGATGGACGGTGAACCCACCATCGTGAAGCTGGCCAACAGCTGGGTCATCATCAATGTGGGTGGTGGGCCGACCGACGACAAGCCCGAGGTGTACCTGGATGTGCCCGCCGACCCGGATCGGGTGAGCGCGTTCATGAACATCCGGGTGGCGGATATCAACCGGGTGTACCAGGAATGGTCGAACAGGGGGGCCACGTTTCTCACGCCGCCGATCGACCGGGGAGCGGAGATCCGCTGCTACATGCGCGATCCGGACGGCCACCTCATCGAGGTGGGCCAGGCCACCGGAGTGCTCGAGTCCGGCTAGCCGGCGGGGGCGGTGACGTGGAGTGCCCGGCGGCACCGGGTCCTTCGCTCGACCGTTGCCCGCGAGGTTGTGGGCGGATTCCGTTTCGTCGGCCGTGTCGGTCGGCACCACGTCGGCCCGCGGTCGTACGCACACGCTCGATGGGCTTCGGCCGACTCGACAAGGTGGCATGTCCGGGTCGAACAGACCGCATGGGGCGTCCGCCGGCTGATAACTTCTCGTCATGCCGACGACGGTCGTTCTCGCCGAAGACAGCTATCTCATGCGCGAGGCGCTCGTCTCGCTGCTCGGCGGCCTCGACGATGTCGAGCTCGTCGCGGTGTGCGAGACGTACGACGAGCTCATCGAGAC
>CAMYMC010000049.1 GCA_947259365.1 uncultured Acidimicrobiaceae bacterium | reverse complement strand
TTCGGCGTGATGTCGATGTGGACACGGTTGGGCCGGTCCGGGGTCGGAGGCTCCACGTCGAGGGGCGACGTATCGACGCGCTGGAGGATGACCTCGTGCGTCCACGGATCCTTCGTGCCCAGATAGCCGGGCCAACCGTGCCACCCCTCCTCGGATCCGATGATCTCCAGACCGGTCACCTCCGTCCAGAATGAGTACGCGAGCGGCAGGTCGGTCACGTTGATGACGACGCAGCGCAGGGTTCCCACGCCCATCGCTGCCCTCCTTTCCGAGGGAGGCGCTAGAACTTAGGCGGTCGCCACCAACGATGCGACGGTCGGCCGCGACACGGCTCGGTAGGGTGTCCGCCACGCCGGCCGGGAGGACCGAACATGTTCGGCGACATCCCCCACCCGGTGCTCGAACGGATGCGGGCGCTCGAGGCCGTCGACGCCGCCGACCGCACCGACGGCACGCCTCGCATGGAGAGGCTCCGCCAGATCACGCCCGACACGGGCCGGTTGCTGGCGATCCTCGCTGCGTCCTCACCCGAGGGAACGTGGATCGAGATCGGCACCAGCGCCGGATACTCGGCCCTGTGGCTGGCGCTCGCCTGCCGGGAAACCGGCCGACGGCTCACGACCTTCGAGGTCCTCCCCCACAAGGCCGAGCTCGCCCGCGAGACATTCCGGACCGCCGGTGTCGAGGACGTCATCGACTTCGTCGAGGGCGACGCCCTCGAGCACTTACCGGCCATGGGGAACGTGGCGTTCTGCTTCCTCGATGCCGAGAAGGAGATCTACGGCGACTGCTACGAGGCCGTCGTCCCCAAACTCGCGACCGGGGGCCTCCTCGTCGCCGACAACGCGATCGACCACCAGGAGACCCTCCAGCCGATGCTCGACCGCGCCCTCACCGACCCGAGGGTCGGTGCGGTCATCGTGCCCGTCGGAAAGGGCGAGCTCGTCTGTCGCAGGCTCGCGTCCTAGCCGAAGAACCCCAGGATCGCCTGGGGATCGTCGGCGAAGCTCCAACGCTCGGTCACCCTGCCGTCACGCATGTGCAGGATCTCGACGGTTCGATAGTCCAGCGTCTCGTCTCCCATCGTGGCCGTGGCGTTGATCATTGCCAGGGCGTGCTCGTCGTTGGCGACGACGTCGTGCAGGCGTGCCTCGATCGTGAACTCGCGCTCGCCGGCGGCCATCCGCTCCGCGAGCGCCGCCTTCCCCCGAATCGGCTCGGTCGCTCCGACCTCGTACCAGCTGACGTCGTCAGCGAGGAGCGCGGCGAACTGGTCGAAGTCGCCGCCGTTGAGGGCCTCGATCGCTCTCCGCACGAGCGCGGCGTTCGGATGCTCAGCCATGGCTACCACCTCCGTGGTTGCTCGTCGGGTGGGTAGCGGACCTTATCGAATCTGCCAACCCGTTGCGGCAGCCGCAGGGACGCCGAAACGCCGGCGGCGGCGGGACGACGCCGGCCGCGCCATCCGAGCCGCCGCGCTCGCCGCGAGAGTGGGGGCGTACCCCAACACCAGCTGCCTCGTCGTCGATCTCGAGGATCAGAACTCCGGCCTTGAAGGTGCGCTCGGATGTTCGGGATCGAGCGCCGGGTCATCTGCCGGCAGCGTCCCGGCAAACCAGTCGCCGAGCTTCCAATCTGGCACGGGGGCGTCGCCGTCTGCCGACGGCACAAACGCTGACCGTTCAACGAGCGTGTAGCGGTGGACGTACCTCCGGCAATTGGCAAAGACCTCGCGCGCTCGGACGAGCACCACGAACTGAGCACCGGGAAACGACCCCACGAGCGCTTCATCGTCATCGATCGCCGCGTGACCGCTGATACGTAGTCGCGTGCCCGTCTCGAAGTCGATGAACAAGAGCCCGACCCGAGGGTTGACCGAGAGATTGCCCGCCGTCAAGAACATGCCGTTCCCGTTGTACACCGGGAACACGAGCGTGTGGTCGTCGAGAACCCTGACGAAACCGGGCTCACCACCCTTGTACGACGCCTCCGGCCACCCTTCGTCGCTCGCAGTCGCCATGAAGAACATGTCTCGTCCCTCGATGAAGGACTTGAACGGCTCAGCGATGACATCTGACGTGGATTCGGCCAGGCGATCGGCCAGCCGGCGGCTGTCGAACCGATCTTGGAACGCTCGTTGGGCCGCGTGGTATTGCTGGCTCACGTCACTCCCTCCGGCTGTTTCAGCATGAGAATCTACGCCGTTCCGACGGCCCCCGAGGACGATCAGAGCCGGCGTGATCGAATTGCCGGCGAGTGCGCTCATCAAAGCTCTCGGCGGGTGGGGCGTCGGGTGCCCTCGACCTGGTACAACAGGTCGATGAGAGCTGCGCTGCTGACCGAGACCGGGCCGATCGGCACTGCCCCGCTGCGCGTCGTCGAGCTCCCCGACCCGGCGCCGGGATTCGGCGAGATGACGATGGAGGTCACTGCGTGCGGGGTGTGCCGCACCGACCTCCAGATCGTCGAGGGCGACATCGCCCCCCGGGTGCTCCCCGTCGTTCCCGGCCATCAGGCCGTCGGGAGGGTGACGGCGGTCGGCGATGGCGTGCAGGGGTGGAGCATCGGTGACCGCGCCGGCGCCGGCTGGCTGGCGTCGACGTGCGGCGCTTGCCGCTTCTGCACCGGCGGCCGGGAGAACCTCTGTGAGACGGCGAGGTTCACCGGCTGGGATCGCCACGGCGGGTACGCCGACCGCATCACCGTGGCGGCAGGCTTCGCCTATCCGCTGCCCGTCGCGGCCGGCGATTTCGACCTCGCCCCGTTGCTCTGCGGCGGGATCATCGGCTACCGGGCCCTGAACGTCTCGGGTATCGAGCCGGGAGGGCGGCTGGGGCTGTTCGGGTTCGGCGCCTCGGCGCTGCTCAGCATCCAGGTGGCGTTGCACTGGGAATGCGAGGTGTACGTGGTGACCCGGTCCGAGGCCGAGCAGGCGCGGGCGATGGAGATGGGGGCGACGTGGGCGGGCTCATCCGCCGACGCGGTGCCGGTGCGCCTCGACGCAGCAGTCACGACCGCACCGGTCGGCAGTGTCGTCGTTGCGGCGCTGGCGTCGCTCGGCCGGGGAGGCATCGTCGCCGTGAACGCCATCCACCTCGACGGGATCCCCGCGTTCGACTACGACCTTCTCTGGCAGGAGCGTCAGCTGCGGTCGGTCGCCAACTTCACCCGCTCAGACGCCAAGGCGTTCCTCGACCTCGCCGCGGAGATCCCGGTCCGCACCGTTGTCGATGCCTACCCGCTGGAGGAGGCGAACGGGGCCCTGGCCGCGGTGCGCGACGGCAGCGTCCGCGGCGCCGCCGTGGTCACGATGGGCTGAGCCTCAGGCGGCGATGCCGGCTTCGACCCTGGGTGCGACCTCAGTCCCCAGCATCTCGATCGACTCCATCACCCTCTCGTGCGGCAGCGTCCCCACCGAGATGTGAAGCATGAAGCGCTCGATCCCGAGCACCTGCCGCCAGCGGAGGATCTTGGCGGCGACCTGGTCGGGGTTCCCCAGCACCAGCGACCCGGCCGTCGACCGCATGGCATCGAACTGCTCGCGGGTCATGGGGCCCCATCCCCGCTCCCGCCCGATGCGGCTCATCGCCGTCGCATACGACGGGTAGTACTCGTCGGCCGTCTTCTCGGGATCGGTGCCGATGAAGCCGTGGGCGTGGACGGCCAAGGGAAAGTCGCCCGGGTCGTGGCCGGACTCGGCAAGGGCCCGGCGGTAGATCTCACCCAGGATGGCGAACCGCTCGGGGTTGCCGCCGATGATGGCGAGCGCGACGGGGAGGCCCCTGGTTCCGGCCCGGATCATCGACTCGGGGCTGCCGCCGACGCCGACCCAGATCGGGAGGGGGTCCTGGTGCGGTCTCGGGTACACGCCCTGGTTCTCCAGGGGGGCCCGGAACCGGCCGGACCACGTGACCTTCTCGTCGTCCCGGATGGCGAGGAGGAGGTCGAGCTTCTCCTCGAAGAGCTCGTCGTAGTCGCTGAGGGAGTAGCCGAACAGGGGAAACGACTCGATGAACGACCCCCGGCCGACGAGGAGCTCCGCCCTTCCCGCCGACAGGAGGTCGAGCGTGGCGAACTGCTGGAACACCCGCACCGGGTCGTCCGACGACAACACGGTCACGGCGGGACACAGCCGGATGCTCTCGGTACGGGCGGCTGCCGCCGCCAGCACGACCGACGGGACGGAGGAGGCGAAGTCGGGGCGATGGTGCTCGCCGACCCCGTAGACGGCGAGACCCGCCTTCTCGGCGACCTCGATCTCCTCGACGACCGTCACACCGGTGGCCGGGTCGGGGATCGTCTCCGCGAACGTGGTGATCCCGAGTTCCATGGATGGTCGACGTTAGGCGCTGGTCGTCGCGAACCGGGACTGGAAGGTCGCGCAAGGGGCGCCTCCGTCGAGGGGCCGACGACGACGAGAGACGCGACGGTCAGCCGGGGCGCCCCAACCACAGCGTCGGTGGGTGGTCGACGGCGCCCAAGCCATCCTCACAACAGTCGTCGTGGGTCAGGATGAGGACCCGGTCGCCGCCCACCCACACGGCCCGGATCGGTGCGCCGTCCAGCTCCGTTGGCGTCCAGCGGCGCCATGCCACGCCGTCCGGCGAGTAGACAAGATCCTCTCTCGGCCAATACCCCTCCTCGGGAAGCGGCTCCGGGTGGGCGAGTGCGACGCCGACGATGCCGGCACCTCCGGCGGCGGTATCGCTCATGGGTGATCCCGAGTTCCTGCTGCCGGTGAAGCCCTCATTCGCCGGCAGCGGTTCCGAGTCGCCGAACCGCGACCACGCCGAGCCCGCGAAGCCCCGCTGGACGACGAGCGCGGATCCGGCCCAGTCCTCCAGGCCGAAGTTGCCCGAGAGCTCCACCGTCTCCCACGAGGTCCCGTCCTCTGTGGCGAAGAGGCCGGGGATGCCACCGACGGCGAGGAAGCCGGTGTCGGTGGCAACGAGATGACTCAAGCCGTCAGACCGCATCGGGCCCTCCCGGACGACCGTGCGCCACGCGGTGCCGTCCGAGCTCCACCAGGCAAGGGCGTTTGCTCCCCGGCTCGCCACGAGCTCCTCGGAGAGGCCCACCTCACCGAGTGGGATGCGGTGGTCGATCCCGTCCTGGGTCCGGAACCGCAATTCCCCGTCGACCGCAGCTGGAGCAAACGAAATGCTCCTCGCAACGTCCTCACCCAGATGAGCAACGATGACGGTGTGGTAGTCGACATGTACCTCGAGTCTCCCGGACAGAACGATCCCGGTGGGACCGGTGGCCGCCGGTCCCGGGGCGAAGTGCATGCACGCCCCTGCCGAGGGCGCCGGGAGGTCGATCGAGATCCGGGAAACAGCCCAGTTGCCGCCGTCCGCCGACACGCCGACCTCCAGCGCCGCCGACAGCAGCGTCTCTTCGCACTCCGCGTCGACCGGACGAGGTTCCACGGCCATCAGCGCGCGAACGGCGACCAGCCGGTCGGCGTCGGCAAGGAGGTTCAGGCTTGGAGAATGCTCCTCGCCGAAGGGATGCGGCGCCGTGGGATCATCGCTCCACGCCGAAGCGAACGACGTCACCTCCTCCCAAACGATCCCGTCGGGCGATCGATGTAGCGTCTCGTCGGCTGTCAACGCGTAGAAGGCGTCCCGGAACCACGCCACATCGCGAACGAGGCCGGGTGGGGTGTCGACGGCGACGAAGGACAGCTCCGGCCCGGTCCCGGTCGGCACCAACGGGAGAAAGACCTGTGTTGATTCCTCCGCGAGCGTGGTCGTGGACGCGAGCGTGGTCGTCGATTCCAGAGGCGGCTCGTCCTCGACGGGTGCTTCCCGGTCGCCGAGGACGTTGAGCAGGAGCGCGAGCCCCCCCACCGCTGCCAGCACGCCTATCGCGGTCGCCACCCCGTAGACCCAGTGAGGAACACCACGCCTCCGGGGGCGTCGCTGGAGGGGACGCACCGGCTCGGACCCGATGCGGGTCTCGAGGATCTCGTCGAGCTCGATCGGCCGTGTCGTGGACACGAAGAACTCGGTGTAGTCCCGGACCTGCGGTTCCAGATCGAGGGTCATCGCTCTGCTCCCAAGGTTCTCCGCAACCTGGCCATGCCGCGCTCCAGCTGCGTCTGCACAGTGCTGCGCGACACGCCGAGGAAGGCCGCCACCTCACCGTGGGTCCATTCGAGACCGCACACGAGCATCACCACCACCCGTTGTTTGTCGGATAGCCGGCCGAGCGCCTCCGGCAGCATCGGCTCGACCCAGGGCAAGACGTCCGAAGGTCGCTCGGGGAACGCGACCGGCCGGGCACGCCGACGGAACCCACGGGCACGGTCCCGTCGAGCCTGGTTCCTGCCCACTCCCCACAAGTAGCCGACCGGGTTCTCCATCTCTCGTATCCGGTCCCAGTGCTCCCACGCGTACGCCAGCGCGTGCGCCGTCGCGTCGCGGCCCGCCTCGCGGCCGAACGCGGCGCAGAGGGCATGCCGGAGCCGGGGCTCGGCGTCCTCCACGAACGTCGTAAAGGCATCGACCAGCGTGTCGTCGTGGATCACGGTCCTTCACACAACGTACTCACCGTGTATGGCGCCGAGCAGGTCGTTTGCACGACAGAGGCATCTTGCGTTCCCGGGTAGGCGCCTCGCGCCTCGCCGGAGGCAGCGCCGGTGGGTGGGTAACACAGCGCCCAACATGACAAGGGCCGAGAGGTCCCGGTCCGCGCTGCGGCCAGAGCCGGAGGCGAAGTGGCATCGACCTCAGGCCGAGCGGTTCTGGACCCCCGCCGAGCCGCACGACGTCGGCGGATGCGTGGAAACGGGTACGCTGTGCCGATGGACCGTCCCGACGGAGTCGTCGACTTCACGCCGTCCCGGGAGCACTTCCCGTTCGAGTCGCGCTGGTTCGAGTCGTCCGTCGGGCCCGTCCACTACATCGACGAGGGAACGGGAACGCCGCTGCTGCTGATGCACGGCAACCCGGACTGGTCGTTCCTCTACCGCAAGATCGTCGCCGGGCTGCGTGATCGGTTCCGGTGCGTCGCTCTCGACTACCCCGGGTTCGGGCTGTCGGCGCACCCGACGGGATACGGCTACACGCCGGCAGAGCACGCCGCGGTGACCCGGGAGCTCGTCGAGCACCTCGATCTGCGCGGCATGGTGGTGATGGGCCAGGACTGGGGAGGGCCGATCGGGCTCGACGTCGCATCCCGCCTCCCTGATCGGGTTGCCGGACTCGTCATGGGCAACACCTGGTTCTGGCCGGCCGAGGCCCGGATGATGCGGTCTTTCAGCTGGATGATGAGCACCGCCTTCATGCAGCGCCTGATCCTCGACCGTAACCTGTTCGTCAACCTGCTCATGAAGCGAACGCTGCGCGTGAAGCTCTCCGAGGAGGAGTTCCGCCACTACCGGGACGTGGTGCCGACGCCGGGCCACCGGAAGGGGATCGCCGACTTCCCGGTCCAGATCCGGGCCTCGGGCCCGTGGCTCGCCGAGCTCGAGCGCAGGGTCAAGGCCGAGCTCGTCGGCAAGCCGACGCTGCTCGTCTTCGGTCGCAAGGACCCGGCACTCGGCACGAAAGGAGTGATCGGGGTCTGGCGACGGACGTTCCCCGACGCAAGCTACGTCGAGCTGCCCAACGCCGGTCACTACATCCAGGAGGACGCCCCCGACGAGATCGTCGCCGCGATCAGCGACGTGTTCGGCTCGTAGCTGCCCCACCTGCTCCCGACGTCCGGCCGGGAAGTCCCGTCGGCTTCAGCCACCGGCTACGCGGAACAACGGTCTCGTCAAACACGTCGGCCCACCCCCACCTTTGCGCGAGATCTCGTCGCCCGGATAGGTGTGCACATCGACACCGCGGCGTTCCAGAAGGGCCGCCGTCTCCGGCACTCCATCGAGGGTGAGGGCGACCCGGGGTGCCAGGGCGAGCACGTTGCAGCCCATGGCGGCGTACTCGTCGCCGGGAACGTCGAGGAGTTCGATGTCCCTCGCTGCCAGCCACTCCAGGAACGGCACCGGGAGCAGCGGACGGTGCACGAGCGCCAGGTCGTCGGCGAGCATGCTCAGGCTGGACATCAGGTGCATCACATCAGTCGGCCCGTTCCAGTGGGGGAGGTGCACCTCGACCACCTCGACCTCGCCACCGAGGATCGAAGACAGCTGCTCGATGCCGGCTGCATTCGTCCGATAGCCGCGGCCGACCGCCACGGTCCGCTCGTCGACCCAGACGCAGTCGCCGCCCTCGAGCTTCCCGGGAGACTCGATGGATCCGGCGATGGGTACGTCGTTCTCCCGGCACCATTCGGCAAGTGCACCCGGCTCGCCCCGGCGGGCGTCCTTGCCCATCGATCCGAGCACGAGTCCGGCGTCGGTGGTGAAGCATGGATCATGGGCGTAGATCGAGTCGAGGCCGGTGTCGGCATGCTCGGGCAGAAATACCACCTCGGTGCCGGCCGCTTCGAGGGCTTTGGCGAGCAGATCGAATTCGGCGATGGCAGCCTCGAAGTCACAAGCAGCGCGATAGTTGAGGGCTTCCCATTGCCCATCGATGGACCCCTGCGACCGATATGCCTGCCGGGGATGCTTCAAGAGCACCGTTCGCAGCGGAGCAACCATGCTGTGGCCACCGACCTTCATGGCCGAGAAGCTAATGGCTGGAGGCTCGCCACGCTCCTGAGCGACGCCGGTCGCTGCACCCGACCCGATGCCCCCGCCGAGATCGTCCCCGCCGCCGGCACACCGTCGACGACCCGCACGAGCGTGCCGATCACATCGCAACCAGCTCGGATGGTCCGTCCCAGCCCAGGATCGCGAGCAGCTCGGCCAGCATCATCGCCGTCGCCCCCCACACCCGAGTCCCGCTCACGGAGAAGTAGGGGATGAGCAGCCTTCCCCGGGGACGCTCGATCCAGGTCCATTCAGTGGATCCGGGCTCCATCAGCTCATGGAGCTGCGCTTCGAGGATCGCCGCCACCTCGGTCGGCTCCGCGGCGAGCAGCGGCGGCTCCGGCGCGACGGCGACGACAGGATGCGCGAGGAATGCACTGACGGGGATGTGCAGCGGCGTCAGGGCACCGAGCACCTCCACGGACCCCGGCTCGAGGTTCACCTCCTCGCTCGCCTCCCGCAACGCACCCTCGGTGGGCGTTTCGCCTTCCTCGAGAGCGCCTCCGGGGAACGAGATCTGCCGGCTGTGCAAACCCGTCGTCTCCGTTCGCAACGTCAACACGACGGAGGTCGCACCGACGTCGGCCTCGCCGGCCCTTGCCCTGTCGGGGTAGAGGAGGACGAGAACGCCGGCGTGGCGAGTTCCCGGAGGGATCTTCGTCATGTCTGTCTCCCGGTCGGGACGCGGCGGGCGAGACGACATCACATCCTGGGCGGGAGGACCGGGGAGATCGCCCGAGGCCAGCGCGGCCTCGAGGCGTGAGACGGCGGCGCGATGGTCCGACTCGGCCATGGCGTGAGGATGCCCGATCGGCGGAGGCCGGGCAATCGAAGCTCGGCGGCTGCGCCGGATCCGGGCTGCCGGCTCCTCGGGCGTGACGGTCCCTGGACCGCCCATGACCGGGCCGTGAGCTCGATCGCACCGTCCCGGGCGACGGGTAGGGCTCGCTCGAGCGCCGACATGAGTCGGTTGCGGTGCGCATCGTCGAGTGACGAGACGTACCCGGGTGCCGGCCCTTCACCTCCCAGAAAGGGACGCCAGGGGTCGTCGAAGCCATGGAACCTCGTCGGGACCACGAGGGCGGTCGTGCTCACGGCGGCGAAACCCGAGTCGACGAACAGGGCCGTCGGCCGTTCGGGCCGGCACAGCGGAAAACGGACGGCCTCGTCGAGACGTCGGATCGAGGGGTCCAGGTCGAAGGCGACGTCCCAGAACCGTCGGATCATCTCCATCCCGGACGGTCTGCGGATGAGACGGGTGGTCGTGAGCGGCCGTCGCCCGCCACAGTGCCCGAGTTCCTAGTGCTCTTCGAGAAACGCCTTGTACGCCGCGAGGAACGCGTTCCCCGTCCTGGAGCTGCCGAACGTCCGGTAGAGGAAGCCCAGGAACCCGGGGGCCGCGACGTCGCTCAAGACGAGGCGATGCGTCACCCCGGTACTGCTCGCGACGAATTCGTGGCGGAAATGCGACGTCGTGGTGACCTTCGACCCCGCCTGGTACCGCTCGTCGAACTCGACGACCACACGATCGTCTTCGACACGCTTCGAGACGTACGTGCGTTCCATGAGGCCCTCGCTGGTCCTGATGGTCACCGCGGCGCCGCCCAGGTCGACGAGTTCGACGCTGGTGAGGCCCGGCATGAGCCCGACGACCCCGACGAAGAGCGCACCGAGATCATCAGCGGCACGTTTCACGTCTCCGATGTCGCATCCGATCTCGCGTTCACCCTCAAACCAGACGGTCACGAACGATCCTCGAAGTGGGGCGGCCGGACCGGCTCAGGCTAGCGATCGCCACCTACCGGCGACGGGGTGGGGGAGATCCCCCATGGCCTGAGACAACCCACGAGGCACACTCGTCTCCATGGCGGCCGAGCATCCCGACGGAACGGCACTCACGGCTGGCGCAGTCCGCGCCCGACCGCGAGGACACCGGTCATGACACAGCGCCACACGGCGGTCTCGTGGTTTGCCTCTCCCCGGGAACGGCGCCTTTGGGCCTGGACCCTGGGCATCGTCGTGACCATCTACGCGACGCTCGGGCTCGCCCGGACGCTCGCCGGAGGACTACAGGACCAGGACCTGCAGGGAGCCGTGTTCGTCTTCGCCGCGCTCCTCGTGGTGACCGCAGCCGTAGCTCTCGCCCGCAGAATGCGGCCCGGGGGCACGGAGATCGGCGTTGCGCTCGGCGTCGTCGCCACCTACCTCCTCGTGTTCGTCAGGATGACCTCGCCTGTGGAGCGCAGCCACCTCATCGAATACGGGGTGGTGGCGCTGTTCGTCCATGAAGCGCTGAAGGAGCGATCCGACCGGGGTCGGCGGGTGCCCTCCCCGGCCTGGCTCGCAATCGCCGCCACCGCGCTGGTCGGTGCCGTCGACGAATCCATTCAGATCTTCATCCCCAGCCGGGTCTTCGATCCGGTGGACATCGGATTCAACACGCTCGCCGCGGTGATGGCCGTCGCGGCCAGCGTCGTCCTGGGCCGGGCCCGGCGCCGGGACCGGCTGCGAAGCCCCTAGGCCTTTTCTTCCTCGCACCAGCCGGCGTCCCGCGCCGTAGCATGCTCCCGGCACCGTGGGAGGACGTCGTGGGCGAGCCCGCCACGAGGCCGACCTCTCAGACTTCGCCTCAACCTGAGACACGACGGAGTCGCAGCGGGACCCCGACCTCCGCCCGGCAAACGGCTCAGGAGCCCGGCGCCCACGAGACAAGGCAGACGGCCACCGGCACACCTACCCCCTTGAACTGGCGCTCGCCGGCACCGACGAAGTCGAAGCCCTTGCCCATCGTCAAGGCCCGGATGCCCTCCGACGTCATGATCGTCCTGGGTTCGGTGCCGTCGCAGAATCGCCTCGCCAGGTTCACGGTGAGCCCGAAGAGTTGATTGCCTTCTTCGATCGGCTCGCCGGCGTTGATCCCGATGCGGACGTCGAGTTCCGGGGTCTCGGGATCTGCTGCGAAGCCACGTTGCATCTCTATGGCCGCATGCAGCGCGTCCGTGGCCCTGGGGAACGAGGCCATGATGCCGTCGCCCGTGTGCTTGACCTCGCGGCCATCGTTGGCGTCGAGGGCTGCTCTGACGACGGCGTCGTGCCTGCGCGTCACCTGCATCGCGGCCTCGTCACCGAGCCTGTCGTGCACCTCCGTCGAGCCGGCGATGTCGGTGAAGAGGATCGTCCGAAAGGCCGGTTCGGCGATCGGACGCTTCTCGACCGGAGGATCCGTGATCCTGCCGAGAAACGCATCCACGGCTGCGTCATCGACCTGGACCACCTGACCCGGCAGGTCGCCGTGGGCATCCCGATGCACGAGTGACACGGTCTCGGCATCCGGAGCCTCCACGAGGCAGAACGTGGTTTGACGGTCATGGTCGTACCAATACGTCAAGAAGTTGACGCCGTACTCGTCCTGGAGGGCGAGGTCCTGCATGTGGGCCTGGGCAACGGCCTCCTTCGAGACACCGGCCATGTCGTGGCGATCCATGAAGGTGGGCATGGCAAGAACCTATCCCGGATCGGGGGAGTCTGCACGACGACCGTCATGAGCCTCACTCTCGCAGGGGTCTTCAGTCACGGCCGAAGCCGCCGTCGAAGCCCGCGAGATCGGGGACGAAGACGAGCGGCCTAGTGCCGCGGAAGCAGGTGCACCATGCGGCGGGTCGGCCTACAGACCATCTGCGAGAAGTCGCCGGTAGTCATCGACGCCGCTCCAACCGGCAGCAGCGCGAACAACGCAATGATCGTCGCGACCGAGTTCGTCCCTTCCTCGAAGTGGCGATTGCAGCGAATCCTGTTCGACCGAATCGGGCGACGTGCGCAGCGAGTGCTGGGTTTCGGCCAGACTGAGCACCCGGAGATCGCCGTCACCCCGCTTGGACACATGGGAGAGATCCAATGACACAGCCCAACGAGCCCCTGCCGCCGTTCCTCGCGGAACCTTCCAGGATCGGTCAGGAGATCAGCGTCACCGGCAAGTGGATCCCCGCGAAACCAGGTGGGCGGTTCAGGAAGTCTGCCGAGTCGAAGGAGATGCTCGTGGAGTGGGAAGACATCCACGCCGGCGCGAAAGCCGATGCCGGTGTGCTGTCGACCGAGATCAACCATGCTGTCGGTGAAGATGCCGTGCTCGTTCATCACGTCTTCGAGGACGCCGACGCCCTGGGCCACTACTTCTCCACGACGGCCACCCGCCACATGGGCGCGCTCACCCAAGTGGCCAAGCCGCATCTGCACCTCATTCGAGGTGTCGACATCCCGGCTCCGGCCCGGGAGGCGATCTCGGCGAAGGGGGTGCCGGCTGCGTTCGGCAAGCTGCTCTTCGGATACGCGAGAAACGACTACAAGCGTCCCGATCAAGCGACTGCGATCAACGTCACTGCCAAGTGGACGTGTCAGCCGGGCGAGGCAAGCCACCTCGAAGAGCTCAAATACTGGTGGCAGCGTGTCGGCACCGACGCATACTCGATGGAGAAGGGGCTGCTCCGATTCGAGGCGTATCAGGTGGCCGGAGAGGACGCCCTCATCATCCACGAGACCTTCGAGACCAACGACGAGCTGAAGTTCCACCTGTCGAAGGGCACGGCGGAGAGGTACAAGAAGGACATCGACGAGATCGCAGCACCCGAGGCCTACTACTTCCGTGGCCCCGTCTCGTGGACGATCCGGACGTACTCCAAGTTCTTGCATCTTCCCGCCACGTACTCCAGCCGGGGAAGCGCTTTCACCCGGCCCGAGGGAACCATGAGCGATGGGACAACGTCGTCGTAGCTCGAGCCGACGACCGCTCCGGGGTGGCCCCCGCCGGCATCGCTTCTTGAAGTAGACCTGGTTCCCGAGCACGAGTGCGGCTGACTCGACCCCCAGGTGCTGCGCCGACCCCGGACATCACGGGCTCCCGGTCGCCTCCTCGTGGATGGGGTCGGTCACCTCACGCCGGGTGAACTCCCGCGCGAGCTTCAGCCGCATGAACGCGTTCTTGGAGTGACGGGTGACGCCGCTCGGGAGGTAGTACGTGCTCTGGACGTACTTGACGGCGTCGGCATAGGCGTCGACCGCCGCCTCATCGAGCTGGAATCGGTCGTAGTTCACGACCGAGTAGACCCGGCGATCGAGCGACCCCAAGAGCGCGTCGACGGCGGTCACGATGCGGGCGACGTCGTCGGGCGAGCGCACATGGAGCCCCGAGTAGTCCATGAAGACGGTGTTCGACGGCTCGTCGTAGTGAAGTCGCTCTTCGACGCGCATCTCGAGCATGCCATCCCGCAGACCGATCGACCCATCGCGAAAGAGCGCGGGTGCCATCGTCGACACGTCGGAAGCGTCGACCGGGAACGGGAGGCGAGCCAGCACATCGCGCTCGATGTCGACACCGGGCGCAACTTCCGTGAGGAGGAGGCCCTCCGGACCGAGGCGGAAGACACACCGCTCGGTGAGGTACGTCACCGACTGCTGCCGGCCGACGGCGACGTCGGCGGAGAACGTGATCTGTCCCACCTCCGGCACGAACTTGCTGAAGCGACCCTCGCTGCGGATCTCCATGGACCCGTCGGCGACGTGCACATCGAGGCCTCCGCTGGTGAACGGTGTCATGAACACGACGTTGCGGGTCTGCTGGGTGAGGTTGATGGCGCCGCCGCATCCAGCGATGCGATCGGCGAACCGCGAGGTATTCACGTTGCCGCGGCGATCGCACTCGGCGACGCCGAGGAACACCGTGTCGAGTCCGCCGCCGTCGATGAAGTCGAACGCGGACACGTGATCGATGAGCGCTTCCCGGTTCACCGACGCCCCGAAGGCCGATCCGCTCGACGGGATGCCACCGATGACGCCCGTGTCGATGGTGATGGTCACCAGGTCCTGCGCGTTCTCCTCGCCGACGACGCGCCCCACCATCTCGGGAAGGCCGATGCCGAGGTTGACCACATCGTCGGCGTTCAGCTCCAGCGCGGCGCGGCGAGCGATCACGGACCGGCCGTCGACGGGAAGACGCTCGCCGGTTTGTAGCGGGATCCGCAACTCGCCGGACATGGCCGGGTCGTAGCGCACGCCCCAGGTCTGCTCGTGCTGGGCCAGATCGGCTGCGACGACGGCGTCGACGAGGATCGCCGGGACGCGGACGTCCCGGGAGTCGAGCGATCCTGCTTCGGCGACCCGCTGCACCTGACAGATCACGTGACCGCCGCTTGCCTTGGCGGCCATGGCGAGCTGGAGGATCTCGAGGTTGACGGCCTCCCGTTCCGTCGTGATGTTGCCGGTGGGATCGGCGGTGGTGCCGCGAATGATCGCCACGTCGATCGGGAAGCCCCGGTAGAAGAGCCACTCCTCGTCCCGGCGCGGCGCCAGCTCGACGAGGTCGTCGACGGCCGAGCGGTTCACCTTGCCCCCTTCGATCCTGGGGTCGACGAACGTCCCGATGCCGACGGTCGACAGCAGACCGGGTGACCCCGATGCGATGCTGCGGTACAGGTGGACGAGGACACCCTCGGGGAGGTTGTAGGCCTCGATCTCCTCGTCGACGGCGAGCTTCGCCAGTTTCGGGACGAGCCCGTAGTGGCCGCCGATGGCGCGCCGGATGAGTCCGGCATGCGCCAGGTGGTCGAGCCCGCGGCCCTGGCCGTCACCTTGCCCACCCGCCCAGACGAGGGTCAGGTCGGCTGGCCCATCGGTGTCGAGGAAACGCTCCTCGATGGCGGCGAGCACCGCCTCGGCGACACCGTGGCCCCCCCATCCGGACGACGCCACCACGTCGCCGGGACGGATCACGGCCACTGCGTCACGGGCCGACACGAGCTTGCTGACCGACATGGACAACGTCTCCCCGGTGAAGACGCGACGATACCCACGTCGCCCACCCCCCATGAACGGCACGCCCGGTGTGGAGGGATGCAGGCGGAACGGCTGGATCGCGTCGTGGAGACGAGGCGCGCCGCCATCGCGGCGCCCGGGCGCCGAAATGGTCACTCGAGACACGGCGCCGACGAGGGACCCGTGTCTCCACATGAGGGGAGGGCCTCGAGCCGGTCGATGCCTCGCCAAGTGGTGGGATCAGTCGCGATGATGGCGTCGCCCGGGATCGCCATAGTCGGCGAACCGGGCCAGGACCTCTGCCATTTCCGCTTCGGTCAAGATCACGGGAGTCCCTGCCTGCAACGCGTGGATGTAGATCTCGCAGAGCGCCTCGACCTCGGCGGCGAGATCTCCGGCGGCCTCGAGGGTCTCCCCCACCGCCACGATCCCGTGGTTGGCCAGCAAGCACGCCTTGCGGTCGTCCAAGGCGGCGACGACGTGGTCGGACAGCTGCTGGGTGCCGAATGTCGCGTACGGTGCACACCGTATCGACGAGCCGCCAGCGACCGCGACCATGTAGTGGAACGCGGGGAGATCGCGCCGCAGTGTCGCGAAGGCCGACGCGAACGGTGGGTGCAGGTGGACGACCGCACCCACCTCGGGGCGAGCACCGTAGATGTCCCGATGGAACCGCCACTCACTCGACGGCCGGAGCCGTCCCACGGCATCGCCCTCGAGCGACAGCTCCACGATGTCACTGGGCACCAGGCGTGGATAGGGCACACCCGAAGGCGTGATGAGGATTCGGTCGTCGAACCGCACGCTGGCGTTCCCCGACGTGCCGGGGTTGAGTCCCCGCTCGTGGAGGTCCTGGACGGCGGTGACGAGCCGCTTCCTCAGATCGAATCGGGAAAGAGCGATCGGAGCCCCTCCTCGCTCGCCGCGCAGACACCTCGCTCCGTGATCAACCCGGTCACCAGCCGCGCCGGGGTGACGTCGAAACCGTAGTTGGTGGCTCCGGCGCCATCCGGAGTGAGCCGCACCTCCACGATGGAACCACCGGCCTCGCGCCCGGCGATGTGTGTCACCTCGGCGGGGCTGCGCTCTTCGATGGGGATGTCGGCCAGGCCGTCCCGTATCGTCCAGTCGATGCTCGGTGACGGCAGGGCGACGTAGAACGGGACGCCGTTGTCGTGGGCTGCGAGGGCTTTGAGATACGTTCCGATCTTGTTGGCAACGTCGCCGGTCGCAGTGGTCCGATCGCTGCCGACGACGCAGACATCGACCACGCCGGTTTGCATGAGGTGGCCCCCGGCATTGTCGACGATCACCGAGTACGGCACCTCGTTGTGGCCGAGCTCCCAGGCCGTCAGGCTGGCCCCCTGGTTCCGCGGCCGCGTCTCGTCCACCCACACGTGAAGGGGGATCCCCGCAGCGTGCGCCTTGTAGATGGGGGCGGTCGCCGTCCCCCAGTCGACGGTGGCCAGCCAGCCCGCGTTGCAGTGGGTGAGGATGTTGACCGCACCCCGCCTTCCCTTGTGCTCCCAGATCTCTTCGATCACAGCTAGTCCGTGGTCCCCGATGGACGAGCACACGACGACGTCGTCGTCGCATATCCTCCGGGCGCGTGCCCACGCCGCATCGGCGCGCCGGCTCTCCGGCAGCACTGCAACGGCGTGGGTCACCTCGTCGAGCGCCCACATCAGATTGACGGCAGTCGGCCGTGTCTCGGCCAGACGCGTGCGAGCGGCATCGAGCCCGGCGTCCGATGGATCGGCGAAGAGGCCCAGGGCCAGCCCGAACGCGGCGGTGGCACCGATGAGCGGCGCGCCCCGCACCACCATCTCCTCGATCGCCCGTGCGGCGTCCTCGACAGTCGCGAGCCGGGCGACTTCCAACGCATGCGGCAGCTTGGTCTGATCGATGACGTCGACGGTTCTGCCGTCGTCGCCCGGCCAGATCGTCCGCATCGGGTGTCCGTCGACCAGCACCCGGGCAGTGTCGCGCAGCGGATGGGGCACCGCCATCGACGAGCAGCCCGCCCGGTCACCGATCGGTGGAACAGGTCCAGCCGCCGGTGTCATCGATGTCGGTGCGCTGCACTGGGGCTCCCTCTCGGTCGCGATCACCGTCACCGTACGAAGGCCACGTCGGACCGGCTTCGGCGAGATCACCACTTCTCGGCGATCGGGCGCGCGGGTGAAACCACTCATGTGCGGTGGGAGGAACGGCGAGGATCCGACCCCGTCACGACCCGTCATCGCGAGCCGGCTCCTGCGGTCCGAGCGGACGCGTCGACGCATGCGCTCCGGCCCCGTGCACACGGGGCGCCGCTACCCGTCCTTCGTGCTGGCGACGTATCGCCTCGCGCCTTCGACCGCCCGCCGAGCCTGAGGTTGGAACACCGCATTGAGAACTGGGGTGAGGGGCCGAAGCCATGCCGGGGTTCGGGTCTCGTTGCGGAATCCCACTCGTGTGCCCTCACCCCACGGCTCGAACGTCAGCGTGTCGACCGACCAGAACCCACCGATCGTGCCCTCGTAGCGAACGCTTCGGCCCTGCTCCACCGCAACCAGCTCGGAGCGGGCAGTGAACCGCAGGGGGCCACGGGCGATCGTCGACTCATACCGCGACCCTGGTTCCAGCCGGTCTCCACTGATTCGCTGTGAGTCCCGCACGTTGGGATTCCACCGGTGAAGGTCTGCCATGTCGGCCAGGAGCCGGAAGACGGCGGCCGGTGGCGCCGCGACCTCGAGTTGTCCCGCAAACGTGATCACGAGACGTGAGCGTACGGCACCGCTCCAACCATGGGATGGGGGCGCGGTTCTCGGCTCGGGTCGTACCCGTGGCGGGCAGAACCCTCGGGGATGCCGACGACCTCGTCGTTGGACTCCCTCATCATTCTCCTCCTGCTGGTCGTCACGCCTCCCGGAGAGCCGGGTCGGAGTCGAGCGACGCTTGCGAGAGGCGAGGAACAAGACAAGGGCGCCAGGAGAGAGCTCCACTCAACGAGCAGGGCTCTCTCCTCGCCCTTTGGAAATGGTCAGTGGCAGTGATTCGCAGCCCTGAGCTGGTGAAGGCGGTACTCACCCTGTGTCCCGCTCAAATGGATCTGGTGGTGGGCCTGGTCCAGCCCGTTGCACGCCGGCGTCGGAGGGTTGGCAGCAGCCGGACCGGCCGCCCCAACCGCCATGACCACGGCAAAAGCCGCCGTTGCCAGGATTCGTCGCACGATTCTCACCTCCTTCCCGCGCTCGTCCGCTACTCATGCAGACGAACCACCGCCGAGAAAGGGTGACACCACCCGTCGAAACGCACGTAGGTGAGCGCGCCAGGTCGCGGAACGTCGCGCCGGACTGCCCGTCCGTCTCGTGCCGTCCAGCGACAGGAGCCGGGTTGCAGTTCGGTGTCGCTCCTTCGGCCGCCAGGAGCGCTCGAGCCGGTAGGTTCGCTCTCAGGGTCCGCAAGGAGGTGTGGCATGCCCGGTGGATCGAAGTACCAGGGACCGCCCGAGGCACTCGAGGCGTACCGGTCGGTGATCAAAGAGAGCCAGACCGGCGCTGAGGTGAAGGGCGCCAAGAACCCGTATACCTCCCGCAACGGTCACATGTTCAGCTTCCTCGACGCCGACGGGACGATGGCGCTACGCCTCTCGGACGAGCTGATGGAGGAGTTTCGCTTGAGCTACGAGAGCGGCGACGTGATCCAGTACGGCGCCACGATGCGCGGGTACTCATCGGTCCCGGCCGAGTTGCTCGCCGACACCGAGACACTCGCCGTCTGGTTCGACCGGTCGTGGAAACGGATCGGCACGCTCCCCCCAAAGCCCACCAAGAAGACGTAGCGACTGCGGTTCGGGCGGCCCGCAACGGTGGCGAGCACCTCGTCGAAACCAGCCCCGGCCCCCTCGTCGTATGACGCCGCCAACCCGGTCGCCCCACGGCGTGACCAGCCGGCCCGCCGCGACGGAGCGTCCACGCTGCACGAACGACGGTCGACGCACCAGCTTCTACCGCCCCGACCGTCCTTCGTTGGCTGCGTGCGGCGTCAGCGATCGAACCCGGCCGCATGGGTGGCGAATTCGCCGCCGAGCTGCATCTGCTCGGTCGCCTGCTGGAGCTCTTGGGGTACGTCTCCGAAGAAGAAGAAGGGCCCGGGAGTGGCGATGGAGATGAGCTGAGGGAAGTGGTCGGCCGCCGTGGTGCTGAGATGGAAACCCATCGCTGCTGCGTCCTTGAACTCGTCGCGAACGTACACAGCGTTGTCCTGCTCCGAGACGTAGATGTGGACCGCCTCGGCCCCCGGTTCGTTCGCCTTCATCGCTTCGGTCACGCCTGCGTAGATCGATGCGAGCTCCTCGAGCTTGCCGGGCTGTGCGGTCCACTTGTAGACGACGGTGACGTGGTTGCTGTCCATTGTCTCCACTCCTCGAGCTTCGGGCCCGTCGCAGGGCCATTCCGTGAAAGGGGTCGGGCTTTACCGAAAGTAACTGATCGGTTACCATGTGTCAAGCGAGAGGAGCATCGATGGGCAGAACCAAGCAATACGACCGCACCGAGCTCCTCGACCGGGCGGTGGAGTTGTTCCGCCGGCAGGGGTTCAACGGCACGAGCACCGCCGAGCTCGTCGCAGAGCTCGCGATCAACCGCAAGAGCATGTATGCGGAGTTCGGGTCCAAACAACAGCTCTTCGAAGCCGCGCTGGAGCACTACAACCGCGAGCATCTCACCGATGTGCTCGCACCCATCGAGGCAGCCGACGCCGGTGTTGACGCCATCCGACAGGCCTTCTCGAGCTACGCCTCCGCCAGCGAGGGCTGGTTTCACGGACGGGGCTGTCTGATGTGCAACACCGCCGTGGAACGAGGTGCTCTCGACCCCGCAAGCGGACGGTACGTCGCCGCATACCTGGACCGCATCACCCGAGCCTTCCGAAGCGCTCTCGACAACGGAAGACGCTCGGGAGAGATCGACGACACGGCCGATCTCGACGAGCTGGCAGCCTTCTTCACCACAGCGCTCATCGGAATCGCGGCGTGCATCCGGGCCGAGGCACCAACCGACCAGCTCCACGCCGCATCCAAGGTGGCCACCAGCATCCTCGAGATCCACCAACCGGCAGAGCGGCGTTGAGTCGGCGAATTCGACCCCGAGCCGCTGACATCACGCTCAGGGTGTCGGGGCGGATTCGAGGATCGAGGCGAGCCGCCGGAGGACGTCCCTGGCGGCTCTCTCTGACCAGCGACTCCACCTCGTCGGGGTCGCCCTCCAACGGTTCGTCATCCATGATGCGCAGCGTCGACGCGGTGCCGGTGGGCAACACCTGCATGGTGAAACGGACTGGGATGCCCAACGCCACCTCGTCGCTCTCGAAGTGGTGCGGGGGATGCCAGTCGCTGATCGTTAAACGGAAGCCTCCGAGTCTCGTGGACGCAGTGGTATTCCGAGCCCGCTCCGACCGGTCCGCCGACGTTCCGGGACAGCTCCACGTCTCCTTACACTGCCTCCGATGAAGGGCATCGAACTCCCGCCAGTCACCGAGGACTTCACTGCCGATCCGGTCGAGCTCTTCTTCGACCTGGCGTACGTCTTCGCCTTTTCCCAACTGGTTGCTCTCCTGATCAACGAGCCGACATGGACCGGTGTCGGGAAGGCTGCGCTGCTGTTTGGCCTGCTGTGGCTGCCGTGGCAACAGCTGACGTGGGCGGCCAACGCAGTATCGGGCAACGGGCGGCCGGTGCGCGCCCTTTTCCTGATCGCAACCGTGGTCAGCATCCCCATGGCGGCCTCTACTTCGACCGCCTTCGCCGGCGGGGGGCCGGTGTTTGCCATCGCCCTGGCCGGGATCATGCTGATCGGGTTTCGCATGCAGACCCTCGGGACCAGCGAGGAATTCGACTACCGCGATGCCGTCTACAGCTGGATCGCTCCCAACGTTGTCGCGATCGCGGTGCTCGTCGCGGGTTCGTTCTTCGACGGGACGGTACGGCTGGCGTTCTGGCTGGCGACCGCCGCCATCGTCCTGTGGGCGATGATCCGCGCTGCAGACAACGAATGGCTGGTGCGTCCGGGCCATTTCGCCGAGCGCCACGGGCTCATCATCATCATCGCGCTGGGCGAGGTGATCGTTGCCATCGGCATTCCCGTCGTCGCGGCTCTGGAAAAGGGCGACGGGTTGTCCCTCGCCACGCTCTTGGCGTTGCTGGCTTCGGGAGCGTTCGCCGGTCTCCTGTGGTGGGCCTACTTCGATCGACCGAGTCCAGGCCTCGAGTTCGGCGCTTCCAAGCTCGAGGCCCATGAGGCCGGCCAGTACATCCGCGATGTCTATACCTGGGCCCATGCGCCGCTTGTCGCCGGCATCATCCTGGCTGCCGCGGCGCTCGAAGAGATCGCGTTGCATCCCCGCGACACCGTCCCGTTCGAGTTCAGGGCCATGCTGGCCGGCGGCCTCTTCCTGTTTCTCGTCGGTGTCTTCTTCGCCGTGTGGCGCGCCTTCCGGGCTCAGGCGCGGGAACGGTTTGTCGGCGCGGTTGTCATCGCCGGCATCGTCTTCATCGGAGCTGACCTGGAGGGGCTCGTCTTGCTGACGCTCGTGGTGGTTGCGATGTTCGCTGTGCTGATCATCGAACATCGCCGGGTCGAGCGGTATCGCCAGCACGCCGAGTTGCCGGGATGAGGCATGCAGCGCACCCGCCGACGCAGCTCCGTGGTGCGCTGCGTCTGGGATAGCGTCGTGCACGAATCAGCAAGCGTGCGACGCCTGGCAACACATGGCCGCAGCGCCCCGCACCGTTGGGCGGTTGCAGTCCTCCGGTCCAGGTAGTGGGCCGAACGTCAGAACTGACGAAGCCCGCCGTTGCAGGGGATTCGTCGTACTCGTTTCGACGACGTCGCACGTGCGCCGTGACTCGAACCCTGTCGCTTGGCAGGCGGCATCCTTCGGCGACATCGGCTGTCGTCTGACTACGTCCAGTACGCCCGAACTGGGCGTAGGCGGACGTGTCGTGGCAGCCAGTCCATGAGGTCACGTGCAGCACCCGGAGCTGAGTTGCCATTCGGCTGCAGTCACGACGCCATCCAGCGACGTTCGAGCACCTTGCGACAAGCCACGATGGGGCGGAGTCCTCGACCTACGCTGGCCGGGTGCAGACCACCGCAACGGGTTGGCGGGAGCGGGTCCGCCACATCATCTTCGACCACAACACGCCGGAGTCCCGAGCGTTCGACGTCGGCCTGCTGGCACTCATCGCGCTCAGCGTGTTGCTCGTCATGCTCGAGACGGTCGAAGAGATCGAGGCCCGCTACGACACACTCTTCCTCGTCCTCGAATGGATCATCACGATTCTGTTCACGATCGAGTATGTCGCCCGGCTCGTCACCGTGGGCAACAAATGGCGGTACGCCCGCAGCTTCTTCGGCGTCGTGGACCTGCTGGCGATCCTGCCGGTGTACCTCAGCGTGATCCTTCCCGGAGCGCAGTCGCTGCTCGTGATTCGCTCGCTGCGTCTGTTGCGGGTGTTCCGGGTCTTGAAGATGGCCCGCTTCATCAGCGAAGCGAACTACCTGGTGCGCGCCGTCAGAGCGAGCTCGCGCAAGATCATCGTGTTCCTGATCGTCGTCCTGCTCGTCAACGTCATCGTCGGATCGACGATGTACTTGGTCGAAGGCCCGGAGAACGGGTACGACTCGATGTTCCGTGGGCTCTACTGGTCGATCGTCACGATGAGCACCGTCGGGTTTGGTGACATCGCGCCGTCGACGCCGTTGGGCCAGGTGCTCGCAGCGATGCTGATGATCACGGGCTACAGCGTGATCGCCGTGCCGACCGGCATCGTGTCGGCCGAAGTTGTCACCGCTCGACGCCCTCGTGAGGAATCCTGCCGCAACTGCGGATCGGCGGTGCACTCCGAGACGGCCCGCTTCTGTGACGCCTGCGGTATCGAACTCGCCGTTTGAAACGCGATGCACTCGACGGGGCTCCGGAGCCTCCCCAGCAATACAAAGCCGCACGTCGAGTTGTCTGGAGTTGGGATGCAGGTCGGTTGCAGTCGCACAAGCGCCGCCGAGCCCGCACCTGGTCATTCGTTGACGGCAGGGTTGACCCTGAACCTCGCCTCGTACCGCCTCAGCACGTCATTGACGTCGGCCTCGTCGGATAGGAGCACGACAACTCCCACGCCGCAACCGTAGGCCGGTAGACACTCTGCGGTTCGGCTGCGCCTCTCTGATCGTCGACGCGACCAGTACGTCCGCAAGCGGATGTGTGCCGTTGTGTGTGCTGGTGACCTTCTCCTCCACCCGCATGCGGTGGCGATTCGTGAGTCTCGGTGGTGAAGTCGGTAGAACGAGGCTCCATGGCCTGCAGTCCGCCTTGGCCGCACCGCGTCGGTGGGGCATCACCAAGGGAGTGGTTCTTGCCAGGCCTCCGCCGTCTCACCTGCGGCGTAGGTGCTTGAACAACACGGCGTTGCCGAGCGCGCCGTGTCCGGCATCGATGGCCTCAGCGGCGTAGCTTCGCATGCACTCAACGAATCGATCGTCGAGCCCGGCGTCCCGAACCACCGCTGCAATCTGGGACATCGCTCCCCAACTCGTGTGGAGAGTGCTGTGTTCGGACTCGTATGCGTCACTGACAATCATGTCCACCGACCGATCGAGGATTCCGCCGAAGATCGGCATCATCGAGCTGCCAACGTCCTTGAACGCATCGAGCGGGATCCCTTCGGCATCACAGATCGCTGCGCCGCTCAATACACCGAACAGGAAGCCGAAGTAGATCGACAGCAGGGCGTTGTCCAGGGCCGCCGCGCTCCCCGGGGTGCTCCCGATACGCATGGCGGTGCCACCGAAGGCCGCGGCGACGAGCTTGCACCGTTCGAACGACGCCTGCTCGCCGCCGTACAGGATGACGAGGCCGTCGGTCCCGATGTCCTGCGGGAAGCCCATGATCGAACCGTCGAGGTACTCGGCACCGACGCTGGCGGCCCAGGTCGCCGCTTCGCGCGCCTCGGTCGGGGTGCCCGTCGAGAGCTGCACGATCACCTTGCCGGCGAGTCGCTCCTCGACCGTCGATGTGCGGAGCGCCTCGTTGGTCGCGTCGTGGTCGCGGACGCAGACGACGACAACATCGCTCGCGTCGACGGCCTCTTCGATCGTCGAGGCAACCCGGGCGGGTCCATCGGCGAACGCCCGAGCCTTCGAAGCGCTTCGGTTCCAAACCGTGACGCCGAGTCCAGCGGCGACGGCCGCTCGTGCGAGGGCCGAACCCATCAGGCCGAGGCCCACCACTGTCACGCTGTCTGATGCCATGTCAGCTCCGTCGGGTCGCGTCATGCGCGATCTTCGCAGGTGGTGCAGCGCACACGGGAGCCCACTCCCGAGACGCCCTGCAACAACCGAGTGACGAACAGGTTGCGAATGAGCCAGAGGTGAGCGTCGCCTTCGGTTCGCCACGCGAGTTCCCATCGAGTCCGGGATCCCAGTTGTCGGCGAACCCGGCGAACCCTGCGGGATCGTTCGCGTTCGCCTGTAAGCGCGCGCCTGGACTCAGACGACGATCGTGGCGCCGACGAACTCGACGCTGAACGCCTCGCACCATACGAGGGCCGTGTACGCGCCCGGGACGAGCTCGGTGCCTGGCGGCAGTTCGTAGTTCTGGTCGCCAATGTTGCCCTTGAGCGCGCCGAGATGGATCGAGCCCTCCGAGAGGGAGGTCTGGTCGGGTCCCGGCACGAGGTACACCTCGAGGTCGGGACCGTTTTGGATGTCGAAGTTCTCGAAGCGGAGTACCAGCGACCCATCAGGGTTCTGGAAGATGCCGGCATCGCCGGTGCCCGAATGGCCGGCAAGGCCGACGAACTGACCGGCCCCGAGCAGCACGGGTCCGCTGGGCGAAGGGGGAGGCGGCAGCTCCTCTTCCGTCGGTGCCTCGGTCGCCGGTGGCCCCTCCCGGACCGGCTCTTCCTCGGCGGCCTCGGTGGGCGGAGGAGCCTCGGTCGCCGGTAGAGCTGAGCCGGTCGTGGACTCCTCTTCGACCTCCGGCGTAGCGGAGGCGGCGGGGGCGACGGGAGTTTCGTCGGCAGTGGCGAGCTGCTCGGAGATCGACGCCGAGAACCCCTCGTCGGCCACGTCGTCGATGAAGTACGGCGAGATCAGCCACCAGTTGACGATCACGAACGGCACCACCAACACGATCACCCTCACGACCGCGGGCACGCGGAGCCGGAGCATGACAACGAAGGCGATCGCCGCGAGGGCCGTTCCGCCAAACGTGAACAGGAGGGTCCGCTCGTTCTCGAACGGCGCTTCGAGGATTCTCGGCTCGATGAGAACCAGCGACAGGATGACCACCGAGATCACCGCCGCGACGATGATCTCGAGGCGTGTGATGCGGGCGATCAGTTGGCGCACGAGCGAGTCGGGCGCAGAGCCGTCGTCGCGTCCGGTGTCAGCAGGAGTCGATGTGTTGGTCATGTGAGGAGGCAACCGCCGGACCCGACGGTCTAGTCCCGAGTTCCCATTAAGAAAATCGAAACGGGTGTACGGATCACCTAGGCCAGCTCAACGGCCGAGCGCTCAATCCTCTAGGAGCGTCTTGAGGTTTTCGGCGAACCGGGCGTTGCGTCGGTTCGCAGCTCCGCTGACCTTCATCAGCGGGCCAACGAGACGGAAGAAACCTTCGGTCGGTATCCGCACCGTGAGATCGGCGACCTCCTCAGCGCTCGACGCGGAACACCTTGTACGGACCCACAAACGGTGTGCGGAGCCGGGCGTCGACGGTGTAGACGTTCGACCCGAACACGGCTGCCGTCGACGGTGTCTGTGCACCGTTCACCTCCAGGGTCTCCTGCAAGGAGCCGAGGCCGGTCGACATATCGATGTCGATGACGGCGATCCTGCTCGCAGCGTTCTCGACGACGTAGAGCGTGTTCCCGCTCCGGACCACGCCGTCGGGTCCCTCGAGTGGCGGATCGTTCGGCGGCCCGTACATGAGAGTCGCATCCCCGGTCTCGGGGTCCGCGCGATACAAGGAACCGAGTTCGTTGTGGACGAGGACCAGCTCCGCCCCTCCGGGCATCGTCTCAATGCCGTTCAAGTTCGAGAAATAGACATCTTCGACATCAACTGCGATCTCCACGACCGCGGCGGGGTCGCCGGGATCGGGCAGCGAACCCCCCGATCCGAGCACGACCTTGAAGACGCGCGTCTCGCCGATGAAACAAAGCCCGCCCATGTCGCAGTCATCGGTGCCCGAGTCGGTGAACCAGGCCGCGTCGTTCGTGACGATGACGTCGTTGATCAACGACTCACCCGGACTTGTGAACTCGTACGTGGCGAGGACCTCACCTGTGTCGCCGTCGAACACGCGGCCGGTGCCCGCCGCAGCTCCGGCGGCCCACACCCGGTTGTGTTGATCAACATTGAGTCCGACGGTGGTGAACGGGAAAGGCCCGGTGGGATCGGTGAACACGGCGCCTTCTCCGGTTCTCAGATCGCCTTTGTAGATGGTGCCGTCCACCAGCGATCCGACATAGAACGTCGATCCTCGTCCGATGGCGATTCCCTCAGGAAAGAATCCATCGGGAAGATCAATCTCGGACGGGAACCGATCGCCGGCCGTTGCCGGGATCGTGAACGCCATCAGACAGACGAGTGAGATGATCGCGGTTGTCAGTTTGCGCATTCCCTGTCCTCCCTTGTGTCCGACGACAAACTCGCGGGGTCGGAGTCGCCGCGCGCCTGTGTGTCCAGTGTGGGGAGAGCGGCTGACCAGTTGCTGAGTGGCCGCTGAGTGCTCCGCCTGCGGGGCAGATCGCGTTCGTGGTGGCGCAGTTACGATCGACGCATGGAGGTCCGCCTGCTCAATGGTCCCCTGGAGGTCTACTCCGAGGCCGGCGAGTCGGTCGCCCTCGGTGGGCACCGGCAGCGCTCCGTGTTCGCGGTTCTTGTCATGAACGCTCCGCAGGTCGTTGCGACCGACCGGCTCATCGATGACCTGTGGGGCGGTGCCGCATCGCAACGGCTCCGAACGAGTATGCACCGGTTCATTTCCGACGTCCGGCATGCGCTGGGGCGGGAAGCGTCCCGGCTGCGGACGGTGCCCCGCGGCTACACCTTCGATGCCGAAGCCGGTGAGATCGACGTGCGGCGCTTCGAGCAGCTCGCTCGGCAGGGGCGGCAATTCGTCTCCCGCAATCCGGGCATGGCATCGTCGGTGCTCAGCAACGCGCTCAGTCTATGGGGCGCTGCGCCGTTCGAGGACCTGCTCGACATCGCCTCGCTCCAGCCCGAGTTGACTCGGTTGGCCGACATTCGGGCGCTGGCTACCGAGGACCGGATCGAGGCGGACTTGGCGCTCGGTCGCCACGCCGAATTGGTCGGCGAGCTGCGACTTCTCGTCGCCGAACACCCGCTCCGGGAGCAGCACTGGAAGCAGCTGATGGTCGCCCTCTATCGGGCCGGCCGTCAGGGTGAGGCGCTCCAGGCCTACGAGGCGCTTCAGACACTCCTCCGCACCGAGCTCGACATCGAGCCTGGCCCCGGTTTGCAGCACATCGAGCACATGGTGCGAAACCACGATCCCGACCTTCGCTGGTCGCCACCGGTCGCAGGACGGAACGACAACCTACCCCGCGGTCTGGGTCCGTTCATCGGTCGGGCGGCTGCCATGCAATCGCTCCAACAGCAGCTCGTCCGCAAGCGGCTGATCACCTTGTGCGGCCCGGGCGGTATCGGCAAGAGCCGGCTCGCCGTCGAGGTAGCCGCAGCGGTGGTGGATCGTTTCTCCGCAGGCGCCTGGCGGGTAGACCTCGCGACCGTGACCGAACCTGCCCGCATTCCCATCGAGATCGCCCGCGTGTTCGGTATTCCCGATCCCCTCGCCGGCGAACTCATCACAGAAATCACTCATCACCTCATGGGGAAGAGGCTTCTACTGGTGCTCGATGGCTGCGAGCAGATGATCGACGAGATCGCTCCCGTTGCGCAGACCTTGCTGTCGGGCGCCCCAGAGCTGCGAATCCTCGTCACGAGTCGCGAACCGCTCCGACTGCCCGGTGAACAGGTTTGGAGAATCCGCCCGCTCGAAATACTCCCGCCCGACGAAGACGCAACACCCGAGTCCATCGCGGGGAACGAGAGTGGACGTCTGTTCGTCGAGCTGGCTACTGCACACAGCCAGGACTTTGCCGTTACCGCCGGCAACGCCGAAGCCATCGGACGCATTTGCCGCCGGCTCGATGGCCTTCCACTCGCGATCGAGCTTGCTGTGGCCCGGACTGCGTCAATGGACGTGGATCAGATGGCCGAGCGCCTGGTGGATCGCTTGACGATGCTCACCGAAGGCGAGCGCACGGCCCCACCCCACCACCGCACGATGGAGGCGGTACTCGACTGGAGCCACCGACTGCTCACGAGATCCGAGCAGGTCCTCTTGGGCCGTCTCGCGGTGTTCGCCGGCAGCTTCACACTCGAGGCGGTGGAAGCGATCTGTTCCGATGAGCGCGTGCCGCCAGAGCGGGTCGCCGGCGAACTCGGTCGACTTGTCGACAAGTCCCTCGTGATCGCCCTTCCGACCACCCGTCGGGCGCGATTCCACCTGCTCGGCACCGTCCGTGAGTATGCGTCGAAGAAGCTGGCCGAAGATGGTGAAGCGGACCTCTTCGACCGTCGCTACCAGAACTGGTACCTAGATCTCGTCGAGCGGGTCTTTCCTAGGCTCCCCGAGAGCGCCGCATGGCATCGCCTCCTCAGCGACGAGTTCGACAACTTGCGCGCCGTATACGACGCATTCCAGCTGCACGGCGAGACCGAGGCCTGCCTCCGGATGGCCGCTGCCCTCTACTGGTTCATGGCGGTCAGCGGACATGTGCGGGAGGGCGGTGAGTGGGTTGACACGGCGCTGGCGGCCGCACGCACGGACCAGGTGAGCACGAGGGTCCTCGCGGTCGGGCTGGCCGCGGCGGGCAGCCTCTCGGCGACGCGGGGTGACTACGACCGGGCGAGCACGTTGCTCGATGAAGCGGTGGAGCGTTTCGCCGCGATCGACCATGCACGCGGGATGGCATGGTCGCATGTGCTGATCGCGAGAGCCGCCCTGGCGCACGGCGCGTACACCGACGCATTGGAGCATTCCGAGCGGGCGATTCGGCTTGGAAGAGATGCCGGTGATCCGCTGCATACCGCCTCTGCACTTCTCATGAACGCCGCGGCTTCGGTCTGGCCGAGCGTGCCCAATGCCGGCGACCTACCCGACGATCATTATCAGCGGGCGCTGTCGCGGTGCCGGGAGGCGTCCGGCTTATGCGAGGCCGGCGGGCTCGCAGAGGTGGCGGCGGAGGTCGAGTTGGTGCGAGGCCTGATCGTCGGGGTGTGTCGGGATGGCGGCACGGGCCTCTCGATTGTCCGTGCTGCGCTCGACCGGTTGAAGACCTACGGAGAAGGGGCGACCCTCGCGGACGCGTATGTAGCGGCCGGCGTCCTGGCGCTGCACGCACAGGAGCAGGACGTCGCCGGTCGCCTCATCACAGACGGGCTGGCGATCTCGACGAAGTCACGGTATGCGGGGAATGCCGCCGCCGCGCTGGAGGGCCTGGCGGTGCTGGCCGCCCTCGACGGGCACCCCGGGACGGCTGCCGTTCTGGCGGGCGCCGCCAGCAGCCATCCCCGTGGCGGGATCATCGCCTTGCCGCTGGAGGGTGGTCAATATCAGGAGCTGGTCCGGCGTGAGCTCGGCGACGCCGCCTACCGACGAGCGAAAGAGGACGGCATGGGGCTATCACTCAGCGAGGCCGTGAGCAGAGCGATGGCTCTCTAGGGATGGCTACTCCCGCGCCAGGACTCGAATCCGAACTGGCGGGCGACACCGACGGCGATTGATGGGCGCACAGACCACGCAGAATCTGCGTCCACGCGGCGCTGACGCTGACATCACCACGCGACGGTCGCGTACCGTCCATACTCCCCGGGCATGGACATCGCCGTGCGGCCGATGCGTCGTGACGCCGAGGCGGCAGCCTTTGCAGGAGCGCTGATGATGGTGGCCGCGCTCTGGCTGCCCTGGCACAGCAGCGGCGAGCGTTCCCGAAACGCATTCGACCTCTCAGTGGCGCTCGACCGCCTCGACCTCGATCCCGTCGTGCTCGGTGACCTGTGGGGCTGGACCGTGCCGCTCGTCCCTCTGCTCGGCGCCGCGGCCTGGGTCGCGTTCACGATGCGATGGGACCGCGCACTCGTCATCACCGTGCTCCTCGTCGCCCTCATCGCAGGCCTACCTGCTTCTGTGGGGCTCGGCCTCGACGAGCTTCGCGAACCCGGCGAGATGCTCGCGTTGGTAGGGTTGGCCGTAGTCGCCGCGGGGCTGTGGAGAATGCGTCGGCGACGCCCGCACCCCGTGAACGAGCCCGACCGGGGAGGCACGGCCGATGGTGGATCCACGGCTCCCACCGAATCGGGGCGATGACGCGGTCGCCGACGAAGCCCTCGTCGCCGGTACCGCCGTCCCTCCGACCTCTGACCCCGCACTCGGCTCGGAAGGCGTGGACGCGAGAGGCACCGACGGCGGGGGGTCGGGCAAGCGCATCGCTCTCATCGCCGGCATCGTCGCGCTCGTTGCTGCAACAGTTTTCGCCGGGTATCTGCTCTTCTTCCGCCAGACCTCACCCGGCGGCGTCGTCCTCGAGCTGTTCGAGTCGCTGGAGCGGGAGGATCTGCTGGGAACGGCTGCCAGCGTGGCGCCGAGCGAGCACGATTTCGTTATCGAGCCCCTCCTCGACCTCGTCTCCGAAGCGGAGCGTCTCGGCCTCGTAGCCGGCCTCGACCGGGAGTCGGTCGGTGGCGTCGACCTCGACTTCTCCGACCTCACGTACACGACCGAGGAGCTCGCCGACGACCTGGTCTGGGTCGACCTCAACGGCTTCAGCAGGGCCAGCGTCATCCCAGAAGAGCTACCCATCGGGCCCCTCCTGGAGCGCTATCTCCCCGAGAACTGGGATGAAGAGATCGACCGCGGGCCGCAGGCCACGGAGATCGAAGACGACTTCGGGCTCGCCGTGGTGAAGGAGAACGGGACGTGGTACGTGAGCCTCAGCCACACGATCGCCGAGGCGGCACGGCGCGAAGCGGGTGTGGCGTTCCCGACCACGCAGGTCTTCGCCGAGCCCGCCGGGGCCGACAACCCGGCGGCGGCACTGGAGGAGGCGGTCCGTGCCGTAGCGGACCTCGACCTTCGCGGTCTGGTCGACGTGCTCGCTCCCGGTGAGACCGCAGCTTTCCGCCGGTACGCCGCGCTGTTCATGGACGATTGGGACAACGCGATCGCAGAGGCGCGCGCTGCGATGGACGACTCCGGGTTCTCGTACTCGATCCACGAGATCGTGGTGGGGTCGGGCTCGCTCGATGACGGCACAGTGGCGTGGGTGGAAGACATTCCCCGCTTCAGCGCACGGCTCGACGCGCCGGAAGTCGGGATCCTCTCGTTCGAACGGGACGGCGATTGCGTGCGCGTGTCGCTCCCCGCCGAAATGGTCGAGGGGCTCGCTCCGCTCTTCGGCGAGGAAATCGACACGAGCCAGTTCGACGGACGTTCGTGCGTCGACTTCGGCTCCTTGTTCGAAGACCCCGGAGACGGATCGATCGCCCTTCCCGAAGGCCAGGAGGAGCTGCTCTACGACATGCCGATCATGGGACCCCTCATCGAGCGCTGGGTCACCCAAGCCGAGGAGCTCGAGGAGTCCGAGGACGTCACGGCCCACTTCGCGATGGTCGAGCAAGACGGTCGGTGGTTCGTCAGCCCGATGGGAACGGTGTGGCGCTGGATGCTCACCTTCACGTCCACTCTCGACGAAGCAGTGCTCGAAGAAGTGGGTGACCAGATCCGCGAGGCGGCGGAGGACCCCGAGCTCTTCGACCGCCGGGCCTCTGCCTGGCTCGAGGAGCTGCAGGGGGCAGGCTTCCTCGGCCCGCTGCCGGGTGAGCCTCTTTACGGTCCGGACGTGCTGGCTCCGTTTGCCGATCAGCGCAACGTCCTCCTCGTGTGGCCGTTCCAGGTCGATGCGGTGACGGACCGGATCGATTTCTTCTACGGCGGCGACGTCGTCATGGATGTGATCGATCCGCCGACGATGCACGAGGCCTTCGTGCGGAGCTTCGGTCCCGGCTCGACGGGTGACCTGACCCCGGACGGCTTCCCGAGCGGTGTGCTCATCGCGCCGGTCGATGTCGACACGCTGGTCGGCATCTTCAACTGGTTTGAGATCCTCGACCTGTATCGCGCCGCCGATCTCGAGCTCTGAGCGCCTCGACCTGGCTCGACGATGCAGCACCACGATCCGCGTTCGTGACACTCGTCAGGCGAGATAACCTCGGGCGTCCACCGCCCAGGGAGTGTCACGGGCCTGGGAGCTGTAAGCCCAGGCTCCAACGTCTGGGGCTTCACTGATCTCGCACGCCCGGAGGGACTCGAACCTGCGATTTGGTGTCGTTCAGTCCGTCCAGTGCCCCTGAGTAGGCGGTTTGCGGACCCGCCGTGTCATCCAGTCCAGTTGATCACGTCCAGAGGTCTCGAGTTGGGTCGCAGTTCGGTTGCATTGCAGCCATTCGACGGGAGATGCAAGCGCGGCCGACGACTTGCGTCATAACCGTGGAGACGGACCAGTCACTCCTCAAGGAGTCTCTTGAGATTCTCTGCGAACCGGGCGTTCCGCCTCTTCGCCGCTCCGCTGACCCTCATGAGCACGCCGACCAGACGGAACAGACCCTGCGTCGGTATCTGCACGGATCGTGTATACCGGGTTCTGCCGTTCGATGCTTCGAACACATGTGTGAGGGTCGGCTTGAGTGGGCCCTCCCTCGTGACGAGCCGAATCCGGCAAGGGTTCTCGAACTCGACCACGTCGCACACGTATTCGTTCTCGCCCATGAACCGAACGAGCCACCTGACCTCGTCCCCCAGCGTCACCGGGCCGAAGGGACTCGCTTCGACCACGTCGGTGTGCCATCGAGACTCGTTGGACTGGTCGGCAACAAAGTCGAATACCTCGGTCGCCGGTTGGCCGATCTCGACTGTGTGACTGGCGCTAAGCATCTCGTCCTCCTCGCGTCGTCCCTTGCTTTACACAACGTAAACCAATAGTGCATGATAGATTGACGCCGTGTCAAGCGATTCTTCCCCATACGGCAACCCGGAAACCCGGCAACGGATCCTCTCCAAGGCATGGGAACTGCTCGAGGAGAGGGGATCGAGCTTCAGGCTCGTCGATGTCGCTGACGCAGCGGGTGTCTCGCGACAGGCCGTGTACCTCCACTTCGGTGACCGTGCCGGTCTCCTTGTTGCCCTTGTGGATCACGTCGACGAGGGCTTCGGCGCAGCCAAGCTGCGAGCTCATGTCTTCGGCGCGCCCACGGGGGTGGAGTCACTGCGACGCTGGGTCGACACGATGAGTTGGTACACCGGCAAGATCGACCGCCTCACACAGGTTCTCGAGGCGAACCAGTATGACGACGAGGCACTTGCAGCCGGCTGGCGTAACCGAATGAACCGACGGCAAGCGATGCTGCTGGCCATGACAGAGCGGATCGCGGGTGAGGGACGACTCCGTGCCGGGTGGTCGGTTGCCGCGGCCGCCGACCTCATCTACGCGGTGACCATGCCGGGACCGTGGCGTGAGCTCACGCGCCATCTCCGCTGGAGCGAGCAGCAGTACTCCGACGCCGTGTGGCGGTTGCTCGAGGCCGGACTGCTCCTGGGTAGCGAGGCTGGCGATGCCGAGGCGGGCTGAGAGATCTCGACGCAAGCGATTTACACTTAGTAAAGTACGTCGCCAGCCGGAGGGAGGTCGCATGGGAGATGCGCTGATCTACGTCGGCATACACGCGATCAAGCCGGGCATGGTCGACGTCGCCAAGTCAGCGGCGAAAGACTTGACCGACCACCTCGCACAGAACCACCCACGTTTGAAGCACTTTGAGATCGACATCGACGAGGCCGAACTCCAAATGACTGTCATCCAGATCCATCCGGACGAGGAGTCGCTGCTGCTCCATCTCGATCTCGCACGCGAGAAGATCAAGGCGGCATATGAGTTCCTAGAGCGCACCGTCAAGGTCGAGATCTACGGGACGCCCAGCAGTGAAGTCGCCACGCTCATCAGCCAAATGGGGATGGGTGCTCCTGTTCGATTCAACGAGGCAGCGGCAGGATTCAGCAGGCTGACTTAGCCCCCTCGGTTGATTGGTCGCAGTCGGTCTGCCTATGCGACCCGGTGGCAACGCCAACTCGGCGAGACCCGTTGCGACGCAACGGGTCTCAGCACGCCCGGAGGGACTCGAACCCCCAACCTTCTGATCCGTAGTCAGAATCAGGGGTGTTGTGCTACCTGGGCGAAGGGCTAGAAGTGGTCTCTGACCTGGGCTTTTGTCGCTCAATGGTTCGCGTCGTTTCGCGGCTATTTCTATCCTCTCGCGGACCAAATGCGGACCAAACCGAACGCTGGCCCATCCGTTTGGCTGCCGAGAGCCCTCAATCGATCTCATAGCGGGGTGGGTGATACACGATGGCGTCCCGCCTCAACTCGAAGACGCCGGTCTCGTGACGCTGCACCTCCCTCACAAGATCTTCGAGATGCAGGCCTAACAGTTCGACCGCCTCCAGCTGATGGCACCTGAGGAAGACGTGTCGGCCGAACGTGAACTTGCGACGCCGGCGTGTCGCATCCACGTCGTGCGTGATCAGAACCGCGTCGCGGTCGTCCGCGTAAGCCGCGACAGCGTCGTCGTCGGCACCACCCAGGCCCGCGTCAACGACGCTCCAACATTCATGTCCACGCCGGCGGAAGAACGAACCGACGGCCTTGGCGTCGACGTCTTCATCGAGCACGAAGCGCATCTAAGCAACCGCTGACGAGCTCGCCTCGGCCGCCTTGATGTCTTCCTCGGTCAAGCTTGGAAAGGCCTCCAGGATCTCCTGAGTGCTCTTCCCAGCCCTCAGATAGCGCTCGACAGCCTCTACGGGCACACGAGTCCCGCGAAAGACCGGTTTGGAGGCCTGGACCTTGCGGCGCTTCTCGATGACGCCGGCGTCTGCGCTGCTCCGCCTCAGACGCCCTTGGACTCGTGCTCGGATCTCCTCGAGGTCGATGACCTGCCACATCACACCCTGGAACGGGCGCCGCGAGTCCTCCCACGATCCGTCGGCATGCTGAAACACCACTCGGTCGCCTGACAGCGCAAACCGCACCTGTCGCAGGGGAGCCTCGTAGCCCTGTCGCCGGAGGTGCTCGATGATCCTCCGGATGTGCTGAAGGGATACACCTTGCTGGCGCAGCTCAGATGCCACCACGAGCTCCACGACGCGAGGCAGCGAGTACAGCCGCACCACATTGCGCGGACTGATCTTCCGCTCGACGTCGGGCTTGATGAGATCGGTCTTCTCCCAGTAGCGGAGCCGCTGGCGGGTGATCGCTGCTATCTCCGCTGCCCGCTTGTCTGGCACCGTCGTCTTGTCGTTGGAGTGACTCACCTCGGCTCCATCCACCGCAACTATCTCAGCGTACTGCGGGTCTCTGACAGGAGGGCGCATTCCTGTTGTCGGAGCCGACCACGGATCGTGGCGGAACCCCCTTGGAGCACCGCACTAGAAGTGCCGGTCTATCGCACCGGGCGAGATGCTCGTTATCGATCGAGATCAGGTGATCTGTGCGGTTGCCGGTGCTGGCTCGCTGTCTTCCGCCTTGGGGGGTATCCCCCATGTCGTTCGTCGCTGACGCCCATCATCCTGTAGTGGCTACACCGGAGGAGGGAAGCATGGCCCATTCGATGATTTCCTGGCCAAAACGAGTTCTGGTGGTCGCGGCCGGCGCGGTGGTCCTACTGGGGGGGTCTGTTGCCCGGGCGATAGAGGAGACCTACGGCGGAACCACACCCAGCGAGCACGTCGAACGTGAGGACGGGACGATGGCGATCTACGACATCGTCGACGACGGGGGGGACGCTCACGAGATCGAGGAGATCGATGAGTCGACATCGGTGGTCTATACGTTCGCTCCAGAGACCGGTGACCCGATCGAGGTGTTCCGAGGGAGCCACGACGAAGCCCAAGCGTGGAAGAACGCCGCCGATGCCGAAACGAGGGTGCTGGTGTTCGAGGGACCCCGCGACGAAGCCTTGGCGTGGGATCAAGCTCGTACCGAGGCCGGCAGGAACATGATGATCCCCAACCTGATCATCGCCGCCGGTGTGCTGCTCATCCTTGCCGGACTGGGACTGGGTTGGCGACGCCAACCCAACCGAGGCGGCTAGGCAAAGTCGAACAACCTCACTCGTCACCCCGCCCGAGATGTGCCTGATTGATGATTCGGGTGGTGCTGCGGGTTGTTCTCGTAGCGTCGGGGTCTCGGCGGGTTTGGCTCTCAGTGGCCCTCTTGAACCTCGACGATGTCGTCGGCCACCAGGCCATGCGCCTCGCGGTGCACAGCAATAGCCGCCTCAGCGTTAGGGGCCTCGACGAGGCAATAGACGGCACCCTCGGCTTCGTTGTACCAGTACTGCTTGTAGTCCACGCCATACCTTTCCTGAGTGGCCAGGTCTGCCTGGTGAGCACCGATCACCGCCTCTGCGGTGAGGCCGTCCACGTTCTTGTGTGTGTCCATATAGAGCGGCATCACTTCTCCCTAGGGTGACGGTGGCGACACCCTAGCGGCCGGAGCCCACGACAGTCCTGCCGGGATCGCACTCGATCCGGCAGGGAGGATGTGGGGGTGCGCTGATCGTGGACGATGGCGGTCACCCTCTGCCGGGTTCTACGGTTGGTCAGTTCCCGGGGTTCGGTCTGGCTCA
>CAMYMC010000048.1 GCA_947259365.1 uncultured Acidimicrobiaceae bacterium | reverse complement strand
GTTTGCCGATCCCTCGGATCTCGAAGCACTCCTGGCAGATCCCGAACTGGCGGAGGTGACCGCAGCCCGGGACCTCGCTTCCAGCGATTCCTACCGGCTGATGCTCGATGGCGTGCAAGTCGAACCCCTGGGCCGGAGGCCGTGACCGAGGCCCAAACGGAATCCACTCGCTGAGGAGGCCCCCATGATCACCACACTCGGACCGAACAACGATCGGTCGCAGCTCACGAGCAGCGGCATTGGCCGCCTCGCCGCGCTCGGGGTTGCCGGAGCGCTCCTCCTTGCCGCATGCAGCGGGGACTCGACTGGCAACGCCTCACCCGTGGCGCAGTTGCCCTGTACCTGTCGAGTGTGCCGAGATCGTCCATGCGCGTTCTGCGAACTGTGAGAAGGCCACCACGAAAGCACCCGTCGATGCGCGCATCCTGTGTGCGCCCCACCCAAGATTCACAGGGAGTTCCCAGGCAACTCCCAGCAGACCTCCAGCACTTCGGCGGAGGATCGACCCGTCAGCAAGCACCCGCGGCGGCAGTACTTTGCAGCCGGCCAGGGACGCAGTGAAAGGGACGTGACGTGAACAAGCTCTTCGACGGATTCGCCTCCGCGGTTGCAGGGCGACCGCGCATCACACTCGCCGCCCTGCTCATCGTCACCCTCGGGCTCGCCGCCAGTTCGGGGCTGATGACCGAGCAGGCCGACAACACCGTCTTCCTTCCCGACGACGGCGAGGTCTCGGCGGCCCTCGCGACCCTGTCCGAGGAGTTCCCGGATTCGGCCGGGCTGACGAACGTCACCATCATCCACCGTGGTGACGTGCTGACACCGGCCGGCCTCGCCCAGGTCGACGAGGTGATCGCGGCGGTGACCGCCGTGCCCGACGTCAGCGAACGACTCGCCCTCTCGAACCCGGTCGTCTCGATCGCCGAGATCTACAAGCGGGCGCTGCAGACGTCCGATCTTTCGACGGTCCCCCAGGCGCAGCTCGACGCGGTCACCGCCGCGCTGGCGGACAACCCTGAGGTCGGTCCGATCCTCGACGGGTTGATCGGCGAGGCCGGCGGCGAAGGCCTGGCGATCTCGTCGCTCCGTCTGCGCTCGCTCGGAGATCCCGATGGCCTGGCAGCGGCCGAACTCGAGATCGCCGACATCGTTGCCGACGTGGATGGCCCGCTCGAGGTGCGGAGCCTCTCGCCGGAGACCAGCAACCTGGAGTCGGCGGATGCCGCCTCGTCCTCGACGAGTGTGCTGATAGTGATCGCACTCGCGGTGATCGTGCTCCTGCTGTTCGTGTTCTTCCGCACCGGCTCCGACGTGCTGCTGTCGCTGATCGGGCTCGGCATCACGATCGTGGGCACGCTGGGTTTCCAGGGAATCATGGGCCCCGACGGCATCGGCCTCATCGGCCAGCCCAACCGGATCACCACGCTGGTGCCGATCATGCTGATCGGCCTGGTGGTGGATTACGCGATTCAGTCCGTGGCCCACTACCGGGAGCTGCGAGGTGAGGGAACGAGCGTGGCCGAAGCTGCCCGGGGCGGGCTGCGCATCGTGGCGCTGCCGCTCGGCCTGGCCGCCGGCACCACCATCATTGCCTTCCTGACCAACTTCGCCTCCCCGATCCCGGCCACCCGGGACTTCGGGATCGTCGCCGCCTTCGGCGTGTTCTTCGGCCTCCTGGTGATGCTGACCCTGGTGCCCGCAGCGCGGGCGATCCTGGACGGGCGCCGCGAGGCCAAGGGCACGCTCCGTGCGTCCAGGCCGGTCTCCGACGCCATCCCCGGCGCCGGGCCGGTGGTGGAGCGGGTCGGCGTGTTCGTCGCCCGCAAGCCCATGGTGGTGCTCGCCGGGACCGCCATCGTCACGATCCTGTTGGGGACGGCGGCGTTCAACGTCAACACCGTGTTCGACTCCACCGACTTCCTCCCCTCGGGCGGGGAGACGCTGACCGACATCGAGGCGCTGGAGGAAGCGCTCGGCGGCCAGACCGAAACGGTCACGGCGCTGGTCGAGGCCGAACTCACGGACGATCGGACGCTGCGCAACCTCCTCGAAGTCGGCAGGGCGTTCGACGACGAGCTGTCCCGGCCCACCGGAGCAGCAAGTGACATCAGCGCCTCGCTCGGCACCCTGTTCCTGGACTGGATGGAAGACACCGGGGAGCCCGACGACAACTACGACCCCCAGCTGGTGGCCATGGTCGAGGAGATCGAGCAGGAGCTGGCCCTGGGTCAGAATCCGGCCGACCTGCAGGCGGTCCTCGATCGGCTCGAGTCGTTGGACCCGATGGGGTTCGGCCAGGTGGCCAAAGCCGATCCCAACGGCATCGACTACACCCTGATCCAGTTCAACGCCTTGACCGGTGATCAGGATCGCACCCGGCAGATGGTGGAGGACATCGAGGGGCTGTGGTACGGCGATCGGGACCAGATCACCGTCACCTCGGGCGACATCATCGCACTCGAGGTGACCGATGCGATGACCGAGAGCCAGACCGGCTCGATCGCAATCACCATCGTGGCCGCCCTGATCGTGCTGATGCTGTTCTTCTGGGCCACCGAGTTCAGACCGATGCTGGCAGTCATCGCCGTGTTCCCGATCGTGTTGGTGCTGCTCTGGGTGCTGGGCACGATGACGCTACTCGGCATCCCCTACAACGTCGTCACCGCCCTCATCACCGCACTGTCGATCGGGATCGGCGTGGACTACACGATCCACGTGATCCACCGCTTCACCGAGGAACTGGAGCATCTCGGGTCGGTGGAAGGGGCGACCACCAAGACGCTGGCCACCACCGGGTCGGCACTGCTCGGCTCGGCGCTGACCACGGCGCTCGGCTTCGCCGTGCTGCTGTTCAGCCCTCTGATCCCCTTCCGGCAATTCGGCATCGTGACCGGGATCACGATCCTCTTCGCCCTGATCGTTGCCGTCGCCGTCGTGCCACCACTCCTGGTGGTGTGGGCGGCCTACCACGAGTGGCGCACCCGTGAAACGGCCGACGTCCCGGTTCTTGTGGGTTCTGGTGCGACGGGTGAGGCAGTCGCCATGCCGGCTGCACCGGCCCTTCAGGACGAAGCGGCAGCGGCGGAGGATGTCTCAGACGAGCCGGAGGAACCGCCGGCGGCCGATGACGGCAACGAACTCGTCGAACGGTCCGGCAACCAGCAAGACGAGTCCGAATCGTCGGAAGAGCTCAGTGACGAGCCGACGAATGACGCCGACGAACAGGAGCCAGTCGAAGGTTGACGAAGCCGCGAGCCGTCCCGCCCAGTCGCGCCATGAGCAATCCTCGAGCGGCTCCCGACCGACTGCTTCAAGAAGCGACACTTCCCCACCAAATGGGACAAGGTCCCGAAGACCATGCCCCGACAGGAAGCTCCCAGCGAGCGTCCAGCGCCACGAACGATGCTCCCCGACACCACCAAGCGATCGAAGGAACCCACCATGCCCGCCGAACTCGCCGTCAGCAGCACAAGGAAGCCAGGCCGGCCACGCCTCCGCAAGCTCCTGGCTCTTGGCACTGCGAGCATGCTGCTCCTCGCTGCCTGCGGGAACGCGGAAGCCGACACTGAGACGACGATCTCATCCGGGGGCGGGGCAGCCACCTCGGGGTCGTGCACCGCTGCCACCCCCGGGGTCTCGACGCTCACGCTCACGTCCGGTGGCAATGACTACGACGTGCGCTTCTACGTGCCGTCATCGTTCGACGGAGCAACGACCCTCCCGCTCGTCCTGGACTTCCACGGCTACAGCTCGAATGGCCCCCAGCAGGCGAGGCTCAGCGGCTACGAGGACCTCGCCGAGACCGAGGACTTCATCGTCGTCCATCCCACCGGGATCCCGGCCCAGGGCAGCGACCTCAACTCGTGGGAGCTGATCCACTTCGGGGACGATCCCGCAAAGGACGACGTTGCGTTCGCCAACGATCTCCTCGACCTGCTCATCGCCGACTACTGCGTGGATGAATCCAGGGTGTACGCAACCGGAATGTCGAACGGCGGGTTGTTCACCAGCCGCCTGGTGTGCGACATGTCGGACCGACTCGCCGCCGCAGCCTCCGTCTCAGGTACGACCCATCCCGACGACTGCGATCCAGACCGCGCCGTACCGTACATCTCCTATCACGGCACGGCCGACACCGTGGCCCCCTTCGACGGGTCCGGTGAGACCGTCCTGACCGAAGAAGGCGTCGTCGAGGAGGGCTCCAACACAGAGCTGTTTCTTCAGGTGATCCCCGAGGAGTTCGCCCAGTTCGCCGCGACCATGGGGTGCCAGCCGGACGGAATCCGGGAGCAGCTCTCCACCGACGTGATCGCCACCAGTTACGCCGGCTGCGACGACGACGTGCCGCTGACCTTCTACGAGATCGTCGGTGGTGGGCATCTGTGGCCGAACACGCCGCTTGCCGAGCAGTTGGGCGACTTCCGCGGTTACATCACCACCGAGATCGACGCCACCGTCAACAGCTGGGAGTTCTTCGAGCAACACACCCTCACGACGGGCTGACTCCCCGGCAGATGCAGTCGAGGGCCTCGGGGGTTGAGAGACGACATTTCCCTACCAAACAGGACAAGGTGCCGAAAACCATGTCCTGACCAGGGGAAACATGGGGTTTGAGAAGCGACGAGTGGGCCCGGTAGGACTTGAACCTACGACCGACGGATTATGAGTCCGCTGGAACCCGACTCTCTGACCGGGGGTTTCGCCGAAATACCCTGTCGTT
>CAMYMC010000047.1 GCA_947259365.1 uncultured Acidimicrobiaceae bacterium | reverse complement strand
TCTGTTCTGGTCTTCGAGGGTGACGTCCCCCGCGGCCTCGAGCATGCCGCGGAGATGATCCGATCGGTCGTTCCCGCGTCGACGACCGATCGCGAGGCCGCGGTCGCCGCGCTCGAATCCGCGGCGGAGCGGATGCGGGCGGCTCGCGCCGGAGGGGACGGCGCCGCGACGGGTGAGGTGTCCGAGCTGCTCGAGTACCTGGCCGGCCACGTCGGATCCGTGGACGGCACGACGATCGCCGAGCTGTCCCACCGCATCGGGCGCAGCGATCGGGGCCCGGCTCGAGATGAGCCCGCGCCGCCGCCGCCCGCGGGCAGGCGCTGAGACCACGACCTCAGGTGAGCCCGGCGCTGTTTCTGATGGTGGCGACGATGTCGGCCGGATCGGCTCCCGGCCCGAAGACGCCGACGACGCCGAGGTCCTCGATGTGCGTCCGGTCGGCATCCGGGATGATGCCGCCGAGGACGAAGCTGCTCAGCCCGATGACGGCGACGTCTTCCTGGAGGGCGGCGGCGGCGACCTCCCCGGGGTCGTGGAACACGAGGTAGACGACCTCCATACCGGCCTCCATGAGCTTGCGCATGACGTAGCGCACCCCGCGATCGTGCTCGTCGAGCCCCGACTTGCAGAGGAGGACGCGAAGCGGTGCCGGGGCGTGCGGAGCCGGGGGCGGTCGGCCGACCATGGCTTCAGTAGACGCTGCCTCGCGGCCACGCCGCCCGGAACACGCCCATCACCTCGCCGAGGGTGGCGTCGGCCCTGAAGCAGTCGAGCACCGCCTCCATGAGCTCCCCCGGCCGGGCAACAACGGCGGCGAGCTTCGCCAGCGATGCCGACACCGCGGCGGCGTCGCGCCGCTTCCGGAACCTGGCGAGGGCGCGAACCTGGTCGTCCTCGACCTCCGGGGCGACGGCGAAGACCGGCACCTCCGGGTCCTCCTCATCGCGATACCGGTTGACGCCGACGACGATGCGCTCGCCGCGAATCACGCGTTCCTGGTCCTCGTACGCCGTCTGCGCGATGCGGTGGCGGAGCCATCCCGACTGCCACGCCTCCATGAACCCGCCGCCCTCCGTCTCCAGCTCCGCGAGCGCCGCGTTCGCCTCTTCCACGATCCGATCGGTGAGCCACTCGACGTAGTAGGAGCCTCCGAGCGGGTCGGCGACGCCGGTGACGCCGGTCTCGTACCGGATCATCTGCTGGGTGCGGAGGGCGGGGACCGCTGCTTCCTCGGTCGGGATCGTCAGCGCCTCGTCGTACGCCGACGTCTGGATGGAGTTCGCCCCACCAAGCACCGCGGCGAGGGTGTGGAGCGCGGCCCTGGCGATGTTGAGCCGGGGCTGCTGCGCGGTGAGGGCCGCGCCCGAGGTGTGGACGTGGATGCGCGCCTGCAGCGATCGGGGCAGCTCGGCGCCGAAGCGCTCCGCGTTGATCGTCGCCCACATCCTTCGCAGGGCCCGCATCTTGGCGATGTCCTCGAAGAAGTCGCTGTCGACGCAGATCTGGAACCCGAAGCGGGGGAGGAACTCGTCGGGGGTGAGACCGGCGGCGACGCACGCCTCTGTGACGGCGATGCTCACCGCCATGGCGTAGGCGAGCTCCTGGACGCTCGTGGCGCCGGACTGGCGGATGTTGTAGCCGCACAGGTTCGTCGAGTTCCACCGGGGCATCTCACGGCTGGTGAAACGGATGAGCTCGACGATGAGCCGCATCGCCGCCTCCGGGGGGAATCCGTGGCGGTCCATGTGGAACGTGTTGTAGAGGAAGTTCATCGTGTTCCCGCGCAGCTCCGAGGCGGCGATCCCGCGACGTTCGCCGAGGACGATGAACATCGCCAGGATCGCCAGCGAGGGGTCGGCCATGATGAGGCTGGCGTTGATCGCATCGAGGTCGAAGCGGTCGAAGAGGCGGTCGAGATCATCCACGGTCGACACCGAGACCCCGGACTGGCCCACCCTGCCCCGCGCCACCGGGTCGTCGGCGTCGAAGCCCTCCTGGGTCGGCAGGTCGAAGACGAGGTTGAAGACCGGCCGGCCGCCGTAGCCCTCCATACCCTGGCCGTGCAGCGCCTTCATCCTCGCGTTCGTCTGCTCCGGTGTGCCGTAGCCGTGGACCTGCTGGTTGCTCCAGCCGACGGCCTGGTATTGGAGCGGGTACGCACCGCGGGTGAACGGGAAGAGGCCGGGCATGCCGATGTCGTCGACGTCGAGGCCGGCGACGTCGGCCGGGCCGTAGACGGCCTGGAGCGGGATGCCTGATGCGGTGCGTCCTCCGACGGCGGCGTCGTCGAGATTGCGCTCTCCCAGGCGCGCTTCCCAGGCGGCGGCGGCGGCCCTTGCCCTGGCGAGTGTCTCCTCGTCGAACACCGGCGGTCCTCCGGTGGGTGCGTTCCCGGGAACGGTGTCGCGGTGAGGGTACCGGGCGACGCCGCCGCGGTGCCGGGACCGACGCTCGAGTCCGGGCCCTGGTGGGGGCCCCATCCGGTCCCCCACCAGCCCTCGCCGAACCTCCGGGGAGGTTCACGAGTTCCTCTGTCCGGACCGCACGGATGGCAACGGCCCTTGTGCCCTGTTGCATCGCGCCGGGTTCGGACACACTAGGGAGTGAGTAGCGGTCGGGAATGTGCGATGCACCCACCGAGTGCAGACGATTGGTTCCGCAAGGTGTACGACGACCACCACGCCCAGGTGTTGGGCTATTGCCTCCGCCGGGCGGCCCCCGACCCCGAGGCGGCAACGGCGGAAACGTTCCTCGTTGTCTGGCGGAGGCGGGACGAGCTTCGCTCCAGGGAGGACATGCTCCCGTGGCTGTACGGAACGGCCCGCCGGGTCCTCGCCAACCAGCGCCGCGGCCGATCCCGGATGATGCGGCTCACCACCCGGCTCCGCTGGACCCCGTCCCGGGAGGAGCCGGCACCCGAGGCCGTGGTCGTCCGTAGGGAGCAGGACCGGCAGGTCGTCGACGCCCTCAGCCGGCTCCTCCCCGCCGACCGCGAGGTCATCCGGCTCACCGTGTGGGAGGAGCTTTCGCGGTCTCAGGTCGGCGACATCCTCGGCTGCTCGGACCGGGCGGTCACGATGCGCCTCCATCGCGCCGTCCGCCGCCTCGAGCGCGAGCTCCACCTCACGAGTCACCGAACACGAGCCCGAGCCCTCGCCCCGAAGACGGAGGCGACCAATGACTGACATCACCGAGATGCTCGACCTCGTCCGCCAGGCCAACCCGGTGCCCGAACCCGAGGCACTGGCCGCCGAACGCGAGGCCCACGGGTCGTTGCTCGCCGAGATCGATCGGAGGAGCGACACAATGGCCGGTTCTACGATGCTCGCCACTCCAGCCACCAGGCCCCGTCCGAAGAGGCGGGCCGTGTGGGCGTTCGTCGCCGCGTTCGCCGTGGCGCTGGTGGTCGTCGGCGCGGTCGCCCTCGTGCCTCGCGACACCACCGACACGCCGCCCGCCGACGAGCCCGCGGCCACGACGACGGTGGCGCCGGAGCCGACGACCGCCCCGACCTCTGCTGCTCCGGCGACGACGGCGCCGCCGGCGACCGGCGCCCCGGCCGCGCCGCTGCCGTTCGAGACGGTGCTCGACGAGGCGCTCGCCCCTGTTGCGGTCGGCGTCGGCGTCGACGGACTGCCGGTGATCGCCGGGTGGGTCGAGGGCGAGCCGGAGAGTGGCCTCGGCACGCTCCGGCTGCTGCGCTGTCACGATGCCGACTGCGCCGAGGATCCCGTGGGCGCCGACCTCGTCACCGGCATTCCTCGCCCCGGCAGCTGGGGTTTCACGATGCTCATGGGGCCCGAGGGGTACCCGGTCGTGAACTACGAGGCCGGGTTCGACCCCGACGGTGTGACTGTCGACCCCTACGGCGGCGTCGAGACGCTCGGCGCGCCGCAGTGGACCCTGCTCTACTGCAGCGACCCGCACTGTGGGAGCTTCGAGACCGAGGCCGTGGCCTCCTCGACGGCCGACCAGGCGTTCGTCGCAGGCGGGTGGGTGTTCGGGCCGGACGGGTTGCCGGCCTACACCTACGTCGCCGGCCCGCCCGGCGATGCCACGCTGCACCTCGTCGCCTGCGCCGACCCCGGCTGTCGCGAGGGCACCGACACCGTGATCGACGCCGCGCCGTTCCTCAGGGGCAGCCGCTTCATCCACGGCACGCCGCTGACGATCGACGCCTCGGGCCGCCTTCTCACCGTCTATAGGGCCTCGGAGCCGCTCGGACCTCCGGAGGTCGAAGCCGGATGGGACGGGACGCAGATGCGACAAGAGGTTCGGGCCGCGGCGTGTGAAGACGCGACGTGCTCGGGGGGTCCCACTGTGACCGTGCTCGGCGAGGGCTGGTGGCCGAGCCTGCGGGTCGACGACAGCGGCGACGTAGGAATCATGTACGTGACAGCAACACCGCCACACGGTGACCCGCCGTACGTGGCCACACACGTCTCGTGCCTCGACTGGGCATGCACGTCCTCGAGTCGCACGACGTCGGGGCCGTACCACGGGGACGCGCCGCTCGCCGGCAGGGCAGACGGCAGAGTGTTCGACGGTGACGGCGTCGCTCTCAGGGTCATGACGGTCGAGATCACGGAGCCTGGGATGGTCGAATCGGAGGACGGTCTCGTCGAGGGCATGGTCGTCGTCGGTCAGCAGCTCGTCTTCAGCCGCTGCGCCGATCCCGAGTGCTCGTCGTGGACGACGACGGTGCTGGCCGACCTCGGCGAGGGCCATGAGTACTGGTACGGCGAGCCACAGGTCGCGGTGCGATCGAGCGGGCTTCCCATCGTCGTCTACGCCGACGCCGAGGGGCTCCACCTGATCAGGTGCCTCGACGCCGTCTGCACCCCGCCGGACTGAGCCCGGGCTCCAATGCGAAGCCGGCGGCCTCGCGGCCGCCGGCTCTCACATGCTCTGGTGATGGTCTACGGGGAATCGTCCGAGTCGGGGCTGTCGTCGGTGTCCTCCGAGTCGGGGCTGTCGTCGGTGTCGACCGAGTCCGGGCTGTCGTCGGTGTCGTCGGTGTCCGGGACGTCGGGCTTGTCCTCCGGGTCGAGCGGATCCGTGCCGAAGACGTTGACCTCGTCGCCGTCGCTGAAGCCATCGTCGTCCGTGTCCTTGTCGAGCGGGTCGGTGCCGAGTGTCAGCTCGTCGCCGTCGTCGAGGCCGTCGCCGTCAGTGTCGGCATCGGCGGGATCCGTCCCGTGGATGTTCACTTCGTCGCCGTCGCTGAGCCCGTCGCCGTCGGTGTCCGGGTTGAGCGGGTCGGTGTCGTGCTCGTCGACCTCGTCGCCGTCGCTGAGCCCGTCGCCGTCGGTGTCCGGGTTGAGCGGGTCGGTGCCGAGCTCCGCCTCGTCCTCGTCGGTGAGCCCGTCGCCGTCGGTGTCGACGCTGTCGAGGCTGTCCTCCGTGTCGACGCTGTCGACCGTGTCGAAGGGCGACGAATGGGAGTCTGTGGTGTCGGCGAGGGCCGCGATGTGGTTGAGCTCGAAGCTCGCCGGGGCGCCGAGGTCGGAGATGGCGACGATGTCGTCGAGCTCGATGTCGCTGGTGATCGTGTCGTCGGAGGCGACCGCAGCGCCCGCCCCGAGGGCAACGGCAACCGACACCGAGCCGCTCACCAGCTTGAACTTCGTCGAAAACCCCATGTCGCTTCCCCTCGTGTCGGGTCCCTACCTGTGTCGTGCCGTCCACGCATGGTGCGACGTCGCGGGTTAACCGCGTGCTAAGCGGGCCATAAGTCAGCCACAGTAAGCATTTTCATTGCCACTCTGAGCGCTGACAGGCGTTCTGGGACGGTGCGGCGAGCGCGGACACCATGCGCCGTGGTCGGGTGCATCGGGGCGACGGTTCAGACCCGCGGTGCGCCTATCCCTGCGGAACGGGACCTTCGCCTCTATATGCAGAGAATCGAATATCTACGATCGAGGTGATGAGCGCGACGTGTTTCGAGGTCGCGCCGGGCCGCAGAAAGGACGATTCCATGACGCTTGCGGACGACACCAGCGTCTCGCTCACACTGGATCTCAAAGGTCTCCTCTGTCCGCTACCGGTCGTCAAGATGTCGAAGGCCATCAAAGAGCTCGAGGTCGGCCAGATCGTCGAGGCGACGGCGACCGACCCGGGGGTCATGGCCGACATCCCCGCCTGGTGCAGGAGTACCGGCAACACGCTCCTCGCCCTCGACCGCAGAGACGACCACTTCGTGTTCAGGGTTCGTCGCGATGCCTGAAGCGCCGGTAGGCCGACGCACGCCATGACATTCGACACGGCGTTGCACTTCGTCGAGTACGAGCTCCAGATCGTCGCCCTCACGTGGATGGCTGTGTTGTACACGGTCAAGGCCGTCCAGCTGTCCCGGCTCCCGATGCCGTGGGAGCAGGGACCGCCCCGGGGGGGACGGGCCGCCGGCACGCTGCGTGGCTATGCGGGGATCTTCATGCCGTGGACGCGGGAGAGCTCCCGACTCCACCTCTGGCGATGGTTCGAATTCGGGGCGTACCACGTCGGCGCCCTGGTTGCGATCGTCATCACCTTCACCCTGCCGTTCGCTCCCGGAGTGATGACCCGCGGCGTCAGCATCGCCTGCGCCGTGCTCATCACGCCCGCGCTGCTCGTGGGGTTCGTCAGGATCTACCGGCGGCTCGCCAGGCCCGAGCTCCGGTTCATCAGCTCGCTCGACGACCACGTCTCGCTCGTCTCCCTGCAGTCGTTCTTCTTCACGGCGGTGATGGTGCTCCTCTTCGATACCCCGGGATGGCGCATGACGTACTTCCTCGTCGTCGCCGCCTTCTTGTTCTACGTCCCGTTCTCCAAGATCAGCCACTACGTCTACTACTTCTTCGCCCACGCCCTCACCGGGAGCCGGTATTCGTGGCGCGGCGTCTCCCCGGGGGTCAGACGATGACGACAGACGCAACGGCGCCTGGGACTGCGGAGCTGGCGAGGGCCGAGCTCGAGAAGCGGTTCAACCGGCTCGTCGGCACGTCGGCAACGAACCTCTGCACCCATTGCGGGTGGTGCATCGACACGTGCCACGTCTACCTCGCCACCGGTGACGTCCGGCTGTCGCCCGTGGCCAAGGCCGACCTCATCCGCCGCCACTACAAGCGCTCGCACGACTGGATGTCGCGCGTCTTCCCCCGCTGGACCGGGGCGCGTCGCGACCTCACCGAGGACGAGCTCGACGATTGGGTGGAGGCGGCGTATCAGGCCTGCACCCTGTGCGAGCGCTGCGTCGTCAACTGCCCGCTGGGCGTGGAGACCCCGCAGCTGCTGGCGGCGGCGCGCGGCACGCTCACGGCCTTGGGCAAGTCTCCGGAGATCCTCGGCCAGCTGGCAGACGCCGCCATCGCCCGCGAGGAACACCTCGACATGTTCTCCGGGTACTTCCTCGACCAGATCGGTGTGCTCGAGGAGGAGGTGCGGGACAAGCTCGGCGACCCGACGGCGCGGATCCCGGTGAACGAGCCGGCCGACATCCTCTATGTGCCGCTGTCGGGGGCCCACACGATCGTCCCTCAGGCGGTGATCTTCAATCTCGTCGAGGCGTCGTGGACGCTCTCGATGTTCGAAGCGTCCAACTACGCGATGTTCATCGGCGACATCCCGCGCGCCAAGAAGATCGCGATGCGAGTCATCGCCGAGGCGGAGCGTCTCGGTGTCCGCGAGCTCGTCGTCTCCGAGTGCGGTCACGCCTATGCCGCGTTCCGCTGGGAAGCTCCGAAGTGGTTCGGCGGACCTCTGCCCTTCCGGGTGCGGAGCATCGTCGAAGTGCTCGACGAGTACGTCCGGGACGGGCTCCTCCCCATCGACCCGACCGTGAATGCGGAACCGATCACGTACCACGACCCCTGCAACCTCGGCCGCAAGGGCGGCGTCTTCGACGAGCCCCGCCGGGTGCTCGCCGCTGCTGCCCTGGACGTCCGGGAGATGACACCGACGAAGGCGCAGAACTTCTGCTGCGGCGGCGGTGGGGGACTCGTCGCCGAGACGGACTGGGCCGAGCAGCGCTTGACCTTCGGGGCGCCGAAGGCGAACCAGATCGCTGCGACCGGCGCCACGAGGGTCATCACGTCGTGTGACAACTGCCGGCATCAGATCACCGAGCTGGGTGAGCGCTACGACATCGCACTGACGGACGTGGTGAGCGTGTCCGAGCTGCTGATGGACGCCGTGCTGGCGGCGAAGGGGCCAGACCTCCAGGAGGAACGATGAGTGACGACGGACGGCGCTCGATGGCGCTGATCGCATCCCAGGGCACGCTGGACTGGGCGTATCCGCCCTACATCCTGGCGTCGACCGCGGCGGCGATGGACATGGACGTGCGCGTCTTCCACACGTTCTACGGGCTCGCATTGTTGAAGAAGAAGCTCAAGGCCAGGGTCGCGCCGTACGCCAACCCGGCGATGCCGATGAAGATGCCGTTCGGACCTGCGGGCTTCCAGGCCGTCGAGTGGCCGATTCCCAACGTGGTGCAGACCAACGTGCCGGGCTTCAACCGCCTCGCCACGCGCCTCATGAAGCGGACGTTCCGCAAGAAGGGGGTCCAGACGGTCGAGGAGATGCGGGACATGTCGCTGGAGCTCGGCGCCACGCTCATCGGCTGTCAGATGACGATGGACGTCTTCGGCTTCGAACGGGAGGACTTCATTCCCGGTGTTGAGATCGCGGGTGCCGCCGGCTTCCTCGAGTTCGCCGCGGACGCCGACATTCAGCTCTTCGTCTGACCACCGCGCTCCACCGGGGCGCAGGCCTCGAGGAGGCGCACGACCGCCTCGGTCGAGTCGTCGGCGGGGATGGCGCGAACGACCGGGATGTCGACGGGCGCTTCCTCGCGGGCGATGCCCGGGGCCAGCTCGCTGCGGTCGGCTCCGGTGACGACCGTGTCGGCGGCGGTCATCGCGTTTCGGGCGAAGATCTCGGCGTATCTCGGGATGGCCTGATAGCGGGCGGCGCGGTCGGCGACCGCAGCGCCCGCCTCGGGGACGAGCGCGCAGCGGATGAACGAGACGATCGGAGGCGCCGGCCTGCCGGTGGCCGCCGCTCCCTCCTCGAGCATCGGGCGGGACCGCCCCACGTCCGCCGCCGTCCACCACGTGAAGACGACGGCGTCGGAGATCTCGCCGGCGAGGCGGGTCATGCGAGGCCCCACCGCGCCTGTGGCGACGTGGACGCCGAGCCCCCGGCGAAGCACGGTGACGGCGTCACGGACCTCGGCGAGCCCCCCGGGGTTGCGTGACGAGCCGACACCCAGCCAGAGACGGTGCGGGTCGATGTCCGAGGTCGAGACGGCGTCGACGATGTCGACTGCCGCCATCTGCGTCAGCGGGATGACCCCGACGCCGAGCTCGAGTGACGAGGCGCGCGACGCGGCCTCGAGACCGGCGAGGGCGGCGTCCGGAGGGCTGCCGTTGACCCAGAAGGACCCGTAGCCGAGCTGCTCCGCCCGCCGGGCGACCTCGCCGGCGATGCCGGGTGCGATTCCGGCGTCGATCCCGAACCCGCGCTGCATCGGGCCACCGTACACGCCCGGCGGCCGGGGCCGTGAGCGGAGCGATCCGCAATAGGCTGGAAGGCGTGAGCAGAGATCCGGTCGACCCACGGGCGCAACATTTCGGCGGCGTCGCCGCCGAGTACGAGCAGGGCCGGCCCGGCTATCCGGAAGAGGCCGTTGCGTTCATCGCTGCCGAGCTCGGCATCGGCCCCGGCTGTGTCGTCGTCGATCTCGGCGCCGGGACCGGCAAGTTCACCCGGATGCTCGTCGCCACCGGAGCGACGGTGATCGCAGTGGAGCCGATCGCCGAGATGCGCGCCGAGCTGAGCCGAGCGCTGCCCGGCGTTGTCGTCCACGACGCGGTCGTCTCCGACCTCCCCCTCGCCGATGCCAGTGCGGACGTCGTCACCGCCGCGCAGGCGTTCCACTGGTTCAGCGACGACGACGACCTCGCCGAAATCGCCCGGGTGCTCCGTCCCGGAGGGGGCGTCGGGCTCCTGTGGAATCGCCAGGACCTCGACGTCGGGATGTGGGAGCGTATCGAGCCGATCATCGCTCCCCACCGACCGCCGCCGCGCACCGCGTGGCGGGCGGCGCTCGAAGCCGCGCCGTGGTCCGGCCCGCTCCGCGAGAAGAGCTTCGTCCACCGGCACGCCACCACGCCCGAGCAGCTCTCCGGGCGGGTGGCCTCGCTGAGCTGGATCGCCGGCCTCGATGACGCCGTGCGATCCGACGTCGTGCGCCACGTCGCCGCGGCCGCATCGGAACTCGCCGTCGACGGGGTCCTCGACGTCGTCGAGCGGACGGAGGTGGTGCTGACCACGCGGCACTAGAAGGAGCAGGATCCGGTTCGCGCCGGCGATCCTCAGCGCGGCACCGGTCGTCCCCTTCCCGGATCGGCGCCGGCACCCGGCTCTTCCTCCAAGACGACGAGGAAGTCGGCCACCGTCCGGATCACGCCGTGGTCGGCGATGCGGTAGTCGACCTCAGCCGTCACCTCCGGGTCGTCGGGGTCCCGGCCGGTATAGACCAGTGCGGCGATGTCGATGAGGGAGTCACGGACGTCACGCTCGGCGATGAGCCAGTCCGGGAGCACGTGTGCTTCCCCGAGTTCGGTGAGTCCGGTCGCGGCGTGCTCGGCGCGGGCGGTGATGCGTGATGCGACCCACGGGGTCAAGTCGGACTGGAGGAGCCACGCGTTGGTCGCAAACGAGCAGACCGTGCGGGCGGCGAGATCTCCGGTACCCGCATCGCTTGCAGTGACGTCCGCGAGCTCGCCGGCCAGGAACGCGAAGGCGTCGAGCTCCGGGAGCGCGGCGAGCCGGGTCGCGATGAAGTGGGCGGCATCGAGCGTGGCGTCGACGTCCGGGGAACCGATCGGAGCCCAGGCGGCGTGCTCCCGCATGTACCGCTTGTGGGCCTCCAGGAAGGCCAGCTCGTTCTCGCTCAGGCTGAGTCGCTCGGCGGACTCTTCGAAGCGCAGCATCGAGGATTCTCGCTGTGAGCCGCCCGGTCCGGTGTCGCTCCTCGTTGTGACCGCGCCGTCGAGCCCGCAGCCGCCGAGGAGCATGGAGAGCACGAGCGCGATCAGCAGCTTGCGCATTGGATGCCTCCCGGCCCACACATGTCGCGCCTCCGCGCGTCCGGCCCTTTGGGGGCCCTCACCACCCCTCACTCGGTAAAGGGTCCAGGTGCGCCGTGTGCACGACACCGTTCTTTCGCGAGCTCGGGTTCCGGGCCCTTTCATGAGGTCTATGTCCGGATCGAGCCTGCGGTCACACCACCGACAGCAGGCCCTCTCCGCCATCGGAGTCGGTGCTGTGGCAGGTGAGACAGCCGAGCACAGCTGTCGACACCGTGTCCCACGCGACGGTGGGGAGGGCCCGCATTGACCCTCCCCGCCTGACGACCCCCGGAGACGCTCGTGCGTCTCCACAGCGCTGGTGTCCGGAGCGGGCGAAGGATCACCGACTTCCTCCTCTGGTCGCAACGAGCCGGGTGAGGAACGCTGCGATCGGGACACAAGCCCGTCGGAAGTGTCCGAGGAGACGCGAATGGCCGGAAACGGCCCGGCCGAGCAACGGTTCCGTGCGCTGTGGGACGTCTACGGCGTCCACGTGTACGCCTATTTCAAGCGGCGCACCGACGACCCGGGCGACTGCACCGCCGACACGTTCCTCGTCGCCTGGCGGCGCATCGACGACGTTCCGGACGGTGATCGGGCCCTCGCCTGGCTCTACGGGGTCTCCCGCCGCGTGCTGGCCAATCACCGCCGCGGCGCCGGGCGCTTCCACCGCTTGCGGGTGAAGCTGGCAGGCACGGCCGAGACCCCCCAGCCCGACCCCGCCACCGTCGTCGTCCGGCGGTCCGAGGACGACGAGTTGCTCCGGGCCCTCCGCAGGCTGTCCGCGGCCGACCAGGAGCTGCTCCGGCTCGCCACCTGGGAGGAATTGCCCCACGCCGTCATCGGCGAACAACTCGGGTGCACGGCGCACGCTGTCGACCAGCGCCTCTACCGGGCCACGCGACGCCTGGCGAGAGAACTCGCCCGTGGCGGACACAAACACGTCGGCACGGCGACCCCCGCCACCGAGCCGAGAGGTGGAACGAGATGAGCGGCCATCACGACCTGCTCGAACGGCTCCGGGTGATCAACCCGGTTCCCGGACCGGAGCACGTCGACCGCGACGATCTCCATGCGGTCCTCTCGGTGATCGAGGAGAGGAGGGGCGTCGTGAGCACGACGAGGACCCCCGTACCCCGAAAGGTTCTCCCAGCCCGCAGACGCCGGCTGCGCCCCGTCTTGGCGTTCGCCGCAGGATTGGCGATCGTCCTGGCATCGGTCGGCCTAGTCGCGACGGTGCTGTCCGGAGGCGACGAGAGCGAGGTCGTCACCGAGACCACGCTCCCACCGCCGCAGACGACGACGGCACCGCCGACGACGTCACAGCCGCCGGCAACGACTGCCGCGCCGGCACTGCCCACCGGTCCCGTGAGTCCGGCGGTGTACGACGACGTGCCTTCGTTTGAGGGCACGGTGACGTACTCCCAGCACGATCTGGCCTCCGCTGACCCCGGCTGGCAGGCCACGCTGAGCCTGAAGTTCGCGGGGCCGATGCAGTTCGTGTACACCGTCGTCGAGGAGTCGGCGGGCGAGGACGAGTTTCTCTTCCTGGGCGGACCCGGAACCCTCTTCCTGGGTGACGGCGCCCAGACCTGGATCGATGAAGCCGACGACCCACCCGCCTGGCCCATCGGGGTCGACCCCTTCCGTCACCTCTTCTACGACTCGGAGGCCCCGGGCCCAGTCTGGGGCGACATCTGCGGCGCCAGTCCCGAGCGCATCGGTGTGGCGACGATCGCGGGCCGCCCGACGTCCCACATCGCCTGCTCGACCGCCCTCGAGGACTACGAGCTGTGGGTCGACGAGGAGACCGGCGTCATCCTCCGGATGCGGGGCCCGCTGGCGGTGGGCGACTTCCACCCGCGGCTCGATCGCGACGGCGTGTTCGAGTTCGCCGAGCTCACCCTCGAGCCGGTGACCATTCCGCAACCCGCTCTCCCCGAGCCGGTCGCCGTCGGTGAGTTCCCGCCCCACCACATGGTGAGCACGACCGACTACGGCAACGGTTCGGAGACGGTGGAGTACTGGTATCGCGACGACGACACACTGCGGTGGACGGTCATCGCCGGGACGCATCCCGAGGTCATGGTCGGCTATTTCACCGTCGTGTCCGACGGGCAGATCAGCAGGTGCGACCCCAGCGGCTACGAAGGGGACTGCTGGACCGAGACGATTGAGGAGGGCGGCGACGACCCGATCCCGCTGCCGTCGGATCAGGTCCCGCGGCAGCTCGTTGCCGACCACTGCGACGACGGGGCCCAAGAGACCATGGCAGGGCGGACGGCGCAGCACTTCTCCTGCAGCGGCGTCTTCTTCGACCACCGCGGCTCCTGGGTCGCCGTCGAGGACGCTCGCGCCCCGGATCGGGAGTACTGGTACGACACCGTCACCGATCTCGAGTTGGGGCATGCCCCTGCAGAGGGCCCGAGCATGCAGGTGGAGTTCCTCGACGTGAACCCGATGTTCCCGCAGGGGATCTTCGACCACGACCTGCCCGAGCTCACCGAGTTGGACCCCTACGTGCTCGACGACATCGAGGGCGTGATCCCGGCGTGGAGCGGGCCGCTGCTCGACGGGACCATGTTCGATCTCGAGGACTTCCGTCGGCCGCCCTTCCAGCCCGATCCGGTTCCCGGGACCGCGTTCGTCATCGTGTACAACTGGTTCCCGGGGTGCGGTGACATCTGTCTCGACGGCATCGCCGAATTCCAGGCGCTCTACGAGACGTACGGCACGACCGACTGGAACGCCGCCGGGACCGGTGACAACATCCAGTTCGTGTCGGTTGTCGAGGACGTCGTCTCGGTTGCCCAGTACACCAACGATCGGCTCGCGATCACCGTCCCCACGGTCGCGTGCTATGTCGAAGAGGGAGACCACGCCCAGATCCACGCTTGTGTTCCCGAGAGTCCCTGGTTCTTCTGGGGCAACGGGGTGCCGTCGTGGACCGTGCTCGATACCGGTGGCTTCCTGGTCTACGGCGTGAGCGGACCCGACTACGACCACGCCCAGCTCGACGCGCTGCTCGCCCAGGTCAGCGGTCGCGACGACGACAACGGCGGAAGCTGAGCGCACCCTCGCTGCGGAGAACCACCTCAACGCGGATGGTCAGCGGATGAGGAGGTAGGAGAGGTCGGTGAACTCGATGAAGAGATCGTCGAGGACCTCGTCGGGCACAGATCCGTCGGGGAGCGCGAACGCGGTCACCCCGGTGGCCTTCTTGTTGGCGGGGATCGTGTTGCCCTCGGCCGGATTGAACTCCTGGCAGCTCCCTGCGTTGCAGTCGCCGTAGACGGTCTGGAGGAACACCGGGACGAACTCGATGAACTCGTACGGCCCTGTCCCCATCGGAACGCCGAAGTTGACGTGGATGCGAGGCACGAACGCCCAGCGCGGCGAGTACTGGATGTCCCAGATCTCGTTCGTCGGATCGCCGTCGACGTCCTGGACGAAGAGAGGCACCCGGCTCTCAACTGGGAGGATCTTGTCGTATTCGGTGAGGCACAACCCCATCTTGTCGTGGGCCGTCATCGTCGGGTCGGGAGTCGTGATCACGGCCGGGTCGCACTCGGAGGGATGCGCCGCGAGGTCGTACAGGATGAAGTCCCACAGCGGCTTGTCGTCGAGGTCGTGGCCCATCACGGGTGTCGACGGCCAGGGACCGCCGGGCCAGCCCGTCGGCGGGACCCGGGTCAGCCGTCCCGCGTAGGTCGACCCGTCGACGAGACCTCTGTGCAGGTTGTTCGTCGTTCCGTTCTGCTCCTCGGTGCGGTCGGGGCCGGCGTAGGGGTTGGGGCAGCCCGGGTCCGGTCCTGCGAACTCGTGGATGGCCCCGGGGACGGCGCTGTTGATCTGGAGGTAGTGGTCGATCCCCTCCTGGATGTTCTCCTCGACGAAGTTCGTCGAGCAGTTGTTCGGTGAGGTCCACTGATAGCGCTTGAAGTCGAGGAACCCGAAGTTCCCCTCCGTGGGGCCGTCGCACGGCGGCTCGGGGAACGGTTGCGGGCCGGTCTTGAGGCACACCTCGCCGCCTGCGGTGGGAGGCAACCCGAACGGGAGGACGAACGCACGGGGCCCTCCGCCCTCGATGCCGACGTGGGCGAACGCCGACGTGAAGAGCCTGTCGGTCCCGAGCACCCGCCCGAACGTGGCCAGCCGCGACTGGTCGGGGACCCGCACCCGCATCTGGGTGAAGTCGAATCGCCACGAGATGCATTGCGTGTTCAGCGCGATCTCGGAGAACTCGGCGGGCCGGTCGGGATCGGCGCAGCCGTCCCACTCGGCGTCGGTCGTGCCCAGGTTGAACGCGCTGATGCGGCGAACTTCGGTCTCGGCGAGCGTCTTGGCGGTCGTCGAACCGACGCCGTAGAGGAATTGCGCCCCGGCGAGGTCCCCCACGTCTGCGGCGCTCTGGGAGTTGCGGCGCTCGTTGTGAATCGAGGCGACATCCACCGCGATCGCGGCGAATCCGAGCAGTACCACCATGCTGAGGGCGATGAGGATGATGCTGGCGCCGCGCTCGCCCGTTGCGACGCGCTGCGCAAGCGTGCGCTGCCGACTCCCCCTGCCGGTCGCCATCGCGGCCTCCGACCCCTCGCTGCCCCGCCGCCACGATACGCGACAGGCACGGGTTTCGCGACTCCCGATGACCCGGAATGAGCCGAGGCGTGCCCGAGCGGAGGGCGGAGCGGGTGCGAGTCGTCGCGCTGCCGGGACCCGCGTTCGGCGGTACGCTCCCGCTCCATGACCCCCGTCACCCTCCCCGACGACGTCGTCGCCGCCGCCCGAACCGGTCGGGCGGCGGTGCTCGAGGCCGTCGCCGGACACGGCGGGACCCCGCTGCGTTTCGATGTCACCGTGACGTTGATCCATGTCGGCGTCGCCGACGGGGTCGCCGTCCGGCACTGGCTGGACATCTTCCCGCCGATCCCGGCCTTCAGCCGGATGGACGGCACCGATCTCTGGGCGACCTCCTTCGAGTTCCCCGCGGATGCCCGGATCGAGTACAAGCTGGCGATCCGTCGGCGCGGGAGGCGGCGCCTGACCCTCGACCGGTTCAACCCCGTCCGCGCTCCCAACCCGTGGGGCTTCAACTCAGAGCTGCTCGGGGCCGGCTACCGGGCGCCACAGTGGGTGCATCGTCGCCCGGCGGTGGCCCGGGGATCCGTGACCCGGCACGACTTCGACTCCGAGGTCTACGGCGAGGAGCGATCGCTGCACATCTACCGCCCGGCCGGCGGCCGGGTGGCGGCGCTGCTCGTTGTCCACGACGGGAGCGACTACCTCCACTTCGCCGGGCTGACGAACGTGCTCGACAACCTCATCGCGACAGGCGACATCCCCCCGGTGGCGGCAGTGCTGACCGACCCCGGGGATCGGTTCGCCGAGTACCGGGCGAGCGCGGCCCACGCCGCCCACGTCGTCGATGAGGTCTTGCCCCTGGCGCGCTCCGGCATCGCCGCAGACCGGATCGTGGCGATCGGAGCCAGCCTGGGTGGGGTCGCCGCTCTCCACACGGCGTGGGCGTACCCGGACGTCTTCGCCGGCCTGGTGCTGCAGGCAGGATCGTTCGTCGCCGAGCTGGGAGGGCCATTCCGGCGCGGGCCGGTGTTCGCCCCCGTGGCGCGCTTCCTGCGCCGCTTCACCGCGGAGCCCCGACCGCTCCCGCCCCGGGTCCACGTCTCGTGCGGGCGCTTCGACGGCCTCGTCAACGAGGCGCAGGTGATTGCGGAACTCCTCGCCGGGCGCGACGTCGATGTCGGCTACGCGGACATCGCCGCCGGCCACGACTGGCACACGTGGCGCGACCTGCTGGGCTCGGCCCTCGTCCACGTTGTCGGGAAGAAGGAGGCGTAGCGATGGCGACCGTTCGCCGCATCGGGTTGTCCCTCGGTGCCGACCTGTGCTGGCCGGCGTTCTACGAGGACATCATCGCCGCGCTGAACCCGACGTTCTCCGTCGGAGGGGAGCGGGTGAGTGTCGACATCGAGCGGATCACGATCGAGCCCTTCGCGCTGCAGGCGCCGGTGGCCTACGACGTGGTGCTCGACCGGCTCACCCACTGGTACCACACGAGCCGGGAATGGATCAAGAAGGCCATCATCCTGGACGGGACGTACGTGCTCAACAACCCGTTCACCCTCCAGTCCATGGAGAAGCACACGTCCTACGTCGCGATGATGCGGCTCGGGATGCCGGTCCCCGAGACGTGGATGCTCCCGCCGAAGGGCTACGAGCAGGCACCGGACCTCGACGTCACGCTCGCCACCTACGCCCGGATGTTCGATCTGAGCGCGGTCGGGGACGCCGTCGGCTACCCCGCGTTCTTGAAGCCCTACGAGGGGGGCGGGTGGGTCGGGGTGTCGCGGGTCGACGGCGCCGACGAGCTGCAGCGCGCCTACGACGAGTCGGGGACCAGCCTCATGAACCTGCAGAAGGCGGTGGAACCGTACGACCTGTTCCTCCGGACGCTCGGGGTCGGCCCGCAGGTGAACGTCATTCGCTACGACCCGGACGCCGCCCTCCACGATCGCTACAAGGTGGAGTTCGGTTTCGTCGACGACGACGAGTTGCGCCTGCTCGAGGACATGGTCCTCACGATCAACGCCTTCTTCGGATGGGATTTCAACTCGTGCGAGACGATCCGGCGCGACGGCGTCTTTCACCCCATCGACTTCGCCAACGCCTGCCCCGACTCGCAGGTGACGTCGCTGCACTATCACATCCCCTGGCTGGTGAAGGCGAAGATCCGGTGGTCGCTGTTCTGCGCCGTCACGAGACGGCCGATGCGGCTCAACCCCGAGTGGGGCGAGTTCTTCGCCGTCGCCGACTCGGACATGGCGTATCGGGACAAGCTCGCCGCCTACGGCGAGATCGCCCGGCGCCGATTCGACGCCGACCGCTTCACCGAGTTCTGCGACGAGCACCTCGCCGGACTCGACGAGGCGGCATACGAGTACTTCGCCACCGACCGGGCCCGCGGCATCGTTCGCAACAAGGTCGCCGCGACGTTCCCCGAGCACGAGGTCGACGAGTTCACCGATCACTTCTTCGGCCTCATCGAGTTCTGGCGCCGGACGGAAGCCGACAGGCTGGGGAGCGGCTCGTGAAGGCCGTCGAGGAGTGGCACTCGGCCCGTACCGAACACAGGATGCGGCTGGTGCGCTGGGGCGAGGTCGGTGCGCCCGTGCTCGTCTTCCCGACAGCGGGTGGGGACGCCGAGGAGATCGAGCGCTTCGGGATCGTCGGTGCGCTCGACGGGCTGCTCTCCGCCGGGCGGATCAAGCTCTATTCGCTCGACTCGATCGCCGGTCGGTCCTGGATCGAAGGGGGAGATCCCCGCCACTCGATGTGGCTGCAGAACCGCTTCGACTCCGCCGTCTTCGAGGAGGTCGCTCCTGCGATCAGGGCCGACTGCCGCAGTGAGGGGATCGAGATCGTGGTCTGCGGCGCCTCGATCGGCGCCTTCAATGCAGTGGCATCGCTGTGCCGCCACCCCGATGCGTTCCGCATCGCGATCGGGATGAGCGGGACCTACGACCTCTCGACGTGGCTCCAGGGGCACTGGAGCGACGACTTCTTCTACTCGTCCCCGATCCACTGGCTGTCCGGCCACCCCGAGGACGAGCGGCTGGACCTGCTGCGGACCCGCTTCGTGGTCTTGGCGACCGGGCGGGGCAGATGGGAGGACCCCGGGGAGACCTGGGCGATGGCGCACGCCCTCGGGAGCCGGGGAGTGCCGAACCGTGTCGACGTCTGGTCGGAGCGTCACGACCACGACTGGCCGACATGGCGAGAGATGCTGCCGCTCTACCTCGACGACCTCGCCTGAGGAAGAACGGGCTGCGGTCCCAGTCCACGCTGGTTCCCCACGCCACCCCCCTTCGGGTTCCCGGCGTACCATGACGGCGGGACCGGCCGTGGGGCCGTGGCGGTTGCGGTCGCCGCCCGAAGGGAACGATGCACACAGAGGCGCTGCGAGCGAACCTCGAGCGAACCGCCGTCGAGGTGGCGGTTCCGCCGGAGCACGAGGTGCTCCTCGAGATCACGTCGCCGCTCTACGGCGTCCGCAACGACACCGAGCGGCTCCTTCGCGAGATCCACCACGAGTACGTGGGTTGGGCCGACACCGTGCCCGAGCTGCATCGCCGGGCCATGGGCGACCTGTATCACTACAACGCCCACGAGCGCGGGCCGGAAGGCCTCGCTGTCTACGGAGAGCTGTACGCCAAGACCGTCGAAGAGGCGACGCCGGAGGTCCTCCGCGCCGACGCGATGCGCCTCTGGGTGGCGTTCCTCGAGAAGGTCGTGACCCAGTCGGGCGACCGTCTCGAGCGCAACCTGGGTGCCGTCGACGATTCCCTGAGCCGCATCGAGTCGATGATCGCCGCTTCCGCGGAGCTGGCGGCGACGGCTTCGGCCAGACTGAAGCGGGTTCTCGGCGCGCTCGACGCCGCTCAGCCCTCCACACCCGCCGCCGGCCGTGCCGGTGCTCTCGTCCGCCTCGCCCTCGACCGGGTGTACGCGATGTGGCTCGAACGCGAAGACCCCGCGGCGTGGTTCCGCCGGCTCCGCCCGCCGTCGGCCGGTGACGGGACGCTTCCCGCCCCGATCGCCGCCGTCTCCCACCGGTCTCTCGAGGCCCACCTCACCCGGCTCCGCGCCGCAGGCGACGGCGTGCCGGCCGCAGAGCTGCTGGCGCTCCCCGATCACGCGACGATCACCCGTGCCTACCTCGAGGCGGCCGATGCCCTCGACGGCGCCGTCGACGATCGGGCGCGTTGGCTGTGTCGCGTCCTCGGTGAGGAGCTGCTCGCTGAGGTCCACGAGCGGGCGCTGTGGACGCTCGCCCGGTCCTGCCGAAGCCTCGTTGCCGGGGCCGACCGTGAGCAGTTCGACCGTTTCGTTGGCGAGGTGTTCGCGACGCTGCGCGCCGGCGGGTCCGGATACGGGGCCGGTGCGCTGGACCTCGTCCGTCGGATCGGTGTCGCCGTGCTCGAAGGCGGTCGGCCGGAATGGGTGGACCTCGTGATCGACGAGATCCTCACGCTCGAGTTCCAGCGGCCCGACTTCTCCGGGTTCACCGACGAGTGGGCGGTCCGGGTCAACCCCAATCACCTGCGGAACCTGCGCGCTCACCTGGGAATCATCAGCACCGGCCCGGCCGCAGCCCGCCGTCTGCTGGCCGCGCTCGTCATTCACATCGACGTGGGGGGCGTGTTCGTCGCCGACACCGATCTCTTCCAGAAGGACGTCTCGGAGCTGCTCGCCGCCGACATCGGTCCGGTGTGCCACCAGGTGCGTCATCTCCTCCGCCGCCTCCCGGTGTACTTCAGCGACATCGGCGCCGAGGGCGAGCTGCGCGACGTGTCGACCCGCATCGACGAGATCACCGGGAGGAAGGACCCGATCTGCCACTTCCTCCGCAAGCAGAGCCACGTCGAATCCAACCCGGTTCTCATCACCGTCGTCGAGGAGGTGGCGCGCTTTTGGACCACCGGCGACGGGGCCTCGCTGCGCCGCTACCTGCCGGAGGAGCTCCACAGTCACGTCGTCATCGAGGACTACGCCGGGCTGCACCGGGTGTTCCGGCGGCTCACGACCGGGCTCCGCCTCGAGGACCTCTTCGAGGTGCCGATGACCGACGTGGAGCGGGCGCTCGACGAGCTCGACGGTGAGGACCCCATCGACCGTGAAAAGGCCGGCCTCCTCTTCCGGTTGCGCTTCGAGCTCGCCAGGAAGTACTCCCTCGACCATGCCGACCTCGTCGAGCGGCTGCGCGGGGTCATGCAGTTCGATCCGGCCCGCATCGACGCACTCCAGGCCGACCTCGTCGCCGGCCGCCACGAACCGGCGCTCGACTCCCTGGTGGCGATGCTCGAAGACCTGCGGGAGATCGTGCTCGAACCCGGTCCCGCCGACGCGGTCGAGGACATCTATCGCAAGCGTCACATCGGCACCGGCATCCCCAGCATGTACGGGCGGTATCGCGAGGCGAGGCTCGAGGCCATGGGCCTCTCGTTCCGCATCGAGTCGCTCGCCGGGGCCCTCTTCGACCGCATCGTCGCCGCCGCGCCGGTCGTGAAGCTCGATGACGGCACACTGCGGCGAGTGGGGCGGTGGCTCCGGGTCCTGGAGCGGGTGCTCGACGTCGAGGGATACGGGTCCCAGGGCCTGGCGCTGGCGCTGTCGATGCTCGACGATGCTCTCGCTCTCGGCGACGTCTCCCGCGACGAGTTCGCCGACATCTTCCGCGCCATCTCTCAGAGCGTCCAGGAGGTCGTCCGCACCCGGGTGCTCGACGTGTACGGCGACCTCTTCGAGGCTCTCGGGCCGCAGATGCTGGCAAGGGGCGAGCTACAAGCGGGCGACGGGTCGGCGGACGAGGCGGTCATGAAGGCCTGCGAGACGTTCCTGCGCAGCGTCATCGCCGAGAGCACGGCGCTGCCCCGTATCGACGGCCTCGCCGGCGCCGTCCTCCACGCCGTGGGCGACCCGGGCCTCGACTGGCACGGTGGCCGGCGGGCGGCGACTGCTCGGGCGATCGACGTCGTGCGCATTCACGGCGGCGACGATGGCGCCGGGGCCCTCCATCTCGGCAACAAAGGCTTCATGCTGACCCGGCTCGCCCGGTACCGGCTCCCGATCCCCGACGGCTACATCCTGCCGACCGCCCTGTCCCGGAGGCGTCCGGCCGGCGAGGGGGCGGCGGCGCGCCTCCCCGGCTCCGTCGTCGATCTCGTCCAGCGGGAGCTTCGCGTCCTCGAACACGCGTCGGGGTCGCGCTTCGGCGACCGGGCCGATCCGCTCCTCCTCTCGGTGCGGGGCGGGGCTCCGATCAGCATGCCGGGGATGCTCGACTCCTTCCTCGACGTCGGCATCAACCCGGAGATCGCCGAGGGGCTCGGGGCGTCACGGGGAAGTGCCTGGGGGGCGTGGGACGCATACCGGCGGTTCCTCCAGTTCTGGGGGATGAGCCAGGGCATCGACCGTGACCTCTTCGACGCCCTCATCTCCGCGGCCAAGCAACGGTTCTCCGTGGCCAAGAAGGCCCTGCTGTCACCGGAGCAGATGCGGGGGGTGGCCGGTGAGTATCGCGCCCTCATCGCCGATCACGGCATCGTGATCATCGATGAGCCGTTCGAGCAGCTCATCCGTTGTATCGAGCTCGCCCTCGGCTCGTGGGATTCCGCGATGGCGCGCCTCTACAGGGCGGAGATGATGATCGCCGAGGGCTGGGGGACGGCGGTCATCGTCCAGAACATGGTGTACGGCAACCTCGACTCGGCATCGGGAACGGGTGTGCTCCTCACGTATCACCCTCGGCGAGACCCGAACGCGTTCGACCTGTTCGGCGACTTCGTCATCCAGGGCCAGGGCGACGACGTCGTGAGCGGACTCACCGAGACGTTCCCGATCTCGAGCCGGCAGCGTCCCTCGGGCGGAGACGAACCCGCGATCTCGCTCGAGTCGAGCTTTCCTGAGATCTACGCCGCGCTCGTGCGGGCGAGCCGGATGCTCATCGAGGAGCACGGGTGGCCGCATCAGGAGGTCGAGTTCACGTTCGAGAGCGAGCGGCCCGAAGACCTCTACATCCTGCAGTCACGGGAGGCCGTTGCGGACGCACCGGCGGCCCCGCCGGCGTTCGTGCCCAGCGAAGTGCTGCGCCGGTCGCGGCTGGCGTCGGGCATCGGCGTCGGCGGCGGCGCGATGAGCTGCCGCGTTGCTCGTAACGAGGAGGACATCATCCGGCTTCGCGTCCAGCATCCCACCGACCCGATCCTCCTCGTCCGCCCGGACACCGTGCCGGACGACATCCACCTCCTGCTCCAGGCCGACGCGCTCCTCACCGCCATCGGCGGGGCGACGAGCCATGCCGCCGTCGTCGCCAAGCGGTTGGGCAAGACGTGCGTCGTCGGGTGCCGGGAGCTGCGGGTCTTCGAGGGTGAGGGCACGATCGAGATCGCGGGGCGTCCGCTGGCTCCGGGGGACCTCGTGTCGATCAGCGGCATCGACGGCTCTGTGTACCTGGGTCGGCACGAGGTCGAACAAACCCGGCAATCCGCCAAAGCGGCGGCCAGAATCGGGGTGAGCGCATGAGCCAGAAGCCCAGCGAAGACGCCCTCGGGATCAACGGTCTCGGCCGGATCGGCAAGCTGACCGTCTGGCACCACGTGGCGCGCAGGCACTTCCCCGCCCTCGTGGTCAACGTCGGTCGCGAGGTGGGCCGCGGCCTCGAAGCGGTGTGCGGCGCCATCGAGAAGGACTCGACGTACGGCGCGATGCACCGGTTCCTCTTCGGGGTCGGCGCCGAGCCGTGCGTGCGGATCGTCGACCGCGATGCCGGGCTCCTCGACGTCGCCGGGGTGCCGGTCACCGTCCTCCAGGAGTCGCGCAACCCGCACGACATCGACTGGAAGCGTCACGGCGTCCGGGTCGTCGTCGACGCCACCGGCGCCTTCAACGACCCGGCCCGGCCCGCCGATCTCCCGTCGGGAGCGCTGCGGGGCCACCTCGCCGCCGGCGCCGAGAAGGTCATCAACAGCGCCGCCTTCAAGGTCAAGGACGCCGGTGCCCGGATCCCCGACGACGCGGTGACGCTCATCTACGGCATCAACCACGATGCGCTCGACCCGATGCGCCATCACCTCGTCTCGGCGGCGTCGTGCACGACGACGGCGGTGGCACACATGCTCAAGCCGCTGCTCGACACGCTCGGGGCCTCGACGGTGATGACCGCCTCGATGAGCACCGTGCATGCGGCGACGAACAGCCAGCGGGTGCTCGACGCCCTTCCCGCCGCCGGGTCCGGAGACCTCCGCAAGACCCGCAGCGCCCTCAACAGCATCATTCTCACCTCCACGAACGCGGCCGCGGCGCTCGAGCTCGTGATGCCGGAGATCGGGCAGGTCGGGTTCATGGCCGACTCGGTGCGCGTCCCTGTCCCCACTGAGTCTCTCGCCATCCTCAACATCACGTTCCAGAGCGCCATCCGTCCCGACGAGACGAGCACCGTGACCCGCGAGGTCATCAACCGGATCTACGCGGACGCCGCCGGCGGCGCCCAGGCGGGCCACATGGTCTACAGCGAGGAGCAGAACGTGCCGGCCGACCTGTCGGGTATGCGCGCTGCCGTCGTCATCGAGGGCGTCGAGACTCACACCCGCACCGGGTTCGTCAACGTCGACTTGTCCTCGCTGCCGGGGATCGAGCCGGCGATCGTCGATGCGCTCCCGTCCGCCGTCCTCGACGTCCCCGTCACCCACGCCAAGGTGTTCGGCTGGTACGACAACGAGTACGGCAGCTACACGAACCTGCTCGGCGATCTCACCGTGCACGTGCACCGCAGCCTCGGCGACTGAGCCGGGCGGCGGCCGACACCGGCCGATAGCATTCACCCATGGAGCCCGTGCGGCCGCCGGCCGTGGCCGGCGCCTTCTACCCGGCCGACACCGCGACGCTGCGCGGCATGGTCGAGGGGTTGCTCGACGCCGCTGCGGTCCCCGAGATCGACGTCGACCCGGCGATGGCGATCGTCCCCCATGCCGGCTACGTGTACTCGGGGCCGATCGCGGCGACGGCGTACCGGCTCATCCACGAGCTCGTCCCCAGACCGGAGCGGGTCGTCGTCGTCGGGCCGTCGCACTTCGTCCGCTTCGACGGCATCGCGACGCCGGGAGCGGAGTCGATGCAGACGCCGCTGGGGCTCGTGCCGGTGGACGAGGGCCTGCGGGCCGCCGCCGAGGACCACCCCGTCGTCTTGCCGGACACGACGGCCCACGGCCGTGAACACAGCCTCGAAGTGCAGCTGCCGTTCCTCCAGGCCGTGCTCGGGTCCTTCGGTTGTCTCCCGCTGGCGACCGGCGGCGTCGCCGCCGGCGTCGTCGCCGACGTGCTCGATGTCCTCCTCGGCGAGCGCGGCGTCTTCGGGATCGTCAGCTCCGACCTCTCCCACTACCTCGACTACGCGATGGCCCGGGCCCGGGACGAGGCGACCGCAGGCGCCATCGTCGACCTCCGCATCGACGACATCGGCGGCGGGGATGCGTGCGGCAGGACCGCGGTGCAGGCGGCCCTCGTCGTCGCCCAGCGGAGGGGCTGGGGGTGCCGGCTGCTCGATCTGCGCAACTCCGGGGACACCGCCGGAGACCAGCGGAGCGTGGTCGGGTACGGGGCGTTCGTGCTCGGGCCGGCCGCGGTCTGAGACGGGTCAGGCGCCGAGGCGCACCGGGAGGCGGCGGGCTCCCCACGACCCGGGCCCGGCGGGGTCGAAGACACCGGCGCACTGGGCGCCGCACGACGCGCAGCACCCGTCGCCGTCGAGACCCCAGCGGCCCAGCCGGTACCAGTCGCGCTCGACGAGGACTGCCCCGCAGCCGTGACACGTCGTCGTCTGGCCGGAACGGTCGTGGACGTTGCCGGTGTAGACGTACCGGAGTCCGTTGCCGAGTCCGATCTCCCTCGCCCTCGTCAGCGTCGCCGGCGGGGTCGGGGGGCGGTCCATCATCTTGAAGTCCGGATGGAACGCGGTGAAATGGACCGGGACGTCGGGCCCGAGCCGGTCGGCAACCCAGGCGGTCAGCTCGCCGATCTCGGCGTCCGAGTCGTTGAGGTCGGGGATGAGCAGCGTCGTGATCTCGAGCCACGTGTGGGTCTCCTGCCGGATGTACTCGAGCGTCTCGAGCACCGGGCGGAGATGCCCGGCGCAGCGGCGCTTGTAGAACTCCTCGCTGAAGGCCTTCAGGTCGACGTTGACTGCGTCCATGTAGGCGTAGAACTCCGCCCGCGGCTCGGCGGTCACGTAGCCGGCGGTGACCGCCACCGTGCGCACCCCGGCGTCGTGGCAGGCAGCAGCGACGTCGATGGCGTACTCGTGAAAGACCACAGCGTCGTTGTAGGTGAAGGCCACGGAGCAACCGTCGAGGTCCAGGGCGGCGGCCGCGATGGCCTCGGGGGAGGCGGCGTCGGCGAGCCTGTCGTACTCGCGCGCCTTCGAGATGTCCCAGTTCTGGCAGAACCGGCACGCCAGGTTGCACCCGGCGGTCCCGAACGACAGCACCGGCGTGCCGGGGAGGAAGTGGTGAAGCGGCTTCTTCTCGATCGGATCGACGCAGAACCCGCTGGAGCGCCCGTAGGTGGTGAGGACGATGGCGTCGTCGTGCCGGGCGCGGACGAAGCAGAGTCCGCGCTGGCCCTCTCGCAGCTTGCAGTACCGGGGACAGAGGTCGCACTGGACGCGGCCGTCTTCGAGGGCGTGCCAGTACTTCGTCGCGACGACGGACTCGGCGGGCGGTGAAGGTGTTGTCATCGGCGCTCGTCGAGCCGCCACAGCCCGGCCGCCTCGGCCGCGGCGTACGCAGCGACCATCTCTTCCCGGCCCGGCCTGCGGTCGATGTCCTCGTATCGGGTGTTGCCGGGCACGCGGTGCTCCGGCCGGTACTGGCCCATCACGTTGACGAACGTGTCCGGGGACAGCTCTTGGGCGAGCCAGCGGAAGATGGCGGCCGTCTCGTCGGTCTGGCCCGGCATGACGAGGTGGCGCACGAGCACGCCGCGCCTGGCGACCCCGTCCGGCGCGAGACGGAGCACGCCGACCTGGCGGTGCATCTCGGAGATGGCGGCCCGCGCCACCTCCGGGTAGTCCTTCGCCCTGGCCAGCCGGCGCGCCGTCTCCGGCTCCCAGAACTTGAAGTCGGGCATGTAGACGTCGACGAGGCCGTCCATGAGCCGCAGCGACGACAGTGCGTCGTACGCGCTCGTGTTGTAGACGATGGGGACGCGCAGCCCGAGCGGGATTGCGGCTGCGATCGCCTCGACGACCTGGGGGGCGACGTGCTCGGGGGTGACGAAGTTGATGTTGTGACACCCCGCGTGCTGAAGCCGGATCATGAGTGCGGCGATCTCCTCCGCGCTCAGCTCCTCACCGGCGGGGGCGTGGGAGATGTCCCAGTTCTGGCAGAAGACGCACTTGAGGTTGCAGTAGGCGAAGAAGATCGTCCCCGAGCCCCGCGTTCCCCTGAGGCAGTCCTCCTCGCCGAAGTGGGCGAACGCGGACGAGACGAGGGCGTGGCGCCCGACGTGGCAGACGCCCTTCTCGCCGGCGATCCTGTCGATCGCGCAGTCGCGGGGACAGGCCCGGCAGTCGGCGAGCTCGATCCGAGCGGCTTCGAGCTTGGCGGCGAGCCGGTCCTCCCGCCACGTCGCCAGATAGGCGGGCTCGAAGTCGTCGATGACGAATCGTCGGTCGGTCGAGGCCGTGAGCGGCCGCATGCCCCCAGCGTACCGGGAGCCGGGTCCGCTGACGTGGTCGCCCTACTCCGGTGGGTTCCACACCCAGACTGCGTCGCCGACGGCGGCGAGGCCGGTACCGTCCGGGGTCACGGCGAGGGCCTGGATGTGGGAGCCGTAGTCACCGCGGCGTCCGTCAGCGGCGGGGAAGCCGGCGATGCCGGTGAAGGTCCCGTCGTCGGGGACGCGGGTCCAATCGGTGCCGTCCTCCGAGACCCAGATCGCAGCGTCGTAGTACGTGTCCGTCCTGACGTCCTGGCCCGGGACCGTCGTCGTCGTGATGACGGGCCCCCGGTCCTTCTCGATGAATCCGGCCGCGACGAGGACGCCGTCGAGCTCGACGACGGTGGTCATGTAGCCGCCGGGGATGCCGGCGAGCTTCGTCCAGGTGAGCCCGTCCGGCGACCGCCACACGCCGTCGCCGACGCCGATGAGGTCCGGGCCGAACCGGATCGCGTCCGCGAGGCTATCGGTCGGAGGAGCAGGGGCCTTTTCCCACTCGAAGCTGTCGGTCGACACCCACACGGCGGGGCCTTCGTCGTCGTTGCCGAAGGCGACGAGACCGGGGCTGGCGGCGACCACGCCGAAGGCCATCGCGTCGTCGAACACGGTGTCCGGCGGCACTCGGGTCCAGGTCTCACCGTCGGGCGACGTCCACACCACGCCCCGTGTGGGGCCCTCGGCCGGCGCGCTCTCGTGGCCCACTGCGACCAGGCCGGGGCCGCCCGCGGTGACGTCCCAGAGCTTGCTGCTCCACCCCGTTGCCGACACGAGCGCCCCGCACGGCACATGGGTCCAGGTCGTTGCGTCCTCTGATGTCGACACGGCCGGGACGTATTCGGCGCCGGCTTCGCCGCAGCCGACGTTCTCGTGGCCCACCGCGACCAGGCCGGGGCCGCCGACCGTCACTTCCTCGATCCCGACGTTTCGTCCCGTGTCGATGAAGACGATCGACCAGCTGCGGCCGTCCTGCGACGTCCAGGCGGCGGGAGCCTCGGTTCGCTCGTATCCGGCCATGCCGACACCGACGAGGATCCCGTCCCCCGTCGCGACGTCGCTCATCTGGTCCCAGGCCCCGAGCGAGGCCTCGATGCGGCCAAGCCGGGTCCAGCCCGCGAGCAACTCATCGACGAGCGGCACGGCGGCGACCTCGGGGGCGGCGGCGTCGGGGGAGGGTGCGGGCTCGCCACCGCGGGAGGGGAGGAGCAGCAACACGGCGCCCACCGTCAGCACCGCCGCCGCACCCGCCGCGGCGGCCACCAGAGGCCGGCGCCAGGCGTCGCTCCGTCGCCGCGGGTGGCGCAGCGGCTCGAGGTCCCCGGCGGGCCGGACGCGCCTCTCGTCGCCCACCACCTCATCGAGGGTCACCGGGATCCGGATCGTCTCGTAGTAGTCGCGGATCTGGCGTTCGAGATCGATCATGACGTCACCTTCAATTCCCTACGCAGGCGGGAGAGGCCCCGCCCCAGGTGCTGTTCGACGGTCGTCCTGGAGACACCGAGGAGTCCGGCCACCTCCGACTGTGTCCAGTCGTATCCGCAGACGAGGACGACGGCGATGCGCTGGCGACGGGACAGCCTGCGCAGCGCGGCGGGCAGGCCCGGCTCGATCCACGGCTCGTAGCCGTCGGCTGCGGCGTGCTCGATGCCGCCGGCCGCGGGGCAGAGGCCCTTCCGGCTCCACCGCAGGAAGCGGCCGGCCCGGCTCTGGCCGACCCGGTACAGGTACCCGACGGGGTTCGTCATCGTCCTCACGTCGTCCCAGTGGCTCCAGGCGTGGGAGAGGGCCTCCGCCGTTGCCTCGTGGCCGGCTTCCGGCCCGTACGCCGCCGTCAGCGCCACCGAGAGCCTCGGCTCGGCGTCGCGCACGAAGTCGGTGAAGGTTCTCTCCTCGGTGAGGCCCGTCACTGTCGCCCTCTTCTCGGCGCGTCTCACCCACCAAGAGACCACATGTGGCCGCGGTGACGACAGGGTCTTTCCTCACATCGCGACGACCCCGGCGCGGAGGCCGGGGTCGCTGGTTCGAGGTGCGCGCTCGATGCCGCCCTCAGCGGATGAGGTCGGGCTCCTCGCTGGGCCCGGTGTCGGTCTCGGCGGGTGCCCCAAACGGGTCGGCGCCCGGCTCGGCGTTGGGGTCGGCTGCCAGCGGTGTCGATGCCTCGCCCATCCACACGGGCGCCTCCTGGCGGCGCCGCCGGTTTGCCTGGTACACGACGAAGCCGACGATCGCGAGGGCGACGATGACGAGGATCCCCAGGATCAGGCCCATCGAGAGCCCGCCGCCGCCCACGTCGGACGTGGCTTCGAGCGTCCGTCCCTCGTCGTCGAAGGCGATGTTCCAGATGAGTGTGTTGCCCTCGACCGAGTCTGCGTTGTTGGCGCCGATCGTGCCGGGGAGGGTGACGACGAAGCGGATCTGGAAGAGCTGCTCGAAGATCGCCGCCGGGTCGAAGCCCTCGAAGCCGAGATCGCCGGAGTCGCCGCCGAGGTCGGTGAGGTCGTCCTGGAGGCCGGTGATCGTCGTGGTGAACGAGAACCGGTCGCCGTCGCGGGTGAGACCGGACTCCTCGAGGAACGTCGGCGCCGGCGAGTCGGCATCGGCCGTCGCGGTGAGCTCGATGAGGCGACGGTCGAGGTCGGCGAAATCGTCGAACTCGACGGCGACCCGGAAGCCCTCGAACTCACCGTCGGTGAACTCGGACACCGACCAGCCGGACGGGACGTCTTCGAGGCCCTCCTCGAGCCCGAAGCCGTCGGTCTCTCCCGACTGGGCGGCGAGCTCGCGGAACTCTTCGTCGAGTGCGATCTCGAGCGCGTACGTGCCCGACTCATCGGCGTCGACGGTGACCCGGGAGTCGAAGCGGATGGTGCAGCCGCTCAGGAGCACGGCCAGGACCAGCAGTGGGATCAAGCGTTTCATGGGGCGGCCTCCTCGAACGACCGGCTGCCTCGGTCAATGGTCGACCGATCGGGCTCCCGCCTTGAGGGATCGCCGTGCGGTCTCGTGTCGAGTATTGCCGCTGTGGGCTCCGTAGCGCGGCTTTGCCTGCTGACGCGACCGAGGGGCGGACCGTCTGGGTCCGCCCCTCGGGTTCGCCTCATGTCCGGTCGCCGCGGACCCCCGGGTCGTGGAGGATGGGTTCGGCCCGTGGCGTCGGACGGATTGCTCAGGCTTCGGTGGCTGCCTCGTCGGCGCAGCTCGCCGTGCCGTCGTGCACGAAGTCGCGCACGCCGCTCGCATCGGCATGTTTCGCTATGTGCTTATTCACCGACCGCGTGGAGACTTCGATGAGGTACCAGCCCGCAGGGACGAGTTCACCGTCGATGATCTTGTCCTTCGCCTGGTAGTGGCAGATGTCGACCTTGTTGCCCTCGGGCGGATCCGCCACGGCGAATGCGGTGAACGCCACGCTGAGCAGCGCCAGCACCACCACCAGCACGAGAATCTTCGTGACCTTGAATGCGGCCACGGACGGATGTCGTCTTCGATCGTTCACGTACGCCTCCTCATGAGCGCTTTTCGTCGCCAGGAAGAGATTCCCCCTTCTCATGGCGCTTCCACGCCGCCGTCGGAGCACCGTGCCCCCGACGTGTGCCAGAGCTCAGCGGCCCGACATGCTTCGGAATCCGCGAAAACCTCCTTTAGCAAAAGACCACAGTTCGTGGTCGCACTGGTCCGGGGCTGGGAATGGTCGGGCCATCGAGTCGTGAGCCGTCGCCGCCGGATCGGGATCTCTAGGGTGGGAAGGCACGGCGAGAGGAGGTCATGATGGCAATGTCGCTCTCGAGCACGAGCTTCGCCGACGGCGATTACCTGGCGGCAGACCACGTGCTGTCGGAGGTGTACGGATTCGGGTGCGCCGGGGGCAACACGTCGCCGCATTTGGCGTGGTCCGGGGCGCCGGAGGGCACGCAGAGCTTCGCGGTCACCTGCTACGACCCCGATGCCCCCACCGGCAGCGGCTTCTGGCACTGGCTCGTCGTCGACATCCCCGCTGACGTGACCGAGCTCGTGCTCGGCGCCGGCGGACCCGAGGGCGAGTTGCCGGCGGGTGCCTTGCAGACGCGGACCGACTTCGGTGCGCCGGGCTACGGCGGACCGTGCCCTCCCGAGGGCGACCACCCCCATCGCTACCTCTTCACCGTGTTCGCGGTGTCCCAGGAGAAGCTGGGCGTCGACGCCGACACCATGCCGGCGGTCGTCGGATTCATGCTCAACTTCAACACCTTGGACAAGGCCACGCTGATGGGCCTCTACAAGCGCTGAGCACCGCGCGCAGGGTCGAAAAGCCCTGGTCGGAGCGGGTGAGGTCCGGCGACGATCCCACCATGCGTGGGACGCGTGTCGCGAGCGCTGGGGGTCGCCTCGCTGCATGCGTTGTCGTGGTGTCGTTGCTGGCATCCGGGTGCGGCGGGGACGACGACGGCAACACCGGCACCCCGGCGCTGACCACCGCCGCTCCGGCGACGACTGCGGCGACTGCGGCGACCACGGCAGCGCCTGGAGCCGAGTCCACGATGGCGCCGGCGACGACGGCACCGCCGGTCGAGACGACCACGACGGCTTCGCCGGCGATGGCGCGATCCGCAGCCTACGAGCGGGTCGCAGCCGCCGGAGTCATTCGCATCGGGGTACGCGACCGGGATCTCGCCCCCCTCAGCGTCGCCGACGGCGCCGCGTACACGGGCTTGGAGCCGGAGCTCGCCGCCGAGATCGTCACGCGGCTCTTCGAACGAGTCGAGATCGAATGGGTGTCTGTGGCGACATCCGAGCGTTTCGACGTCGTCGCCGCCGGCGAGGTCGACCTCGTGTTCCGGTCGACGGCGATCACTCCGGAGCGGAGCGAGCTCGTCGGCTTCACGATCCCGTACCTGCTCGACGGACTGGCCCTGATGGCCCCGGCCACCACCGGTGCTTCCACGCTCGCCGACCTCGACGGTGCCCGCATCGCGCTGCAGCCGGGAACGATGAGTGAGGCGCATGAGGGCGGGCGGCCGTCCGACCTCGTCGACTCGGGTCAGGCGGACGCGTACCTCTCCAGCGTGACCGGCGGGCTCCTCGAGATGGCGAGGAGCGAAGGCCTCGTTATGACCCCCGTCGAGTTCAGCGACCGGATCGCGGCGTTCGGCTCGCTCGAGGCGGTCGACTTCCTCGACGAGGTCAGCAACGTTCTCCGCGCCATCGTCGAAGACGGGACGTGGGACGCCCTGTTCGTGTCCGCGTTCGGCTCGGCGGCGCCGTGGTCGCCGGCCGACATGATCGACGGCTAGGCCGACGGGGAGGGCGGCGCGGCCCACACGCCGGGGCAGCCCTCGCAGTCCCGCCAGATCCGTGCGGCTGGCTCACCCGTCAGCACCCGTTCCGCCTCGGCGCGGAGCACCACGCCCAGCAGTTCGCCCTGCGGCGTCGACACGACCACGAGACTCGTGCCTCTCCGGCTCATCCGCTCGACGAGGGGCGCGAGCAGGCCGTCGGCGCGGACCGTCGTCGGCCCGGCTTCCATGACGTCGCCTGCCGTCGTTCCTGGCTCCGTCTGCCACGCCCGTCCCCGGAGTCGACCGACGACCACGCGCTCGCAATCGACGACGATGCACTCGTCCCAGCCCGCCCGGGCCGTCCTCTCCTGCACGTCGGCGATGGGCTCGTGAGGCTCACACGTCGGGACGTCGGGGCGGGTGGCGTCGCCAACCCGCTGGGCTGGGGCCGCGTCGCCTTCGACCGGCAAACCCGCCGCTTTCCAATCGGCGATCCCGGCCGTGTAGTCGTAGACCCTGTCGAATCCGAGGCGCTCGAGCCGGCACGCGGCTCGTGGAGACATGTCTCACAGACCGTCGTGTCAGTAGACGACGACGGGCTTGTCACGCCGGAGCACCGACACGGAGCTGGCGTCGAGCGATCCAAGGGGGATGTTGATGGCCCCCGGGATGTGGGATTCCGCGTACTCGCGTTCGGGGAGCACATCGACGATCTGGGCGTCTTCGCTGGCCGTGAGCCGGCGAAGCTCGGCTCGATCGATGGCCGCCGTCATGACGGGGATGCAGGTGCGGTGAGTGCCTTGCGGAGCTGGGCCGGCGAGGGCGAGCCGGCCGGGCCGGCCTCGGTGATGTAGATCCGGCAGGCGAGCCCGACCGGCGCATCAGGGTCGGCGAAGGGGTCGACCCCGTCGACGAGCAGGGTTGGCGAGCCACGGAAGCCGCACGCCTCGGCCTCCTCCGGTGACTCGATCCTCTGGAGCGTGATCGTGGCGGGGAGCTCCAGCTCGTCCAGGAGCCCGGCGACGTCGTGGCGGGTCGTTTCCCAGTTGGGGCACCCGTCGAAGTACTGAAGCGTGATGTTCACCGGGCTTCGTCTCCGGGCGCGCGGCCCTGGTTGGACTCGACGACGTGGCACACACACGCTCCCGACGGCCAGTCGTCTGCCACCTCCGCCGCCAGCTTCTGCAGGCGTCGCAGCTCCGCGCGGAGCTGTTTCAGCTCTTCGATTCGGGCATCGATCATCACCGCCTCGCGATCGATGACATCCCGGACCACGCGGCACGGCGCCTGACCCCGATTGCGGAGCTCGACGATCTGGCGGATGTCCGCGAGGGGGATCTCCAGGCCGCGTGCCCGCTTGACGAACCGCATGAGGTCGAGGTTCTCGCCGCCGTAGTCGCGGTACCCGGCCGGGGTGCGAGCCGGTTCGGGGAGGAGCCCCGCCGACTCGTAGAACCGGATCGTGGACGCGTCGAGGCCGACCTCTGCCGCTGCTTCTCCGATGCGCATGCGTTCCAGCTCTCGATGGTGTTTCGCTCACCATAAACCTTCAAGTAACTCAAAGGTCAAGAGAGATCCGGCGGACTAGTCCGGCCGGAATCGCGGAGAACCCTTCCCAAGCAATCGGGCTGCGACGCCGATCAACAACGCACAACCGACACATCCGAAAGGACGTTCATGACGGCGGCAACGTCGCGTGCCGGACCGCGGTCGGGAAGACGGCCGGCCGTGGTCTCACCGCTCGCGGTCGCCGGCGCGCCCTCATCGCACCCTCCGGTGCCCGGACGCGAAGGAGTGGTCGCGGTCGCCGACGCTGAGGAACGGCGAAGATGACGACGCCCACCCCGGACGGCGTCTTCGATCCCGTGCTGGTGCGGCGGCGCATCAGCCTGTCCGGTGTGCACAAGGTCTGGCTGTTGGCTGCAGCGATCATGCTGAGCGCGGTGGCGCTCTTCGACGTCGTGGGCGGAGGCGCCGGCCTGGACGCGCCGGTGCGGATTCCTCTGGCCGGGCTCATTGCCGCGTTCTATTTGGCGGAGCTGGCCGTCGTTCACCTCGAGTTCGGCCGGCAGGCGCATTCGTTCTCGATGAGCGAGTTCGCCCTGGTGCTCGGACTGTTCTTCGCATCGCCCGGTGACGTCATCGTCGCGAACGTCGTCGGCAATGTGCTCGTGCTCGCGATCCATCGCCGCCAGCAGCTCCTCAAGCTCGTGTTCAACGTCGCTCAGTTCGCCCTGCAGACGAGCATCGCGGTGGCGGTCTTCCACATGTATGCGCGCCTCGGCGATCCGCTCGGGCCCATCGGCTGGGCCGGGGCGCTCCTCGCCACCCTGGCTGCGCTCCTCGTCGCCGACGTCGTCATCAACGCGGCGATTCGCCTCACCGGCGGCCAGATCACGTTCGCAGACATGCTGGAGGTCTTCGGGATGGGGGCCCTGGCGGCGATGCTGAACACGGGGATGGCGCTCGGTGCCGCCATGATCGTGTGGCACCGGCCCAGCGCCGTGTGGCTCGCGGCCGTGCCGCCGGTCGCGCTGTTCACGGCCTACTGGGCCTACGTGGGCCAGCGGGTGCAGCGGACCCGACTCACGGCGTTGTACGACGCGACCCGGGAGCTTCTCGGCGCACCGCAGCTCGAGAAGGCGCTGGCCCGAGCGTGCGCCGCGGTACGGCGCATGCTCAATGCCGAGGTCGCCGAGATCTACCTTCTCGGCGACGCGAGCAACGGCTCGGCGCTCGTCACGGCGGTGGGACCCGACGGAACGAACCGGGCCATGAGCCCCGTCGCGCTCTCCTCGCTCGAGCTCCCGTGGCTCAGGGCCATCAGGTCCGGGACGTCGGTGAGCGCCGCAGCCGCAGAGACCACGACCGGTGTGGCTTCGATCGCGACGCCACTGGTCGACGGCGACGGCGATTGCCTCGGCCTCGTCGTCGCCTCCAACCGCCTCGGCGACATCGGAGGCTTCAAGCCGTCGGAGGTGGAGACCCTCGAGACGTTCGCGGCCCAGGTCGCGGTCTCCATAGCGAACGCCCGCCTCGTTGACTCGCTGTCCGCCGCCGCCGAGCTGAATCGAGAACAGGAGTCCCTGATCAGGTCGAAGGACGAATTCATCGCTTCGGTGAGCCACGAGCTCCGCACGCCGCTCACGACCGTCGTCGGCCTCTCCGAGGTGCTGCTCTCGGACGAGCCGCTGCAGGACACGGAGCGCTCGGAGCTCACCGCACTGATCGCGGAGCAGAGCAACGAGCTCTCCGACCTCGTGGAGGATCTCCTCGTCTCGGCGCGCGCCGACATGGGAACGCTCGACGTCTCGCTGCATGCGGTGGCGGTCGGCGGAGAGGTCGACGCGGTCCTGCGCGGTGTCGCCGGTGGGGAGCGCGTCGCCGTCGTCGGCGAGGCGCCGCCGGTGTGGGCGGATGCACTGCGACTCCGGCAGGTGATCCGCAACCTCGTGTCGAACGCCGACCGGTACGGAGGCGACGACGTACGCGTCGAGCTCGCGCACGAAGCGTCCCGGGTCGTGATCGCCGTCGTCGACAACGGTGCCGGAGTTCCCCCGGGTGAGGAGCTCACGATCTTCAAGGCGTACGGCCGGGCTCAGAACAAACGGGGCCAGCCGGCATCGATCGGACTCGGGCTCCATGTGGCCCAGCGGCTGGCTCGCCAGATGGGAGGCGATCTCGAGTACCGCCGCGTCGACGGCGAGACTCGCTTCGAGGTGACGCTGCGCGCTGCGGGGTGAACCGGCCCCGCCCGCCTGATCTCGAACGCTGGTAGCGTCGCCGCCTCGCAACGAAGGCCGAGAGGATGTATGTGATCAGGAGGGTGTGGACGGTCCAGCCGCGTCAGGCGCGCCAGGCGGCATCGATCGTCGCCGAAATGGGGAAGGCCTACGAGGAGGCGGACCAGCGCAGCCCGGTGCAGGTGTACTTCAACGGCGGCACGCTGCCGGGGGAGAAGGACCGCGTCTACATGGAGTGGACCGCCGAGGTCATCGACTCGCCGTACCGGGGTGGCAACGTGTTCCCGGAGCGCACCGGCAAACTCGGCGCCAAGCTGCGCGAGCTCACCACCGGGTCGTGGATCGAGTTCTACGAGCTGCTCACCGAGGACAAGGCGCTCCCTGTCGACTGAGCGTCCCGGTGTCGCTCGGAGGCCGAAGGCTGCGGTCGGTCTACCCGTCGAGCCCGCGAATCAGCCCGCGGATGAACGCCACTTGCCCGAGGTGCTGGGATTCCTCGACGAGGACGTGGCCGAGAACCCACCGCCCGGTGATGTCCTTGATCCCGGGATGCTCGACCCGACGGTCGAGCGCAGATTCCTCCAATCGGTCCAGCACCTCGAACGACCGTTCCCGCACCGCGGCGAAGTAGCCCATCAACTCCGCCATCGGCACCACCGGCAGCGCGCGAACCTCGTCGATCGTCTGGCCGTAGCCCGATCCCTTTGCGGTGATGCCGGTCCTACGGGCCCAGCCCCCGGCGAGCCACACCTGCTCGCCGTCGCCCATGACCGCGTTCATCCAGCTGTCCTCGACCCGCGCCATGTGCCAGACGAGCCAGTCGATGTGGTTGGCCTCCGTCGATGCCTGCCACCGGGTCTCGGCCGCGGTGAGCCCGTCGAGTGCTTCCTCGAGCTTGTCGAGGTACTCGCCCATACCGCTGCGGATCGCCTCTTTGAACCGGCTCATGCGCCTCCTCACCCGTCGGGTCGGGTGGTGACGGTAGCGATCGGCGGTATTTCGGACCGGACAGCCTGAGCCTCACGGAGGCCTGCCGCCGACGGTGTAGGTGTGGCCGAGTCGGCTCGTCCATTCCTGGTCGCCGTTCGGGAGCGCCCGATCTCGACCGCAGCCCTCTCCACCGCAGCATCCAGGTCGCCGGGCTCGGCGATCGCCTCGGCGACGGCGGCCATGCCCTCGGAGACCTGGGCCTGGTAGCGGGACGCCATGCGCTGATGGGCCTGCAACACGATGATCCCGTCGTGCCCCGACAGCCTCCTGATGTCGATCGCGGACAGGAACGCCGCCAGCTCCGGGCCCGGGTCGAGCCTTCGATGAGCCGGGGAATCACCTCGAACTCGCTATCGAACATACATTCGATCATATCGGCTGATGCCGACAGGAACCGGTGGCTCGGACCCGGCACCTCTCTCCAACGGCGCCTCGCTGTAGCCTCCGGTCGGTGGACGGGAGGAACGCGTGGGAGACATGAGTCCGGTGATCCGCGGAGCGGCGGTGCAGGCGGCGTCGGTCTTCCTCGACCGCGAGGCCTCGACGGAAAAGGCGTGCGCCCTCATCCGGGAGGCGGGCCAGAACGGGGCGCGCATCGTCGCCTTCCCCGAGGGGTTCATCCCGGCCCACCCGATCTGGTTTCACTTCCACTCCGGCACCGACGCCACTGCCACCGCACTCAGCACCGATCTGTTCAAGAACTCGGTCGAGATCCCAGGTCCCGAGGTCCAGGCGCTTGGCGAGGCGGCTCGCGAGGCAGGCGCCTACGTCGTCATGGGTCTCTGCGAGCGCGAGCCGGGCACGTTCGGGACGATGTACAACACCCAGTTGTTCCTGGGGCCCGACGGGTCGGTGCTCGGCAAGCACCAGAAGCTGGTGCCGACGGTGGGGGAGCGACTCGTCCACCGGGCGGGCGGCCCGGACACCTTCGGGTCGATCCCAACCGAGTTCGGTCCGATCAGCGGCCTCATGTGCGGGGAGAACTCGAATCCGCTGGCGATCTTTGCCCTCACCGCCGAGAACACCCGGGTCCACGTCATGGCATGGCCCAACCACTTCCCCAAGATCAGCGTGCCGATGGCCGATATCGCGCTCACGATGGCGAAGTCGTTCGCCCAGATGTCGAAGGCGTTCGTGATCAGCGCCTCCGGCGTCGTCACCGACCGGATGAGGGAGATGATCGCCGGGGGCGACGAGGACAACCTCGCGTTTCTCGCCCGGCCCGAAGTCGGCGGTGGCTCGGTCATCGTCGGGCCCGACACGAGGATCCTCGCCGGGCCGGTCGACGGCGACCAGGAGGAGATCATCTACGCCGACATGGACCTCGACCGCGGCATCACCATGAAGCTGCGCCACGACCTCTCCGGGCACTACAACCGCCCCGACGTCTTCCGGCTCCTCGTCAACACGAAGGCGGCGCCGCTGATGGAGACGTCGACGGACTGGGAGGTGCGGCTCCCGGCCGGCGACGTCGGGCCCTTAGCTGGGGACGAACCGTCCGCCCTCGTCGAGGGAGCGGGAGAGGACGAGCCCGGCGACGGCGGCTGACGCCCGTCAGCGGATGACGACGTCGGCGGTCCAGATGGCGGCTTCGTCGTCCACCCAGCCCACCGCCACGAGGGTGTCGAGGTGGATGGCGACGCCAAGCACGCCACCGTCCTCGATGACCGACTCGTCGAGAACCGTCCGGGTCCAGGCGAGACCATCGGACGACGTCCACACCGTGGGAGCACGGGGCGCGCCTTCCGGTCCGGAGTGACCACCGGCCACGTAACCCTGCTCAGTCGCCACCAAAGCATGAAGCCAGGCAAGGTCACCGAAGGCGGTCTCATCGAGAGGAACCTGCGACCAGACGAATCCATCGGGTGACGTCCATGCGGTCCCGTGCCGACCGCAGGCACCGACGGCCACGAAGCCAGCCGGGCCGTGGGCAAGCGCCTCCAGGGACACCCATGGGCACGGCTCCCCGTCGCCGAGCACGCCGGCGAGCCGCGGCGGTTGCTCCCAGGTCTCGCCGTCGCGCGTCACGAGCAGCTCACCTTCACTCGTGCCCACGACGGCCGTCCGGCCTCCAGTGGCACTCGACCAGAAGTCCGAGTTGGTTCCTTCGTGGACAAGGTCGAATGCCACGCCGTCGTCCGTTTTCCAGACCGCGCCGCCGGCGATGAGGAAGCCGTCCGTGCCGTATGCGGTGATGCTCAGCGGTGCGGCGGGCTGTTCACCTTCCGAGAGCTCGGCCAAGGGAGTGAACGTCCAGGCTTCGGCGTCAGTCGATATGGCGACGCCGGCGACTGCGTCCCACCCGTTGTAGATGACGGCTGCGACGAGGTCACCGTTGGCGGCGAGGTCGAGGATGTCGACCCCGACTCCCAGACCGACAGGATCCCATTCATCGCCCACCTGGATCCACTCGATGCCGTCCGGTGATGTCCACACGCCAGTGCTGCCGGTCGCGACCAAGCCAGCGTCGCTTGCGACCGTGCCCTCGAACACAGCAGCCGATGCGCCCCCGAGTTCGATGGGCGGCGTCACAAGCTGCCAACCCGTGGCCTCGAAGTGTGGCTGCGGGGGATCTACAACGGTTGTTGGCGGCGTTGCCGTCGTCGTCCCCGGCGCAGTCCCGGTCGTTGCCGTGAGCTCCGGTGCGAGCGTCGTCGCCACGGGCGGTGTCGTCGGGGGGCTCGTGTCGGCGGGAGGGACGGTGGTGTCGCCCGCCAGCAGCCACGTGGTCGCGCCGACGGCGAGGAGGACCGCGGCGGCGCTGGCCGTGGCGACGGTCGCGGGCCGCTTCCACCACGGC
>CAMYMC010000046.1 GCA_947259365.1 uncultured Acidimicrobiaceae bacterium | reverse complement strand
CCGAGTTCGTCTCGGGCGAGGCCGTCGATCCCCAGCCTCTGCAGCACGTCGCCGTTCTTCTCGAAGTAGTCGATGCCCGACAGGGCCCTCCCCATCCGTACGAAGGCGTCCGCGGTTGGGGTCACCACGCCGAGGGCCTCGCCGAGCTTGCAGTAGAGGACGAGGCCGAGCCCGATGTCCTCGTGGACGTAGCGGTTGTCGAGCGTGTTCGGCCCTCGGAACTTGGCGAACCCGGGCCCGTTCGCATAGCACTCGTGGTAGTCGTCGCTCGTGGCGTATCCCTGTGCGACGGAGTTGGCGGGGTCGGGCAGCGCCGGGTAGCCGAGGGCGTCGAGCAGCGCCATCCGCTCTGTGTCGAGCTTCTCGATCAGGGCGGCCACCGTTGGCGACACGCCGTCGCCGTAGAAGAACACGTCGTCGCCCTCCTTCTCGAACCGAGCGCCGCTGAGGAGGGTGATGGGCGGATGGATGACGGGATTGGCGTTGCTGAGCCCCGCCTCGAGCACGGTGGCGGCTCTGACGAGGCCGGGGTACAGCGACTCCAGCTCGGGCGCCACCGCATCGATCGCCGCCGCCGGCAGCGTTCCGTAGAGCACCCTGCCGGCCTTCACCGCGCATTCGACCTCTGCGCCGCTGGCGCGGCATCCGTACGCCAGCGTGCCGAACTCGACGAGCACCGGCATGATCGTCATCCCCGCTTCGCGGAACACGCGGGCGAACCGGAGCGCCCCGCCGGTCGAGCCCGGGTTGAGGACGATGGGCTGATCGGGGCGAACGACGGGCGCGAGCTCGCGGGCGGCCCGCTCGTGGGTGAGCGCCTGAGTGGCGACCATGATCCAGTCGGCGCCGGTGATGGCCCCGGTGAGGTCTGTCGTGACGAGATCGAGTGTCGCCTCGCCGGAGACCGCGCCGCGGCTCCGCAGCGTCCGGTCCTCGCCCAGCGCCTCGAGGTTTGCGGCGAACTCGTCGAACTCGAAGAGACGCACGCTGCGCCCCTGCAGGGCCAGGTCGGCGGCCGATGCCTTCCCGCCGTTCCCGGCCCCGATGACCGTCCACACGCTCATCGCTCGCTCCTTGGCAGAACGCTCGGATCCTATCGTCGCCGGTGGGGCGGCCCGCTCTCGGCGGGACGTCATCTCGAACCGCGTTCGACCGGTTGGCGTCAAGACCCGAGGACGGGACCGGGCAGCACGGCGAGAAGCAGGAACCAGGCACCCACGAGGAGAAGGATGTAGCCGCTCCATCGTTTCACTGCGGGCCCCGTCATGCGAACTGGCCGGAGAGACTGCGTGCTGGCCGTGGAGACGAGCACCGAGGCGGACACCAGCAGCACCGCGAAGACGATGATGGTGGTGGTGAACGCCCAAACGGTCTGGGTGGCACCGACGGTGATGGTTTGGGCTGCCAGACCGGCGAGCAAAGGTCCGGTTCACCCGAACCCGGCGAGGAGATACCCGAACCCGTACACCACGTCGCTGCCGGCTTGGGCGGTGATGCGGGCAGGGTCGAACACCCGAGCTGAGGCGGAGGCGATCCGGTCCAGCCACCGCATCCTGACTCCCCACAGGCGGGCCTGGCGGAACCCGAAGCCGATCAGCATCAGACCGACGCCCGCACGAAACAGCCGCCCGGGCGTGCTCTCGAACTCGACGACACCCCCGACGGCGGTGTTACCCGCGGCGATGACGGCGGCGACCGCGGCGAGGAGCGACGCGGCTCCCGCAGCCAGCCGAAGGGCGCTCAATAGCGCTGCACCAGGAGATTCGGCGGTTCGTCGGGCGAGAAACGTCAGCATCAACGGGAACGAGCATGGGGAGAAGAAGGCAGCGAAGCCGGTGCCGGCGGCGAGCACCATCACCCCGGCAGCCACGGTCCGGTCGGATCCGACGAACGCAGCGAAGCCCAGGTAGCCGGCGACTCCAACCATGACCAAGCCCAACGCCGTCACGGCGAGCCGCATCTGTGACCTGCGACGTGCCGTCATCTCCTCCATCGATCATCACCGGGTTGGGATGACGCCACGGTACGACCTCAACTTGGTCGAAGGTCGAGCGCCGGCGGCGGCGGAATGCTCGTCGGGTCGCGCACCCATCAGCTCTGTCGCGGCCCGGAGCCGGGTTCCCGGGAGGGGCGCCGTCCCGATCGCCATGGGCGCCGAGGTCGCGGGCACCTCCGCGTCGGCCTCAACTGAGCATGCGACGTCGGGGCCGCTGGTCGAGCCGGTCGCGTCGCAGGCTCAGGCGCTCGCTTCTGCGGGCCGGGCCGCTATCTCGGCTTCGATGAGGCGGACCCAGGCCTTGTAGGTTTCGACGTTCTTCTTCAGCCGGACGGCGGTCTCGCAGGTGTTGTGGTCGCACTTGATCTGACCGTCGTCGGATGCGAAGTCGTACATGCAGAGGTCACACGTGACCTCGAGCTCGGTCGGCAGCCCGGAGCAGTCGTAGAAGCTGCATGGCCGGGCGTCGGGCCGTGTCACCCTCGCCGGGCTGCAGCCTGGGCACTTCGGTCGGAAGCGGCGCACCGCATCGGGAAGTATGGCGAAGTCGGTCTCCTGCATCGGTGCCTCCTTCTTGCGGATCACGGTTTCACCACGAGACCCGCCACACAAGAGGCGAAGGGCCCATAACCGCCCGGTCGACTGCACGGCCTCGTCAGGGCCACGCGGAGGGCTCGCGACGTGGGTTGGGCCGGAAGACGCTTGCAACGCAAGGGTTCCGCCCGGCGTCGGGCGCTTTTTGGAGTCAGGTGGCCGCGGGGATGTCCAGTTCCTCGAGCAGCTCCCGGACGCGGCGCTCGATGTCGTCGCGAATCGGTCGCACCGCGTCGAGGGGCCTGCCCGCAGGGTCCTCGACCGCCCAGTCGACGTATCGCGTGCCGGGAAGGATCGGGCAGGCGTCCCCGCAACCCATCGTCACGACGACGTCGACGGCCTCGAGGATCTCATCGCTCCACGGCTCGGGCACCTCGGCGGCGATGTCGATGCCGCGTTCGGCCATGGCGGCGACGGCGGCTTCGTTGACGGCTCGCCCGGGCTCGGACCCTCCCGAGAACACGGCCACCCCATCTGCGCCGAGGTGTCGCATCCACCCCGCAGCCATCTGGGAACGGCCGGCGTTGTGGACGCAGAGGAACAGGACGCCGGGGATGGCATCGCGCCGGCCGGCTCCCAGCCTGAGAAGGGCGCGGAGCCGGTCGGCGGCGACGCGTTCGGCGAGTGCCGCCATGGACACGCTCGCCGATCGCCGCCGCGCCGCCTCCACCGACTCGTCGACGATTCGCTCGATGGTGGCCGGCTCGATCTCGCCGCCGAAGCGGGTGCGGAGTCGCTCGCTCGCCTCGCGGATTTCGACGTGCTCCTCCGATGCCGGGCCGGGTTCCATGCTCTGGCTCCTCATGTGTGGGCGGGGGAGCGCGGCCGCTGGGGGTACAACGCGATCGCGGTGTGGGCGGCGGCGAACCCCGCCACCACCTGGGCCGCGACGAACCCGGCGGCGGATGCTGCCTCGATGCCGGTGTACGTGTCGGAGAGGATGCGGGCGATCGTGACCGCGGGGTTGGCGAACCCGGTCGACGAGGTCGCGAAGATCGCGGCGGCCACCCATGCCCCGACGGCGACCGGCACGGCGGTGTCGCGGCCGATGCGGACGAGGGCGACGATGACGAGGACGAGGACGAAGGTGACGATGGCCTCGGCGGCTACGAGCCCGAGGCCGCGGCGGTCGGTCGCGGCCACGGACACGATCGCCAACGAGAACGTGAGGTTGGCAGCGACCACGCCGGCCGCGGCGCCGACGAGCTGGGCGCCGACATACCCGGCCGCCTCCCGGCCCGGCATCGCCCCGGTTCGCCAGAACGCCGCCGTGACCGAAGGGTTGAAGTGAGCACCGGAGGCGGCCTGGAAGATGGCGATGAGCACCCCGAGGCCGAGTCCGACCGCAACGGCGTGGACGAACAGCCTGAGCCCCGGGTCAGGGCTCAGGCTCTCAGCGGCGATTCCGCTGCCGACGATGACGTAGAGGAGAAGTGCCGTGCCGAGGCCTTCGGCCAGCGTCCGCCGCGTCATCGCCCGATGCCGGTCACGCCGGCGAGCCGCTCGACCCGCTCCGCGATCTCGGTGAACGCCGCCCGGAACGAGCCGTGCGTGCCGGCGGAAACGGGGTCCGGGACCGACCAGTGGAGGTGACCGCCGGCCTCGGGGAGGCCGCTCTCACGAGCGCGGTCGCAGACGCTGATGATCAGGTCCGGGCTGCGATCGAGGTGGTCGTAGCCCGCCGGCGCCGCCGCGGAGAGATCGACGCCGAACTCGGATGCCACCCGAATCGCGAGCGGGTGCACCCGCGGCGCGGGGTGGCTGCCGGCGCTGTGGGCCGCGGCACCGGTCGTGTGCTCCCAGAACGTTGCGGCGAACTGGGAGCGCGCCGAGTTGTGGGTGCAGACGAATGCGATCGATTCTCCGGAAGCCACGAGCGGCAACGGGGGCGGAGGCAGACTCTGCCACCGCAGCGTGAGATAGCGGCGGCGATGGTCGCCGGTGGAGATCCGGCGGTCGACGAGGCCGGCAGACCCCAGGACGTCGAGGTGGTGGGAGAGGAGGTTGCCCTTCATCCCGACGTGGTCGGCGAGCTCGGCAAACGTGAGATCCCCCCGGGCGAGCGCATCGACGATGCGCAACCGCTGGGCGTCGCCGAGGGCCGCATGCGCCCGAGCACGTGCCTCCAGTATCATCATTCAGAGACTATTGACTCAATATCTATTGAGCAAACTGATGTCGCGCCCAGTGTCGCGGCCGGCGGCCCAGTCAGACGGCGGCATGGTCAATGGGCGTCGATGAAGCGGCGGACGACGCCGTGGAACCCGTCGGGTTGCTCGGCGGCGACGAGGTGCCCGCCTTCGAGGACTTCGAGCCGCGCCCCGGGAATGAGGGAGGCCAGGTCTCTCGAGCAGTGCGGCGGGGTGCAAGCGTCGCCCGACCCGACGACGACGAGCGTCGGGACGTCGATCCGGGGAAGCCTGGTGGTCTCGTCGAAGTCGAGGATCATGTCGATGCGCTTGGCCAGGATGGCCGGATCGCGAGTGCCGTTCACCACGTTGTCGATCCAGGTGCGCACCGCCGGGTAGTGGTCGCGGACGTAAGCGGGCGAATAGAGGAAGAGTGCGGAGAGCTCGGCATAGGCGGCGATGCCGTCGCGCTCGAGCGTCGTCTTGCGGACGGCGAACTGATGGCGGAACCAGTTGTCGGCCTTCGCCCACGACGACACGAGGGAGATCGAGCGAACGACGTCGCGATGGTCGAGCGCCATCACCTGGGCGATGGCGCCCCCGGTCGAGGAGCCGACGAGGTGGGCCGGTCCGGTGCCGAGGCTGCGGAGCAGCTCGGCCATGTCGGCGGCGAGACGGGCGATGGTGTAGCCGTCCTCGGGATGGCTCGAGGCGCCGGCGCCGCGATGATCGGGCACCACGGTGAGGTAGCCGTGCGCGAACCGCCCGATCTGTTCGCCCCACGACCGGCCGGCACCGCCGAGACCGGTGATGAGCATCACCGGGTCGCCTTCGCCCTCGAGGAGGTAATGGATGTCGATGTCGTCGACCCGGGCAGTCGGCACCGTGTGTCCTCGTTCTCGGTGGGGCGAGGCTACCCGGCGGGACGGGGGTGCGAGGGCCGACGCGCCGGGCAACCGGCGGCGTAGAGTCTGGCGCAAGCGAGAGGAGCGGACGTCACCACCCATCGGTACCCCGCGGTCGAAGGCCTCTTCACGTGGCCGAGCGACGAGCCTCGCCTCATCGGGGGGCGGTGCGGGTCATGCGCGACGTACTGCTTCCCGAGTTTCGCCGAGCGCCACGCCCCGGACTGCGATGCCGCCGGCGTCGAGGAGGCCCTGCTCGGCGCCGAGGGCACGCTCATCGCCTACACGATTCAGCGCTACCCGCCGCCGCCGCCGTTCGTCTCCCCCGACCCCTTCGTGCCGATGGCCGTCGGCACGGTCGCCCTCCCCGAAGGCATCCAGCTCCCCGGCCAGCTCAAGGACGTCGACCACGACGCGCTCGCCGTGGGGATGCCGGTGCGTGTCGTCGTCGACACCCTCTTCGTCGACGACGACGGCGGCGAGGCACTGAGCTGGTGGTTCGAGCCGGCATGAGGGACGTCGCCGTCATCGGGATCGGGATGCACCCGTGGGGGAGGTTCCCCGACAAGACCTTCGTCGACCTGGGCGTCCACGCGGTGCGGGAGGCGCTCGACGACGCCGGGCTGAAGTGGACCGACATCCCCGCCGCGGTGGCCGGTCTCTACGCCTGGGGGAGCACGACGGGCCTGTCGGCCGGCACCTCGCTCGCCGCCCGCCTCGGTGAGACGGGGATCCCGTTCACCAACGTCTTCAATATGTCGGCGACGGCCACGTCGGTGTTCCGCTCGGCATATCAGGTCGTCGCGTCCGGTGAGGAAGACATGTGCCTCGCTGTCGGCTTCGACGTCTCCCCGGAGGGCTTCTTCGGGCCCATCGGCAAACCCGACCCCACCGACACCGACTACCTGCGCTTCAAGATGGTCGGCGTCACGAACCCGGGCTACTGGGCGATGGAGGCCCGCAAGCGGATGGAGCTCCACGGCACCACCGAGCGGCACCTCGCCCTGGCGAAGGTGGCGGCGTCCCAACACGGGTCCCTCAACCCGCGGGCGCTGTACCGCAAGGTGTTCACCGAGGAGGAGGTGCTCGCTTCGCCCCTCGTTGCCGACCCGCTCCGGCTCTACGAGATCTGCGCGACGCGCGACGGCGCCGCCGCCGCCATCGTGTGCAGCATGGACGTTGCCCGCCGCTACACCTCGACGCCGATTCGGGTGGCGGCGGTGGCCCTTGCCAGCGCCCTCCACGGCGACCCCACCCTCAAGCTGGGAACGCTGTGCGCCTCGGTTGGCGAGGACGTGCCGCTCCTCAGCGACAGCTACACGTCGGCGCGGCGGGCCTACGAGATGGCCGGCATCGGGCCGGAAGACCTCGATTTCGTCGAGGTCCCCGACAACAGCTCCTGGCATTACCTCCAATACATCGAGACGATGGGGCTCTGCGAACCGGGAGAGGCCGACCACATGCTGGAGAAGGGCGAGACCCTCATCGGAGCCAGGATGCCGGTCTGTCCCAGCGGCGGCGCCTCGAGCTTCGGCGAAGCCGTGTCGGCCCAGGGCCTGCTCCAGATCTACGAGCTCGTCACCCAGCTGCGCGGCGCCGCCGGCGCCCGCCAGGTCGAAGGCGCCAGGGTCGGGATGTCCCAGACGTACGGCCAGCTCGGCAACGCCAGCGCCGCCATCCTCACCGTCTAGCCCCGGGGCCGGACGATCCGGCGGTGGTCCGCGGGACGAGATGCTGTCACAAACGGCGGTCCTGCCATGTCAACTCAGTGCACGCATCCTGAACAAGGAGCCGCACGATGAAGGTCTTCTTCACCGGAGCCACCGGCGTCATCGGCAACCGCGCCGTCCCCCTCCTCATCGAGGCGGGCCACGACGTCACCGCGGTCGCCAGATCGGGGGACGGCGTCGAATGGCTCGACCGATCGGGCGCTCGCCCGGTGTCCGTCGATCTGTTCGACCCGCAGGACGGGGGCGGGAAGGTCCGTGCCGCCCGTCACCCGCTCCATGGTGCCCATCGGGTCGCCCGATTCCTGGTCGGAGTGGCACCGCAGACACCCGACGACACGACGGTCGCCGTTGTCCGCGTCAACGGCGCCCCGGCCTTCGCCGGGTTGCGCGAAGACGCATGTCTCGGCATCGTTGCGTTCGACATCGACGAGGGTCTCGTCTCCGGTATCCACGCCATCCTCAACCCGGACAAGCTCTCTCGGGTCGGGCCGCTGTGAGCCCAGCCGATGCCGGCGATGTGGCCCGGGGGGTGGCGGGTCGGTACGCGCCGGCGGCTCATCGGCTCAACAAACCGGCGCCGGCGGCCGATAGCAATTCCATGAAAGAGGTTGCCAGTGGCCGGCTCGTCGGTCGTCAGCCGACCGGGCGGCGCCCCACCACGATGCGGGGCCATCGGATCTGCGAGCACGCGGAGTGCGAGGTCGTCCTCTCGAGATACAACAAGAACAAGCGGTGCTGGCAGCACCGGATCCGGCCCCGCCTGCGCTGAGCCCGCGCCTGGACCTTGCGAGCCTCGTCGCGATGGTTCCCAAGCGCAAGGGGCCGCGCCTGGGGGCCGCGACGGCGGTGGGGCGGCATCTCCTCCGCTCATGCCCGCAGCGCGGTGAGCATCTCCATGACGTAATCGTCGTCTGCGGCGACGACGAGAACCGAGGCGTACGGCCTCAGCGCGGTGACGACTCCACTGTCGGCCGCGTCACCGGCGCCGAACACGCAGCCCGCGGTCATGATCCCGCGAGCGAAACTCGCGGTGCCGATGATCGAAGCGGCCTCCGCGCTCCGCTCCGAGGTCGCGATCATCACCACGACGTCTGCGTCGCCGAGCTCGTCACCGAGGAGGGACTCCGAGCCATCCTCACCGCGCACGATCGCACCGCCAGGCCCGGCCCCGACGGCGGACACCGGCTCCACATACGTGAGGAACCGCGCCCCAGCCCAGTCATGTTGCGCGGCAGCCCGGACCACGGTCTCGGCCCCGTCGTCGAGCGCGATCACCAATGACGCCCGCTGCAGCGAGTTGGGATATGCGACCCGGAACCGCGCCTCGGCGGCGGTCGCCGCCCGGGCACAGCTGTCGAGGAGGGTGGGGCGACGCTGCACGGCTCAGACCGACGTCTGTTTGACGCCGGGCGTGGCTGCGAGCGCGTCACGGCACGTGTCGATGAAGGCGTCCTCCCTCGGCAGCAGGATCGAGGCCGACCGTACCCGGTGATGCGCCGGGTCCACGCCCGGCGGGGTCACGCCGTCGTCGCGCAGCGCGGTCACCGCCTTCCGCAGCCGCTGCCGGGCCATGATGATGCCGTTGTCCGTCGAGACGAGGTTCTCCTTCGTCCGATCGACGATGGGCCCCATGCTCTCCTGGAGTGACGCGTCCTGCATCGCGATCCCCTTGACCCCCGAGTACGTGTCGCCTCGCTTCTGTGCGGCTCGATCCATCATGTAGTCGTTGTCCTTGTTCCGCAGCGGCCGGTAGGTGCCGGGGACGTACTCGCAGTGGACGCCGTGGCCGTCCTTCATGGCTTGCCGCTCGTCGGCGGTCAGGGCGCGGACGGGGTGGTAGTCGTAGCTGTAGGCCCAACAGTTCTCGTCGTCGATCGGGATCCAGAAGTGGCCGTGCACCGGGTGATCGCCTCGGGGAGGGACCATCGTGAAGCTCGGCATCACCCACGGGGTGATGCGCCAGTAGTACTGGTCGTCCTCGGCGTCGCGGCGGGCACCGATGAACAGTCCCCCCTCCGCCTGGACGACCTCGAAGAACGGCTTCTTGTCAGCCTGGTTGTACTTGTTCCCGGCGGCGCCCTTGAAGAGCGGGTCGTTCTTGAGGCCGTCGGAATGGAGCCACGAGACATGGCTCGAGTCGATGCCGCCCTCGAAGGCCTGGAGCCAGTTGCTCTCCTGCCACCGCTTCGAGGTGAACGTCTGCTCTGGGGGAACGAGGGCGAACTCCCATTCCGGGAGCGGAGGCCGGTCGTCCGGGTCGCCCATGTGGGTCCACAGCACATCGCCGATCTTCACCAGCGGATATCCGGTCAGCTTGATCTTGGCGCAGAACCCGCTCTCCTCGGGCTCGGACGGCACCTCGATGCACTGCCCGGTGTAGTCGTATTTCCATCCGTGGTACGGGCAGCGCAGGCCGGATTCCTCGTTCCGGCCGAACCACAACGAGACGCCGCGGTGGGCACAGAACTCGTCGATGAGGCCGTAGCGGCCCTCGCTGTCGCGGATCGCGACGAGCCGCTCCGAGAGGAGCTTGACCCGCACCGGCGGCGCATCGTTCTCCGGTAGCTCCTCGGCGAGCATCGCCGGGATCCAGTACTGCCGGAACAGGTCGCCCGTCGGCGTCCCGGGACCGGTCTGGGTGAGAAGTTCGTTGACCTCTTTCCGCAGCATCGCCTCTTCCCTCTCCCGCGGGGCACGTCACACCGTCGGCGCGTCAGCGGGGCTCGTGTGGACTGCGGCTAGCTTAGGCGCCGCAAACGGTACATCTATCAGACCAATGGACCACGGAGGAGCGGCGTGACCGAGCCGAGGCGCATCGACGTGTGCGGGACTGCCGACGTCGGCGTCGGCGGGACGCGACGGGTCGAGACGGGTGGGCTCACCCTCGCCCTCTACAACGTCGACGGCTCCTTCTACGCCACCGACGACCACTGCACGCACGGGCCGGGGTCGCTGTCCGAGGGCGAGCTCTTCGGGTTCGAGATCGAGTGCGACTTCCACCAGGGCTGCTTCGATGTCCGCACCGGAGAGGTGACGGCGCCGCCGTGCATGATCCCGATCAAGACCTACGCCGTCATCGTCGAGGGCGACAGGGTGATGGTCGAAATCTAGGCTCGACGACTCGGACCCACCGCGAGGGGAACCATGCCGACCATCGTGCTCGAAGACGGCACCACGTTCGGGTGCGACCACGACGACACCATCCTGCGCGCCGCGCTGCGGGCCGGCCTCGGGTTTCCCTACGCGTGCAACGTCGGCTCGTGCGGGAACTGCCGCTTCACGCTGGAGGGCGGGTCCGTACAGCACCTGAGGGCCGATGCACCCGCCTGGAGCGACCGGGACCGGCACCGGGGCCGCCGGCTCGGGTGTCAGGCGGTTCCGCTCGACGACTGCCGGATCAAGGTGCGTCTCGATCCCGAGGCGGCGTCGACGCACCGGCCGGTCCGGATGCGCGGTCGCCTCACGAACGTCGTCGAGATCACCCACGACATCTCGGAGTTCTGTTTCGCCCTCGATGGTCCCGACGACTTCGTTCCCGGCCAGTACGCGCTCATCGAGCCGCCCGGGGTCGAAGGGGCGCGGGCGTACTCGATGTGCAACCTGCCCGGCGGCGGCACCTGGTGCTTCCAGATCAAGCGCGTGCCCGACGGCGCAGCCACCGGCGTGCTCTTCGACGCGCTGGCTGCCGGTGACGACGTGTCGATCGACGGGCCGTACGGCGTGGCGTACCTGCGGGAGGACGGCGGGCGCGACCTCCTCCTCGTCGCCGGCGGATCCGGTCTCTCACCCATGATCTCGATCGCCCGGGCAGCGGCGTCCGGCCCGTCGTTCCCCGACCGAGAGATCCTCTTCTTCTACGGGGGCCGAAGCCCGCGTGACATCTGCGGCGAAGAGATGCTCGCCGAGCTTCCGGGCTACGGCGAGCTGATCCACTACGTACCGGCGGTCTCCGAGGACTCGGACGGCTGGTCGGGTGCCACCGGCTATGTCCACGATGTCGTCGCCGGAGCCCTCGGGGCCCGGCTCCTCGAGATGGAGGTCTATTTCGCCGGGCCCTCCGCCATGGCCCAGGCGATGCAGGCCATGCTCAACGAGACCGGCGTGTCTCCTGAGCACATGCACTTCGACGAGTTCTACTGAGAGGGGGCGAAGGCACATGGACGGCAAGGTCACGGTCCCTGATCTCCAGCGGCTCAAGCGCGAGGGCGAGAAGATCGTCGGCGTCGTCGCCTGGGACTACCAGATCGCCCAGGTCGTCGACCGCGCCGGTGTCGACATCGTGTCGGTGGGCGACTCGGTGGGTGTGAACCTCTGGGGTCACCCCGACCCGTTCGAGGTGACGATGGACCAGATGGTCATCGTCTGCCGGGCGGTGCGTCGAGGGGTGAGGAGGGCGCTCGTCAGCTGTGACTTCCCCTTCGGTCCGCTCCAGGAGGGCACGGACAGCGCGGTGCGCGCCGCCATCCGGCTCGTGAAGGAAGCCGGCGCCGACATGGTGAAGCTGGACGGTGCGGCAGACTTCCCCGACGCGGTGACTGCGGTCGCCCGGGCGGGAATCCCGGTCTTCGCCCAATTCGGGATCACCCCGCAAACGGCGCTCCGCTACGGGGTCGACTACGGCGCGATGGCACAAGGCGGCGCCGAGGTGCCGGCGAAGATGCGTGAAGAGCTCCTCGTTCAGGCATGCGCCCTGGAGGAGGCGGGTGCCTCGTTGCTCGACTTCACGAACTCGGGTCCGGTCGTCGGGCCCGAGGTGACGGCCGCGGTTTCCATCCCCGTCGTCGGCGGGTTCGGTGGAGGCCCGTGGCTGGACGGGAGGATGCGGATGGCGCACGCCGCGATCGGCTACGCCGCGGCGGCGCTCGAGGGGGACACCCCTTCGTACGCCAACGTGGCGCGCATCACCTTGGACGCCATCTCCGCCTACGCCGACGACGTCAGGGCCGGACGGCAGATCAAGGGCTCAACACCCGCCACGAACGGGACGTGAACCCGAGTCGGGTCACGAGAAAGGACGCCACACCATGCCCACCGCGGCGACAGACGGCATCGAGACCCACTACGAGGTCATCGGCTCCGGTCCCCCGCTGCTCATGTTTGCACCGGGCGGTTTCGATGCCACCGTGGAGAAGTGGACGACCCTCAGCATCTACAGCCGGATCAAGCTCATGGACCATCTGCCGGGCCGCTTCTCGTGCATCGTCTTCGACCGCCGTGAGAGCGGCAGGTCGGGGGGGAGGGTCGAGCGCATCACCTGGGGTCACTACGTCGCCCAGGCGAAGGGATTGCTCGATCACCTGGGCATCGACCGGGCCCACCTCATCGGAGGATGCATGGGCTGTCCTCCGGTGACCGCGTTCGCGGTGAGACATCCCGAGGTCGTCCAGAGCATGGTCCTCTACTTCCCCGTCGGCGGCGCCCGGTACCGGATCCGGGGCCACGCCCGCTTTGCCCAACACCTCGGCTTCGTCCAGGAGCAGGGTTTGGACGGTGTCGTCTCGCTGGCGCGAAGCCACGACGAGTCGTTTGCCCAGGACCCCAGGGTGGGGCCGTGGGCGTCGGTGCTGCGTCGCGATGGCGCGTTCGCCGAGGCGTATGCCGCGCTCGACCCCGACCGCTACCGGTTGCGCGTCGCCGGCATGGCCCGCACCCTGTTCGATCGTGACAGCGCCCCCGGCGCCGAGCCTGAGGATCTGCTCAGCCTCGACATCCCGGCGCTCATCGTTCCCGGCCAGGACGCCTCCCATGCCACCTCGGCCGCCCGGTACCTCGAGGAATGCCTGCCCGAGGCCGTCTACTGGGACATCCCCGTCGACGGGCAAACCGAGGAGTCGGTGCCGCCCCGGGTGCTCACGTTCCTCGAGTCGGTCTCCTGAACTCCGGTCGCCGTCGCTGCCGTCTCAGCCGTCTCAGCCGTCTCAGCCGTCTCAGCCGATGAGGCCGTGCGTTGCAGGCGCGAACAGGTCTTCGACGGTGATCGGCCGCTCGATGATCCGCTGGCTGACGCAGTGGGCGACGAGCTTCTCGATCATGGGGCGGTTGGGCTCGATCCCATACGGGAACGGATCGCCAAGAACGTCCTTGATCCGGCGGTGCATCAGCTCTGCAGGCCCCAGCTCCTCGGTGCCTGCGGTGCGGAGCTCCTCGAGGTAGACGCGCTTGGCCGCGGCGAAGGCGTCGAAGACGGCCTCGGCGAGACCGGGCTCGGCATCGAGGAGCTCGTCGCGGACGACGACGAGGTGGTTCATCGGGTACAGGCCCTGGGACCGCAATGCCGCGAACGCTGCCTCCTCGGGGTCCGGAATGAGGGGAGCCAGGTCGGGGTGGGCCGGAACGCCGCCGACGGCTGCGGCGAGCTCACCCGTGAGCAGCATGTCGACGAGGTCGCGGCCCTCCTCGATCGCGACCACACTCGGTGGAGGCCGGTACTCGGCCACGTGCTCATCGCCGGAGCACACCCACGTGACCCGGCTCGGGTCGACGCCGTATTCCTCCTCGAGGATGCCCCGCGCCCACACCCCCGTGGTGACCGTGTACCCGCGGTTGACGCCGACCCTCTTGCCTTCGAGGTCTTCCGGGCTCGCGACACCCGACGTCGTCGCCGAGACGATCGCCCCGTGGTGCAGGCCGCGCATGACGAAGACCGGGAGCGCGGTGAACCGCGTGCCGTGAGCCCTGGCGCAGATGTAGCTGGCCATCGCCATCTCGCAGATGTCGTACTCGAGATGTCGCACCATGGAGCGGAAGGCGTCGATCAGCACCGGGACCTCGACAAACTCGAGGTCGTAGTGGCGCGGCGTCACCGTGCCGTCCTTCAGCGCCCGGACGTTGCCCTGAGTCCGGGCCACCGTCCTCAGCTTCATGGCCGCCGCGCGGCGTCTTCTCGCCGCCGCACTGCGCTCGGGCTTTCGTGCATTTGCGCGGGTCCGCAACTTCGTGACAAGGTCATGCGATGGTACCCGGGCGCGATGCCCCGGATCGCAGGCCCGAGGAGGGTTCGCCATGCCAGCGCAGGTTTGCGCCGCGGTGAGGACCGGCCCGCGTACGACGGAGCTGCGCGAGTACCCGCTGCCCGAGATCTCAGACGACGCAGCGCTTCTCGAGATCGAGGTCGCCGGGATCTGCGGCACCGACGTCAAGGTCTACGCCGATCCCGCCGCGGCGAGCCCCGTGATCATGGGACACGAGAACGTCGGCACGATCGCAAGGGCCGGCCGCGGATTCACGAACCGCAAGGGGGTCGCCGAGGGCGACCGCGTCTTCGTCGAGCACTACCTGCCGTGTTTCGTCTGCGAGTGGTGTCATCAGGGCGAGTACCGGCATTGCTGGGCGACCGACTGGCGGGCCAATCCCGGTGCCCTCCGCTACGGCTACACGTCCGCCGAGACGCCGCCGCATTTGTGGGGAGGGTTTGCCGAATACATGTACCTGCCGTGGAACGCGGTGGTGCACAAGGTCCCGGCCGGGGTTTCGGCGGAGCTGGCCGGCATCGCCACGCCGCTCTCCAACGGCATCGAGTGGGCGCTGTACGACTGCGGCGTCGGGTACGGCACGACGGTGCTCATCCAGGGCCCCGGCCAGCAGGGGCTTTCCCAGATCGTGGCGTGCAAGCAGGCCGGAGCGTCGCTCGTCATCGTCACCGGGACGTCGCGGGACCACGCCCGGCTGGAGGCGGCGACGGCGCTCGGCGCAGATCACGTCGTCGACGTCGACGAGAGCGACCCCCTCGAGAGCATCCTGGAGATCACCGGAGGCGACGGCGTCGACGTCGTCCTCGACTGCACGGCGGGCGCCGGAACTGCTCCCATCCTCCTCGGCATCGACGCGCTCAAGCGCAAGGCGGGGACGCTGCTCGTCCAGGGAGAGATGGCCACCTTTCCGGACCTGCCTCTCGGGAAGATCACGACGAAGGCGATCACGATCAAGAGCGCTCGCGGTCACAGCTTCAAAGCCTGCGAGCTGGCGCTCGAGCAGCTGGCATCCGGGCGCTACCCGCTCGAGCTGCTCACCACGCACACGTTCGGGCTGGCCGATGCCGATCTCGCCATCAGGTCCGTGGGGGGCGAGCACGGCGAGGGAGTGATCCACGTGTCGCTCATGCCGTGGAAAGAGGAGGCGTCGTAGCGGCGCCGGTCGGGTCGCCGCCGCCGTTCCGGCAGACCGAGAGGAGGTCGAGTTCCGTGAACTCAGCGCAAGGAGACCGCACCGGGGTGGTCGTGCGGACCGTCTCCCGCCCCGACCGCTCCGTTGTCGACGCCTTCGCCGAGCTCGGCGTCGCCACGGTCCATGAGGCCCAGGGGCAGACCGGACTACTCGCGCCGCGTCTCAGCCCGATCTACCCGGGCGCCCAGATCTCCGGCACCGCGATCACCGTGAGCGTGCCTCCCGGGGACAACTGGATGATCCACGTCGCGGCCGAACAGTGCGCCGATGGGGACGTGCTCGTCGTCGCTCCCACCTCGCCGTCGGACGCCGGCTATTTCGGCGAGCTGCTCGCAACGGCGGTCATGGCCCGCGGTGTGCGGGGTCTCGTCATCGACGCCGGCTGTCGTGACGTGGCCGATCTGGAGCGGCTCGGCTTCCCGGTGTGGTCGAGTTTCGTCTCGGCTCGGGGCACGGTGAAGGAGGCGCTCGGAACGGTGAACCTGCCCATCGAGTGCGCGGGCCAGCGCGTCCGGCCGGGGGACGTCGTCGTGGCCGACGACGACGGGGTTGTGGTTGTGGAGCGCGAGCGGGCGGCTGAGGTTCTCGAAGCATCGCGGGCGCGAGAGCAGCGTGAGGCCCTCGTTCGCGAGCGCTACCGCTCCGGTGAGCTCAGCCTCGACGTGCACGAGATGAGGGACCGTCTCGACGAGGCGGGCCTGAGGTACGTCGACGATGCGGAGGGTGCACCGTGAGCTCGCCCGCAGCCAAGTGGGGCCGCCCGTGATCATCGACTGCCACGGCCATTACACCACCACGCCGTCCGCGCACCTGGAGTTCAGGGAGGCTCAGCTGGCCCGGCTCGCCGACCCGGGCCTCCCCGAGCCTTCCCCCGCCGAAATCGGCGACGCCCAGATCCGCGAGAGCATCGAGACGAACCAGCTCCGGCTGCTGCGCGAGCGCGGCGCCGACGTGACATTGTTCTCCCCGAGGGCGGCCGGTATGGAGCACCACGTGAGGGACGAGGCGACGGCGCGTGCCTGGGCAACGGCGTGCAACGACCTCATCCATCGCGTCGTCGGGCTCTTTCCGGAGCACTTCGTCGGCGTGTGCCAACTGCCCCAGGCGCCGGGCGTTCCGATCGAGAGGTCGGTCGAGGAACTGGAGCGCTGTGTCGAGGATCTCGGGTTCGTCGGATGCAACCTCAACCCCGATCCTTCCGGCGGGCACTGGACGTCTCCTCCCCTCACCGACGAGTCGTGGTTCCCGCTCTACGAGAAGATGGTGGACCTGGGGGTCCCCGCCATGATCCACACCTCGGCCTCCGTCAACCCGAGCTTCCACGGCACCGGAGCGCACTACCTCAACGCCGATACGACCATCTTCATGCAGCTGGTGGAGGGAGACCTGTTCGGCCGCTTTCCCGATCTGCGGCTCGTCATTCCCCACGGCGGAGGGGCCGTGCCGTACCACTGGGGCCGCTATCGGGGCCTCGCCGAGCGGCTGGGGAGGCCGCCGCTGCATGACCACGTGATGAGCAACGTCTTCTTCGACACGTGCGTGTACCACCAGGCGGGCATCGATCTGCTCTTCGACGTCGTGGAGGTCGAGAACATCCTCTTCGGCTCCGAGATGGTCGGGGCGGTGCGCGGCATCGACCCGGAAACGGGCTTCCACTTCGACGACACGAAGCGGTACGTCGACGCGCTCGGACTCTCGCCGCAGGACGCGCATCGGATCTTCGAGGCCAACGCGAGGCGCGTCTACCCCCGACTCGACGCCGTCCTCTCGGGGCGAGGCCGCTGAGACGGCCACACGACGCCATCGGGCGCTCGGCTAGCCTGCCCGGTCACGTCCGTCCTGCCGGGACGGTGCACCGATCGTGGATCATGTGCTCGGGGGAGGACCCGATGGCTCGAATCCGGCCCGTCGACCGAGACGAGGCGACCGACGAACAACGTCGCGTCGGCGACATCATCTTCGGCTCGCGCAACGAGGAATACGGCGGCCCTTCCGCGATCCTGCTCCATATCCCCGAACTCGCCGAGCGCTTCGACCGCCTCCGCAACTACCTCGTGCGAGAACAGGCCCTGCCGAACCATCTCGTCCAGCTCGCGTCGCTCATGGCCGCGCGGTTCTGGTCCGCCCGATACGCCTGGTGGAAGAGGGTCCAGCCGTGCCTCGACGCCGGCATACCTCAGGAAGTGGTGGACGCGGTGCGGGATCGCCGCCGCCCGGACTTCGCCGCCGCGGACCACGAGGCGGTCTACGACTACATCACCGAGCTGTTCGAGGACCGGATGGTCTCGGATGCGACCCATGCCCGGCTCCAGCAACTGATCGGTGCCGAGGGCCTCATCGAGCTCGTCCTCGTCGTCGGCTTCTACTCGATGCTCGGTCTCGTGTGCGACGCCTTCGAACCGGACTTCCCCCCCGGGGTGACGCCGCCGCTCGGCGACTGAGGCGTCGCCGGGACGGCTCAGGCTGGCTTCCGCGCCTCGATCCCCGAGAGGATGATGTCGAGGCCGTACTGGAACTCCTCGTCGTGGCTGCATTCCATGAGGTAGGTGGCGACGGCGGCGAGGTTCGGGAAGATCCGCCCGTACTCACGAAGGAGCTGCTCGGCCTCCTCACGGGCCTGGTCGTCGCGCCGGCCGAAGACGGAGTTCGCCTCTTGGAACGCGTACCCCAGGACGTGGCTGGCGATGACGTGCCAGGCGTGGTGGGCGGTCTCGGGGTCGTAGCCGTCGGCGAGCAGCATCCCGATCATCACGTCCATGATCCCGAACGACGCCTCGCTCGTCGTCTCCCTCGTGGAGATGAGGGGCACGGCCCACTCGTGCGCGGCGAATGCGTTCTTCGCCGCCGTCGCCGCCGCCCGGGCCGTCACCTTCCAGTCCCCTGCGGTGTCGATCGGCCCGATCCCGGCGAAGAGGTGTTGGACCATCCCGTCGAGGATGTCGTCCTTGCCGGCGACGTGGTTGTAGAGCGACATCGCCTCGACGCCGAGCACCTGCCCCAACTTCCTCATCGAGAGCGCGTCGATGCCGTGCTCGTCGGCGAATGCGACGGCGGCCTCGATGATGCGCTCCCGTGTCAGGGGGCGTCGTTCGGTGGTCGTCATGTCCTCGAAATCTACACACCTGGGCCGCGAGGCCCCGGTTCGGGTCCTGCTTGACAGCTTACGGTGTATATCGTAACTTACGTCGTATGTTTACATCGTACGCTTACGGTGTAGGGCCGTCAAGCGGATGCAAAGGAGACCCCAGATGACGCTCACGACCGAGGCGCTTGCTCGAGCCGGCGCCCGCAGACCCTGGACGACCGTTGCGCTCTGGCTCGTCGTCCTCGTCACCGCCGTCGGTCTCACCTCGGCATTCCTGGGCGATGCCCTCACGACGTCTGCCGACTTCACGAACGACCCCGAATCGAGCCGGGCCCAGGCGATCATCGACGAGGTCCGCGGCGAGGTGCCACCCGCCGAGGTCGTCGTCGTGACGTCAGTGACGAGCTCGGTTGCGGACATCGGCTACCAGCAGTACGTGGCCGACCTGCAAGCCGCCATCCGCGGCCTCGGGCCCGGCGTCGTCACCTCCGTCGGCAGCTATCTCACTGCCGACGGGCCGGTGTCGGAGACGGGGCGCTCCACACTGCTGCCGGTGGCGCTCACCGGCGGAGGTGTCGATGCGACGTCGGCGCACGCCGCCTCCGTCCACGACGCCGTCGACGGCGTCACCGCCCCCGCGGGGATCACTGCCACCGTGACCGGGCCGGCGACGCTCGAGAACGAGTTCAACCGAATCGCCGAGGAGGACCTTCGTTCGGGCGAGACGATCGGCCTCGCCGTGGCCCTCGTCGTCCTCGTGTTCGTCTTCGGTGCCGTGGTCGCCGGGTTCATCCCGATCGGCCTCGGTCTGGCGTCGATTGCCGTCGCCCTCGGCGGGGCAGCGCTCGTCGGGCTCGCCTTCGACCTGTCGTTCTTCGTCACCAACATGATCACGATGATCGGGCTGGCGGTCGGGATCGACTACTCGCTGTTCATCGTCTCCAGATACAGAGAGGAACGGGCCCGGGGCCTCGACAAGCTCGACGCCATCGCGAGAGCCGGCAACACCGCGAGCCGCGCCGTCTTCTTCTCGGGTCTCACCGTCGTACTCGCCCTCGTCGGCATGCTGCTGCTGCCGAACACGATCTTCCGCAGTCTGGGCCTCGGCGCCATCCTCGTCGTCATCGTCGCGGTCGCCGCCTCGCTCACGCTGCTGCCGGCGGTGCTGTCGCTCATGGGGGACCGGGTCGACGCACTCCGCATTCGGGGCAGATCCGGGAGTGCTCGGCGCGGTCGCGGCCGCTTCTGGGACGTCGCGACCGCCATGGTGATGCGCCGCCCCGTCGTGAGCCTCGTCCTGTCTGCCGGTCTGCTCGCCGTCCTGTCGCTGAGCTACTTCTCCATCGACACCGGCTTCAACGGCGTCACGACGCTGCCGGACGACATCGAGTCGAAACAGGCGTTCCTCGTGCTCGAGGAGGAGTTCTCCGGCGGGCTCACCTCGCCCGTCGAGATCGTCGTCGACGCCGGGCCCGGCTCGCCGGTCGACGCGTCCGTCAACGCCCTTCAGGTGGGGCTGTCGGCAGACCCCGCGTTCGGGCCCTCCTCCGGGGTGCAGCCCTCTGCCGACGGCTCGGTCACGATCGTGTCCGCTCCGCTCGCCGGCGACGTGAACTCCGAGGCGTCCATCGCAGCCGTCCGAGAGCTCCGCGGCACGACGATTCCGGCGCTCTTCGCCGGGACGGGCGCCACCGTGCTCGTCGGGGGGGAGACGGCAAGCACGGTCGACTTCCTCGCCCAGACGAGTGACTGGACGCCGATCGTGTTCGCCTTCGTCCTCGGGCTCTCGTTCCTCCTGCTCACGGTGGCGTTCCGCTCCGTGGTGATCCCCATCAAAGCCATTGCCATGAACCTGCTCTCGGTCGGCGCCGCGTACGGTCTCGTCGTCATGTTCTTCCAAGAGGGTGCCGGGCCCGGCTTCGTCAAGACGATCGCCGGATGGCTCGGCTTCGCCCGGGTCGAGGTCATCGAGGCGTGGCTTCCGCTGTTCCTGTTTTCGGTGTTGTTCGGGCTGTCGATGGACTACCACGTGTTCTTGCTCTCACGGATCCGGGAGCGCTTCGACGAGACCGGCGACAACGCAGGATCGGTTGCGTACGGCTTGAGGACGACGGCGTCGCTCATCACGGGAGCCGCCGCGATCATGGTCGCCGTCTTCGCGGGATTCGCCTCGGGCCGGCTCGTCGGCTTCCAGCAGATGGGCTTCGGTCTCGCTGCCGCGGTGCTGCTCGATGCCACGATCGTGCGGTCGGTGCTCGTGCCCGCTTCCATGAAGCTGCTCGGCGCCCGCAACTGGTACCTGCCAGCGTGGCTGCAGTGGCTCCCCAGGCTCGACATCGAGGGCGACCGGCGCGAGCGGGCCGACGAGACACCAGAGCTTGTCGCGGCGTGAGGCCTCGGCGCCGCTAGAGGCCGGCACCGAGGGCCGTCGCCACCGCGTCGACGATGCGGGCCGGCCCCGGGGCCACGAGGGCGGCGAGATGGCCGTCCGGCCTGATCACCGCCGCTACTGGCTCGTTGTCGGGCAGCGTCGCGGCGACGACGCCCTCCGGGTCGATCTCCCCGAGGGCGTGCACGTCGACGGGTGCGGCGATGCGCCGGGCCGCCGTCGCGGGGCCCTCTCGACTGGCGGTGGTGAGCACGACCATGCTTCGACCAAAGAGGGCTCGCATCCTCGTCGGAGCATCCCGCACCACGACCGGCCCGTCGGGAAAGAGCTGGCCGGGAGCGACCGAGGCGGCGATCCCCCCGGGACTCGTCAAGGGCGAGTCTGCGTACACGAACGGCTGGGCCAGCTGGCCCGAGTCGACGAGCTCCGGCGCCTGCGGGCTGCCGACGGCGGCCTCGAGTGCGGCGCGCCGGGCCGCCCACAGCTCGTCGGTCGGTGGGACGAGGAAGTCCATGGTCTTGCCGGTGACGCGCAGGTTCTCCTCGGCGGCAGGTCGGCGCTCCGGCTCATAGGAACGGAGCAGGCGCGGGGCGGCCCAGCGATTGCGGACGTAACCGATCTTCCAGGCGATGTTCTCAGCGTCCTGGATACCGGAGTTGAGCCCGCGAGCTCCGAACGGCGACATGAGGTGGGCGGCGTCGCCGGCAAGGAAGACCCGGCCGTCGGCGAAGCGGTCGGCGAGGCGCTGGTGGAAGCGGTAGACCGACATCCACACGATCTCGTACGGGCGGTCACCGGTGATCTTGCGGATGCGCCCGTCGAGGCGCCCCGTGGTCCGCTCGAGGGCGACGTCGAAGTCGGGGGGCACCTGCCAGTCGATCCTCCACACGGAGTCGGCTTGGGGATGGATGAGGACCTGGCGATCGGGATTCCACTCGGGGTCGAAGAAGAAGCGGCGTTCGTTGGCGAACGGGAGCTCGGTGCGGATGTCGCAGATGAGAAACTGGTCGTCGAAGCTCCTGCCGCCGAACCCGATCCCGAGCAGCTTGCGCGTCACGCTGCCGGCGCCGTCGGCTCCGATGACGTAGTCGGCTTCCTGGAGGCCCCGCCCCGCCGGTCCGTCGTAGCCGACGACGACGCGATCGGTGTCCTGGGAGAGCTCGACCACCTCGTGGCCGTACCGCAGGTCGATGAGCTCGTCGGCGGCGACGGCCCGTTCCAGGTGATGTTCGGTGCGGTCCTGGCCGACGTTGACGAACGGGGGAAAGTGGGCCCGACCGAGGTCGGAGAACGTGATCTGGAACAGCTCGTTCTCGCGGTAGTACGTGCGTCCCATGGTCCATGTCACGCCCTCGTCGACGAGGGGCTGGCCGCAGCCGACCCGATCGAGCACGTCGAGGACGTCGCGCTGCATGCAGAGCGCCTTCGACCCGAAGGGGTCGCGTGCCGGCTTCGCCTCGAGGATCACGGACGGGACATCGAAGCGGGCGAGGAGGAGTGCTGCAGTCATGCCCACGGGGCCGCCGCCGATGATCACGACGGGCCGGTCGATCGCCGGGCTCACGCCTGGAGCTCCTCCCACAGCGCCCGGTCCCGTTCCGCCGTCCACACCCTGGGGTCGGCGCCGGCGAGCTCGTCCCACATCCGCTGGACGTCGAAGGGCAGCGTGTGCTCGAAGATCGGCCAGCCGCCGAAGGTGGGGGCGAGCGCCTCCCGGGCGGCGTCGAAAGCCTCCTTGATCGTGCCGGCCCTCCGCTGCACGGCGGCGACCGCGTCCTTGAGGACGACGAGGAATCGCCGCGTCTGGGCGATGGCGTGGTCGACCTCGCCCTCGCGGACGACCCGGCCTCTCCCCCCGACGAGGGTCTCGGCGCCGAGGGCCCGCACCCGGTCGAGCGTCGTCGTCATCCAGTCGAGGTGGTAGGCGTCTCCGGTGTAGAGCGCGGCTTCGGACTCGACGAGGTCGCCGGCGAAGAGGATGCGCCGGTCGGGGAGCCAGGCGACGATGTCACCCATCGTGTGGCCCCTACCGAGATACACGAGCTCGAGCGCGCCCCTTGCCCCGCCGAGGTCGATCGTGATGCGGTCCGAGAAGGTCAGGGTCGGCCACGTCAACCCGGGGATGGTCTCGGCGCCCCGGAACAGACGGGGCATCCGGCCCGCCTCCGACGCCCAGTCCTCCATACCCCGCTCGGCGATGAGGTCCCTCGTGTTGTCGTGGGCGACGACGTCACCGGCGTCGAAGGCGGCGGCGCCGAGCGTCCGCACCGCGTGGTAGTGGGAGAGGACGAGGTACCGCACCGGCTTGTCGGTGTGGGCGCGCAGCGTGTCGAGCCAGAGCCCGGCCATGTACGGGGTCGCGCGCGCCTCGAAGCACACGAGGAAGTCCTCGCCCTCGATGGCACCGACGGTCGGATCGCCGCCGGCGGTGAGGGCGTAGACACCGTCGGCGAGGATCTCGAGGACCTCCTCGGTGTCCTCGAGATCCTCGCTCGATGCGAACGGCTTCGATCCCACGCCGGCGCTCCGGGTCGTCGTCGCCCCAGCATACGAGCTTGCGTCACCCGCCTCCCGGCCGGCTACGTCCCCCCAGCTCCGGCTCCGCCGTCGCCCGCCCCACCGAGGTAGGCGGCATGGACGCGTTCATCGGAGAGGAGTTCGGCGGCGGTCCCCTCCAGGACGACCGAGCCGACCTCGAGCAGGTAGCCCCGGTCGGCGAGGTTGAGGGCGGCATGGGCGTTCTGCTCGACGAGGAGCACCGTGACTCCTTCACCGCGGAGGCGACCGATGACCGCGAAGAGCTCCTTCACGATGAGGGGGGCGAGACCCAGCGAAGGCTCGTCGAGGAGCATGAGCGTCGGCCGGGCCATGAGGCCGCGGGCGATGGCGAGCATCTGCTGCTCACCTCCGCTCAGGGTTCCGGCGAGCTGCCCGCGCCGCTCCTCGAGGATCGGGAACACCTCGAAGACCCGGCGTGTATCGGACTCGACGGCGGCCTTGCCCGCTTTCCGGTACCTGCGGTAGGCCCCCAGCACGAGGTTCTCGTCGACGGTCATCGTCCCGAAGACCTGGCGGTTCTCCGGGACGTGCGAGATGCCCATGCCGACGATGCGCTCCGCGTTGCGTCGGGTCACGTCCCGACCGTCGAAGACGACCTCCCCGGTCTGGGCATGCATCATGCCGCTGATCGTCCGCAGGAGCGTGGTCTTGCCGGCACCGTTCGCCCCGATGAGGGCGACGATCTCTCCCTCGTCGACGCGGAGCGAAACTGCGTCGAGGGCCTGGATCCGGCCGTAGAACGCGCTGACGCCGCGGACGTCGAGGACGGCGCTCATCGTTCCGGGGCTCCGAGGTAGGCGGCGATGACGCTCGCATCGCTCTGGATCTCCGCAGGAGTTCCCTCGGCGATGACCGAGCCGTGGTCGAGAACGAGCAGCTCGTCGACGAGCCCCATGACGAACTCCATGTCGTGCTCGACGAGAACGATCGTCGTCCCATCGTCGCGGATACGGCGGATGAGCGAGCCCAGCCGGCGGCGCTCCGGTGCCGTCAGCCCTGCCGCCGGCTCGTCGAGGAGCAGGAGGCGGGGGCGGGCGGCGAGGGCGCGGGCGATCTCGAGCGTGCGCTGAAGACCGAACGGGAGGTCGGTGGCGCGATCGCCGGCACGCCCGGCGAGCCCGACCTCGTCGAGCAGGTCTCGGGCGTCGGCGTGGATCCTCGCCTCCTCCCGTCGCGTCGCTCTCGTGCGGAGGGCGGCGGCGAGGAGCCCGGCGCGCGTCTGGAGGTGAAGCCCGACCATGACGTTTTCCAGCACGCTCATGTGCGCGAACAACCGCACGTTCTGGAAGGTCCTCGTGATCCCCCGCGCTGCGATCTCATGCGGCTCGAGCCCGATGAGGCGCTCCCCGCCGAATTCGACGTGGCCGCCCGACGGCGGGTAGATCCCGGTGACGAGGTTGAAGACCGTCGTCTTGCCCGCCCCGTTCGGACCGATGAGACCCTTGATCTGGCCATCGGCGACGCGGGTGGTGACTCGATCGACGGCGACGAGGCCGCCGAATGCCATCGAGAGGTCGCTCAGCACGAGGAGCGGGGGCGCCGGCTGCGAGTCGGTGATCACCGGCTCCATCGCCGCGCCACCTCCTTCACCCGGACGACGACGCCCTCGGGCATGAAGATCATCACCAGGACGAGGAGGACGCCGAACGCAACGGCCTCTTGTTCTCCCCCTGCGCCCCCGATGACGAGATCGAGGCGGGTCCTCACCAGCTCGCGGATCGCCAGGATCGCCGCGACCCCGAAGGGCGCTCCCCACACCGATGCCATCCCGCCCACCGCAGCCATGACGACGAGCTCGAGCGATGCGAGGAAATCGAACGGCGTCGGGGACACCGCGACGCGGAAGTGGGCGAAGAGGCTCCCGGCGATGCTGGCGTACATCGCGCTCACCACCAGCGCCCGCACCTTGAAGCGGGCCGTGTCCACCCCGACCGTCTCGGCGGCGAGCTCGCTGCTGTGGAGGGCGCGCAGGGCGCGACCGGACCGGGAGCGCACGACGTTGAGGGCGAGGAGGATCCCGACGATCGCCAGGAACCAGACGAGGTAGTAATACCGCTCGATCGGCCAGATCTCGAACGTGCCGACCCGGAGCCGGGGAATGCCGGGGATCCCGTCCGAACCACCCGTGATGTCCTTCGTGTCGAGCTGGAGGCCGAGGTTCTCGCGGAACATGATCGTGACCATCACGCCGAGCCCCAGCGTCGCCATGGCGAGGTAGTGCCCCCGAAGCCGAAGGATCGGCCGGCCGACCGCGTAGGCAAGTGCGCCGGTGAGCGCCATGCCGAGGACCATGACGAGCCACGGCCACCACCAGCGACCCTCGAGCCCCGACCCGATGCCGACGAGCTCGGCCCGGGTCGTGAAGATGGCCGACGAGTACGCCCCGAGCCCGAAGAACGCCGCCTGGCCCAGGGAGACCTGCCCGGCGTAGCCCATGAGGAGGTTGAGGCCGACAACGACGATCGTGAGGATCCCGATGCGCACGGTGGTGTCGAAGGTGATGACACCACCGGTGAGGCTCGACACGTCGACGCCGCCGGGTTGGAACGCCTCGAGGAGACCGATCGCGAGCACGAGGGCGACGAGCACGACGACGCCGGCCATCGTGGCCCTCCGCGGCGCGGACTCCTTGCCGTTCCCGGCTGGCGCGGTCGTCGTCCCGGTGTCGGAGCGGTACGAGTCGGCGGCCATCAGGGCCGCTCCAGATCGGTGCCGGCCGCGAAGATGCCCCGCTTGCGCAAGAGGACGGCGATGAGGACGATGAACGCGAACACGTCCTTCAACCCCGACTTGGTCACCCCGGCGGCGACGTTCTCCGTGAGCCCCAACAACAGCCCGCCGACGACGGCCGCGGGGGAGCTGACGAGGCCGCCCATCGCAGCGGCGACGAATCCCTTGAGGCCCAGCTTCAGGCCCATGTCGTAGATCGGCCTCGTGGCCGGGGCGAGGACGATGCCGGCCAGCGCTCCCATCCCCGCCGCGAGCCCGAAGGCGAACACCGACATGCGGGTCGGCGAGATCCCCATCAGCCTGGCGGCTTCCTTGTTGACCGAGCACGCCCGCAGTGCCTTACCGGTCAGCGTGCGCCCCAAGAACAGCGTCAGCAGCGCGAGCACGAGCGCGGTGGTGCCCCAGATCCACAATGTCTGTGTCTTCAGCACGATTCCCCAGAACCGCAGCGTGCCGTCGGTGATGTCGAGGGTCGTGAACGCCGGGAATGCCTTGGCGCTCGTTCCCCACACGACGAGACCGACACCCTGGATGGCGATGTAGACGCCCACGGTGATGATGATGAGCGTCAGGGTGTCGGCGTTGCGCGCCGGGAAGATCGTGAGCCGCTCGACGGCCACGCCGACGAGCGTCGTCGCCAGGATCGCGATGATCGCAGCGATGACGAGACCGACCGCGTCTCCCGAGGAGGCGTCTCCGTAGATCGTCGCCGCAATCATGGCTCCGAGCATCACGAAGGCGCCTTGGGCGAAGTTGATGATCCCCGTCACCGTGTACACCATGACGAAGCCGAGGGCGATGAGGGCGTAGATGGCCCCGGCGCCGAGACCGGCGACGACGAGCTGGCCGTACTGCTGGGGGCCGAAGTTCTTCTGGGCTCCGAGGGCGAGGATGACGGCGACGATCGCAACCGCCGCGGCGACGGAGACGATGGTCTTGTACGTGGGCCGCTGGGAAACTCGCTGCAACTGGTACCCCTACCCCGGGGAGTATGGCCCCGCGAGCCGGCCGCCGCGTGATCGTGCGGCGGTGTGGGGGGCGGCTCGGCGCCGCCCCCCACGGGTGTCTGGCCTGACGGCTACCAGGCTTCCGGCGGGAAGTAGGCGAACGCTCCGTTCTCCACCCTGACGAAGGTCAGAGCATCGAACCCGAGCCCGAGGTGGTCATCGGGCGTGATGTTGAACACGCCGCCCGTCCCCGGCCAGTTCGTGATGTTCGCCTCGATGTGGTCGCGCACGCCGGCGCGACGATCGTCGAGGCCGAGTCCCTCCTCGAGGCTGGCGAGGCCTTCGTACGCCCACTGCAGTGCATCCCAGGCGTGGCCGCCGAAGGTGCTGACCGGTTCACCGTTGGTGAACGCGGTGTAGTCCACGACGTACTGGACGAGGAGGTTCTTCTGCGGGTCGTCGTCCGGGAGGCCGTCGGCGACCATCAAGCGCCCGCAGGGGAGCGGGACGCCCTCGACGGCGGCCGGGGCCAGCTCGATGAAGGCGAAGGCGCAGTTGCCGTGGCCCTGGACGATGGGCACGTTGGGCACGAAGTCGCGCAGCGCGGACGTCACCAGCGCCGAGACCGGCGGGATGGCGCCGACGACGACGGCTTCACATCCTGAGCTCTGGATGCTCGTCGTCTGCGGGAACTCGGTGTCTCCCCGCTCGAAGGAGTCGGAGTACACGATCTCGATGTCCGCGTCTCCGAAGAACTTCTGGCCGTTGGCCAGCGTGTCCTGGCCGAAGCCGCTGTTCTCGAACAGGTAGCACACCGTGGACACACCGAGCGCACTCAGGTAGTCCGTCTGCACCGCGGCGTTGTGGCCGTTCTCCTGAGGCGTCTTGAAGATCCAGAACCGAGCCTCGCCGGTGTCGGCGTCTTCGATGATGCGCCGCGACGATGCCATCGAGATCATGGCGATCTCTGCTTCCTCGGCCAGCGGTGCCATCGCCAGCGAGTTGCCGCTGAGGGTGCCGGCGACGAGGACGTCGACCTCGTCCTCGGTGATGAGCCTGCTCACCGCCGATGCGCCGGCGTCCGGGTTGGACTCGCTGTCGAGGATGATGACCTCGAGGTCATGATGCACGCCGTCCGGTCCGACGATGCCGTCCGTCCACTGGGCGGCGAGCATCTCGGCCGTGTTCCTCTCGGGAAGCCCGAGGCTCGACCCGCCGCCGGTGGCGGCGGACACGAAGCCGATCTTGTACGCCGTGCCTTCGGCCACCGGAGCCTGGGTCGTCGCCGGGGCTGCGGTCGTGCCGGGCGCCGCGGTCGTGCCGGGCGCCGCGGTCGTCGCCGTCGTTGCCGGCGCGGCCGTCGTCGCCGTGGTGTCGTCGTCATCGCCGCACGCCGATGCGACGAGGAGTAGGGCGAAGGCGAGGACTCCGAGTGCCTGCCACCGGGTCGTCCTACGCCCGATCGTGCGTTGCCGTTCGATCATGGGGGTCTCCTCACTCGTTCTGTATTTGGGCAGCGGGCGCTGCCGGTGCTGGTGGAGGCCTTCGGATCACGCCGGAGGCGCGACTCGAGTGACCGTGTGGGGGCTTAAGGGCGCCGTCCGCCGGGATCGAGGCAGCCCGAGAAGGGCCGGGCGCGCTGCGGCGAGCGGGCCACCGGGTCGTGGATGTGTCGCGACGGTGTCGCGCTCGGATGCGCGATCGACCGCCTGCCTCCCGCTCGCCGCAGCCATCCGCAGTCTCCTCCCTCCGCGGATCAGCGCTGTCGGACACCGCCGCCGGGACATGCCGGACGGCGGCGATGTTGGCGCAATCTATCGTGCAGGAGCTTCGTGCAGATAGGGACCTATGGCCCTATCCGGTCTGGCAGAACCTGGAGCGGAATCGCAGGGGTGGCGCTCAGCGCCGGCCTTCAGCGGTGGTCGAAGACCCGTCGCGCCTTACGCTCCGTGCGGGGCAGGGCCCCGACGTCGACGGTGTCGACGTCGATCCTCAGCCCGGTCAGGGTCCGGAGGCGCTCACCCACCTCCGGCCCCACTTCGGGATCGGCCACCTCGACGACCACCCTGACCTCCTCGCGGCCGTCGGCGGCATCGATGTGGATCTGGTACTCGGGGCCGGCGCCGTCGACGGCGGCGAGGACGGTGTCGACCTGGGCGGGTGAGAGCATGACGCCGCGCACCTTGACGACGTCGTCGGTGCGGCCGGCGATCCGGCCGATGCGCGGGTAGGGGCTGGCGCATGGGCACGGATCGGGGTAGCGGAACGAGAGATCACGGGTCCGGTACCGCAGCAGCGGGGTGGCCTCTTTTCCCAGCGTCGTGATGACGATCTCACCCTCGGTGCCGTCGGCGACGGGTTCGAGGGTCTCCGGATCGACGACCTCGACGTGGTAGTAGTCGTCCCAGTAGTGCATGCCGTCGTGGTGTGTGCACTCGATGCCCGTGCCTGGCCCCCACAACTCGGTCAGCCCATACACGTCGAACGTCTCGATGCCGAGCAGGCTCTCGATGCGGCGGCGCATCCCCTCGCCCCACCGCTCCGACCCCATGATCCCGATCCGTAGGTCGAGGTCGGCGGCGATTCCCCTCCGTTCCGCCTCCTCGGCGAGCAGGAGCGCGAACGACGACGTGCAGCAGATCACCGTGGATCCGAGCTCCGCCATGATCTCGAACTGGAGGTCGGTGTTGCCGGGCCCGGTCGGCACCGCCATGGCGCCGCGCCGCTCGGCGCCGATCTGGAACCCCACCCCGGCCGTCCACAGTCCGTACCCCACCATGATCTGAACCCGGTCCTCGGTGCCGACCCCTGCGTATTCGTAGCACCTGGCGAACTGGTCGGCCCAGTCGTCGATGTCCTTGCGGGTGTAGGTGCAGATCGTCCGGCGCCCCGTCGTGCCGGACGAAGAGTGGATCCGGGCGACCGCGGAGAGAGGGACCGCCGTCCAGCCCCACGGGCCCGTGGCACGAAGCTCCTCCTTCGTCGTGAACGGGAGCCGCGCCAGGTCGGCAGCTCCCGAGACGTCGTCCGGTGAGATCTCGGCTGCGTCGAGCTTGCCTCGGAAGAAGGCGGAGCCGGCGTAGGCATGGGCCGCCGTCCAGGCGATGCCCTCGTCGAGCGCTGTGGATGCCATCGTCCTCGGTCCCCGGGGCGTGTCGTCTGCGCTGCCGCCCGACCCACCGCAGCGTGGGCGGCGCGGCCGCCGGGTACGGCGGCGGTGCGGCGTGCAAGATATCATCATCGGTATCCAGGACGGCGCTGCGGGCCGCGCCGGTGAGCCAGACTGGGGGCACGAGCGAGGAGGAGCGTTGAGCGAACATCTCGTCATCAACCCGGAGGAGCTGGCGCCGGCGGTCGGCTACGCCCACGCCGTGTCAGCGGCGCCCGGTAGGACGGTCTACCTCGCCGGGCAGATCGCCTTCGACGCAGAAGCGAACATCATCGGGGACACGTGGATGGAGCAGTTCGACCTCGCCCTCGGCAACCTCGTCACCGCCTTGCGCGCTGCAGGCGGCGAGCCCGCCCACGTCGTCTGGGTGCAGATCTTCACGCCGGACGTGCCGGCGTATCGCGCCGCCCGCAAAGAGCTCGGCCCGGTCTACCAGCGCCACATGGGCCGCCATTTCCCGGCGATGGGTCTCTACGGCGTGACCGAGCTCGCCGACGTCGGGGCGCTCGTCGAGATCACCGCCCTCGCCGTGGTGCCGGACTGATGGGTGCCGCCATGCCCCGTCCGGTGGCAGACAGAGAGAGGACGCCATGATGCCGGGCCATCCGCTGCTCGCCGACGAACCGGGCCGCACCGAGCTGCTGCTCGGCAACGAGGCGATCGCCCGGGGCGCCATCGAAGCGGGCGTCGGGTTCGCCTGCGGATACCCCGGCACACCGTCGACGGAGGTCACGGACGCGTTCGCCCTGCTCGCCCCGGACCTCGGTATCCCGTTCGAGTACTCCGTCAACGAGAAGGTCGCGCTCGAGATGGCATTTGCCGCGTCGCTCGCCGGGGCACGCGCCATCGTCGCGATGAAGCACCTCGGGCTGATGTCGGCAGGGGATCCGCTGAGCACGATCCCCTACGTCGGCACCGTCGCCGGGCTCGTCATCGTCAGCGCCGGCGACCCCTCGTGTCACACGAGTCCCAACGAGCAGGACCAGCGCCAGCTCGCCGAGGCGCTCCATCTGCCGATGTTCGACCCGCGCAGCCCCCAGGAGGCCCTCGAGGTGACCCGGCACGCGTTCGACGTGTCGGAGAGGAGCAGGCTCCCCGTCGTCGTGCGCCCCACCACCCGGGTATGCCACACGTCGGCGCCGGTCCGCTTCGGCGCGATCGAGGCTCGTCCCGTCGCCGGGTTCACCCGGGACCCGGCGAGGTTCCTTCCTCTCCCCGCGAACGCGCGCCGGATGCGCGTCGAGATCACCGAGCGCCTTGAGACGGCGCGCCGCGAGATCGCCGCGGGGGGCTTCTTCGACGCGCAAGGCGGGGGGACCACGGCGGTGCTCGCCTCGGGTGCGCCGGCGGCGATCTGCCAGGACCTCCTCGAGGACGCAGTCGGCCGCGACGAGGTCGCGCTGCTCTCGCTCGGCGTCGTCTACCCGCTTCCCGAGGACTGGCTGGTGGCGAGCCTGCGCGGGTTCGACACGGTTCTCGTCGTCGAGGAGCTCTCGCCGCTGCTCGAGGACCGGGTGCGAGCGCTGTGCACTCTCCACGGGCTCTCGCTGAAGGTGCTCGGTAAGCGCACCGGGCACCTCCCCTTCGAGTTCGAATACGAGCCGCACATGCTCCGTGCTGTGCTCCACGACCTCGTCGGCATCGGGGCGCCTGCCGAAGTCGTGGCCGAGGCGCCGTCGCTGCCGAACCGGCCGCCGACGCTGTGCGCCGCCTGTCCCCACCGCCCGGCGTTCTTTGCGGCCCGGAGTGTCTTCGGCGACGAGGCCCTGTACTTCAACGACATCGGCTGCTATTCGCTCGGCGTTGCGCCGCCGCTGCGGGCCGGTGATGCGTTGCTGGCGATGGGCGCCGGGTTCACCCTCGCCGCCGGCGTGGCGCGCACCAGCGGGCGGCAGACCCTCGGGTTCCTCGGCGACTCGACGTTCTTCCATTCCGGGATGCCGGCGCTGCTCAACGCCGTCAAGGAGAACGTGAACATGGTCGCCGTGATCATGGACAACGAGGTCACGGCGATGACCGGGTTCCAGGAGCGGCCCGGTGCCCCGGTCGAGGACGGGCAGGTGCAGCGCACGGTCGACATCGAGGCCGTGGTGCGGGCGCTCGGCGCCCCCCACGTCGAAACCGTCGACCCCAACGACCTCGCCGCCACCGTTGCCGCCTTCGAGCGAGCGAAGGAGCGCGACGGGCTCAGCGTGGTGATCTCGCAGCGGATCTGCCCCGTCTTCGAGGCCCGTACCGTCCGGCGTGCCCCCGCAGCGGCGCCGCGGGTCACCACCTATACGATCGACCACGAGCGGTGCCGCTACTGCGGCCGGTCGAGCTGCGGGCAGCGATGCGGCCAGGGCGTCGTCGAAGATTTCGAACGGGCCATGGTGAGGGCGCGCTCACTCGAGCTGGACGGCGACCGAGCGTCCCGCCCCGACGTTGCACCGTGTGCGACCCGGTGCCCGCTCTTCCTCTGCATCCAGGGCTATGCCGCTCATATCGCTGCCGGACGGTACGCAGACGCCCTCGAGCTCATCCTCGACGGGCTGCCCCTCGCCGAGTCGGTGTGCCGGGTCTGCCACAAGCCATGCGAGGACGTCTGTGTGCGCGGCGGCCTCGACGAACCGGTTGCGATCAACGACCTCAAGCGGTTCGTCATGGACTGGGCGGCATCCCAGGACGAGTACCCCCACACCCCCGAGCCGGAGCCGGCGCACGGCAGGTCGGCAGCCGTCGTCGGTGCCGGCCCCGCCGGGCTGGCCGCCGCCCACGACCTCGCCATGCGGGGCTACGACGTCCACCTCTACGACGCCAATGCCGAGCCGGGCGGTTTGCTGCTCACCGGGGTCCCCGAGTACCGCCTTCCCCGAGAGGTGCTGCGACGGGACACCGAGAGAATCCTCGGGCTCGGGGTCTCTTTCGAGGGCGGCCGCCACCTCGGTGCCGATCTGCGGCTCGGCGAGCTCGTCGATGGCCACGACGGGGTCGTGATCGCGCTCGGCGCCGCGGACCCGCTCACCCTTCCCATCGAGGGGGAAGGCCCCGCCGTCGTCCAGGCGCTGGCGTACCTGCAGGAACCGGACACGGCTGCGGGGACGGTCCTCGTCGTCGGTGGGGGGAACGCGGCCATCGACGCGGCGAGGACGGCGCTGCGTCGCGGCGCGGAACACGTCATCATCTCGTGCCTCGAGGCACGGGACGAGATGCCGGCCATCTCCGGCGAGATCGAGGCGGCGGAGGACGAGGGCGTCGATCTCCTGTGCCGGACCCGGGCCACCCGCCTCGTTGCCGGCGGTGCCGAGCTGGTCGAGGTCCACCATCACGACCCGGCCCGCACCGACCCGGCGAGCTACGAGGCCCGCGCCGGAACGGATCGGCTCGTCGCGGCCGAACTCGTCGTGCTCGCCGTGGGTCAGGCCCCGCAGAGGGTCGCTGCGGACGGCACCGTCGAGCTGGATTGGACCGACGGCCTCGTCGTCGACCCCGGGACCGGCCGCACCTCCCACGCCGGCGTCTACGCCGCGGGGGACGTGCTCGGCGCCGGTGGCAGTGTCACGGGGGCCATCGCGGGCGGGCTCCGCGCCGCATGGGGGCTCGACCGGAGCCTGCGGGGGCCCGCCGCCGCCGACGTCAGGATGCCGCCTCCGGTGGTCCCGACCCGGCCGCCGCCGGGACGACCGGGGGTGCGCCGGGACCGGACCGAGGGGCGCCGCCGGCCGGTGGAGCTCGATCCGGGGACGCGGATGGGCGGCTTCGAGGAGGTCGTCGCGACGCTCACCGAGGACGAGGCCCGTGCCGAGGCCGCCCGCTGCATGATCTGCGGGCTGTGCGGGAACTGCAGCGCCTGTCTCGACCTCTTCGGTTGCCCCGCCTTCTACGTCGACCGCGGCGCGGTCGAGATCGACGCCGGGCTCTGTGTCGCCTGCGGTGTGTGCGCCCAGTTCTGCCCCAACGGCGCCATCGTCCCCGTCATCGAGCCCGCGGTGGTGCGATGAGTGCGAGCTGCGACGTCGTCGTCGCCGGTGTCGGCGGCCAGGGCGTGCTCCGCCTCGCCCACGCCCTCGGCGCGGCCGCGGCCGCGGCCGGGCTCGGGGTCCGGGTCGGTCAGATCTACGGGCTCTCGCAGCGGGGAGGGAGCGTCGAAGCCACGGTGCGGATCGGCGACATGAGGACGGCGTTCATCCCGCCGGCGAGCGCCGACGTCGTCGTCGGCCTCGAGCCGCTCGAGGCGCAGCGGGTGGTCCCGAAGATGTCGCCGCGGGCGACGGTGCTCGTGAACCGGACGCCCATCGTCCCGACGAGCCTCACCCTGGCAGGGGGCGATTACCCCGACCTCGACGGCATCGTCGAGGCGATCGCCGCCGTGGCGCGCCGGGTCTATGTGCTCGACGCCACCGCTGCCGCTGCCGCTGCGGGTGATCGCAGGCTCACGAACACGGTGATGCTCGGCGCGCTCGCCGGTCTCGAAGCCAGCCCCATCCCGACCGACGCTCTGCTCGGCGCCGTCGCCGGCGCCGACTCGTCGATCGACGTCGCGGTGCGCAAGGCCGCATTCGCGCGAGGGGCAGGCCTGGGCAGGGATCACGCAGGCGTCGTCGGCGCCGGGACGGCGACGACGCCGGCGGGGAGGGACTGAGCCATGGACTTCGCGCTGACCGCAGACCAGGACGCCGTCCGCAAGCTCTTCCGCGAGTTCACCGACAACGAGATCCGTCCCGTCGCGGACGATCTCGACAAGGATCCCCGGTTCCCCGCCGAGCTGTTCGCCGGGGTCGGTCGGCTCGGGTTCTTCGGTATGAGGTACCCCGAGCCTCTCGGCGGCGGTGCCGACGTCACGTCGTACCTCGTCGCCGTCGAGGAGCTGGCCCGTGGCTCGCTGGCGGTTGCGGCTGCGTGCACCATGCAGTCGCTGATGGGCACGTTCTTCGTGCACCGCTTCGCGGAAGGCGAGCTGCGGGACCGGCTTCTCGCCCCGGCGCTTCGAGGAGACGTCATCGGGACGATCTGCATGACCGAGCCCGATGCCGGCAGCGACCTCTTCTCGATGACGACGTCCGCCGAGCGCGACGGCGACACCTGGCGCCTCAGCGGCCAGAAGACGTGGATCACCTCGGCGCCGGTCGCCGACATGTTCACGGTGTTCGCCCGTACCGGCGAGAAGGAGCTCAGCATCTTCCTCGTCGAGAAGGGGGCCGATGGCCTCAGCGTCGGCCGGTCGATCGAGAAGATGGGCATCAAGGCCTCGCTCACGTCGGAGGTGTTCTTCGACGGGACTCCGGCGACCTGCATGCTCGGCGGGCAAGGCGAAGGGGTGGCCAGCCTGTTCGAGATCCTCGCCGAGATCAGGCTCATGACCGCAGCCCTCGCCCTCGGGGTGGGTCGGGCGGCCTTCGAGGACTCCCTCGCCTACGCCAAGGAGCGGGTGCAGTTCGGCAAGCCGATCGCCAAGTTCCAGGCGATCCAGGCCCATCTCGCCGAGATGCGGACGAAACTCGAGGCGGCCCGCCAGCTGACGTACTGGGCTGCGTGGCGCTCCGAGCGCGGGAAGGAGAGCACCGACGAGGCGGCGATGGCAAAGCTGTTCGCATCCGAGGTGGCGATGGAGGTCTGCGACCGGGCAGCGCGGATCATGGCGAGCTACGGGTATGCCGCCGAATACCCGGTGGAGCGGTACCTCCGTGACGTTCGCTTCACGATCATCGGAGGAGGGACCTCCGAGCTGCTCCGGATCAACATCGCCAGAGGTCTGACCCGATGACGGGGCGCACCCGTCCCATCAAGGTGCTCGTCGCCAAGCCGGGTCTCGACGGGCACGACGTCGGGGCGAAGATCGTGGCGAGGGCGCTCATGGACGCGGGCATGGAGGTCGTCTACACGGGGCTCCGCCGCTCGCCGGGCGAGATCGCGGCCGCGGCGGTGGAAGAAGACGTCGACGTCGTGGGTCTCTCGGTGCTCTCCGGCGCCCACATCCCGCTGACGAGGCGCGTCGTCGAGGAGCTGCGAGCCAACGGCGCCGGGGACGCTACCGTGATCGTCGGCGGCAACATCCCACCCTCGGACGAGGAGGCGATGCGAGAGATCGGCGTCGCCGGCGTGTTCCCGACGGGCACGTCGTTCGACGCCATCGTGGAGTTTCTCGAAAGCACGGTGACGACATGAGCACGAAGCACCAGCCGGAGCGGGTCACGTGGGAATCGGGCCTCGAGATCCAGCCCGTCTACACCGCCGAGGATCTGGAGCGTTCCGGGGGCACCGGCGGCATCGGCGCGCCGGGCGAGTACCCGTTCACCCGCGGGATCCACCCCCACATGTACCGGTCCCGTCCCTTCACCATGCGCCAATACTCCGGGTTCGGCACCGCGGCCGAGACCCACGAGCGGTTCCTCTACCTCATCGAGAAGGGCAACACCGGGCTCAACGTCGCGTTCGACCTGCCGACGCAGTGCGGGCTCGATTCCGACGACCCGATGGCAGACGGCGAGGTGGGCAGGGTCGGGATGGCGGTCGACACCCTCGCCGACATGGAAGAGGCATTTGCCGACATCCCCCTCAACGAGATCACCGTGTCGCTCACGATCAACGGGGCGGCGGTGCCGATCATGGCGATGTACTTCGCCATGGCCCGCAAACGGGGCTTCGACCTCGCCACGCTGCGCGGCACGGCGCAAAACGACATCCTCAAAGAGTTCATCGGCCGGGGGACCTGGATCTTCCCGGTCGAGCCGTCGATCAAGCTCGTCGGCGACACGATGGAGTTCTGCGCCCGCAACGTCCCGACGTACAGCCCGGTCAGCGTCTGCGGCTACCACATCCGGGAGTCCGGGGCGAGCCCGGTCCAGGAGATGGCCTACGGTCTCGCCATCGCCAGGGCGTACCTCGACCACGCCCTCGATCGGGGCCTCGACGTCGACAGCGTGGCCAGGGGCATCACGTTCAACTTCGACGTGTACGGGAACCTGTGGGAGCAGGTGTGCAAGTTCCGGGCCGGTCGCCGGTTGTGGGCGAAGGTCCTCAAGGAGCAGTACGGGGCGACGGATGCGAAGGCGATGCAGCTGCGGATGATCGCCGGCGGCGGTGGCGCCGGGCTCACGATCGAACAGCCCGAGAACAACATCATGCGGGGCGCGTATTACGCGCTCGCCAGCGCCCTGAGCGGTGCCCAGACGATGGCGCTGTGCAGCTACGACGAGGCCTACACGATCCCGACCGAACACGCGGCGAAGATCTCGCTGCGGACGATGCAACTCCTCGTCCACGAGGTGGGGCTCGCCGACACGGTCGACCCTCTCGCCGGGTCGTACTTCGTCGAGACGATGACGAACGAGATGGAGGACGAGATCGTTCGCGTCATGGACAAGCTCGACGGCGAGGGCGGCATCGTCAAGGGCGTCGCCGAGGGCCGGGTCCAGGCCGAGGTCAGCCGGCAGGCCTACGAGCGCGAGCTCCTCGTCGAGACGGGGCAGGTGAAGAAGGTGGGGGTGAACATCTTCCGCGACGACGAGGACGAGCGCGCCATCGAGTTCCACGGGTACCGCGAGGAGGAGGCGGCGCGCCAGGTCGAGCGGCTTCGCGAGGTCCGAACCGGGCGGGACGAGGCATCGGTCACGGCGGCGCTCGATGCGGTCGAGGCGGCGGCACGGGAGGGACGCAACGTCATGCCCGAGACCCTCGACGCCGTCGAAGCGTACGCAACGGTCGGCGAGGTGTGCGGTGCCCTCCGCAAGGTCTACGGGAGCTACCGCGAACCCGTCCGCTTCTGAGCCGATGAGCTCGCCGGATCGCCCGATCGTCCTCAGCCTCGAGCAGGCGCTGAGCCTGCCGTACGGGACGCTGCGGTTCGTGCACCTCGGCTGGCGGGTCATCCGGATCGAGTCGACCCCCGTGCCGGGCCGGGCCTCGAAGGGCGACCCGAACCGCTACATCGGCCGGCCCGTCGCCGGTGAGGACCGTCACAGCTACTACGTCGCCCCGAACGTCGGGAAGGAGGCGATCGCTCTCAACCTCAAGGACCCGCGAGGGAGGGAGGCACTCCACCGGCTCATCCGCGAGCTCGACGCGGACGTCTTCTGCACCAACACCATGCCGTCGCGCCACGTCCCGCTCGGCATCGACTACCCGACGCTGCGCTCGGTGCGAGCGGACCTCATCTGGTGCTCCGTTTCGGCGATGGGGACCCGTTACCCGGACGTTCCGGGCTACGACCCGGTCACCCAGGCCCTCGTCGGTTACATGGACCTGACCGGCGAGCGCGGGGGCCCGCCGATGCAGTGCGGGCCGCCGATCGCCGATCTCAAGGCAGGGGACGAAGTCTTCGCCCAGGTGGCGCTGGCGATGCTGGAGCGGGAACGCTCCGGGCACGGGAAGATGATCGACGTCTCCCTCGCCCATGGAGCTGCCTCGTGGCTGCACACGTTCACCCCGCTGCTCGACATGGGCAGCCCTGCGGAGGAGCTGCGCCGCAACGGCAACGAGCATCGCCAGTTCTTCCCGGTGAACGCCTACCCGACCGCGGACGGCTACATCTACGCCGCCGTCGGCAGCGATGCGCAATGGGGCCGCCTCATCGACCAGCCCATGTTCGCCGAGCTCGACGAGGCGCACTACGCCACCAACGAGGGCCGCCGGGCGGCGAGCGAGGAGCTCCACACCAGGATCGCCGCCATCACGAGCCGGTACCCGACCGGCGACGTCGCCGCAACGCTCGTCGCGGCCTCGGTGCCCCACTCGCCGATCAGCGCGGTCGAGGGAGTCCCCGAGCTCCCGTTCGTGGCCGAGACGGCGCTGCGCACCGTCGCCCCCGACGGCACCGTGGTCCGGCTGCCGCCGCCGGCGGTCCCCGTCGAGCATCTCGACAGGCGCGGCGGCGATCTCCCCTTCGCCCCGGCCTACGGTGAGCACACCGAGTCCGTCCTCGCCGAGGCCGGCTACGGGGCCGGGGAGCTCGCGGAGCTGCGCGACGCGGAGGTGATCGCGTGAGCTACGACTACCACCGTCCCCGCTCCCTCGCCGAGGCTCTCGACATCGCCGCCGCCACGCCCGGGGCGCGCTTCGTCGCCGGCGGGACCGATCTCATGGTCCAGATCCACAAGCGCGCCGCCGCCCCCGCTGCGCTCATCTCGCTGCGGCACGTCGCGGAGTTGGGAGGCATCGACAACGGCGCCCGACTCCGGATCGGATCGTCCGTCACCTTGACGGAGCTGCAGGCCGAGCCGGCGGTTGCCGCCGGTTACCCGGCCCTCATCGACTCGATGCGCCCCTTCGGGAGCCGCCAGATCCGCAACATGGCGACCCTGGGCGGGAACCTGTGCAACGCCTCTCCCGGCGCCGACGCGGCGCCGCCGCTGCTCGTCTACGACGCGGTCGTGGAGTTGCGTGACCGCGCCGGCGCCCGCGAGATGGCACTCGAGGAGTTCTTCGTCGGGCCGGGGGAGACGGCTCTGGCGCCCGGCGAGGTCATGACCGCGATTCTCCTGCCTCCTCGCGCCGGCGACGTGCGCTCGGTGTACCTGCGCAAAGCCAGGGTCAAGATGGACGTCGCCACCGTCTCGGTCGCCGCCCTCGTCGAGATGGAAGAAGGGTCGTGTGTGCGGGCCCGTCTCGCCGCCGGAGCGGTCGCACCGGTTCCGAAGCGGCTGCGCGACACCGAGGGGCTGCTCGTCGGCTCCCCCCTCGACGATGCGACCATCGCCCGGGTTTCGACGGCTGCGGCCGACGAGATCTCGCCGATCACCGATGTGCGGTCCACTGCGGACTACCGGCGGCACCTCACCGGTGTGCTCCTCCGCCGTGCCCTCGAGCGGCTGCGGGCCGCTCCCGGCGAGGGGGTGCTATGAGAGAGGAGGTCGCGTTCCGGCTCAACGGGCACGATGTGGCCGTCGAGGTCGACGTGCACCGGACGCTGCTCGACGTCCTGCGAGACGTGCTCGGGGAGATGGGCACCAAGGAGGGTTGCGGAGAGGGTGAGTGTGGTGCCTGCACCGTCCTCGTCGACGACGCCGCCGTCGTGTCGTGCCTCTATCCGGTGTGCGAGGCCGACGGGACCAGCGTGACGACCGTCGAGGGCCTCTTCGAGCCGGGCGGTGAGCTGTCTCCGGTGCAGACGGCATACCTCGAGTTCGGCGGCACCCAGTGCGGCTTCTGTACGCCGGGCATGATCATGGCCAGCGTCGCTCTGCTCGCCGAGAACCCCGATCCGAGCGAGGAGGAGATCAGATACGCCCTGACGGGCAACTTGTGCCGGTGCACCGGCTACGTTCAGATCGTCGAGTCGGTCCGGGCGGCCGCAGAGTTGATGATGGAGAGACCCGCGTGAGCAAGTACCGCCACGTCGGCACCGAAGCGCAGCGACCCGAAGGGGCCGACAAGCTCGCCGGCACGGCGCGCTACATCCACGACATCACCGTCGCCGGCATGCTCCACGGCGCCATCAAGTTCAGCGAGCACGCCCACGCCCGCATCGTCCACATCGACACCTCGAGGGCGCGGGCCCTCTCCGGAGTGCGGTCTGTCATCACCGCCGACGACGTCCCCGAGGTCCGGTACGGCTTCATGCGCGACAACCTCGTGCTCAAGAAGGGCAAGGTCCGCCAGTTCCGCGACGAGGTCGCCGCCGTCGCCGCCATCGACCCCGACATCGCCCGCGAGGCCGTCGATCTCATCGAGGTCGAGTACGAGCCGCTGCCGAGTGTGTTCACTCCCGAGGAGGCCCTTGCCGAGGGCGCCGTCCTCATCCACGAGACCGACGCCGCGGGACGCCCCCGCACGTCGAACGTCGTTCCGCTGCCGTGCCGCCACGCATCCGGCGACCTCGACGCGGCGAAGGAGCGCACTGCCCACGTCGTCGAAGGCACCTACACGGTTCCCCGTATCCAGCAGGCGGCGCTGGGCACGTCGGGCTGCATCGCCGAGTTCGACCGCAACGGCAACCTGACGATCACGACGAAGACGCAGATCCCGTTCCTCGCCCAGCGGGACTTCAACAGCATTCTCGCTGCGCTCGGCCTGGAGGGCCGCAACGTGCGCGTCGTCGTGCCGGCGGTCGGCGGCGCGTTTGGGACCGGACTCGACACCCACGCCTACGAGTACATCTCCATCCTCCTCGCCTGGACGACGGGCAAGCCGGTGCGCATTCTCTACGACCGCGAGCAGGAGTTCGCCTATCTCTCTCCCCGGCAGTCGGCGTCGATGTTCATCCGCCAGGGCTGCGATGCGGAAGGGCGCTTCACGTTCCGCGAGGTCGACGTCGTCCAGGACAACGGTGCGTACACGTCGTGGGGGGCGACGTACCCGAACGTCATGCTGGTGGCGGCGACGTCGCTGTACCGGGTGCCGGCGGTGAGGTTCGATTCGAGGATCGTCTACACGAACAACACGTACTGCCAGGCGATGCGGGGCTACGGGAACCCCGAGATCACGTGGCCGATCGAGAGCAGCCTCGACGACCTCGCCGCCGCGGCGGGGATCGATCCCTACGAGATGCGGCTCCTCAACAGCAACCAGCCCGGCGACGTGACCCCGATGGGACTGAAGCTCGCGACCTGTGGGCTGACCGAGTGCCTGGACCGGACCGCGGCTCGCATCGACTGGAAGGAGGCCCGCGGACCGGAGCGGCGCACGGCACGCGGCGTCGGCATGGCCTCGCTCATCAACGTCGGCGGGGGCGGCAAGATCTACGCCTCGGACGGCAGCGGGATCATCCTCAAGCTCGACGACTTCGGCCACGTCAACGTCGCCTACGGCGGTGTCGAGATGGGCCAGGGCCTCCATTCGGCCCTGACGTTGATGGTCGCCGAGGCCCTCGGCGTCGAGCCCGAGAACGTCCACATCAACGAGACGGACACGGCGACGAGCCCGTGGGACGTCGGAACCCACGCGAGCCGCGGCGCGTTCATGGCCGGCAACGCCGCCGTGATGGCCTGCGAGAAGCTGAGGGCGCGGATCTTCGAGCACGCCGAGAAGGTGTACCCGGCCGAGGTCGAGCGGAACCTGGCCCGGCTCCGCGACCGGGGCGAGGACGTGAGCCCGGCCGGATTCGATTACACGTCGGTGACCCGTGACCGGTTCGACCTTCAGGGCGGACGGCTCTTCGTCGTCGATGCGCCCGATGAGCCGTGGCTCCAGATCGACCTCGGCCGCTTCCTCCGGGCCGTCCACTTCACGAAGGAGGGCGGTGTCGGCACGATCTTCACCGAGGAGGCCTTCTACGAGCCGCCCACCGAGCTTCCCGACTGGGACAGGGGCATCGGGAACATGTCCGCCAGTTACACGTTCGGGGTCCAGGGCGTCGAGGTCGAGGTCGACGTCGACACCGGGGAGGTCCGCATCCTCCGGCTCGTCGCGGTGACCGACGTGGGGCGCGTGCTCAGCCCCCAGGCGCTGCGGGGCCAGATGTACGGCGGCATCGCCCAGGGGGTGGGCTACGCCCTCTACGAGGAGATCAAGACCGAAGAGGGTCGCATCCTCAACGCCGGGTTCACCGACTACAAGATGCCGTCGGCGGCGGACCTCGACTTCCCCATCGAGCTCGAGTTCGTCGAGACCGACGACCCGTACGGCCCCTTCGGGGCGAAGGGAGCGGGCGAGCCCGGGATCGTGGCCACCGCTCCGGCAGTCGGCAACGCCATCTTCGACGCGATCGGTGTTCGCATCCTCGACCTGCCCATCACTCCGGAGAAGATCATCCGCGCCCTGCGGGAGAAAGAGACCGCCGTGGCCGGCGCCGGAGGAGGATGACGTCGTCGTGAGCGCGACCCGCGCCAACCCGATGCTCGAGGCGCCCAGCCGGCCGCTGCCGTCCCGTGTCGGCGTCGTCGGCGCCGGAACCATCGGCCCCGACATCGCCTACTACCTGGCGAGCGCGATCCCCGGCCTCGAGGTGGTCCTCGTCGACGTCGTCGAGGAGGCGCTCGACTCCGCCCGGGCGAGGATCGAGGCCTACGTCGCCAAGGGCCTCGCCCGGAACAAGCTCACCGCAGACCTCGCCGACGCCGTGAAGGCGGGCCTGGAGACGACCCTGGACTACGGCGTCCTCGCCGGCTGCGACTGGGTGATCGAGGCCGCCACCGAGAACCTCGAGCTGAAACGCGACATCTTCGCCCGCATCGAGGGCATCGTCGGCGCCGATTGCCTCGTGACGTCGAACACGAGCTCGCTCCCGGCGGAACGGATCTTCGCCGGTCTCGAACGCCCAGAGCGAGCGACCGTCACCCACTTCTTCGCCCCGGCGTTCCGCAACCCGGTCGTGGAGGTCGTGGCGTGGGACGGCGTCGACCGGAGGACCCTCGACGACCTCCGCTGGATGCTGTGCGCCACCGGCAAGGTTCCCCTCGAGACGTCCGACGCGGTGTGCTTCATGCTCGACAGGATCTTCGACAACTGGTGCAACGAAGCCGGTCTGCTCCTCGCCCGCGCCTCGGCGGCGGAGATCGACGAGGTGGCCGGCGAGTTCGTCCACGCCGGCCCGTTCTTCGTCCTCAACATGGCCCAGGGCAACCCGATCATCGTCGAGACGAACACGCTGCAGATGGAGGAAGAGGGCGAGCACTACCGCCCGGCGCCGGTGTTCCGCTCCGTCGAGACCTGGAACACCCTCGGGCCGGGCGAGCACGTCGATGTCGACGCCGAGACACGGGCGGCGGTGCGTGACCGGTTGCTCGGCGTGCTCTTCTCCCAGGCGATGGACGTCGTCGACCGGGGGATCGGCGAGGATGCCGACCTCGAGCTCGGATGCCGGCTCGCCCTCGGGTTCAGAAAGGGCCCGTTCCGCCTGCTCACGGACGTCGGCGAGGGCGAGGCGAGCAGGATCCTGGGCCGGTTCTCGGACGAGCGGTCCGGGATGCCGATGCCGATGCAGGCTCTGGCCGAGTACGGGCGGTTCTCGCGTTACGTGCTCGTCGACGAGATCGACGACGTGCGGGTGCTGACGATCAGACGTCCCGAGGCGCTCAACGCGCTCGACGACGACGTCACCGACGAGCTCCTCGCCGCGATCCGCTCCCACGAGGACGACCCGGGCGTCGCCGGCTTCGTCATCACCGGCTACGGCCCCCGCGCCTTTTGCGCCGGCGCCGACATCGGTCGCTTCCCTTCGATGCTCGGTGACGCCGCGGCCGCCGCCCAGTATGCCCGCGACTGCTCCCGGCTCCTCGTCCACCTCGACGGAATGGACAAGCCGGTCGTCGCCGCGCTCAACGGGATGGCCCTCGGTGGAGGCCTCGAGCTCGCGCTGCGATGCCACGGCATCGTCGCCGTCGAGGATGCCCTGCTCCGCTTCCCCGAGACGACGCTCGGGATCGCTCCCGGGATCGGCGCCCTCGTCGTGCCGTACCGCCGCTGGCCGGCCGCCGCCCCGGTGTTCCACCGGATGATCCGCGAGGGCGAAGAGCTCGCGGCCGGCGAGGCCGGGCGACTCGGCATCGTCGACGCTCTGGCCCCCGAGCACGCGTCGCTCTGCCGCGCCGCTGTCGCCCGCGTCCATGAGCTCGTCGGGAAGGTGGAGGCGATCCCGGACGGGCCCGTCGACGTGGTCGGCTTCGAGGACGTTCCACAGCCCATCCTCGACGAGGGGTCGCTCGACGAAGAGGTCATCGCCCTCATCGAGGGTGCGATCCTCAAGGCGGCTGCGGCCGCGACGCTGACGGCGGCGCTGGAGGTTGGCTACGCCGCGTTCGGCGCCACGGCGTGCACGGACGCGGCCCGGGAGAGGATCACAGCATTCGTAACCGGCAGTGGGAAAGGCTAGGACCATGGCTCTCGAGAAATCCTTCATCCCCTACGGCGGCTACTGGTCGACGCCGTTCAGCCGCTGGCAGGGAAGCCTCAGCGGCTACCACTCGATCCGGCTCGCCGGCGACGTGGGGCGCTCGTTCCTCGAGGACCGGGACATCGACCCGGCCTCGTTCGACGGGATCGTGCTCGGTATCACCGTCCAGCAGGCCTACTCGTTCTATGGCGCACCCTGGCTCGCCGGAATGCTCGGTGCCTCCGACATCACCGGCCCGACGGTGTCACAGGCGTGCGCCACCTCGGCGCGGGCACTCGCCGCAGCCGCGGTCGAGGTCGAGGTCGGTCAGCGGTCTTGCGTGCTCACGGCGGCATGTGACCGCACGTCCAACGGCCCCCACGTCTACTACCCGGACCCGCACGGGCCCGGCGGCATGGGGACCTCGGAGGATCCGGTCCTCGGGAACATGAACAAGGATCCCCACGCCGGTCTGGCGATGATCGCCACCGCGGAGAACCTCGCCCGCGAGTCCGGCATCACCCGCGAGGAGCAGGACGAGCTCACGCTGATCCGCTACGAGCAGTACGAGAAAGCGGTCGCCGGGGACCGCGCGTTCCAGAAGGCGTACATGGTCCCCGTCGCGCTGAAGAGGGGGAAGAAGTCGCTGGGGACCCTCGAGGCCGATGAGGGCGTCTACGAGACGACGGCGGAGGGCCTCGCTGCCCTTCGTCCGGTCATCGACGGTGGATCCGTCACGTACGGGTCCCAGACGCATCCCGCCGACGGGAACGCCGGCATCATCGTGGCGACTCGGGAGCGGGCTCGGGAGCTCGCGCACAACCCGGGCGTCGAGATCCGGATCGTGAGCTACGGCGAAGCCCGCGTCGAGAAGGGGATGATGCCGAAGGCCATCGTGCCGGCGGCGCGTCACGCCCTCGAACGGGCCGGCATCGGGATCGCCGACTGTGCTGCAGTCAAGACCCACAACCCGTTCGCGGTCGCTGACGTGTTCTTCTGCCGGGAGATGGGCCTGGCGCCGGAGAGCGTGAACAACAACGGATCGCCGCTCATCTGGGGCCACCCCCAGGCGCCGATGGGGTTGAGGGCGATCATCGAGCTCATCGAGGAGCTCATCGCCTCCGGCGGCGGCTATGGGCTCTTCTCGGGATGCGCCGGTGGCGACAGCGCCATGGCCGTCGTGCTCGAGGTCGCGTAGCCGCCACCGTGGGGGCCCGGCGTGTTCCGACACCGGGTCGCGACGCGACGACGGTGCGGCGTGGGGCGCCGCACCGTCGAATGTCTGGAGCTCAGGCTCCGGCGACCACCGGGACCGCCTTCATGGCCTCGGCGACCTTCTCCTCCGGGTACTCGTAGTCGACGAGCTGGCCGGAGAGGTAGGTCTCGTACGCCGTGAGGTCGAAATGGCCGTGGCCGCACACGGCGATGAGGACGACCTTCTCCTCACCCGTCTCCCTGCACCGGTTCGCCTCCCGGATCGCCGCCGCGATGGCATGGGTCGGCTCCGGGGCGGGGAGGATTCCCTCCGTGCGGGCGAAGGTGACGGCAGCCTGGAAGCACTCGTTCTGGTGGATCGCCTCGGCCTCGACGAGCCCGATCTCGTACAGATGCGACACGAGCGGCGCCATCCCGTGATAGCGGAGCCCGCCGGCGTGGATCGGGTCCGGGACGAACCCGTGGCCCAGGGTGTGCATCTTCACCAGCGGGGTCATGCCGATGGTGTCGCCGAAGTCGTACCGGTACTCGCCCCTCGTCAGCGACGGGCATGCCGCCGGCTCGACGCAGCGGATCGTCGGGTTCATGTTGCCGGCCAGCTTCTCCCGCAGGAACGGGAACGACAGCCCCGAGAAGTTCGAGCCGCCGCCGGTGCAGCCGACGAGGAGGTCGGGTGTCTCCCCGATCTTGGCGAGCTGCGCCAGCGCCTCCTGGCCGATGACCGTCTGATGCAACAGGACGTGGTTGAGGACGCTCCCGAGCGAGTACTTGGTGTCGGGGTCGCCGGCGGCGACCTCCACCGCCTCGGAGATGGCGATGCCGAGGCTCCCCGGGCTGTCCGGGCTCTCGGCACGGATCTGTCGCCCGGCGTTGGTGACCTCGGATGGGCTTGAGTGCACCTTGGCGCCCCACACCTCCATCATCGTCTTCCGGTACGGCTTCTGTATGAACGAGGCCGCCACCTGCCACACCTCGCATTCGAGGCCGAAGAGCGCGGTCGCCAGTGCCAGCGCCGAGCCCCACTGCCCGGCGCCTGTCTCGGTCGTGAGCTTCTTCACGCCCTCCTGGGCGTTGTAGTACGCCTGGGGGACGGATGTGTTGGGCTTGTGCGAGCCGGCCGGGCTGACGCCTTCGTACTTGTAGTAGATCCGCGCCGGCGTATCGAGGTGCTGCTCGAGACGGCGGGCCCGGTGCAGCGGGGTCGACCGCCACATCCTGTAGATGTCGAGCACGGCGCCCGGGATGTCCACGTAGCTGTCGGTGGTCACCTCCTGGCCGATGAGCGCCATCGGGAACAGTGGCGCGAGGTCGTCAGGGCCGACCGGCTCGTGCGTTCCCGGGTGCAGCACCGGTGGTGGCGGAACCGGCAGGTCGGGGATGAGGTTGTACCACTGGGTGGGCAGCTCCGACTCATCGAGCGTGATACGAACGTGATCAGGCATGGTCCCTCCTTCACCCGACGACCCGCGTGGTCACGCGCCGAGTGTAGGCAGCGGTCACCGCGGCTGCTCGACCCGGTGCGGGGGTGCCGTCGGGGGTTCGGCCGCCGCCGCGCTTGCGAGGACGTATCGTCGGGATGTACGTGCCGCAATGCGGGAGGATTCGGAGATGACGGAAACACCGTACGGACTCACGGTCGAGGTCGACGCCTCGGTCGAAGCGGCCGAGCATGCGATGCGTGCCGCGCTCGCCGAAGAGGGCTTCGGCATCCTCACCGAGATCGACGTCAAGGCGACGCTGGCGGCCAAGCTCGGGGTCGAGCGCGAGCCCTACAAGATCCTCGGCGCCTGCAACCCGGCGCTCGCCAACGAGGCGCTCGGTGTCGATGAGTCGATCGGCTTGCTCCTGCCGTGCAACGTCGTCGTGTACCGCTCCAACGGATCGACGGTTGTGTCGATCCTCGACCCCGAGGTGATGTCTCGCGTCGCCGATGCCCCCGGGCTCGACCCGGTCGTGAAGGAGGCCCGCGCCCTGCTCGAGCGCGCCCTCGCCGGCTTTGTCGATTCCATCGGCGCCGACTCCGGATAGCACCAACGGGCGAAGGACCCGGCCCGTGCCCGGGGCAGGGCGCGCCATAGGATGACGGCGGTCGGAAGTGGAGGGCGATGGACATCGGCTGGATCGGTCTCGGCGACATGGGCAGCGTGATCGTGCCCCGGCTTCTCGACGCGGGGCATCGCGTCACCGGCTGGAACCGGACCGAGGCGAAGGCGGAGCCGCTACTGGAGCGCGGCATGGCATGGGGGACGTCGCCGCGCGACGTCGCGGCCGCTTCCGAGATCGTGTTCTCGATCGTCACCGACGGCGCCGCGGTGCGTGCGGTCGCCCTCGGCGACGACGGCATCGTGGCGGGACTCGCACCCGACGCCGTGTACCTGGACATGAGCACGATCGACCCCGACGTGAGCAGAGAGGTCGCGTCCGTGTTCGCCGGGAACGGCCTCGTCATGGTCGACGCGCCGATCTCGGGCAGCCCGATCACCGTCGGCCAGGGGTCGGCATCGACCATGGTGGGTGGTGACCGTGCTGCGTACGAGAGGGTGGAGCCGGTGCTGTACGACATCGGGTCCAGGGTGAGCTACATCGGCCCCTCGGGCACCGCCGCCCAGATGAAGGTGGCGATCAACCTCACGCTCATCGTCGAGATGGTCGCCTTCTGCGAGTCGGTGGCGCTCGCCGAGAAGGGCGGCGTCGATCGGGCCGTGGCCGTCGATGCCATGCTCAAGAGCGTGGTGGCGTCGCCGGTGATGGGGTACCGGGGGCCGTTCATCCTCGACATGCCCGAGACGCCCCTCGCCGACGTCACGCTCCAGCAGAAGGACATGGTCCTCGCCCTCGAAGTCGCCCGCCGTCAGGGCTCCGCCGCTCCGCTCGGCGCCGCCGCCAACGAGTTGCTGAATGCGTGCCGGGGCCTGGGCATCGACCACCGGGACTTCGTCACCGTCTTCGACGTCTACCGGATGATGGGAGGCCTGTCGTGACCGCTCGGTTCCGGACGAGCCTCGGCACCGTGCCCGTGGTGGACGGGTTGCGCGAGGACGATGGCTGGATCGGGATGCAGGTGCAGTTCCTCATCGACGAGGCGTCCGCCGGCACCGAGGACTTCCTTCTCGGTTGGACGGTGCTGCCCCCCGGCGCCCGCCACGACCGGCACCTCCATCGCAACGCGGACGAGTTCTTCGTCGTGCTGGCCGGCTCCGGCCGCATCTACACCGACGACGGCACCGAGCCGGCGACGAAGGGAGACGTCGTGTGGACGCCGCGGGGACGGTGGCACGGTTTCGACAACACGGGGGATGGGGACGTGGTGCTCGTCTGGGGCTGGAGCGGGTGCGGGTCGCTCGAGGCCTCGGGATACGAGGTGGCGGAGACGGGGACCGGGATGTGACCCGGCCGTGGGAGGACCCCCGGGTCGTCGCCGGCATGACCCGCCAGCTCGCAGGGCGGCGCGATGACCTCGATAGAGGCGCGAGCCGTCTCGGCTGGAAGGTCGCCTTCGGTGCTCCGGCGTCCCTGGTGCTCATGGAGATCTCGGCGCCGCTCGTCGGCTACCTCACCGACGCCACGCTCGTCGAATCCGGCGCGACGATTGCGACCGGCGACTGGACCGCGGGGGTCATCGAGTTCGAGGTCGCCGTCTGGATGGGCTCCGACCTCGGGCCCGATGCGGCCCCAGACGAAGCACGCGCCGCGGTGTCGGCGGTGGGTGCCGCCATCGAGCTCGCCGACGTCGACCTGGCGCCGATCGACGCCGGCGCGGTCGAGGAGATCCTCGCCGGCGACATCTTCCATGCAGGGCTCGTCCTCGGCGCACCCGACGCGAGCCGGTCGGGTCTCGACACGACCGGGTTGCTCGCCCGCATCTCGGTGGACGGTGGGCCGCTTGCCACCGTCGCCGATCTCACGGCGCTGACCGGCGATCACGGCCGGATCCTCACCGCCGTCGCGGACACGCTCGCGGCGAACGGAGAGCAGCTGAGGAGCGGCGACGTCGTCATCACCGGCTCGGTGGTGCCGCCGGTGCCGCTCGTCCGGGGCCGCCTCTACGAGTTCGCCCTGGAGCCCCTCGCTCCCATCTCGGTCTGGATGGCCTAGCGGCTACGGGGCTCCAGACGCGGCGAGCCCCGGCCTCCGGGCTGCCAATACCCGGAGGCCGGGGCGGCTCGCGGGAGGTCAGATGAAGATGACCTGCGCGTCCGCGCTCAGGTCCATGAACTCACTGACGTCGATGATGTCCTCGACCTCCTCGAAGAGGTCGTCCTGGCTCACGTCCATCATGTCCGCAGACATCTTGCAGGCCCACAGGTGGCCGCCGGCGTCGGCGATCTGCTGCAGGAACTCGGGCACTTCCGGGATGCCGAGCTCGTCGATCTCCTTCTTCAGCATCCGGGTCGCCATCGCAGTCATGCCCGGCAGCGGCGCCGCCGCCTGGGGCATGTGCATCGCCGTGTTGCCGACCGGGGTCGCCTTGAGGTGACTCATCCGCTTCTTCGTGATCATGTCCAGGCCCCAGAACGTGAAGAAGATGTGGGTCTCGATGCCCTCCTGGAGCGCGCCGTTGGCGAGCACCAGCCCGGGGTATGCCATGTCGAGCGTGCCCTTCGAGCAGATGAGGCAGATCTTGCGATCGGTGTCCTCGTCCGCGGCAAACGCGGGAACCGGCATCTCCATCGTGTCCGTCGTCATGTCACTCCTTTGCTCCGGCCTCGCCGGTGTCGTTCAGACGCAGCCCTTCGGCTTGGGAAGGCCGGCGATGTACGCCATCTTCTTGGCGGGCTTCTTGGGGAACAGCGCGTAGAGCTGCTTGACCGGGATCCCGCCCAGGGTGGAGACCCGACGCAGGGTGGCGGTCGTGCCCTCCGTCGCATGGTCCTCCCTGAGGAACCGGATGACCTTCCAGTGGTCCTCGGTCAGCTCGTCGATGCCGATCTGATGGGCCAGGAAGCCGGCGAGCTCCTCGCTCCACTCGGCGGGGTCCGTCATGAACCCCTCTTCGTCGACGTGGATCTCGTATCCGCTCAGTGTTGCGGTGGCCATTCAAGGCCTCCTTTCGTTCGGGGTGTGATCTGGTGGTTCCGGATCGCTCTCGGCCTCGGACAGCGACCGCATCGCGGTCAGCATGCGGTGGAGGCCGCGTTTGACTGCGGGATCGCGTAGGTCTCGGAGCAGCTGGCGCAACGTCGGCGCCTCGGCGTCGGGCTCCTCGCGCACGACCCGGGCGGTGCGCTGCAGCATGCGCATCACCTCGGGCTGGGTCATCTCCTTCACGGTGTGGAGGATGTGGACGATGTTGTCGCCGAGCTGGTCGATGTCCTCCTCGCCGAACGATGTCACGACCCGGTCGAGAACCCCGAGACCGCCGCGGACGAACTCGAAGTAGCCGCGCCGCTCCAGCTCGTCGAGGCGATCGGCGGCGGCGAGAAACACGGCCGGTCCCAGTTCCGCCAGGTCTCCGGCGAGCGACGAGAGCCGCTCCAGCTGATCGAGGACCCCTTCGATCTCCGCGGTGCTCCTGACGAAGCGGCGTGCCAGCGACGCCAGCCGCTCGCCGTCGACGTCGTCCCCCAGGTCGTCGAGTTCGACCGCCAGCCGCTCGAACGCGGCGCCGGCCACCGGCGTGAGATCGCGTCCGAGCTCGTCCCATCTCGCCTGTCGGCGGGCCTGCGCTTCGACGAGCCCGGTGAGAGCGTCGAGGCGGGCACCGACGGCGTCGATCTTCGCCTCGATGTCGTGGAGCGACGTCGTGGCGGTGGTCACGGCTCCACCCTTCTCTTGCCGGCCATCAGCATCCGGGACGGCAGCGGGAGAGGCCTGCCCTCGAGGAGGACGTGCCAGTACGTCCAGCGGAAGAGGAGCTTGCCCCAGTGGTTGACCTCGGTCTCCTCGAGTAGGGAGAACGGACCGATGCCGGGCAGGGGGTACTTGCCGGGCAGCGGCTCGGTGTCGTAGTTGAAGTCGATGAGCAGGCCCTTGCCGAAGCCCGACTCGATGAAGCAGTTGGCATGCCCGTCGAATCTCTCGAGCATCGGGAGGCTCTCGACGTGGCGCAGGAAGTTGTCGGTGAAGACGTCGACGGAGAAATGCACCACCGAGCCGGCCTTCGACGTGGGCAGGTCGGCGGCGTCGCCGAGCGCGAACACGTTGTCGTAGTCCCGCGACAGGAACGTGTGCTTGTCGACCGGGACGTGGTTGAGCTCGTCGCCGAGGCCGGAGCGGGCGATGTACTCGGCGCCCATGTTGACCGGGACCGTGACGAGCAGGTCGTAGCCGAGTTCGCGCTCGTCGTAGGAGACGAGGACGTTGCGCTCGGGGTCGACCTGCTCGACGTAGAAGTCGGTCTCGACGGCGATCTTCTTCTCATCGAGGAGGTGGGCGAGGTGCCGCGCCGCGATCGGTTTGGTGAACGCCTCGGAGAGGGGAGTGGCGAATACGAGCTCCACCCGGTCCCGCATGCCCCGCTCGTGGAAGAACCAGTCGGCGAGGAACACGAACTCGAGCGGCGCAACCGGGCACTTGATCGGCATCTCCATGATGTTGACGACGAGCCTGCCGCCGTCCCACGTCTCGAGGGCCTCGGCGAGTGCCACGGCGCCTTCGAGGGTGTAGAAGTCGTGGATGGTGTCGTGGAGGGCCTCATCCGTCAGCCCCGGTGTCTGGTCCGGTCTCGGATGCGTCCCGGTGGCGATGACGAGGTAGTCGTAGTCGAGGGTCCTGCCGTCTTCGAAGATGACCCGACTCTCATCCGGGTCGATCCTGTCGATGCCGGCGACGACGAGCTCGACGCCGCGGGGCACGAACTCCCGGCGAGTCTTGACGACGTCGCCGGCGTCGTAGATCCCGAAGGGGATGAAGAGCAGGCCCGGCTGGTAGAGGTGGGTCTCGTCCTGGTCGACGACCGTGATCCGCCACTCGGCGGGGTCGAGGCGGGGCCGGAGCTTGTTGACCGTCATCGTGCCGGCGGTGCCGGCCCCGAGGACGACGAGGTGCTTCACGGTGTGCTCCTTGTGGGTGTGTGGGCGTGGGCGAGCTCGGCGATGGCGATGAGCTTGGAGACGAGCTCGTCGCGCGCCGTCGCCATGTGGGAGACGAGGATGCTGATGCGAGGGAGGAGGGAGCGGATCATCTGGAGATGCGCCTCGTCGGCGTGGAACACCTCGTCGATGTGCAGCCGGTATTCGGACTCGGCGACACCGAGGTCGGCCGCGATCTCGCCGACCCGGTCCGGCTCCGGCGGCCACTGCTCGGGGGCGAAACCACCGACGATGACCATGCCCCTGAGCTCGGTGCCGACCCTGATGAAGCCGCGAGCGCAGAGGAAGCCGAAGTGGCTGGGCCGAAACCGCGGTTCCAGGTCGAGGTCGGTGGCGTAGTCCCGCCAGCCCTCGATGCACTTCGCCAGCACGGCGGGGTTGCTCTCGAACGCACCGTAGAGCCCGCAGGGGTTGGCGACCCCGGTGAGCGGCCGTCCTTCCATGTCGGTCACGACGACCATCGCACCCATGAGGTCGCCGAGGAGCTCGGCCATGGCCTCGATCGCGTCGAGCGGCAGCAATTCGCTCAGGTCGCCGCGCAGGCTGGGTCCGGGTGCGGGCGCCGTCGCCGGCGGAGGGCCGGTGGCGGTCGGGGTGACGCCGAGCATGGCGTCGATCCGGTCGGCGGGGAACCGCCACTGCCGGCCCACCTTGACGCCGGGGAGCCTGCCGTCCTCGGCCATCCGGTAGACCGTCGAGCGATCGACCTTGAGGAGGTCCTGGACCTCGCGTGTCGTCAGATACACGGCCATGCCAAGGCATCCTTCCTGCGCATCATCTGCCAGCTCATACAGTTCTCTGCCTTCTTGTGCAGTTTCTAATAGAGGCATGAGACTGCATAGAGCCATATGGCCCTGGGTTCGGGGGTCTCATGTCCGGGTGGTCCGGTCCCGTCGGGGCCCGTCTCGGAACACGGTGGGGCGGACTAGTCCCCGTGTGCGCCCCACATTTGCTCCTCGACGGAACGCCGCCTTCTTTCGAAGAACAACCAGGAGTTCCGTCGAGCGGAGAGGCCGCACGTGACCGGCGTTGCGGGCAGATCGAGTTCGGCGCCCCGCCGGGCGCGCCGCCACGTCCGCCGTCCTCGCTCGTCGCGTTCCGCGCTTCCTCTCCTCGCCCACGTCGTGCTCGCACTCGGCGGGGTGGGAGCGGCGTGCGGTCTCGCCTGGGCCCTGCAGGAATGGCCGGTCCCCATCGGGCCCTCGGCCCCGTTCTGGGTCTTCGCCATTGCCTTCCTCGTTGCCGAGCACCTCGTCGTCAGGCTCCGGCAGGGTCGCGACGTGCACACGGTGTCGATGACGGCCGTTCCGCTCGTCGTCGGGTTGCTCACACTCCCGCCGACCGCCTTCCTCGCAGCACGGGGAGCCGGCGCCGTTGCGTTCGCGGCGACGGTCCGGAACCGGCGGCTCGAGGTACGGCTGGGAATCGTGGGGGGTCAGCTTCTCCAGGCGGTCGTCGCGGTGCTTGCCATCGCCCTCGCTCCGGCGGGAAGCGATCTGCTCGGCTCGGCGGGATGGCTTCTCGCCACGGCGGCGGCGCTGGCGGCGTTGACCGTGCGTCAGGCGGCGGAGGACCTCGTCAACCGGTCGACCGGACCGCGTCTCACGCCACGGGAGCGGCTCGAGGCGTTCGGGTTCTCAGCTGCGGCCACGCTGCTCAACACCGGGCTCGGTGTGGTCATCGTCCATGCCGTGTTCGTCGCCCCGGCGGCCGGCGTCGTCGGCCTCGTCCCCGCCGCCGCGCTCTACATCGTGTACCGGTCGTACGTCGCGTCCCGGCACGAGCGGGTGCGGCTCAAGGCGCTCTACGAGGCGATGCGGGCGTTGCACGAGTCGCCGCACGTCGAGTCGGCCCTCGTTGCCTCCGCCCGGCACGCCGGGGGGATGTTCGACGCGCAGTTCTGCGAGATCGTCCTCGATCTCGGCTCCGACGGCCGCGCGTACCGGACGATCGTGGGCCCGGACGACCACGTGGCGGCGATGGAGCCGGCCGACGTCCGGCGCTGGCACGACGTGTGGGACAGGGCGGAATCGGGCGAGGCGTTCCTGCACCGCCCTCTCACGCCGATGCTGTCGTCGGCCGGGGAGCGGCGTTTGCGGATCACCGTGGCGATGGTCGCGCCGATCCAGGCCGGTGAACGACTCGCCGGGATCATCGTCGTCGCCAACCCCGCCGGTGAGGCTGGTGCGTTTGCGAAGGACGACCTCGAGCTCCTCGGCTCGCTTGCCGGCCACGTCGGTGTCGCCGTCGAGAACGGGCGTCTCGAGGACTCGCTCGTGGAACTGACCGAGCTCAAGGAAGAGCTCCGTCACCAGGCGCTCCACGACGGACTCACGGGGCTCGCCAATCGGACCCTGTTCGGCGAGCAGGTCTTCCACGCCATCCAGCGAACAAGGCGCACCGGTCACAAGGTCGGCGTCCTCTTCGTGGACGTCGACGACTTCAAAGACGTCAACGACAGCCTCGGTCACGCCGCCGGTGACGAGCTGCTGAAGGCCGTTGCCGACCGGATGCGCCACAGCTGCCGGCCGGAGGACACCATCGCCCGCCTCGGTGGGGACGAGTTCGGGGTGCTCCTCGAAGACCTCTCCGGCCCCGACGATGCCATCACTGTGGCCGAGCGGGTGCTCACCGGGCTTGGAATGACGTTCTCGATCGGGGGCAGGGAGATCGGGACCAACGCCAGCATGGGGATCGCGCTCGCCACGCACGGGGACACGGCCGACCAGGTACTCCGGGATGCCGACGCTGCGATGTACGCAGCCAAGCGCGCCGGCAAGGGCAGGTTCCGGGTGTTCGAGTCGACGATGCACCAGGAGGTGGTCGCGCAGCTCCAGCTCCGCGCCGACCTCGACGCCGCCATCGATCGCGAGCAGCTCGACCTCCGTTACCAGCCGATCGTCGAGCTGGCCACCGGGCGCGTCATCGGCTTCGAATCTCTCCTCCGCTGGCAGCATGCCCGGAAGGGGTGGATCACGCCGGGGGCGTTCATCCCCTTCGCCGAGCAGACCGGTCTCATCCACTCCATCGGGAGATGGGCGTTGCGGGCATCGGTGCACCAGTGCAAAGAGTGGCAGCGTATGCTCGGCTACTCGGACGACTTCGAGGTCACGTTCAACCTCTCCGCGAAGCAGCTCGAGGATCCGCGTATCGTGGAGGCCGTAGGCCGAGCCCTCTTGGAGGAACGCGTCGACCCCGGCGCGCTCGTCGTCGAGATCACCGAGACGGCCATGATGCACGCGGACCCGGCACGGCTTCGGGAGCTGAAAGCCCTCGGGGTCCGCCTCGCCATCGACGACTTCGGTACCGGCTACTCCTCGCTGGGCTGGCTCCACACCCTTCCGGTCGACATCCTGAAGATCGACCGGCTCTTCGTCGAGGGCCTCACCGACGAGGACGACGCGTCCCCGTTCGTGTCGACGATCGTCGGCCTCAGCCGCCAGCTCGGGCTCGACACCGTCGTCGAGGGAATCGAGACGGCGGCGCAGCTCGACCGGGTGCGAGAGCTCGGGTGCGAGGTCGGCCAGGGGTTCTTCTTCGCCGAGCCACTCACCGTGGCGCAGGCGACGGCCTTGCTCGACCGTCAGGTCGGCGGAGAGGTGGCCTTCGACCTCGAAGGCTTGAGGAACGGGCACCGCAACGTGCCGATGCTGGCGATCGGGTGACGCGGCGCCGGTGACGCCGCCGCCGGATCACGCCCTCACCCGCCCGGATGTGGGGTCGTAGAGCGGACGGATCGAGACGATGACGGGGTGGCGGGCCCCGGCGATGTCGACCTCCCATTCCGCGTCCGCGAGAAGCTCGCGGGTCACCGGCTCGCCGGGGTCGATCATGGCGAGACCGACGGCACCGCCGAGGGTGAAGCCGTAGGAGGCGGCGCGGACGTACCCGACCGGCGACCCGTTGCCGTGCACGACCTCACCGTGATGCATCAGCGGCTCCGGATCCTGCACGAGGACCTGGACGAGGCGTCGCTGCGGTGGCCGCGACGCCATCTGCTCGACCACGGCGTCGCGTCCGACGAAGTCCGGCTTCGAGAGGTCAACGGCGAAGCCGAGGCCTGCCTCGAACACGGTGTCGGTGTTGTCGATGTCGTGGCCGTAGTCCCGGTAGCCCTTCTCCATGCGCAGGCTGCCGAGCGCCCTCAGCCCGGCGTGGACGAGGCCGATGCTCCGCCCCGCTGCGACGATCCGGTCGTAGACGTCTGCGGCCTCCGGCGCCGGGACGTACAGCTCGTACCCGAGCTCGCCGACGTATGTGATGCGCACGCACAGGACACCGCCGGAGCCGATCGCGATCTCCCGAGCGGCCCGGAACGGAAACGCCTCCCCGGAGACGTCGGCGTCGGCGACCATCTGCAGCAGCTCTCTCGAACGGGGGCCTTGCACGTTGATCTGGGCGTACCGGTCGGTGACGTCGGTGATCGTGACGCCGCCACCATTGACGTCGGCGGTGCGCCGCAGCCGCGTCTCGACGTGGCGGTGGGCGGTGTCGGTCGCCACGACCCAGAACCTGGCGTCGTCGAGCTTGGTGACGGTGAGGTCGGCCTCGATCGTCCCTCGATCGTTGAGCCACTGCGTGTACGTGATGACGCCGGGATCACCGTCGACGCGGTTGGCGGACAGGCGCTCGAGCAGCGGACCCGCTCCAGCACCATCGACGGTGAACTTCGACATGAACGACATGTCCATCACGATGACGCCGGTGCGTGCGGCCTCGTGCTCCGCCCTCCAGTAGGGGAACCAGTTCTGGCGCCCCCACGACAGCCGCTCGACCACCGGGTCTTCACCGGGTGGGGCGTACCAATCAGGGGCCTCCCAGCCGCTCACCTCCCTGAAGAACGCGCCACGCCGGGCCAGTCGGTCGTGGAGTGGGGACAGCTTCACCTCTCGCGCCGTCTCCATCGCCCGCGTCGGGTAGTGGCAGCGGTACACGAGCCCGAGGCTCTCGACGGTGCGCTCCCGCAGGTAGTCGGGATCGGCTTGGTACCGCCTGAGCCGGTCGATGTCGAACCCGGTCACGTCGACACCGGGGTCGCCGTCGGCGATCCAGTGCGCAACGATCCGTCCCAGGCCACCCCCCGTCGTGATCCCGACCGAATTGAGCCCGGCGACGACGAAGTAGTTCTTCAGCTCCGGCGCCTCGCCGACGACCGGCTGCAGATCGGGCGTGAAGCTCTCCGGACCGCAGAAGAGCTTGCGGATCCCGGTCTCCAGCGCGATCGGGACACGACCCAGCGCCGTCTCGACGTACGGTGCCATGCGGTCCCAATCCGGGGTCAGCTCACCGAACGAGAACGTGCCCGGGATGCCGTCGACCATCCACGGCGCCGCCACCGGTTCGAAGAGCCCCACCATGAGCCCACCCGACTCCTCCCGGTAGTACCCGTACGAAGCGGGGTCCTCGATCACCGGCCAGTCCCTCGATACCCCGCCGATCGGCTCGGTGAGCAGGTAGTAGTGCTCGGCGGCCTGGAGGGGGATGGCGACGCCGGCAATCTCCCCGAGCTGGCGGGCCCACATCCCCGCGCAGTTGACGACGTACTCGGCCTCGATGTCGCCGTGGTCCGTCGTCACCCCGACGACGGCGCTCCGGTCCACCAGGAACCCCGTCACCGGGACGCTTTCGACGATCCGTACCCCTCCGCTGCGAGCCCCCCGGGCCAGGGACATGGTGACGTCGACCGGGTTGACGCGGCCGTCACCGGCGACGTAGAAACCGGCGAGCACGTCGTCCGTCCTCGCCGCCGGGAACAGCGCCGCGACCTCGGATGGGGAGACCTCCTCGACGTCGACTCCGCAGTACCGGTTGAACGCCGCCACCCTCCGGTACTCCTCGAGTCGATCCGGTTCGGTGGCCAGCTCGACGAACCCGATCGGGGAGAACCCGGTGGCGAAGCCGGTCTCGGCTTCGAGACGGCCGTAGAGGTCCCGGGTGTAGAGCCGCATCTCGGTGGAGGTCTCGGACATCGAGCCGAAGGTGGCGACCAGGCCGGCGGCGTGCCAGGTGGTTCCCGACGTCAGCCGGTCGCGTTCGAGCAATACCACGTCGGACCATCCGAGCTGTGCAAGGTGGTAGGCGATGCTCGAGCCGATGACGCCGCCGCCGACGATGACGACGTGGGCCCGCTCCGGGAGGTCCGGAGACGGTCCCGGAGCTTCTGCGGTCTCCTCCGTCGACATGTCACCTCCCTAGCGGGGAAGCTAGCGCCGGTCTTCCCCGCTCCAACGCCCAGCCCGGCAATGTCGGAAGGCCCGGCGGTATGCTGCGCCACGCCGTCGGTCGGTCGGAAGGCTGGCCCGGCGTGTGAAGACAGATACGAGCAGTCACGCACTGCCCGGGACATTCGGGAGGGAGAAATGCGAAGACGTTCGAAGTTCAAGGTGCTGGGCGTGATGCTGGCGTTTGCCCTGGTGGTGGCGGCCTGCGGGGACGACGATGATGCCACACCGACGACGGCGGCGCCGGCGACGACGGCGGCCCCGGCGACCACCGCAGCTCCGGCGACGACGGAGGCTCCGGCGACGACGGCCGCTCCGGCGACGACAGCTGCACCGGTCGACACGTCCCCGATCAAGATCGGCATGCTGACCGATCTGACGTCGACCTTCACCCCGTGGGGCGTGAACGTGCGCGACGGAATGCGGCTGGCGGTGGATGAGATCAACGCTGCCGGCGGCGTCGGCGGCCGCATGCTCGAGCTTCTCGAGCAGGACTCGGAGAACGACGCCGACATCGGCGCCGACCGCTTCGAGCGACTCGTCGAGGACGGCGTGGTCGCCATCGGCGGCACCATCTCGAGCGGTGTCGGCGCCCCGGTGGCGGCGGTGGCCGAGACGCTGCAGGTGCCGTACTTCCTCGTGAAGTCGGGCACCCAGGCCGCGCTCACGGCGGACAGCCGCTACACCTTCCGTACGTGTCTGCCGGCGGCACCCATGGTGGCCGGGCCCGTGCTTCAGTACGCCCAGCAGCAGGGCATCACCAATGTCGGCGTGATCGTTGCCGACTACGCCTGGGGACAGGCCGTCAAGTCGGCGGTGGAGAACACGTTCGCGGGCTCTGGTGTCGACATCGGCGAGATCCAGGTCGCACCGGTCCCCCCGACGACCGACTTCACGCCGTTCGTCCGGGCCGTGGCTGATGCCGGTGCCGAGATGATCATGGCGACCGGCCACCCGCCGGGCAATGCATCGATCGTCACGCTGTCGGCAGACCTGGCGGGCAACGTGCCGGTCACCGGCGCCTGGACGCCGCCTGATCTGGTGGTCGGCGGCCTGCAGCAGCTCGCGATCGGGCGCTACTCCGACTTCGGCTGCGCCGACTACTTCAGCGACGCCTACCAGGATCTGGCGAAGCGTTACCTGGCGTTCTCGGACAACCAGTTCATGTCGGATGACGCCGTCGCCGGATACGGCATCGTGATGATGGTCGCCGAGGCGGTGGGCGCGGTCGGCGACGACCCGACGGCGATTGCCGAGTACATGCATGCCAACTCCTTCGAGGTGCCGGGACACGCCTACACGTTGGAGTGGACCGAGTGGGGTGAGCTGGCCGAGGCCCGCCCGATCTTCACCACCGTCAACGAGGGGCCCGCTCCGGAAGGCGTGAACGACGCCGGTGACTGGTGGTTCGACCTGCTGGTCCAGGCCGAAGCGCTCGAGCCGTACGTCCCCTAATCGCGACGAGGTGCCCCTTCTCGAGCTGAACGAGGTCGGGAAGTCGTACGGCGGCTTGCCCGCCGTCGACGGGGTGACGCTGGGGGCCGACGAGGGCGAGATTCTCGCCGTCGTCGGCCCCAACGGCGCCGGGAAGAGCACACTGCTCGGCCTGATCGTCGGCCTCGAAGCGCCGACCCGGGGCACGATCCACGTCGACGGGACGAACGTCACAGGCCAATCGAGCCATCGGATGCGCAAGCTCGGCGTCGCCATGGTGCAACAGACCCCGCGCCCGTTTCCGACGATGTCCGTGCTGGAGAACGCGGCCGTCGGCGCCATGTTCGGCCTGGCGACCGGTGGGCACGACGAAGACGTCGCGCTACAGATCGGCAACGAGATGCTCGCGCTCGTCGGTCTCGACGATCGGCGTGACGACCACGTCGGAAACCTCAACCTCCACGAGCAGCGCTTCCTCGAGCTGGCGCGGGCGCTGTCTGGTCGGCCCCGCCTCCTCCTCCTCGACGAGGTGATGGCCGGTCTCAACGATGCCGAGCTGCGCTCATCGATCGAGATGGTGCGAACGATCCGCGATCAGCTCGGCGTGACCATCGTCTGGGTGGAACACGTCATGCAGGCGGTCGTGAACTTGGCCGAACGCGTCCTCGTGCTCGACTTCGGGCGGGTCCTGGCAGAGGGACAGCCCGCGATGGTCATGCGGGACGAATCGGTGATCGAAGCGTATCTGGGTACGGACGGCGTCGTCGATGCTTGAGGTCACCGGGCTCGCCGCCGGTTACGAGGGCAACGACGTCGTCGAGGACGTCTCGTTCCACGTCGATCCCGGTGAGGCGGTGATGATCATCGGCTCGAACGGTGCCGGGAAGACGACGTTGTTCCGCTCCGTGGTCGGCCTGCTCGCTCCGTCGTCCGGCGAAGTGCGATACGAGGGGGCGGGCATCACCGGGGTACCGGCACAGCGCATCGTGCGCCTCGGGATCAGTTTCGTCCCCGCCGAGCGCCGGCTCTTTCCCCGGATGACGGTCCAGGAGAACCTGGCGCTCGGGGCGTATCCCGGCCGTCCCGATCCGGGGACGACGGAGCTCGTGATGGACCTGTTCCCCCGGCTCGCCGAGCGGCGACGCCAGAGAGCGGGGACGATGAGCGGGGGCGAACAGCAGATGCTGGCCGTGGGTCGGGCACTGATGGCCGATCCCAGGCTCATCGTGCTCGACGAACCCACCACCGGACTCGCCCCGAAGCTGGCCGCCGAGGCGTACGAGGCGCTGAGTGCGCTGCGGGATCGGGGGCTGACGGTGTTGGTTGCCGAGCAGCAGGTACCGCTGGCCATGGCGTTCAGCGACCGCGGCTACGTGCTCGAGAACGGTCGCATTCGCACCCAAGGGACCTCTGCCGAGCTCGCCGACGATCCCGACGTGCGCCGCGCCTACCTGGGGATCACATGATCGCCAACGTCCTCGACGGGATCGTCTTCGGCATCCAGCTCGGCCTGTGGGCCGCCGGGCTCACCCTGGTCTACGGCCTCGGAGGTGTGCTCAACCTGGCCCACGGGCAGATCGCGGTCATCTCCGCCGTCGCGTTGGCGTTCGGAATGGACGCCGGTCTGCCCGTCCTGCCCGCGGCCGGGCTCGCGCTCCTCGTCGGCGGAGTGGTCGGGTTGTTCCTCGATCTGACGATTCTGCGCCCGGTCTACCGCCTCCAGGGGGAGGCCCGGGTGCTGTTGAGCCTGCTCCTCACGCTCGGTGTGGCCTTCATCGTCGACGGCTTCTTGAACTGGCGTTACCCGGGTCGGTCCTTGAGCCTCTTCATCGGAGGTGGCGCCATCGAGATCCTGGGCGTTCCGATGCGGCGGGGAAGCCTGCTGGCGTCGGCGATCACGCTCGTGGCGTTTGCCGCGCTCTTCTCCTTCTTCAGATTCACCGCCCTGGGTCGAGCGGTGCGGTCGGTCATCGAGGACGAGGAAGGGGCCCGACTCGTCGGGATCGACCCGGCGCGGATGCTCCGGCTGATCCTCGTGCTCAGCGGCGTTCTCGCCGCGCTGGTGGCCGTGACCCGGTCCATGGTCGTCTCGGTGGACGTGCAAGCCGGGTTCGGAATCACCGTGCTCGCCCTCATCGTCACCGTCGTCGGCGGCCTCGGCAGCGTCTCGGGAGCGCTCCTCGCGGGCATCATCCTCGGAATCGTCAACGTCATCGCCGCCGACGTGATCGGGACCTTCATGTCCCTCGTCATCCTCCTCCTCGCGGCCGCGGTGACCATCCTGATGCGGCCCTCGGGCTTGTTGGGGGTCGAGGAATGAGCGAACGCGGCACCGCGGGTGCTGCCTGGACACGCGCGGCGAGGTCCGTTCGCACCCTGTCGATCCCCGTCGTCGCGGTGGGGGCCGTCCTCGCCGTCGTTCCTCTCTGGCTCGACCATTCAGGGGTGCTCATGGGCGTCGCCGTGCTCGGGCTCGCCTTTGCCTGTTACGCGATCGGCTTCAATGTGATCTTCGGCAGCACCGGCCAGCTCTTCCTCTGCGTCGGCGCGCTCGCCGGGATCGGTGGCTACGGCGGTGCCATCCTGGCCGACACCGTCGGCTTGCCGGTCGTCGTGAGCATCCTGTTGGCGACGCTCGTGTCCTGTGTGACCGGCGGGTTGCTCAGCCTCATCGCGGTGCGCCGCTCGCTCGGGGTCATCTTCACCGGCATCATCACGCTCATCTTCACCCTCACCTTCGATGCGCTGCTGTTGGGCCTCGGATCGCTCACGGGCGGAGAGAACGGCTTCCTCATCGAATCGGGGGCCGACTCATTCATCAGAAGGCGAATCCCGCCGTACTACGTGATGCTCGTTCTCGCGCTCGTGTTCCTGGTCGTGCACGGGCTGCTCCGGCGCTCCCACGTCGGCTGGGCGTGGCGTGCCCTCCGCGACGACGAGCTCGCCGCCGAGCTGGCCGGGGTCGACGTCGCTCGCTACCGCATCTATGGGGCGCTGGTCGGCGCCGCGATGCTGGGGCTGGCAGGTGCCACGTATGCGTTCACCGAGGGCAGGATCAGCCCGACCACCTTCGGATTCGCCCAGGTCGACGTCGTTGTCATCGTGATGCTGGCCTTCGGCGGCATCGGCACGCTCTTCGGGCCGATCCTGGGAGCGGTCACGTTCACCATCGTCGACGAGGTCCTCATCGAGTTCGGCCAGCTGCGGTTGGTCGTCTACGGAGCCCTCGTCTTGTTGCTGTTCCTCTTCCTTGCGCGCGGCGTGATTCCGACCGCTCGTGACGTCGTCACCAAGCGACGTGTCTCGCAAGCGTCCGCGGCTCCCGATTAGCGTCGGATTCGACCGCGCCGTCATTCCCGGCTTCGGCCCGGTGGTGAGGAGGTGGGTTGCCGCGCCAAACCGGGAGGCCCCGCGGCAGCCTCCGGCAAGGACGGCCAACCAGGGTCAGCCTTCCAGGAGGTATCCCCACTTCCGCCGGGCCGCTTGCGCGGTTTCCCGATCGGGTGCGTTCACCTTGGGGAACTCCTCGCGCCAGCGGTACGGACGGCATGCGTCGATGATGAGCCTCGAGTTGGTGAACTCTCCCCTCGCCTTCTGCTCGGGCGGGATCCTCGGGTCCAACGGCGTGCTCCACGCTTCGGTGATCACGTCCAGCGACGTGGCGGGATCGCTGCGGGTGAGGGCGGCCCAGATGACCTCCTCGAGATTCGAGACGTCGATGTCGTCGTCGACGACGATCACCCACTTGCCGGCGTACGCGCCGACGTGGCATTGCGCCGCGATGTGACCGGCCTGCCTGGCGTGGCCGGCGTAGCGCTGCTCGATGGCGACTGCGAGGAGCATCCTCGCCGTTCCCACCTCGTGGGCCCACGCCGCCGTGACGTCGGGAACACCGGCGCGAGCGATGTTCTCTTTGAGCATCGCGGACCGGGTCACTGCCCGGTACCTGGCGAGCTCGTCGGGAGGGCGCTGTGGTGGGCAGCCGAGCAGGATCGGGTCGTTGCGGTAGTAGACCGCCTTGACGTCCATCACCGGCTCGGGGCGGATGTCGCTCGCGTAGTAGCCCGTCCACTCCCCGAAGGGGCCTTCGAGGACGCGCCGGCCGGGTTCGATGAACCCCTCGAGCACGAGCTCGGCGTTGGCCGGCATCGGCAGACCGGTGTGCCGGCCGAGGACGACGTTGACCGGTTCCCCTCGCAGACCGCCGACGACGTCGTACTCGCAGATCCCAGGTGGAATCTCCGAGCACGCCATGAGGAACGTGGCCGGGTCGCCGCCCGCGATCACCAGGGCCGGCATCGGCTCACCCTGCGCCTCGTACTTGTCGCGGTGGATCCGCCCATGCTTGCCGGGTGAGATGTAGAACCCCACCGACCGCTCGTCATGGATCATCACCCGGTAGGTCCCCAGGTTGATCCAGCCCGAGTCGGGGTCGCGAGTCACGTTGAAGCTCCCGGTGCCGATGTAGCGGCCACCGTCGGCCTCGTGCCACTGGGGCGCCGGGAACCTCGTGATGTCGACGTCGTCACCCTCGATCACGTTCTCCAGCACGGGCCCGTCCTCCACGACCTCGTACGGCACGAGGTCGAGGTCCGCCATGTGGCGCTCGTGGAACGCGTTCGTCAGTTCCAGCTTCGTGAGCTCGAGCGGGAAGCCGAGCGTCATGTTCATCCGCTTGGCGGCGAAGAAGTTCACGAGGACTCTCGAGCCCGGGATCGAATCGGGGATGTCCTCGAAGAGCACCGCGGGCGCGGTCTCCGAGTGCTGGACCACTTCGGCAGCGCTGCCGATCTCCTCCTGCCACGTCGCCCCCTTGACGACCCTGACCTCGCCGAGCTTGTCGGCCGCGGCGAGCCATCCCCTGAGGTCCTGGTACCGAATGCCTCCCCGGGCCGGGCCGGCTGCGACCGTCTCGTCGTTCATGTCATCATCTCCGCTCTCCGGTGTGTGGTGTGTCGCCGTTCTCCGTCAATCGAACGCGCCCGCCCTCGCACAGTCCGCGTACTCGTCGTCGCTCAGCCCCAGCACGTCGCGGAAGACGTCGTCGTTGTGCTCACCGAGGAGCGGCGCAGCTCGGGTCACCTCGCCGGGGGTCCTCGAGAGATCGAAAGGGGGGAAGTAGCAGGTGATGGGTCCGATCTCCGGGTGGGGCATCCGGCGCCAGGTGCCGCGGTGGGCCAGCTGCCGGTCGGCGAAGAGGTCGGTGACGGTGGCAACCACCGATGCCGGCACGCCGGCTTGCTGGAGGGTCGATGCGACATCGTCCGCATCCCGGTCGGATGCCCACTTCGCGATGGCATCGTCGATCGCCTCCCGTCCGGCTCGTTTCCCGACGGCGGCGGGGTCACGGTGTCCCGTCAGACCGGGTTCCCCGATCGTCTCGGCGAGGCGGGCGAGCTGCCCGTCACTCCAGCACGAGAGGGCCACCCAGGCACCGTCGTCGCATCGAAACGCACCGTGGGGGAACGCACGATCGCTCCTGTTGCCACGTCGGCTCGCCACGACGCCGTGGCGCTCGTGATCGAGGAGCGCTCCCGCCATGAAGAGCAGCCCGGCCTCGTACTGGGCCATGTCGACCCAGGCGCCGCCACCGGTCACACGTCTTCGCTCCAGGGCGCCGAGCACGGCCGCTGCGCCCAGTGTCGACGCGATGAAGTCGATATACGGCCCGTAGAGCAGCATCGGCGGACCTCCCGGCTCCCCGGTGAGCCCGCAGAACCCGGCGAGCGCCGAGAGCTGTGACCCGAATCCGGGCGTGTGCGCCCGCGGACCGGTCCGGCCCATGTTGCAGGTCGAGATCATGATCAGGCCGGGATTCAGCGCGCGCCCGGCCTCGTAGCCGAGGCCGAGCCGATCCATGACGCCCGGCCGCATGTTCTCCACAACGATGTCCGTCCAGGCGAGGAGCCTTCGGGCGAGGTCTTTGCCCGCGGGGTTCTTCAGATCCAGCGTGACGCCGAGCTTGGAGTCGTTGAAGTAGGCGAAGCATCCGCCGCGGTTGATGCCGGGTCGGCGGTCCTTGAACGGCGGATACTCCAAGCGGAACCCGTCCGGCCGGGAGCGCGACTCGACGTGCACGACGGTGGCGCCGAAGTTCGCGAGCATCTTGCCGATGTGAGGCCCGGCGGCGTAACCGCCGAAGACGACGACGTTCACGCCGCCCAGCGCCGACGAGGCCGGCTCGATAGAAGACGCCGGGACGCCCGTTCCCGGCGCGGACAAGAGCTCGAGGGCCTCGGACCGACTGAGGCGTCTGCCGGGCCCGACGCGCAGGCGCTCGCCGTCGACCCTGACGAAGGCGCCGCAGTGGCGCTCGGCGGCTCCGTGCTCGCCCGTCGGGAGCTCGTGCCAGTACTCGCGGGCTTCCAATTGAGGGTCGGCGGCGATGTCGGCCATCGTCGACACCGGATAGCCGAGGATCTCGCGGCGGGCAGCCTCTTCGAGGAACTCCCGCTTGGTGATACCGATGAAGAACTTGGCGATCGGTGCCTCCAGGACATCCACCGCATCCTGGGTCAGGTCCGTCGGCGTGAAGTCCTCCCAGTCGACTGAAGCCAGGGGACCAGGATCGTGACCGCGGTCCATCATCCACTCCACCAAACGAAGATTCGTCCTCCGTCCGGCCGGGCCTCCGTAGAGGATGAAGTTGATGAAGCCGTCGGCGCACTGCCAGAAGGCCCGGAACCGCGCTCCAGCCACCGATCGGCCCGTTACGAAGGCACCGGCCCTCGTTGGGATCTCTCCGAGCAGGTCGAAGAAGGTCGGGGCGTGCGCCAGCGCCGGGATCACGGCTGCCTGCGCCGAGACGTCGACGTGCTGGCCGACGCCGGAGACCCCACGCTCGAAGAGCGCGACCAGTGCCCCGAGGGCTCCGGCCGCACCCGCCCATCCCGGCGATTGAGGCTCGGACACCCGCATCGGCTCGCGGTCAGGCTCACCGGCGAGCCACATGGCCCCTCCCGCCGCCATGAGCTCGAGGTCCGATGCCAGCCACCGGCTCTTCGGCCCCGCCCGCCCGAACGGCGTCAGGGAGACGTGGACCAACCCGGGGCACAGCGTCGCGATCCGGTCGGGATCGAGCGCGTCGCCGTAGGACGTGTCTCCTGGACGAGCCGTCTCGAGCAGGATGTCGGTCCGGGTCAGCAGCGAATCGAGGTACTCCCTCCCCTCCGGTGTCGTCATGTCGAGCTGTAGCTGCTGCTTCGTGGCGTTGTACGCGCTCCACCGGGTGGTCGAGCGATCGACGTCGGGAGGATCGACTTTGACGACGACGGCGCCGAGGTCGGCGAGCACGCGTCCCGCGACCCATCCGGACTCGTCCGTCAGGTCGAGAACCCGGCACGAGCTGAGCAGAGCCATGCGCGGCCTCCCCGGCCTCCGTGTCAGCGGCCCGTCCTTGCGAGGGAGAGGACCCATCCCTTCATCCGGGCCCGGGCCTTCTCGAGGGCGTCCCCGTCGAAGAAGTCCTCGGGCTTGACGAGATCCACCGGGTACACCGGCCGATGGAAGTCCTGCTCGTAGCCGAACGGGACCGTCGCGTCGATGCCCATGCCCCCCTCGAATTCGGTGTTGGACGCGGTCCACTGTTTGTCGCCGGCGGTCATGCGCTCGGTCGGCATGAAGGTCTGGCCGATGCCGCCGGGGATCGGGTTCAGAATGTCCGCTCGGGGGTTCACCCGCGTGGTGAGACACCAGATGATGTCGTCCATCGAGTAGATGTCGACGTCGTCGCTGACGGCGATGGCGAGGCGCATGCCCTGCGAGCACGAGAGGATCGCCGACAGGAAGTTGCGCTGCCAGCCTTCCTCGATGCGGTTCCGTTTCTTCACCTGGATGATGCATCCGCCCCAGTCGGTCATCGCGTAGGGGATGTGCACGTCCTGGACGATGCCGGGCTGGAGCCGCTCGCACAGTCCGAAGATGGCCGCTTCGCGCACGGTCGTGTCGATGTTCGCATCGTCGGAGGTGTGCACGCCGAGCGGGAAGATGATCGGCCGGCTCTTCGGGTCGCGCATGGTGATCGCGGTGACGTGGAATGTCGGCGCCTTGTATGCCTTCCCCATGTACCCGGCCCACTCCGGGTGGAAGAAGTACTTGCCCTGAACGCCGGCGTCCTCCGACTCCTTCGTCTCGAAGCGCTTGTCCCGAGGGTGGAGGTAGCCCTCGAGGACGTACTCCGATTCGGCGATGGCGTAGGCGTCGACGGTCCGGCACTTGACGATGTCGACCGGCACTCCCTGGGCGGCCCCGGCGATGCCGAGCTCGTCGCATCCCTTCGGGAGGAGCGCGTAGTCGAAACCACCTCCGGCGACGAGCGTCGTCGCCGGGGGCACGCCGAAGCACATCGTCAGGGGTATGGGCTCGTCGTCGCGATAGTGCTCGGTCATGATCTGCCACATGTGGGACCCGGGCGAGATCTGGAACGTGCCGACGTTGCCCCATCGGAAGTTCATCCGGTTGTATCCGACATGGCTGCCGCCGTCGAAGTAGTCGCCGACCACGCAGGAAATCCCGGAACCGACCGTCAGCTCGGTCTCGAGGGCGGTGTGCCGAATGGCTGTGATCCACTTGTTGACGTCGAGGTCGTCTGTGATCACGACCTCGTGACACGGCGCTTCCTCGGAGGGGATCACCCGGGGAGGAATCGGGTTCGCGATCTGGCGGGCGAGGGTCCGGGTGCGGTGGGTGGGGCCGTCGTAGCCGAACATCTTCTCGATCACCGTGATGTCGCTGAACAGGTTCGTCACCGCTCTGGCGTGCGGCTTGCCCTTGACGTGGTGGAAGAGGATCGGCGGCCCGCCGTCGAGGTGCTTCTGGAGGCCCGTGATCTCGAGATCGGGGTCCACCTCCCTCTCCGTCTCGAGGAGATCGCCCTCGTCTCGCAGCCAGTCGAGGGTCGATCGCAGGCTGGTGATGTTCTTGTTCGCAGTCATCGCATCCTTCCTCCAGTGGTGCGCGCTGGGTCAGTCCGTATCGGGCGTCGGCCCGCTTATTTCTCCGCTCCACCGCCGCCCGAGGCCGGTGTCGATCCGGAATTGGTCGAGGACACGGGCGACGAGGTGGTCGACCATGTCGTCAAGCGTACGCGGGTGGTTGTAGAAGGCGGGTACGGGGGGAAAGACGGTCACGCCGATCCGCGACAGCTTGAGCATGTTCTCCAGATGGAGGTCATTGAGCGGCGTCTCCCTCACGACGAGGACCAGGGGGCGGCGCTCCTTCAGCACCACGTCCGCCGCCCTGTGGACCAGGTGGTTCCCGCCGCCGTTGGCGATGGCTGCGAGGCTTCGCATGGAACAAGGCGCCACCACCATTCCCTCCGTCACGAAGGAGCCGGACGAGATCGCGGCGCCCATGTTGCGGTGGTCGTACCACACGGTCGCCAGGTCGCGGACCTCCGAGATCGAGCGACCCGTTTCGTGCTCGAGAGTGCGCTCGCCCCAGTCGCTGGCGACGAGGTGCGTCTCGACGTCGTTCCCGGCGAGCGTTTCGAGGATGCGCATGCCGAAGACCGCGCCGGTCGCACCCGTGATCGCGACGATGAGCCGCCTCATGGGTGGCTGGCGTCGCGAACGATGCGCCGCATCGTCGAGTCGCTGCGTTTGTCCCAGCCTTCCGTCATATTGTCTTACCATAATACCGTAAGGGGGTGCTCGGCTGAGAGGGGGAGCCCGAGTGCCGGCTCGAGCAGAGGCGGCCGGCTGCCCGCCGGCTCAGAGCAGGGCGCGGAGGTCCTCGACGGTGAGCGCCTCCATGAGGCTCGGGAGCCCGGCGAAGAACGGCATCTCGACGTCGAGCGCGTCTGCGATGGCCAGGGCCTGCTCGAGGTCCTTGTGCGGCCAGCGCAAGCGGTGCTCACCCCATTCGGCCATCGGTCTGTTGGCGCCGCTCCCCTCCTGGGCGAGTGCGGCCCGCAGCGCCGCAGGTTCGACGCCGAGCGCCCGACCGAGGAGCTGGGCTTCGTAGTCTGCGCGCACGCAGGCCCAGAGCATGAGGTTGTTGACGATCTTGGCGACCATCCCCGCGCCCGAGTCACCGACGCGGTGGACGGCTCGCGAGAAGGCGGAGAGCGCCGGCCGAGCCGCGTCGATTGCGGCGGCGTCTCCGCCGCAGAGCACGTAGAGCCGACCCTCCTCGGCCCCCCGCTCCCCTCCGACGAGGGCGGCATCGATGACGGCGACGCCGTGTTGGACACCACGCCGAGCGAGGCTCCGGCTCGTCTCGGGAGAGATCGAGGCCGAGATCGCGGTGACGGTTCCGTCGCGTGCCTCGGCGAACACGCCGGCGGGACCATCGATGACCTCGTGCACCTGCTCGTCGTCGACGACGACCACCAGCACGAGGTCGGACCGCCGGGCGACCTCTCCCACATCGTGCGCCGCGTCGGCGCCCCTCGCCACGAGGGTGTGCACGCCCTCCGGATCGGGGTCGTAGGCCACGAGATCCCAGCCGGATTCGACCAGGTAGTGCCCCATCCATCGGCCCATACGGCCCACACCGACGAGGCCCACGGTTTCGACGCGATCGGGCATCTCGGCGACTCTAGTTGACAAACTGTGTCCAATGGTTAGATCATTAGTCCCTTGGGCGGCGACGACTGGGAGGAAGATCTTGAGACACGCACGACGACTCCGAGCCAGCCTCGTGCTCCTTGCCGCGTTCGCCGTGGTGGCGGCGGCGTGCAGCGACCCGCCGACGGCTGAGACGACGGCGGCGCCGACGACGGCGGCGCCGGCCACGACGGCGGCCCCGGGAACGACGGCGGCCGACACGGGCGAGACCACAACCACCGCGGCACCGGCGACGACGGAGGCCCCGCCTCCGGAGAGCCCGGGCGGAGCGAGGCTGCAAGAGATCTACACCGGTCTCGACGGTCTCGACGCCGACGCTCGCAGGACGCGCCTCATCGAGCTCGCACAAGAGGAGGACGAGGGCATCCTCTTCTACACGTCACTCAACCTGGACGACTCGCTCCCGGTGATCGAGGCGTTCGAGGACCTGACCGACCTCGACGTCGATCTCTACCGGGCCTCGTCCTCGACGGTGCTCCAGCGCACGCTGCAGGAGGCCGACGCCAACTTCGCCGGCGCGGACGTGGTGCTCATCAACGGACCCGAGATGGCGGTCCTCGACGACCAAGGGCTGCTGTTGCCCCTCGTCAGCCCGATCACGGACGACATCGTCCCGGCTGCGGTGTTCCCGACGTGGGCGGGTGTGTACATGAACGTCTTCACGGCCGCGTGGAACACGGATCTGCTCGGCGCCGACGAGATTCCCACCACGTGGGAAGAGGTCTTCACCAACTACTCGGGCCGGCTCGCCATGGAGCTCGGTGATTTCGACTGGTTCGCGACGCTGGTCAAGGACTACTTCGTCGCCCAGCAGGGGCTCACCGAGGATGAGGCGGTCGACCTCTTCCGCCAGGCCGCGGCATCGTCCTCGAAGGTGATCGACGGCCACACCCTGATGGCGCAGCTCCTGATCGCCGGTGAGTTCGACATCGTGACGTCCGCGTATCACCACCGGGTGGTGCGCGAGAGCGGCAAGGGCGCGCCCATTGCGTGGGACCCGCCGGTGCAGCCGCTCGTGATCCGGCCGAACGGGATCGGGGTCCATGCCGACACCGGGGCGCCGGCCACGGCGCTGCTCTTCGCCGAGTTCATGTTGACCGACGCCCAGCCGTTGCTCGTCGAGGGCGGCCGGACGCCTGCGAATCAGACGGTGGAGGGCGGCATTTCCAGCGAATTCACGATCCTCGGCGTCGACGTCGTGACGCTCAACGAGGAGCGAGACAAGTGGGAGACGCTCTACGAGCAGATCGTCGCGGGTCTCGACGTCCAGGAGTAACGGCCCACATCAGATGACGCGAAGCGCGACCGGGCGGACCGATTGCAGTCCGCCCGGTCGCATCGCGATGATGCCGTCGAGGAGGTGACGAGCATGGGCCCCGAGGCGCGTTTCGGGTCCGACCTCATGGTCGACGCGATCAAGGCCTGCGGTTTCCCATACGTCGCGCTCAACCCCGGTTCTTCATTTCGCGGTCTCCACGACTCACTGGTGAACCACGGGGGAAACGACCCCGAGATGATCCTGTGCCAGCACGAGAAGATCGCGGTCGGCATTGCCCATGGATACGCGAAGGCCACCGGCGACCCGATGGCCGTCATCCTCCACGATCTCGTCGGCTTGCTCCACGGCGCGCTCGGCATCTACTACGCGTACGTGGACCGGGTTCCGATCGTCGTGTTCGGCGGCTCGGGGCCCCAGGACGCGAGCCGGCGCCGGCCCAACATCGACTGGATCCACACTGCCAACGTCCAGGGAAGCGCCGTGCGCGACTTCACGAAGTGGGACGACCAACCGGCATCCGTCGCCGCCGTCCCGGATGCCATCCGTCGCGCCTACGAGATCGCAGTCACCGGGCCCCAGGGCCCGGTCTACGTCGCGCTCGACGCCGGCCTCCAGGAGGACGTCCTCGATCCGACCCACGGCATCGAGGTGCACCCGCCCCGGCCGCCGTCGCGGCTGGCGCCGGATCCGGATGGGCTTGCCCATCTCGCCGACCTCCTCGTTCGCAGCGAGCGGCCGGTCATCGTCGCCGGCTATGCCGGCCGGGACGCCGAAGCCTTCGATGCCCTCGTCGCGCTCGCGGAGATGCTGCCGGCGGGTGTCGTCGACACGAATGCGCGTCTCAGCTTCCCCACCCGGCACCCGATGAACGTGACGGGCTCGACGGTCCTGGCCGATGCCGATCTCGTGCTGTTCGTCGACACCAAGGACCAGGGCAAGCCGACTCAGCTGCTCGAGTCCACGACGCGGTCCGTCACGTCGCAGATCCCGGCAGGCGCTGCGATCGTCGAGCTCGGGTTCGGTGATCTGGGCCTGTCGTCCTGGTCCCACGACTTCGCGCACCGGTACCCCGCCGCGCTCACCATCCTCGCCGATACGGGAGTGGCGCTGCCGCTGCTCGCCGCCTCGTGCCGCCGCCTCGTGAGAGCCGACACCGAAGGGGAGGAGGGCCGGCGCCGTCGTCGGGCTGAGCTGGCTGCCGTCCACGCCGAGGTGATCGCGGGTTGGGAGGAGACCGTTCGCGAGCGCTGGGACGAGACCCCCGTCGCTCCGTCGCGTCTCGTCGCGGAGGTGGGAGAGGCGGTCGCGAGCCACGACTGGGTCCTCGCCGCCGGCACCGCCCACGGCTCGGCGCTGCGTCAGTGGGATTTCGATGCGCCCTACCGGCACCCGGGGAGGAGCCTGGGGACGGCGACGCAGATCGGCATCGCCCTCGGCGTCGCGCTGGGGCATCGCGGTACGGGCAGACTCGTCGTCACCATCCAGCCCGACGGCGATCTCATGTTCGACCTCGGTGCCCTCTGGACCGCAGCGAAGTACGACATCCCGCTCTTGATCGTGATGGACAACAACCGTGCCTACTACAACGACTGGGAGCACCAGATCCGCATGGCGGTCCATCGGGGGACTCCCGTCGAGAACGCCGTGATCGGGATGGACATCGCCGCGCCCGCCCCGGACTTCGCGGCGGCCGCCCGGGCGCTCGGCGTCGCCGCCTGGGGTCCCTACGAGGCCGGAGACGACCTCGCCTCGGGCCTCGCGGAGGCGACGAGAACGGTCGTGGAGCAAGGCCGACCGGCCCTCGTGGACGTGGTGACAGCTCACCGTTGAGGGCGTCGTCGGCCATTCGTCAAATGGTTAGACCTTCACCTGGGGCTGTGCTACGTTCTCCTGGATTCTGAGACAGGAGCACATTTCATGGGTGAGTGGGATTATCAGGTTCTCGCAAACGACGCGCGAAACGTCTCGGCGTCCGAGATGGCGGCTCGGGACGAGTTCAACCGTCAGTACCCGCCGGTGACCGGGCTCGCCGTCCCGGGCGATCTGCGCACCATGGAGCTTCCCTACAGGCCGTGGCGCAACAACCACGGCCGCTTCTTTCACCTTGCCGACAACAACATCATCCAGGCACACGTCAGCGAGATCGCACCCGGCGGTCACACGACCCGTCACCGACACACGACCGAGGCCTATATCTACATCGTGCGCGGCACCGGGTACTCGATCGTCAACTACGAGGGCGAGCCCGAGCAGCGCGTCGACTGGTCGGAGGGCAGCCTGTTCTCGCCGCCGGTGTGGGCGTGGCACCAGCACTTCAACACCAGCGACGACGAGGTGGCCCGCTACCTCGCCGTCCAGGACACCGGCTTGCTACGCCACCTGCGGCTGCACATGATCGAGCGTCATCCGAGCCAGACCAAGGTCGGTGAGGGCACGGACTATGCCGTTGATGCGGCTCCCGCCGACGTCGACTACGAGGAGGCCCCAGCGCCCTGAGCGGCACCCCGGTGCCGTCGTCGAGGAGGCAGGACCGTGGCCCAGGCATCAGCACAGGTAGCCGTCCCGTTCTTGCGGCGCGTCTCGCTGCGCCGCATCTTCTCGGGACGCAACCTCACCATCACGGTGGTGATCGCCATCATCACGTACATGGCGGTCATCCCGGTCGGGTACCTCGTCTGGGGGACGTTCTGGAACGGCCAGTCTCTGACGCTCGAGTTCTTCCGTTCGGCGTACAGCACGGTCGGTCTCACCCCGATGGTGGTGAACTCGCTGATCTTCGCGGCGGGCTCGACGGCGCTCGCGGTGCCGCTGGGCACGTTGCTCGCCTACCTCGTGGTGCGGACGGATCTTCGCTTCAAGGGATTGATGTTCGCCGCGTCCCTCGTGCCGCTCATCATTCCGGGGATCCTGCACACGGTGTCGTGGATCTTCCTGGCGAGTCCCAACATCGGCATCTACAACCGCCTCATCTTCGACCGGGTGCCGTTCCTGCCCAAGTTCGACATCTTCTCCCTCCAGGGGATGATCCTCGTCGAGGGCCTCCACCTGACCCCGCTCATCTTCCTGCTCATGGTCGCGGCGTTCCGGTCGATGGATCCCTCGCTGGAGGAGTCGGCGCTCATGAGCGGAGCGAAGCTGCCGACCATCATGCGCCGGGTCACGCTGCCGCTCGTGCGCCCCGCGCTCTACGCCTCCATCCTCATCATGGCGATCCGCGCGCTGGAGGCGTTCGAGGTGCCTGCCCTGCTCGGCATCCCCTCGGGCATCTGGGTCTTCACCTCCCGCATCTGGAGTGCGCTCAAGGGCTTCCCGGCCGAATATGGCCAGGCGGGGGCGTATGCCATGTCGCTCCTGCTCATCACCTCCGTCGGCGTGTACCTCCACACCCGGATGTCGCGGCGCGGCAAGCGGTTCCAGACGGTGACCGGCAAGGGGTTCCGGCCCCATCCGATCCAGCTGGGTAGATGGAAGGTGCCGGCGCAGCTCTTCCTCATGGCGTACTTCCTGATCGCCGTGACGATGCCGGTCCTCGTGCTCCTCTACGTCTCCACCCAGCCGTTCTACTCGGTGCCCTCGCTCGAGTCGATCTCCAACTCGAGCCTCGAGAACTACCGCTACACCTTCGACAATCCCCAGGCGCTGCGGGCGCTGCGCAACTCGTTCGCCCTCGGCATCGGCTCGGCGACGGCCGTCATGCTGGTGACCGCCGTCGCTTCCTGGATCGTCGTGCGGACGAAGGCTCGGGGTCGGTGGCTCGTCGACAACGTGGCGACGGTGCCGCTCGTGATCCCGGGGCTCGTGATGGGTGTGGCCCTCCTCTTCGTGTACCTGCGGGCGCCGGTTCCCATCTTCGGGACGATCTGGATCCTGTTCATCGCGTACTTCACCCGCTACATGCCCTACGGCATGCGCTACTCGTCCGCGTCGATGTACCAGATCGGTGGTGAGCTGGAGGAGTCGGCACAGATTTGCGGGGCGTCGTGGTGGAAGACGTTCCGCAAGGTGAACCTTCCGCTTCTGGTGCCCGGCCTCATCGCCGGGTGGATCTACATCGTCATGGTGTCGGTGCGCGAGCTCTCCAGCTCGATCCTGCTGTACACCCCCGGAAACGAGGTCCTGAGCGTGATCATCTGGGAGCAATGGGAGAACGGCCAGTTCACCGAGCTCGCGGCCCTCGGCGTGGTCATGGTCGTGGCGCTCGTCGCGCTTGTCGCGGTCGCGAAGAAGCTCGGCGCCCGCGTCGGAGTCAAGGAGGGATGACGGTGGCGGAAACGAGCGACCTGCCTGTCGGCGACGAGCCGGTGCTCGCGGTGGGTGATCTGGTCAAGACGTTCACCGAGGGCAAGGCCCGTAAGGGAGGGGTGGTGCGAGCGGTCGGAGGGGTGTCCTTCGCCATCGAGCAGGGCTCGATGTTCACGCTGCTCGGGCCGAGCGGCTGCGGCAAGACGACGACGCTGCGGTGCATCGCAGGGCTGGAGCAACCCGACTCCGGGCACATCGCGGTGCGAGGGACGACGTTCTTCTCGAGCGAAGACCGAATCAACGTGCAGGCCAATGAGCGCGGGCTCGGCATGGTGTTCCAGTCGTACGCGATCTGGCCCCACATGAACGTGTTCCAGAACGTCGCCTTCCCGCTCCAGGTCGCCGATCGGAAGCAGAAGATGTCGCGCACCGAGATCCGAGAGAAGGTCGAGCGGGTGCTCAGCGTCGTCCAGCTCGGAGAGCTCGTCGACCGCCAGGCCACCGACCTCTCCGGAGGCCAGCAGCAGCGCCTCGCCCTCGCCCGCGCCCTCGTGATGGAGCCACCGCTGCTGTTGCTCGACGAACCACTGTCCAACCTCGACGCCAAGCTGCGGGAGGAGATGCGCTTCGAGCTGAAAGACCTGCAGCGACGCCTCGGCATCACGGCGATCTACGTGACCCACGACCAGGTGGAGGCGCTCGCCATGTCGAACACGGTCGCGGTCATGAACGCCGGCAAGATCGAGCAGGTCGGCAGGCCTCGTCAGATCTACGAAACGCCGTCTTCGCTCTTCGTCGCCGATTTCATCGGCACCTCGAACTTCTTCCCCGGCCGGGTCACCGCCGAGGAGCCCGGAGACACCTTCCTCGTGGAGACATCGGCCGGCACGCTGTACGCGAACTCGTCCGCCCCGTATTCGAAGGGTGATCCGGTCACGGTCGCGGTGCGACCGGAGCAGGTGGCGATCGAGAAGGGAACATTCCCGGCTCGCGCCGGTGTCTGGAACGGACAGGTGACCAACCGGGCGTTCCTGGGCGAGTCCGTGGACCACGTTGTGGCGGTCGGTGGCATCGAGATCCGCTGCCGGTGCAATCCGTCCATTTCGATCCCGCCGGGCTCGGACGTCACGATCACGTTCAACGAGCGCGAGGCAACGCTCCTGCCCGCCGATGGCTGACCGCCGGGGCGACCCGGCCGGTGGTGCCGACCCGGCCCGAGGCTCCAACGGATCCCGGGCGGGGGTTGCCGCCGTCTACGCCGCGCTGGTGTTCTTCACCGCCGCAGAGTCGGCCATGAGGATCATCGTGGCGCCATACCTGTCCGAAGAGCGTGGGCTCGGCTCGGGCACGATCGGCCTCGTCGTCGCCGCGTTCGCCGCGGCCGCGCTCGTCACCAGACTGCCCGCCGGCGCTCGGTTCGCAGCCGCTCGGGTACGCGCTCTCGTGCTCACCGGAGCCACCCTGTCGGCATCCGGCTACCTCATCCTGGCCCAGGTGAGTCACCCGGTGGCCGCGGCGGTGGCGCTTGCAATCGGAGGAGTGGGCTGGTCGATCTCGACGACGACCTTGCTGGCCGCGCTCGTCGTGTCCCGACCCCGGGGTCGACTCGGCACCGCATCGGCGATGGGGTGGTATGCGGGATTCACGGGTCTCGGCCATACCATCGCCGGGGCGCTGGGGGGATACCTCGCCGACACGTTCGGCTTCCGCAATGCGTTCTTCGCCCTCGCCGCCGGCCCGCTGCTCGGGGCGGTTGCCATCACGCTCGCGATCCGCAGCGCCGCAGACCGAGAGCCGGACCTCCAGCAGTCTCCGGTCGACAAGCCCAGGCTGTCTTGGGGCGCGGTGCGCCTCCTGCCGGCAGCGGTGTGGAGCGGGGCGCTCGTGATGGTGTTCATCAACATCATCCAGAGTGTCACCTCCACGTTCCAGCCCCTCATCGTGCTCGCCGCCGGCCTGACCCTCACCCACGTCGGTGTCATCTCGAGTGTTCGCTCCTTCGCCGGGGCTACGGTCCGACTCGCGTCCGGGGCGGTGTTCAGTCGCGTCCCGGCATCCGGACTCACCGTCCCGCTCATGCTTCTCGCCGTGTTCTCGGTGACACTCATCCCGACCTTCGCGTCGTCGCTGGCGTGGCAAATCGCGCTCTTCGCCGTGATCGGGGTCGCCCGCGGCCTGCTTCGCGTGACCGGGGCGAGCGACGCGTTCGATGCCGTCGAGGGGACGGATGAGGAGACAGGGATCGCCGCGGCCGTGGTCCAGGGCGGACTCGATGTCGGCAAGATCGTGGGCCCCATCGCCGCCGGGATGGTCGCCGAGGTGTTCGGCCTCGCCGCGATGTTCCGCATCCTCCCCATCGCGCTCATCGCGCTGTACTTCGGGCTCCGCGCCGTGAGCGTGGCGCGCCGCGATCGTCAGATGGTCAGCCGCCTCGGCGAGCCGCGATGAGCGCCGTGTAGAAGGTCTTCCAGGCGACAGCGGGCGGTTCGAACCCGGCTTCCTCCAGCCAGGCGAGGTGCTCCGATACCTCCCGTAGGGGGTAGTCGTGGCGGTGCGGTGGGAGGTCTCGCTTGCGCTCCCCGACGAACGCGGGTCGGATGGAGCGCAGCCGCTGTTCCCACCCGGGCGCGGCACCGAAGTGGTCGAGGTTGAAGAAGAAGCCGCCCGGTACGAGCGTCTGGTGCGCCCAGGCGTAGAGATCTTTGATGGTCGCCTCATCGAAGTGGTGTACCAGCCGCGACGTCGTGATCAGCTCGGCTTCGGGCAGGTCGAGCCGGACCGGATCCGAGGCATCTCCGAGCCGGAATTCGACCCTGCCCGCGAAGCGGGCCAGCTCCCGCCGAGCGATCTCGAGCATCGCCTCCGAGCCGTCCACCCATACTGCGGTCGCCTCCGGTATGACGTCCAGGATCACCTCGATGTAGGACCCGGGACCGGAGCCGAGGTCGACGACGGTCGACACGTCGATGCCGGCATCGGCAACGAGAGCCGCCGTGATCCGGCGCGCAAGCGCGAGAAGATCGGAGAGCACGTCGTCATCGGCCCACGCCGCGGCGTACTCGGCGGATGCCCACGATCCGGGTGGTTCGGTCACGGCTCGACTCTACCGGGCCGGCTCATCCGGGCTCGTTCGAGCAGCGGACCCGAACGAGCGCTCACACCCGCCCCAGGAACTCGGTGACCGCAGCGTTGAACTCAGCGGGCCGCTCCACGTTGGACAGGTGAGCCGCGCCATCGATGACCGCGAGCTCGCTGCCCGGGATGTTGTCGTGAAGCCACCGTGCCTGTCCCGGCGGCGTTGCGGCGTCCTCGGCCCCCGCGACGACGAGAACCGGGACGGCGATCCGGCCCACCTCCGCACGGAGGTCGGTGTCGCGTATCGCCTCGCAGCAACGGACGTAGCCGGCGGACCTTGTCGCTTCGAGCATGGCGGCGAACTCGGCGAAGATCTCGGGTCGCTCGTCCGGGAAGCGGTCCGTGAAGAACCGGGCGACGACCGGGTCGCGGATCGCAGCCATGCCCCCGTCGCGGACGGCGCGGATGCGAGCGTCCCAGAGCTCTGCGGTGCCGATCTTCGCCGCGGTGTTGCACACGACGACGGCCCGGAGCCGGCCCGGATGGTGGACGGCGAGCCACAGCCCGATGAGGCCGCCCATCGAGAGCCCGCAGAACGTGAAACGCTTGCCTTCCATGACGTCGGCGAGGGCGAGGACGTCCTCGCCGAGGTCGGAGATCGAGACGGGCTCGTCGTTCGCGGCACTGTCGCCGTGGCCTCTCGTGTCGTAACGCAATACGCGATGTCGCGCGACGAGGACGTCCATCTGATCTCGCCACACCGACACGTCGGTTCCCAACGAGTTGGAGAGGACGAGCAGATCGCCGCCGGCCCGGCCCGCCGTGCGGTAGTGGATCCGCGGGGGGCGATCGAAATGCGGCATCACCCGGAGTCTGCGAGATCGGCGTGGGCGGCGAGCGCACGGTCGATGAAGGGGAAGACGCTGCCCAGGTACGCGGCAGGATCGAAGGCGCGGTCCAGGTCGCCGGCCGAGAGGTGGCGCGAGACTCGGTCGTCGGCCTCGGCCTCGGCGCGCAAGCCGGCACCGTGCCGGGCCGCTCGGACCGCGAGCGTCTTCACCAGTTCCCGGGCGGGCTGGGGCCCGATGCGGGCCGCCAGCGCTGCGGCGAGCGACTCCGCCATCACCACGTCGCCGGTCACCTCGAGGTTCGCCCGCATCCTCACGGTGTCGACCTCGAGGGACTCCAGCAACGAGCGGACCCGGCTCGCCGCGGCGGCGGTGTGGTGGAAGACCGCCGGAACGACAGCCCACTCTGCCTGCCACGAGCCGGCGGCGCGTTCGTGCTCGTGGGACATCGCCGCGATGACGACGCCCACCTGGGCCGAGGCGAGGCGGGCCGCGGCGGCGGCCATGACCGCATCGGTCGGGTTCTGCTTGTGAGGCAACGCCGACGATCCCCCGACCCGGCCCTGCACCGAGACCTCTGCGACCTCGGGCTGGGCGAGCAGGACGACGTCGGTCGCGATCTTGGCCAGAGCGCCGGCGGTGATGCCGAGCGCAGCAACGACGGCGGCGACCCGATCGCGCCTCGTGTGCCACGGGAGCGGAGCCGACGGCAGACCGAGCTCTTCGGCGAGGAGGCCGGCGACGGTGTCGCCGTGATCGCCGAGGGACGCGAGGGTTCCTGCGGCGCCGCCGAATTGGAGGGCGATCTCTTCGTCCCGCACCCGGCGAAGTCGCCGTACCCCGTCGTCGAGCGCTGCCAGCCACTGTGCAGCCTTGAGCCCGAACGTGATGGGGTTCGCGTGCTGGAGCAGGGTGCGCGCCACCATCACGTCGTCGCGGTGGCGCGTGGCAAGCGTTGCGCACGTGCCGGCGGCGCCGAGAAGGTCGGTCGTGATGGCGTCGAGGCCGTCGCGCGCCTGCAGCATGAGCCCGGTGTCGATCACATCCTGGGTGGTGGCACCGTGGTGCACGTAGCGACCGGCGTCGCCGCAGGCCCGGGCGAGGGCGCGCACGAGCGGGATGAGGGGTGTCCCGGCATCGGCTCCCTCCGCCAGCACCGCGTCGGGGTCGAGTTCCTCGGCGCGGCATGCATTCGAGATGGTGTGGGCGGCTTCGGTCGGGATGAGCCCGACGGTGGCCTGGGCGCGAGCCAGCGCTGCCTCGAAATCGAGCATCCGCTGCACCTGGGTGGTCCCGGAGAAGATCCGCCGCATCCGAGGGGTGGAGAAGGCGTGCCCGGCGAGGTCAGTCATGATGCGTTCCCGGGACCACCTGCGGCGAAGGGTCCGATCCGCCGGCCCGCCTCGGGCGGCGATCCCCGGTGACGGGGCGGGCGGGGTGGCTCATGCGTCGCCTCCATGGGCTCGATCGGTGGCAGCGTAGAGGTGGCGGAGGGCGGTGAGCTCGTCGACGGTCGGGGTGGGTGTGCGCGCCGGCTCGGGCACGATGCGGATGTCCCATCCGGTGGCGGCGCGCACCCGGTCGGTCGTGACGCCGGGATGGAGCGAAGTGACCTCGAGCTCGTGATCCGCCCCGGGTTCCATGAGGCACAGATCGGTGATGACGAGCGCGGGTCCTTGCGTCTTCAGGCCATGCCGGCGGCGGCCGTTGCCGTCCCTGCCGAAACCGAGCGAGGTCACGAAGTCGATCTGCTCGACCATCGTCCGTGTCGAGTGGTTGGCGATGACGTAGACCTTCTCGGAGTGGCTGGCGATCTCGGGCGCGCCGCCTCCGCCGGGCAGACGCACCCGCGGCGCGGCGTAGCCACCGATCACGGTCGTGTTGATGTTGCCGAAGCGGTCGATCTGGGCGGCGCCGAGGAACCCGATCGAGATGCGTCCTCCCTGGAGCCAGTACTGGAACATCTCGGGAACCGACACGGTCGTCAGCGCCGTGTCGCAGAGCTCGCCGTCGCCGATCGACAGGGGGAGCACCGTCGGCCTCGTGCCGATCGTGCCCGACTCGTAGACGAGGGTGATGTCGGGAGCGTGGGTCACCCGCGCCAGGTTGCATGCGGCCGACGGTGCCCCGATCCCGACGAAACACACGTCGTCGTTGTGGAGGGCCCTCGCTGCGGCGACGACCATCATCTCCTGCGCCGTGTGGTCGCTCACGGACTCTCCCCGTCCAAGACGTTGTCCCGGATCCACTGCTGAAAGGTGTCCCGGTCTCTCGAGATGGCATCCCATGCCTTGTAGAAGGCGTTGTCACGATCGCTGTAGCCGTGGGTATAGGAGGGGTGGGACCCGCCCGGGACGACGGCGACGGCGTCGATCGTCCAGCCGGGGAGCACGACCGAGTTGGGGCTGGGGGCGGCGAGGTCGGCGACGACCTCCTCGACCGTCACCACCGCCCGGGACGCACTCAGGACGGACTCCTTCTGGACGCCGACGATCCCCTCGATGAGCACGTTGCCATCCTCGTCGGCTCGCTGGGCGTGGATGACGGCGACGTCCGGACGGAGTGCGGGCACCGCAGCGAGACGCTGCCCCGTGAACGGATCCTCGACGAAGCGGATGTTCGGGTTGTGCTCGACGAGGTCCGTGCCGTGATAGCCCTTGAGCAGCGCGATGGGCAGGCCGGCCGCCCCTGCCGCGTACGCGCTCGCCATCGCGGCGTGGCTGTGCTCCTCGATCTCGATCGACCCCGGCCAGCCGTGCTCGACGGCGTCGCGGAGCCGGTGGAGCGAGCCGACACCGGGGTTTCCCCCCCACGAGAAGACGAGCTTGCGGGCACATCCCGCCCCGATGAGCTGGTCGTAGATGATGTCGGGGGTCATTCGGATCAGGGTCAGGTCCCGCCGGTGCTGGCGTATGAGCTCGTGGCCCGCGGCGAAGGGGATGAGATGGGTGAAGCCCTCCATCGCCACGGTGTCGCCGTCGTGGACGTGACGGGCAACTGCGTCCCGCAGCGAGAGGAGCTCCATCAGACGTCGAAGAAGACCGTCTCGTCGCTGCCGCCGAACCGGATGTCGAATCGATACGTGCGGACCGAGCCGCCCGCGGCGGGGGTCGCGAGCAGCGTCGAGCGCCGGGCCTCGGGCACCGTCGCCAGGACGGGGTCGCTCGCGATGGCGTCGTCGTCGGCGAAGTAGATCCTCGTGAACGAGTGCTTGAGCATGCCCCGGGCGGAGACGATCACGCTGATGTGGGGCGCTTGCATCTCGCCTTCGGCATCGGGGACGGGCCCCGGCTTGACGGTCTCGAACCAATAGCCGCCCGTGGCAGGATCTGTGGGCGTGCGCCCAAAGCCGGTGAATCCGTCGACGAGGGGCACGTCCCGCACGTCGGAAGGATGCCGGTAGCGGCCGTGACCGTTGGCTTGCCAGATCTCGATGAGCGCATCCTCGATCGGGTTGCGGTCCCCGTCGAGGACGACGCCCTCGATGCGAATGCGCCCCTCGGCGTCGGGACGGGAGAGCACGTTTTCCCCTTCACGGACGAGGCCGTCGTGGAAGAAGGGCCCGACGGTCTGGGACGGGGTCTGGCCGCGCGCGGTCACGGAGCGACCTCCTCGAAGGGGGTGGCCGATTTCCCGCGCAAGACGATGTCCCATCGGTAGCCGAGCGCCCAGTTCTCGATCGTGACGTCGTGGTCGTACTCGGCGACGAGCCGCTCACGTGCCGGAGCCGGCACCGAGTTGAAGATGGGGTCGAGGGCGTGGAGCGGATCGCCGGGGAAGTACATCTGGGTGATGAGACGGGTGGCGAGCGCGGGGCCCATGAGGGAGAAGTGGATGTGCGGCGGTCGCCACGCGTTCGGGTGGTTCTTCCACGGGTAGGCGCCGGGGCGGATCGAGGTGAAGCGGTACTCGCCGTCCGGCCCGGTCTTGGTGATGCCGACGCCGATGAAGTTGGGGTCGAGCGGGGCGGGGTGGTCGTCGCGCTGGTGGATGTACCGTCCCGCCGAATTGGCCTGCCACACCTCGATGATCGTGTCGGGCACCGGTTCCTCGTTCTCGTCGATGACGCGGCCGGTGACGATGATCCGCTCCCCGATCGCCTCGCCGCCGGTGCCGGCGTTGGTGGTCAGGTCGGCATCTTCGGTCGTGAGCTCGGAGACCGCAGGTCCGGGGCCCGTGACCTCGCTCAACGTCTGCACGATGGCAACCGGCGACATCTCCGGGGACCGCTTCACGGTCGAGCGGTAGTCGGCATAGAGAAACGGGGGATGGTCGTCGTCGCGGGGCAGGTAGCTCTCATGCATCGCCGAGGATCCTCTTCGCTCGCACCATGGCGGTGTGAGCCGCAGGTACGCCAGCGTAGACGGCGACATGGAGGAGCGTCTCGACGATCTCTGACGTGTCCGCGCCGGTGTTGCGCGACGCCCGCAGGTGGATGTCGAGCTCGTCGCGTCCGAGGGCGGCCAGGATCGCAATCGTGACCAGGCTCCTCGTCCGCCGGTCGAGTCCGGGCCGGCTCCACACCGAGCCCCAGGCGGCCTCGGTGATGAAGCGCTGGAAGTCGGCGTCGATGCCGTCGCCGTCGCCCAACGCCTTGTCGACGTGGGCGTTCCCCAGCACCTCACGGCGCACCGCCATGCCCGTCTCGAAGCGATCGTCCGCCATCGTGCCCTCCTTTGCGCTGCGTGTCAGCTCTGGTATTCCGGAGCAGGCTCGAGGTGGGCCACGTTGTCGTATCCGAGGTGCCGGAAGACGCGGTTCTGCAGCGACAGGAGCTTCACCGCGCCTTCGCCCGTGCTGAAGTGCTGGTGGATCGTGTTGTGCGGCACGTACACGGTGTCGCCCGTCGTGAACTCGTGGCGCGTGGGTTCGTTGGCGATCCGGGCGTAGTAGCGGTCGTCGATCTCGGCCTCGACCTCCCAGTGGAGGCTGTAGCCGTCGCCTTCGAGGATGTAGAGAACCTCGTCGGCCATGTGCCAGTGCTTCGCCGAGCGGCTCCCGGCGGGGATCTCCTGCTCGTACGCATCGACCGAGAAGAGGCGAACGTCGTCGCGTTGCGGCCCGACGATCACCCTCACCATGCCGTCCGCGGTGGTCTCCCACTTGGTGTCCGACGGCTTGACCACCTTGATGCGGTCCTCGACACCCGGCGTCCACACCTGGGACCAGTCGACTCTCGGCCCGTAGCGGTCCTCGTCGGCGACGGGCCCCCGCCTGCCCTGCTGGAGGAGGCCCAGGAACATCCACATCGACTTCGCCTTGAAGACCAGCGCTTTGGCCTTCTCGTCGGAGTCGTTGAAGTGGCGGTGGACCGAGTCGGTGTGAACGATCACGAGGTCGCCCTCTTCCCACTCGTACCGCTTGCCGTCGTGGATCTCGTACCCGCTTCCCTCGAGGATGTAGAACGCGGCCTCGTTCTGGTGGCCGTGGCCGGTGTTGGCGGTGTGCGGGGGCAACTCGACGAAGTGGACCTGCAGGGTCTGGGTGAGGAATGGGTCGTCGCCGGGTCCGATCCTCCACCACGTTCGCGTGTCCTTCGAGTCCCCGGAGTGGCCGACGCTGGCGTCGTCGACGACGACGCTGTCGTCGCGCACCCGGGGGGCGTCCAGCTGCCCCCGCCGGACGGATCCGAGCGCGTATTTCTGGGATTCGATCCCTCTCAGGAAGACTCGGCCTTTCGCCATCGTGGTGCTCTCCTCGGTTGCCGGCGGCGGGACGGTACCATATTGTCTAACCATCATACCGTTGGGTGTCGGGGGGTCTGCATGGCCGAATCGAGGCTCTCTTTCGCTCCGGTCTCGACCGGCCGGATCTCGGAAGAGATCGTCACCCAGATCCGCGCCGCGCTCCACTCGGGCGCGTTGACTCCGGGCGACCGCCTGCCCTCGGAGCGAGAGCTCACGGAGCAATTCGGCGTCAGCAGGGTGACCGTGCGGGACGCACTGCGCATCCTGGAGGCGAACGGCCTCATCGAGATCCGAGTCGGAGCTCGCGGCGGGGCCTACGTTCGCGCCCCGGATGCCGGTCAATTCGGAGAGCGGCTCACCGACATGATGATGCTCTCGGATCTCGACCCCGGCGACGTGACCGAGACCCGGCTGCTCATCGAGGTCGGCTCGCTACCGCTGGTAGTCGCCCGGGCGACCAAGCGCGACCTCGAGGTGCTCGATGCCCTGTGCGACGAGGCCGACGCTGCGCTCGCCGCGGGCCAACCGACGCTCGAGCTCTCCGCTGCCTTCCACTCTGCCCTCACCGCGTGCACCCACAACGACGCCCTCGCCCTGCTCGCGGAGACCGTCCGCGATCCGCTCCTGGCCTCGCTCGAGACTGCGTACTCAGCGGATCCGGGGATGGGCGTCCAGGGGTGGGAAGAGCATCGCCGAATCGTCGCCGCCGTGCGCTCCGGCGAGGCGGAGAACGCGGCGGACATCCTCCGTGCCCACCTGACTCGGACGGCGAGGGCCGTCGACCAGAGGTGACGGGCTCGCCCGAGGGCGAGCGGGCGGGCCTCGGCTCGCTGTGGCCGGTGTTCACCGCAGCCGCCGTCCTCACCCTCGGTGAGGGGACCTTTGCGTTCCTCATCTCTCCGTATCTCGAGTCGCGAGCGATCCACGTGGGTCTCATCGGGGGCCTCGTTGCGGTCTACGGCGCCGCGTCGCTCGTCACGAGGCTGTGGGCGGGAGCCGCATACGCATCGCAGCGGGGTCCGGTGTTGGTGGCGGGGGCTGCTCTCGCGTCGGCGATGGCGTTCGTCCTCATCCCGACGACGGGGGCTCCGGTATTCGTCGCGCTGCTCGTCGGCGTCAACGGTGCCGCCTTCGCGTTCGGGACGACGGCCCTCATGGCGGCGGTGATGGAGAGACAGCCGCCCGGGGTTGCCGCTGGCACGCTCATGGGTCTCTACACGGGGAGTCTGGGGCTCGGCTATGCCTGTGCCGGCTTCGTCGGGGGTCCGGTCGCCGACGTCTTCGGCGTGGGTGAGGCGTTCGTCCTGGTGGCGGGTGTCGCCGCGGTGGCCGCAATGGTGCTCTTCGTCGCTCTCCGCCGCACGGCCGTCGTCGTTGCGGCCGCTCCGGAACCCGCAACCGGAGCGGGCCGGCTCGCGTCCTTCCGCCGCGTTCCGCGCTGGGTATGGCTCGGTTTCGTCGTCACCCTCTATATCAACCTCGTCAGCGGGGTCGTGCTGACGTTCTTCCCGCTCCACGGGCTCGACGTGGGTCTGACGTTGAGCCAGATCGGCTTCGCGTTCGGCATCCACGGGCTGGTTGCGGCCCTCGTGCGGTTCGTGTCCGCTCCCGTGTTCGCCAGGCTCTCGTACCGGAAGGTGCTCACCCCGGCGGTCGTCGTGAGCGGCACCGCCATCGCCTTGCTCGGCTCGACGTCGACCTTCCTCGTGGTCGCCGTTGCGTGGGGCGGCATCGGGCTCGCCCGCGGGCTTCTGCGCGTTGCGACCGCTGCGCTCGTCCTCGACGAGTCCACCGCCTCCGATGCGGGGCGTGGAGCCGCGTCGAGTGTCTATCTCGCAGGGCTCGACGTGGGGAAGCTCGTCGGGCCGGCACTGGGCGGGCTCGGTGCGGAGATCGTCGGGATTCCGGCGACCTTCGTCATCGCCGCCTTCGTGTTCCCCGCTCTCTACCTCGTGGCATCGGCGATGCTGCGACGACCGGCGCCGGATCTCCAAGCCCCGGGGGTCCGGTAGCAATGGTCTAACGTTGCACCATGGCGGCGGACCACACAATGTTCTCACCGATCCGGTCGGGCAGGATCTCCAGCGTCATCGTGGCCCAGATCCGTGTTGCCATCGCCGACGGCACCTTGAAGGTCGGAGAGCGACTTCCGTCAGAGCGAGAGCTCGCCGAGCAGTTCGAGGTGAGCCGGGTCACCGTGCGGGATGCGCTTCGCGTTCTCGAGGCGATGGGCCTGGCGGAGATCCGGGTCGGTGCGAGCGGTGGAACGTTCGTGACGTCGCCAAGCCCTGATGTCGTCCGCCAGGGCCTGGCGGACATGCTCATGCTCTCCGCGATCAGTCCCGACGACATCGCAGAGGCGCGGCTCATGATCGAGCTGAGCACGGTGACGCTCGCGGCGGGTCGAGCGACCGAAGGCGACATCACCGCCCTGCGCGAGCTGTGTGCTGAGGCATCCGCAGCGCTTGACGACGGCAGCTTCGACGCCGAGCTGTCGCGTGAGTTCCACAGTGAATTGGCGCGGGCGTCCCACAACGCCGCAGCCGAGCTGCTGGCCTTGTCGTTTCGGGGGCCGCTGTCGATGGCGACGGTTCGCGCTCTCGAGGAGGACGAGCATGAAGCTCACGCGCGAACGATCGGCGAGCATCTCGCGATCACCGACGCCATCACCCAAGGGGACGCGCCTCGGGCCCGTCAGATCCTGGGCGAGCACCTGACCCGGGCCACCGGGCTGCGAGAGCGCACCAACGAGCTCCTGGCGGCCTGGGGCCAGGTCTGAGGCTCGCAGCCGCTCGCGTCACGCTCCGAGCCCGCGCACCAGGTACTCCCATGCCTGGTCGAGCAGCGCATCGGAATAGCAGCGGCCGCGTTTGGAGAGGGCCTCGGCATCGCTCGACCAGTGGGTCATCTCGCCCGCGGCCATCGCCCGCAGCTGCATCGCGCATGCCCGGTCGAGGAGGAGCGCCGTCATCACGGATCTGGCGACGTCGACGCCGACCGTGACGATGCCGTGATTCACGAGAAGCAGCGCGTTCCGGTCCCCGATGCAGGCGGCGACGGAACGGCCCAGGGCGCGGGTCATGATGAGGTCGCCGGTCTCGGTGAACCGAGCGATGTCGGGCGGCACGAACAGGGTTCCCTCGTGGGAGATCGGACGCAGCAAAGCACCGGTGGCGGCGAGCGCCACCGCGTGCGGTGCATGGGTGTGGACGACGCTGCCGACGTCCGGGCGGGCGGCGAGGATCTCGGTGTGGATGGGGAACTCGATGTGGCGCCGGCCGTCACCGTCGAGCACCTCGCCGTCGTCGTCGATGAGGATCACCCGATCGGGTCCGACCTCCTCGAAGCCCCATGTCGCTGCCTTCATCCAGGTGCCGCGGCCGTCGGCGTCCCGGAGCGACACATGGCCCCAGATGAAGTCTCCCTGGTCTGCGGCGCCGAGGACCCGGCACCCGTTGGAGACGTCCAGGCGAGGGTCGCTCATCGCCCGACGCGATCGGGGTCGATGGGCTGGAGCATGGCGCGAGGATAGGGTGCGCAATCCCCGCCGGTCGATCTGCGGCTCTGCGCGACGATCGGGCCTGCCGTGGGCCCGTCCGGCGGCACTAGGTTGTGGCGGCCGCGCCGTCGCCGGGACGGCCCCGAGTGTGCTCGATGCGAGGTTGACGCCGTGAACACGACGCTCTTCCAGAAGGACTTCATCTCCACCCAGGACTGGTCGACGGACGAGCTCGAGTCCGTCCTCGACCTCGCGATCCGTCTCAAACAGGACCACGGCGACGGCGTCGCCCACGACCACGTTCTGCAGGCGAAGACGCTCTATATGCTGTTCTTCGAGGAGAGCACCCGGACGCGGAACTCGTTCGAGACGGGGATGACCCAGCTCGGGGGTCACGCGATCTTCTTGACGCCGAAGGCGACGCAGATCGACCACGGGGAGAACGCCAAGGACACCGGGATGGTGCTGAGCAGCTACGGCGACGGCATCGCAGTGCGCGATTCGCGAACCGCCATCGGGCAGCGGTACCTGTACGAGATGGCGGAGCACGCCGCCGCTCCGGTCATCAGCATGCAGGACGACGTCGACCATCCCTGCCAGGCGATGGCCGACCTCATGTCGCTGCGCGAGCTGTTCGGCCGCGACCTGCGCGGGCGCAAGTTCGTCGTTTCCTGGACCTACGCCCCCAAGTACGTGCGGCCGCTCAGCGTCCCCCAGTCGCTCGTCATGCTCATGCCCCGGTTCGGCGTGGACGTGACGCTGGCGTACCCGGAGGGCTACCACCTGATGCCGGAGGTCATGGAGACGGCGAGAGCCAACGCCACCGCCGCCGGGGTCGCCCTCGAAGAGGTCCACGACATGGACGCCGCGTTCGAGGACGCCGACTTCGTGTACCCGAAATCGTGGGGGCCGATCATGGTCACCGAGGACCCGGCCGAGGTGGAGGCCATGGCGGCCGACAACCGGTCGTGGCGCGCCACCGCGGCGCGGATGAGTCTGGCGAAGCCGCATGCCGCGTACATGCACTGTATGCCGGTCGACCGCGGCCACGAAGCCGACGACGACGTGATCGACGGCCCGCAGTCGGTGATCTATCGCCAGGCGGAGAACCGCCTCCACGTCCAGAAGGCGCTCATGGCGCTCACGATGAGTGGAGCGACGTGACGGCGGTGCCGGGGGCGGACGACCTCGTCGTCCCGCCCCCGCTGGCCGAGGCGGCAGCGCGGGTGCGAGCAGCGGCCCCGGGGGTGGCGCAGGCCCAGATCGACTTCCTCGCCGGCCTCATCGAGCGCCGCAGCTACACGGGCGAGGAAGGTCCCGCCGTCGAGCACACCCTCGCCGAGATGGAAGCGAGCGGGCTCTCCGACGTGCGCGCCAGCAGCGCCGGGGACGCCCTCGCCACGGTGGGCGACGGCCGCCACCGGGTGCTCTACGACGCCCACCTCGACCACAACGAGATCGCCGACGAGGACGAGTGGCCCCATCCGCCGCTGCAACCGACCGTCGACGGGGGGCGGATGTACGGGCTGGGCGCCGCCGACTGCAAGGGCGGCGTCGCCGCCATCGTCTACGGCGCCCGGCTGGCCGCGGAGCTGAGCCTGGCGGGGGAGTGCACGATCGTCGTCCAGGGCTCCACGCTCGAGGAGGACGCCGAGGGCTTCGCCATGCGGAACCTCGTCGAGGTCGACGGCTTCGCCGTTCCCGACGCCGTGCTCATCGCCGAGGCCACCGACCTCACGCTGCGCCGGGGGCACCGGGGGAGATGCGAGGTGAAGGTCCGGGTGCGCGGCACCGCAGCGCATGCGAGCACGCCGGAGCTCGGCGAGAACGCGATCCTGGCGATGCGTCCCGTGCTCGACGCCCTCGAGGCGATGACGCCTTCGTTGCCCGACGACCCGGTCCTCGGCGGTGGCACCCAGGTCGTGACGATGATCGCCTCGCCACGAACCCCCAACACCGTTCCCAGCTGGTGTGAGGCGACGATCGACCGCCGCCTCACCCCCGGGGAGACGGCGGAGAGCGTCCTCGCCGGCATCGCCGCCGCGGTCGAGCCCCTCGGAGCGACGGCCACGATTCCCGTCCAGACGATCTCGTCGTGGACCGGCGTGGAGCTTTCCGGCCCCGCGTTCTTCCCGGGGTGGCTCCTCGCCGAGGACGACCCCCTCGTCGCCGCCGGCCGACTCACGTGCGCCGCGCTGTGGGGGGAGCCGCCTCCCGTCGAGGTGTGGCAATTCAGCACCAACGGAACGTACTCCGCGGGCGTCGCCGGGATCCCCACACTGGGGTTCGGGCCGATGGAGGAGCGGTACGCCCACACGCCGCAGGATCAGGTTGACCTCGCCAAGCTGCTCGACGCCGCCATGTTCTACGCCCTCTTCCCTCTCGCCTACACCCACATCCGCGACGGCTGAGGGCGCGGCGCGACTGCGCAGGCTGCGGTGCCGGGGTGCGTGTCGCTAGCCGGGCGGGGTGCCGACGACGAGCTGTTCGGCCATCACCTCGCGGAGGAGGTCCATCGCCTCGATGATCTTCCGCGACGAGAGCGAGTAGTAGACGAACTGTCCGTTGCGGCGAGGACGGACGAGGCCCTTGTCGCGCAGCACGGCGAGATGCTGGGAGACGTTCGCTTGGGGGAGACCGAGGTTCTCGCAGATCTCTCCTACCGAGAGCTCGCCATCACGGAGCGCGTTGATGATGAGGAGACGCTTCGCATCTGCGAGCCCTTTGCACACGCTGGCGTGGAGCTGGAGGAGCTCCTCCCTCGTCGTCGCCATGCATGCACTATGCCATATGTCCTCCGGCAGAGAAAGCGACGCCGCCTCTCCGCAGACCGCCGCGCCGAGCTCGCCGGCCGAAGTGTTTGACGAACCATGCGCCGCCGTTGCATACTCCGGGACCAACAGATATTCGCATATCTGCGTACACGAATATCTGACGGCAATCCGGCGCAACCCGATGCGCCGAGGAGGGAGGCCGGCTGTGACGACAGACGTCCAGGCCGATCAGGTCCTCGACTGCTCGGGCCTTCTGTGCCCCATCCCGGTCGTCAAGACGTCGAAAGCGATCAAGACGATCGAGGTCGGGCAGGTCCTGCACATGATCGCCACCGATCCCGGCGCCCCGCCCGACATGGAGGCGTGGGTCCGGCAGACGGGTCACGAGATGGTGGCCCAGGCGACCGAGGACGACAAGTTCCTGTTCTGGTTCCGGCGAACCAAGTAGCGGAAAGGGATTCTGATGACGGCACAATCTGGAGACCCGGTCCTCACGGCCGTCGAGGCCGTGACACCAGGGGCCGAAGCGGTCCCCGAGCAGAAGAAGCTGGCGCTCGTCGCGTCGAAAGGCGGGCTCGACGAGGTCTACCCGATCCTCATCATGGCGTCGACGGCCGGCGCCCTCGGCTGGGATGCCAGGGTGTTCTGCACGTTCTATGGGCTCGACATCGTCAACGCGAAGCGCCGCAAGCACCTCCAGGTCGCGGCCGTGGGCAACGCCGCGGCGCCGCCGCCGTTCGAAGGCGTCCCGGTCAAGGTGCCGACGATCGTCGGCATGCTGCCGGGGATGCAGCGGGTGTCGACGTGGTTCATGAAGCGCTGGATGAAGAAGTCGAACATCCCCGACTTCGAGGAGTTGTTCGAGACCTGTCTCGAGTCCGACGTCACGTTCTACGCATGCGCCACGACGATGGGCGTCATGAACGTCAAGCAGGACGAGATCATCGAGGGAGCCTCGTGTCTCGGGGCGACCGCATTCCTCGACTTCGCAGCCGAGGCCGATGTGGCATTGTTCGTCTGAGGATCGGCGAAGGGAAGCACCATGGATGAGGACCCCTTCATCCTCTACGTCCAGACCCACGGCGACGACGAGCCGTCCAAGTCGGCGACGCCGTTCTACCTGGCGACGGCGGCGGCGGCGATGGACATGGAGGTCGCCATCTACTTCACGATGCACGGCCCCACGCTGCTGAGGAAGGGCACCGGGGACACGCTGACTGCGAAGGACGGCGGCGCTCCTCTCCAGAGCTTCATCAAGCAGGCGCAGGACATCGGGGTTCGGTTCCTCGTGTGCCAGCCGTCGCTCGATCTCGTCGACCTGCAGATGGATGACCTCATCGAGGGCGTCGAGATGATCGGCGGCGCCGCCTTCAACGACATGGCGGCTCGCGCCGACGCAGTGATCAGCTTCTGATGTCGGTTGCCGCGCCCCCGATCACGTTCACGGCGAACGCGGGGGCGACGCTGTCTCCGGAGCATTACACCGACGTGCCGTACGAAGAGAAGCTCCGCCTCTGGGAGGAGGTGAAAGCCGACCCCCGGTTCCCGGACTACATGTACGGGTGCTACGAGTGCGGCATCTGCGTAGCTGCCTGCCCGTCTGCGAGGTTCTACGACTTCTCCCCCCGCAAGATCACCCAGGCCGTGGGTCGGGAGGACGTCGAGCTGATCTACGAGCAGATGAACGACGACGTCTGGAACTGCTCCCAATGCTTCTCGTGCAACCGCTGCCCCCGCCAGAACTCACCCGGCGGGATCATCACCCTCCTGCGCGAGGTGGCTGTCAGCAACGGGCTGGCATCGTCGAAGGAGGCGCTCGAGGGCTACAGCCGCATCGTCTACAAGATCATGACGACAGGCACCCAGGTCTCTCCGGACATGCTCCAGGCCGATGCCTTTCCCGACTGGGGACCCGGGGTCACCGAGGTGTCCGCGAAGCTCGACCTGTGGCGGAGGGCGCTACCCCCCGAGACCCTCCACACCACATCGATGAGCTGGCAGGTCTCGGACAAGACCCTCACCGAGCTCTACCTCGTATGGCACTACACCGGGGTCATGGACATGATCGCCGAGGTCGACGAGGGCCTTCACATGATCATCCTCGACGTCATGGAAGAGACGCTCGAGGAGGCGGGATACGACATATGAACCGACGAAGGGACGGCGGATGAGCATCATTCCGATCGAGTCGCTCAGGGTCAAGCCGAAGCCGGACCCGGCGGATGCGCCGACCGAGGACATCCGGGAGCGGCTCTTCGAGCTCGAAGACGCCGGTGAGCTCATCGTCCAGCGCGTGCCCGAGCCCTACGTCGAAGTCATGACGAAATACGGGAGGACGAAGAAGATCCCCGTCGAGATGACCTGGCATCACAAGTCGTGCGGTCAATGCGGCCACATCCCCGGCTACTCGACGGCGATCTTCTGGCTCAACCGCAAGCTCGGCTTCGACTACGACGACCCGACCGACCAGACGTCGTGCACGGCGTGGAACTACTACGCGTCTGCCACCTCGAACGCGGCGGCACAGGCCGGGGTGGCGATGCGGAACTTCGCGGCGGCCTACGAGGTGGGCTACTTCCCGCTCATCCACTGCGGCACGTCGTACGGCCACTACAAGGAGGTGCGGGAGGAGATCGTCCACCACGGCGACCTACGGGCCCAGGTGCGGGACATCATGGCGAAGCTCGACAAGCCGCTCGTGATGCCCGAGGAGATCGTCCACTACTCCGAATGGGTCCACGCCATGCGCGATCGGTTCGCCGCCCTCCAGGTCTACGACTTCTCCGACATCACCGCGTCGGTGCACCCGGCGTGTCACTACTACAAGCTCGTCCAAGAGGACGCGATCTACGACCCCGACATCTACGGCGGGGAGCGAACGGCGACGGTGACCGCCCTCGTTCAGGCCCTCGGTGCCAAGGTCGGGGACTACTCGACGTTCTTCGACTGCTGCGGGTTTGGGTTCCGTCACATCCTCGTCGAGCGCGACTTCACCCGCTCGTTCGCCACGATGCGCAAGATCGAGGTCATG
>CAMYMC010000045.1 GCA_947259365.1 uncultured Acidimicrobiaceae bacterium | reverse complement strand
CGTGAACTCGTCCAACAAGGTGCCCAGCGGCACGGCACGCGCCGGGGCCGAGATCGCGAGCACAGCGAGAGCAATGAGAACGAACGTCCCCACCCGCTGGGCTCCCCGCCGGTTGTGTGGGGTGGCGAGAGTGCGCACAGCCATGACGCCCGACCTATGACGCTTCGCCGTGGCGCAACTCGCCGGTGAGTCCTGTCACCGTCGAGCCTGCGTCGGGCGCCGTCGCGGCTGCGATCTCGAGTGGGCCCTCTGCGGAGACGGGAGCAGTTGAAGCGGCTGTGGGCGACTCGGCCGCGACCGGAAGCCAGAAGCTGAACCGGGTCCATCCGTCCGCCCTTGAGTACTCGGCCCCGCCGTCCATGTCGTCCGTCAGGGACCGGACGACGGCAAGCCCCAGCCTCCCCGCCGTAGCGGAGCGAGTTCGAGACGAGATTGCGCGCGATCTGGCGGACGCGCAGCGGGTCGGCGAGCACCGGTGTGGTGGGCAGATCCAACTCGATCGTCTGCCCGTCTCTGGTGAGCGGGCCGACGACGGCCTCCAGCTGTGCCGCCACATCGGTTGCCTCGAGGCTGTAGACGAGTCCGCCTGAGTCGACCCTCGCTGCGACGAGGAGGTCCTCGACCATCCTTCCCAGCTCGGCCGACTCGGTGTTGATCATCCCGATGAGGTCCATGGACGACTCGGGGTCGAGCAGTCCGGTCTCGAGCAGCAATTCCGAGAACCCGTAGATCGACGTGAGCGGAGTCCGGAGCTCGTGGGACATGTTGGCGATGAACTCGTCCTTGGCGCGAATGACCTCGTGCTCGGCGTCGAGGCGGGCGTCGAGCTGGATCTCTGCGACGCGGAGCTGACGGCGTGCCGCCGTGCGGTAGGCGACGATCGCACCGAGCGGGAGGAGCAATGCGATGAGGAATCGGGCGATGTTGCCGATCCGGGATGCGATGCCGTCGACGGACTCGAGTGCGTTGGCGTGCGCATCGCGCCTGGCCGCGACCTCGTCCCTGAGCGCGATGAACGCGCGCCTCGTCGTCGTCGCCAGCCGGGACCCCGCATCCACTACGCGGTCTTCCACGAGGAGCATGAGCACCGCCCGGCCCTCGGCTGCGGCGACGTCTGCAACCGGGAGGACGGTGTCCACGCCCAGTGCCTCGTCGGCGTCGGCAGCGATGTCGACCATGTCGCCGAGGGTCGTGCTCGCCTCGTCGATCGCGAGCTGCATGGTGTCCGTGTCGGCGACGCCGAGCGCGTGATCCTCCGCGAGCAGCACGGCCTGGGCGAGGGCCTTCACCGCGAGGTCGCCGGCTCCGAGCAGCGCCTCGGTGCGCTGGGCGGCGATACCCTCTGCAGCGGCGTCACGAGTCGCCGACGACGTGGCGAAGACGACGGCGCCGAAGACGAGGATGACGAGTCCGGCCACGGCCGCGCCGCGAACCCCGGTCTTGCGGGGGTCGTGTGGTCGGATGGTCGGGGCCTTACCCGGCATGTGCTCGCCCGTCCGCGATGGACTCCCAGGTGTCATCGGCGCCACCGGGTGGAAGTGAAGGTCATTGCGGGGTCGCAGCGGTGACTAGCCCGCCTGGAGCGCGTCGAAGCCGCCCGGGGTCGGCTCGTGCCGGGGCGGTGACGTGCAACGTCCAACCCTCGACCTGGGGTCGAGGGTTGATCGCGCCGGGAAGCTGGTCGAGGAGGAGGGGGCATGCCCGAGGCACCACAACAGATCACGCCCACAGGGCTCGCGGATTACCTGGAGATCATGACGAAGGCTGCGTTCCAGTCGGGGATCAGCTGGCGGGTCATCGAGGCGAAGTGGGACGGCTTTCGCGAGGCATTCGAGGGCTTCGACCCCCACGCCGTCGCCGAGCTCGCTCCGGACGATGTCGACCGCCTCGTCACCGACACCCGCATCGTCCGCAACCGACGCAAGATCGAAGCCACGGTCCACAACGCCGACACGATGCTCCGCCTCGACGCCGGCGAAGGCGGGTTCGTCGGCTGGCTGAGGAGCTTCGAGAGCTACGACGAACTCGTCGAGGCGATCCGCAAGGAGTTCAAGTTCATGGGCCCGACGGGGATCTACTACTGGCTGTATGTCGTCGGCGAAGAGGTTCCCGACGACCACGAGCTCCACCGATAGTCGCGTGCAGCAGCGCCGTGGAGACGTTCAGAGCTTGAGTCGGTAGACGTTCGTCTCGCGGATGTCGAAGCCCATGCGCAGATACAGCCGGTTGGCGGCATCGCGCGACGGTCGCGACGTCAGGCCCACGCTCTTTGCCCCGGCCTCGCGGGCTCGCTCGATGGCGATCTCGGTGAGGCGCGCTCCGATCCCTCGGCCCCGGGCGTCGGCGTCGACGACGACATCCTCGATGCGGGCCTGGAGGCCGGTGGGGATCCGGAAGAAGGCGAGGGTGAGCGTGCCGACGATGGCGCCGGTGTCGGTGTCGCGCGCAGCGAGCAGCACCGTGTTCGGGTCGGCGGCGATCATCGACAGCTCGTCGATCCCCGGGGGCGGGCTCGAGGACGAGAGCTGGGGAACGAGGTGATCGAACGCGGCGACGATGTCCTGGTCGATCTCGACGAGTTCGGTGACGTGGATCATGGCGACCATGTTACGAGAGCTGGTCCGGACGCGACCGACCCGCCGCGGGCGGGGTCCCGGGCGGGTCGGTCTGGGCCAGCGGAGGGAGGGAGAGAAGATTCCCGCTGGTCGTCCTTGCTAGCTCTTCACCTCGACCGTGACGGTCCTGGGCAGCACTTCGGGCAGCTTCGGAACTGTGATCTCGAGGATGCCGTCTTTCGACGAGGCGCTCACCGCTTCGGGGTCGGTGCCGTCGGGGAGGAGGATCGTCCGCGAGAACGTGCCCTCGAAGATCTCCTTGCGGTGGTAGCCGGCCTTGGTGGACTCGGTCTCGAAGCTGCGCGACCCGGAGACCGTGAGCCGGCCCCCTTCGACCGTGACGTCGATCGACTCGGGATCGACACCGGGCACCTCCGCCCGTACCACGAGCGCTCCGTCCCCGTCGAAGACGTCGACGCGGGGGAGCCAGGTGTGCTCACGCCGCAACTCGGGCGTCTCGAAGAACCGATCGAACTCTCGCAGCGCCGAGAACGGGTCAAACCGCACCAACGACATGTTGGACCTCCTCATGTGTTATCCAGAAGTTCTCAGTCCTATAAACAAAGTTCATTTTAGTCTATTCCACTCAGATTTCAACCGTGATGCAGCCCGGCTCGTGTGGACACCACGGCGATGCGACGCGAACACGCGAGTACGCTGGCGGTCGTGGCGACGGTGCTTCTCACCAACGACGACGGCGTGCACAGTAGAGCGCTCGTGCCACTGGCTCACGCCCTCGGCGAGATCGCTGCCGTTCGGGTCGTGGTGCCGGATCGGGAACGGAGCTGGGTGGGCAAGGCGATCACCCGCTACGAGGACCTCGTCACCGAGACCGTCGTCGATCGCGGCATCCCGATCGTCACCGTCAGCGGATTCCCCGCCGACTGCGTCCAGCTCGGAGTGTTCAACCTCTTCGAGACCCCGCCGGACATCGTGGTGTCGGGCATCAACGTCGGTGCCAATCACGGCCAGGCCTATCTCACCGGAAGCGGGACGGTGGGCGCCGCAGTCGAGGCAGCGATCATCGGCCTCCCGGCTGTTGCGTTCTCGGCGGCGAAAGAAGGCGAGTGGGCGACGTGGAAGCCGTGGGCGGAGAGCGACCGTTCCGACCCGATGTGGGAGCGTCTCGGGCGCGTGGCCGCCGACATCACCGCGTCCGTGCTCGACACCGGGCTGTCTGCGGACGTCCACGTGCTGAAGGTCGAGCTGCCCGCCAACGCCGACGTCGACACCCCGCGGCGGTTCGCCGCGGCGGCCCCGGTGCGGTACGGCAGGCTGTTCGAGGAGGCGGGCCCGGGGCGCTTCCACCATCGGTACCCGGGCGGCCTCTATCCGATCGGCCCGATGGCGGGCACCGACTTCCAGGTCGTCGAGTCCGGCGAGATCGCGATCACGGGGCTCCACCTCGACACGTCGGTGCCGGTCTCCGAAGGGGTCCGCATCGGGCTGGAACGCGCCTGACGTCGTCTCCGGCGGTCAGCCGCGCCCGGCCAGCCGATCGAAGGAGGCGTCGACCGCACCGCCGAGGCGCCCGGTGCCGAACCAGAGCATCGTGGCGTGGCCGCCGCGGTGCCATCGAAGCTCGGAACCCGGCCAGTGGCGGTGGAGCGCGTGGGTGGCCGATGCGGGCACGAACCCGTCGCGGCGCGAGCCGACGATGACGGCGGCATCGGGCCGATCGGGGCGGGTCATGCTGAGGACCGACGCCCTTCCCAGCAGCTCCCTCAGCCGGGGGCGGGCCGCCACCTTGCCGCCGAGGGCGTCCCAGTCGACACCGCCGGCGGGGGCTCCGTCGAGGAACACCGGACCGGGGGAGTGCGACGCGGCCAGAGCCGCAGTCGCGACCGGGAACCCGCAGGCCGCGGCCACCATTGCCGCGATGTTGGCGCCCATCGAGTAGCCGGCGACTCCCAGTGGGACGTCCCCGGCCCGCAGCGTTGCCAGCAGCGCGCATCCTTCCGTGACGGCCGCATGACCCATGACGGCGAAGTCCGCCACGGTCGCGATCGGCTGGGTACGCCCGTCCCCCACCCTGCGGGCGCCGTAGTAGGGGTTCTCCAGCAGGACCGAGGCGATGCCCATCCGCGCCAGCGGCACGGCGAGCCGGGTGCGGGTGGCGTATCCGTGGTCGTTCCAGGCAGCCATCCAGACGCAGATCGCCCGCTCCGTACCGGCCGGCCCGATCCGGCGCACCACACCGGTGCTGCTCGGTGGCGGGAGTGCGGCTGCCGGGCTGTCGAAGACCGCGTCGCGCACGACGAGGCCGCCATCATGGCGCTCGGGGCCCCAGCGCAGCTCGAGCGGCGCCGCCGCGGGTGCCATGGCCGCGGCGTCGAGGAGAGGGTGCAGGGCCTCGTCACCCCACCCGTCCCGGAACGTCTTCAGGCGGCGGGGGAGAGCGCGCAGGGCGACGGCGGCCGCAGCGTCGATCGGGTGCCTCACGCCGCCTGCCGGAAGTTCGAGCTCACGCCGGGGCGGTGCCGCCGCCGGTCCGCAGCAGGTCGAGGAGGGTGCCGTACATGCGGCGCTTGATCGCACGCAGGGTCTCCCGGTTCTTCCCGGCGTGCTCGGTTGCCATCTCGATCGCCCTGGGCAGGACCTCGGCCTCCGAGACGGCCTCGTGGACGATCTGCTTGGCCGCCGCCTCCGTCCCGCCGTAGCGCTTTCCCGTCACCATGACCTCGTGAGCGGTGAGGGGCGGTAGGCGGTGTTTCATGAGGGCGTCCATGCCGGCGGTGAGGGGGATCCCGAGGTCGACCTCGGGGAGGCAGAAGTAGCCCCGGTCGGCTCGCATCACCCGGAAGTCGTGACAGAGGGCGAGCATCGCTCCCGCCGCGTACGTATGCCCGTTGCAGGCGGCGACGGTGACGTACGGCGCCTCGATGAGCCGGGCGTAGAGATGCTCGACCGCGGCGACGAACGAACGCATCACCTCGTCTCCCTTGCCGTAGAGCCATGCGAGGTCGAGGCCGTTCGAGTAGTAGCGGCCAGTGCCGACGGTGACGAGCGCCAGCGGATCCTCTGCGGCGTCGACCTCGTCGAGGGCGGTGTCCATCGCCTCGGCCCAGCGGTCGTTGATGCGATTCTCGCCGTCGTCCATGCGAACGACGAGGACAGGGCCGCGCCGTGTCACGGAGATGGGGCCGCCGTCCATGGCCGGCGACGGTAGCCGAGACGGCCCGCAGCGTGGCGCCGGATCCGGCGTCGGCCACCGCCCGGCCAATACGGAGAGTGCGGCGAACCCCCACCTTTAGTGGCGGGTTAGGGACCTCTTAACGCTGGTCCGCCGATGATCGGCCGCAGACAGACCACAGACCGACCACGGCGCGGCGCGATCTCGCGCCGGACGTTCGTACCGACAAGGAGGACGCCCAGATGAAGCACCGATGGGCCACGCTCGTCGCTCTCACCCTCGTCGTGAGCTTCCTCGCCGCGCCGGCGGCGTCGCTGGCCAGCACCACCGAGGCGATCGCCGACACCGGCGGCACGACGCTCACGCTCGACATCCTCGGCTCCCCGCTGGAGATCGCCGTGAGCCTCGACGAGATCGGCCACATCACCGAGGTCCTCATCAGCGACACGGCCTTCGCCGTCGACCGCGGCGACGACCACAGGGTGAGGTTCTCCAACACGGACGAGTCCACCCGGATCGAGGTCCGCGCCAAGAAGCACAAGCTGCGGACGGACGTCAAGACCGACACCGTGGCGGGGATCCTGGGGACTCACCAGTGGGCCGGGAAGCTATTCGGATCCGACCAGGACACGCTCGTCACCTTCGACGTCGTCGAGAACGCGTCCGGCCATCCCGAGCTGGAGAACGTCTCGGTCGATGCTCTGTTCCCGGCCGATGCCACGGCCACGGTCGGGGCCGTCGAGAACGAGGTCGGCGCCGACGAGGCCGAGTCGAAGGTCGAGATCGATTTCGCCTGGAACGGCTTCGAGATGCGTTTGAAGATCAAGGCCGAGCTGCACCTCGACGGAGACGACCGTCCCGCCCACCTTCGCGTCGAGCTCAAGGGCAAGGACCGCCAGCGTCTGGCTCTCGACAACCTCGGCGAGCTCGTCGGCGACCACTCGTGGACGGGCCGCCGCTGTGACGGAACGCCGATCGCGGTGAGCTACACCATCGACGACCCGGCCGGCGTGAGCTTCGACGGCGTCTCCGGCGTCGACTCGGATGCCTTCGAGGTGAAGTCGAAGGGCCACGGCTTCGAGGTTCGCTTCGACGACTCGGAGGCGCGGGTACGGGTCGAGCTCAAACAGAAGAGCGACGGCGACTGGGAGCTCAGGGTCCGCTCGAAGACGACCGAGAAGTGTGACCATCACGACGACGAGGACGAGTCCGAGCATGAGAAGAAGGACGACGACGACTGAGGCGTTCTTTGGCTTCCGGCGACGGCCCCGCACCCTCGGGGCCGTCGTCGCGCTGGCCATCACCGTCGCCTCCTGCACCGGTGGCGGGGAGGACACTGCCGCCGGTGAGCCGCCCGCCGGGGCCAACCTCACGACCGCAGCCGCGCCGGGAGATTCGCCGGCGTCGTCCCCCGACGCCTTGCTCGCCGCTGCGCTGGATGCCTATGCAGCCGGGTACCGGTTTGCCGCGGTCGGCAGAGTGAACGGCGAGGTCGCTACCGAGATCGACGGCCGCTGGTCCTCCGGATCCTCCGAGCTCTCGATCAGGGCGGGTGACGGCGAAGTGGTCTACGTGATCACGCCGTCGGGCCAATGGGTCCGTCCCGCAGGCGGTGGGTGGCAGGAGCTCGAGGGTGATCCGCCGCTGGCGAACCCGCTCGCCTCCCTCGCCGTCCCTGCCTCGCTCGACGAGATCGGCGGCGGCGACGAGGTCTCCCTCCGCGCCGTCTACCCGGCGGGGGCGCTGGGGCTCGAGGGTGAGGACGTCGTCGTCGATATCGTGCTGCGCGACGGCAGGCTCGTCGAGGCCGGCTACCGGAGGGACGCGAGCGGCAACACGCTCGAGACGCTCACGACGTTCTCCCCTGACGACCCGTCCCCGCCGATCACATCACCGGCGGCGTCCGGTAGCTGACCCTACGGCGTGCCGCAACCCGGGTGCCGCAACCCGGGTGCCGGGACCCATCGGCCGCTCGGCACCGCACCGAACGCAGTCTCGACGGTCGGTGGGCCGTGTCGGTGCCCGGGTAACGTGGAGGAGTGATCGTGCGTGTCGCTCTCGGTGCGGTGGCCGCCCTCCTGGTCGCCGCCGTGGGAGGTCATACCGCCGCCGAGGCGTCCCCTCCGGGGGAAAACGGGGTGCTTCTCGTGGTGGGGGACGGTGACGAGGGCAGGGGGTTCCACACCATCGACCTCGACACGATGGAGGTGACGAGACTCCCGGTCGATCCGCCCGGAGTGGGAGGCGCGGCATGGTCCCCTGACGGGTCCCGGATCGCATTCACGCGGTCGCTCCCACCCGGCACGTCCGGACCTGACCTCTGGGTCATGCAGGCCGACGGCTCGGAGCAGCGGCGAGTCCTCGAGGCCGATCCGCACCAGGAGCTTCTCCACCCGACGTGGTCGCCCGATGGCCGAAGGCTGGCCGTCGCCGCGGACCGCCACTTCCTGCATCCCGACGGCCCGGGCACGGCCCTGGTCGTCGTCGACTCCGGCGGCACCACGCTCGACGAGGCGGAGCTCGACGTCGGCGCCGCCGACATCGAGTCGATCGAGTGGTCTCCCGACGGGGGCACGTTGCTACTCGGGCTCTTCGGGCTCCCGTCCGACTTCGACTCGACGGTCGCCGTCTTCGACCTCGAGTTGCGGCACCTCTCGACGCTCGCAGCGGGCACGTCACCGGGTTGGTCCCCCGACGGTGAGTGGATCGTCTTCGTGCACGCCGAAGACCCGGCCGACGACAGCCGCATCGCCACCGCCGTGATGAACGCCGACGGCTCGGGGCTGCGCGAGTTCGAGTTCCTCGCCGGTACCTGGGCCGACCGTGACGACGTGGGATTCACGCCGAAGTGGTCACCGGACGGGACTCGGATTGCGTACGACCTGCGCCATGACGTCATCGAGATCATGGATCCCGACGGCACCAACCGCCTCGCATACGATCTCGATCTCGGGTCGATCGTGCTGTTGTCCTGGCAGCCGCTGGTTCCCGCATCGGGCTTCCTCGACGTGGAGGACGATCACGTGTTCGCCTCCGACGTGTCCTGGATGCGGGCGACCGGCATCACCAGGGGCTGCAACCCGCCTGCCGGCAACCTCTTCTGTGCTGATGTGGCCGTCTCCCGCGGTGAGGCGGCGGCGTTTCTCGTTCGGGCGCTCGGGTTGAGCGGCCGCGTGGAGGATGCGTTCGTCGACGACGACGGATCCGTCTTCGAGGCCGACATCGATCGGCTCGCCGCTGCCGGTATCACCCGAGGCTGCGATCCGCCGGCGAACGACCGGTTCTGTCCCGATCGTGTGCTGAGACGGGGCGAGGTCGCCGCCTTCCTGGTCAGGGCGTTCGGGTACGTCGACGACGGTGGCGGCGACCTGTTCGTCGACGATGACGTCTCGCCATTCGAGGCCGACATCGATCGGCTCGGCGCGGCGGGGGTCACCAGGGGTTGCAACCCACCGGTCGCCGACCGGTTCTGCCCGGACGGCGCGGTCACGCGCGGCCAAATGGCGGCGCTCCTGCACCGCGCCATGGGGTGACGCCGGCCGCGAGGTCGTTGGGTGCTGTGGGTGCCGCCGTCTAGCATCGAACAGATGTTCGCCCCGATCGACGACCGGGTGGCGCCGCGGTGGTCGCAGGGTCTCAACGACCGCCAGCGCGAGGCGGTCGAGCACGGCACCGGTCCGCTGCTCGTCCTCGCCGGAGCCGGGACCGGGAAGACCCGGACGCTGGTGGCGCGGGTGGCGCGGCTCATCGAGGCGGGCACCAGCCCAGACCGTATCTTGCTGTTGACGTTCAGCCGGCGGGCGGCGGGCGAGATGATCGGCCGAGCGTCGCGGCTGCTCCGCGATTCCGCCGCAGGTGACGTGTGGGGCGGGACGTTCCACGCGGTCGGCAACCGGCTCCTTCGGCGCCACGGCGCTGCGGTCGGCCTCGGTGAGGGTTTCACCATCCTCGACCAGTCGGACACCGCCGACCTCTTCGGCCTGGTGCGCGCCGACGCCGACATCGACCCGACGGTGCGGAGGTTTCCGAAGCCGGAGACGATCGCCGCCGTCTACTCCAGAACCGTCAACGCCCAGGAGCAGCTCGGCACCGTCGTCGAGGAGCGGTATCCGTGGTGCGCCGAGCACATCGAGTCGCTGGCAGAGATCTTTCGCGTCTACACCCGGCGCAAGCGGGAGCACAACGTCGTCGACTTCGACGATCTCCTCCTCTACTGGCGCGCCGCGCTCGAGACTCCGGCGGGCCGGTCGATGCGGTCCCTCTTCGACCACGTCCTCGTCGACGAGTACCAGGACACCAACCGCATCCAGGCCGACATCCTCCATCTGCTCGCCGGACCCTCCGGCAACGTCACGGTCGTCGGCGACGATGCCCAGGCGATCTACTCCTTCCGGGCTGCCACGATCGACAACATCGCCACGTTCTGCGACCGCTTCGAGGGCGCCAGGGTGGTCACGCTCGATCAGAGCTACCGCTCGACGCCGTCGATCCTCGCCGCGGCGAACACCGTCATGGCGGCCGCCCCCGACGTGATCGAGAGGCGACTCTGGTCATCGCGGCCCGACGGGGCCGAGCCCGAGCTCGTCACCTGCACCGACGAGGCCGCCCAGGCGGAGGCCGTTTGCGACCGCATCCTGGAGCTACGAGAGGAGGGTCTTGCGCTGCGCGAGCAGTGTGTCCTGTTCCGCACCGGTCACCACTCCGCCGGCCTCGAGCTCGAGCTCGGTCGCCGCGACATCCCGTTCGTCAAGTTCGGCGGCCTCCGGTTTCTCGAGACGGCGCACGTCAGGGACGTCGTCGCCATGTTGCGCATGGTCGACAACCCCCGCGACGAGCTGGCGTGGCATCGGGTGCTCAAGCTCGTCAACGGGATCGGCCCGGCAACCGCACGCCGGATCCACGCAGCCGTGATCGCCGCCGGGCCCGGCTCGAGCCCTCTTGCGGACGCATCCCGATCGGCCGCCGTCGAGTCACGGCCGGCGCTCGTGGAACTGGAGCAGGCGGTGGCCGATGCCGGCTCGGGCTCGATCGACGCCGGTGCGCAGATCGAGCGCTTCGTTCCCTTCTGCGAGCTGACCTTTCCCGCCGTCTACGACGACGCCGAGACCCGGCTCGGCGACGTCGAGCGACTCGCCGCCCTGGCCGGGGGCGCCGGGTCGCGGGATGCGTTCCTCGCCGAGCTCGTCCTCGAGCCGCCTGTGAGCACGTCCGGGCTCGCCGGCCCTCCCCACCTCGACGACGACTACGTCACCCTCAGCACGATCCACTCGGCAAAGGGCGGCGAGTGGGTGGCGGTGTACGTCATCCACGCCACCGACGGCAACATCCCCTCTGACATGGCGCTGGGTGAGCCCGGCGGGCTCGACGAGGAACGACGCATTCTCTACGTGGCGCTCACCCGGGCGAAGGACCGGCTCGTCGTCACCGCGCCGCAGCGGTATCACCTTCGCCGCTTCGGCCGGGACCCGGCCCATGGGTACGCGCCGCTGAGCCGCTTCCTCGGCGCGGAGGTGCAGCGGTCCTTCGAGGTCCGCACGGCCGCTTCCGCAGCAGCCGGCGACGCGGTCCGCAGCGACGATGCTCCCGGCGCAGACCCGGTCGGCGCGTTGCTCGAGACGCTCTGGGGGTGACAGGAAGGGCGCCGTCAGCGACCTTTCCAGTCGCAGGGCCCGGTCGGCTGCACCCGGAGAACGGGGTGGCCGTGGCTCTCGATGAAGGCGGGGATGAGGCACGCCTCGACGGTTCCGTCCGGCTCGAAGATGACCTGTGCCACGGCCGTCGTCGCGCTCGGGGTGGAGAGCCGGGGCCACACGAAATTCCCGAGGCTCCATGCGATCGGCCTGCCGGCGTAGGTGTCGAGGGGCTGGAGCCGGTGGGGGTGGTGACCGAAGATGGCGTCGGCGCCGGCGTCGATCATCGCCCGGGCGCGCGCGACGTCACCGGAGAGCGGTGTGGTCTTGCCTTCGGATCCCCAATGGACGGTGACGAGAACGAGGTCGGCGGCTTCGTCCGCGGCGGCGACGGCAGCGACCATCGTCTCGATCGTGTCACCGTCCGCCATGCCGGGCCGATCCTCCGTGGCGAGCCAGCTCGCCGACGGCACGACGCCGCCGAAGCCGAGGACGGCGACGACCCAGCCGTTGACCTCGAACAACGCCGGTGTGTTGGCCTCGATCGCGTTCTCGCCGATCCCCACGGGTGCGATTCCGGCGGCGGCGACGTTTGCCCTCGATTCGACGAGGGCGGTCTCGCCGAAATCCCGGATGTGGTTGTTGGCGAGGTTTGCCACTTCGACGCCGTTGGCGGCGGCGATGGGGAGCGCGTCCGGGTCGCAGCGGAACGTGAAGGCCTTGTCGGCCGGTCTCCCTGAGCGGGACGCGGCGCATTCGAGGTTGATGATCGTGAGGTCATCGGCGAGGAAGAGCCCGTCGAGTCCGGTGAAGGCGTGCTCGTAGCCCAGGGTGCGAAACACGGGGATGTAGTCGGGATCGAGCGAGACGTCACCGACGGCGGAGACGACGAGCCGCCCCCGCGGCGGCACCGTGGTGGTCGTGGTCGTCGTCGTGGTCGTGGTGGTGGTGGTCGTGGTGGTGGTGGTCGTGGTCGTGGTCGTGGTGGTGGTCGTCGTCGTGGTGGCGGTGGTGGTGGCGGCGGTGACGGAGGGTGCCGGAGCGGTCGATGCGGGGGGCTCTGCGGCCGACGGGGCGGAGCAGGCGGCGGCGAGGACCGCCGTGACGAGTGCCGCTGCTGCGGGGCCCGCACGCAGGTTCGGCGTCATTCCCCCAGCCACCGTGTGATCGTCCCGGCGAGGAGATCCGGCGTCTCGATCATGGGAACGTGGCCGACCTCCTCGAGGAACGAGACAGTCCAGTCCGGTCGTGCCCGGCCGATGGCTCGGGCCCACGACGGCGGGACGAGGCGATCCCTGCTGCCGTGCACGAGCAGCGTGGGGGCCGCAACGCGGTGCACCACGTCGCGGAGGAAGCCACGCCTGCGTGCGAGGACCAAGGTGATCGACCGGATGGCCTCGGTGAACGCCGGCACCGCCCACGGCATGTCGCGCCGCAGCCGGAGCATCTCGGCCCCCCGGCTCCGAGCTTGCGGCCCGACCCGCGACGGGTCGTGGCAGAGCAGCTCGAGCGTCTCGTCGATCTGGCGCTCGGGCGTCGTCGATGCCAGGTAGCGGCGCATCGCTGCCGGCCCGGCAACGGGCACGAGCGGCATCCCCAGCCGCTGCACACTCGCAACCGAGATCCCGTTCAGTGACGATGGCGGGAGCGCCGGGTCGACGAGGACGAGACGATCGACCACATCGGGGGCGTGCGCCGCCGTCATCATCGCGATGAGCCCGCCCATCGAGTTGCCGACGAGGGTGACCGGCGCCCCGGCGACCTCGCGAGCGAAGCGGATGACGAGCCCGCGCTGGGCCTGCAGGTGCGCGCCCCGTCCCGCGGGAGGGGTGAGGCCGAACCCGAGCAGGTCCGGTGCATACACCCTGTGGCCGGCGGCAAAGCGCCCGGCCACGTCCTCCCAGTTGAGGTGGGAGCCGCCAAGGCCGTGGACGAGGAGCATGGGGGGCCCGCCGCCGCCGTGGTCGGCGTAGTGGACCGGCCCGTCGAGATCGACGATCTGGGTTGCCGTCTTCACGTGAGGGAACGCTAACCGGGCCCGACGAGCCCGCGGGCCTTCGGCCGGCTGGGGCCGTCTCCCGCTCTGGGATCATGTTGACAACATTCGGCCCCCGGGCCGAACATGCGCCGGCCGGCGAACGAGGGTGGGTGAGGTGACGAGCGAGCAGGGTCGGGTCGAGTTCACACTCAACGGGCAGCGTGTCGCTGCGGCCTCCGATCACCCGCACCTGCTCGCCGCATTGCGCGAGGAGCTCGGCATTCTCTCCGCGAAGGACGGATGCGCCCCGTCGGGTCAGTGTGGGTGTTGCACCGTCCTCGTCGACGGCAAGGCGCGGATCGCGTGCCAGACGGACCTTTCCAGAGTCGCCGGCGGAGAGGTCACGACGCTCGAGGGATTCGATCCCGCCGAGCGCGAACGGCTCGCCTCCGCGTTTGCCGCCACCGGGGCGCTGCAGTGTGGGTTCTGCACCCCCGGCATCCTCGTGCGGGTGAAGGCGCTGCTCGACCAGAAGGGCTCCGATGTGACGGGGCGCTCGGCGGCCGGCCGGCTCGGTGCCCATCTCTGTCGCTGCACCGGCTACACGAAGATCTTCGAGGCGATCGATCTCCTCGCCTCGGGCCAGATCCCGGTGCTGAAGCTCCCCGCCGGCCTCGGCAAGGCCGGTGTCAAGTACGACAGCCTCGACCTGGCTCTCGGCGACCATCCCTACATCGACGACATGCGCCTGCCGGGGATGCTGCATGCCGCGGTGCGCCTCGCCGACCACGCCAGGGCCGACGTCATCTCCATCGACCCCGGTCCGGCGCTCGCCATCGGCGGTGTCGTGCGTGTCCTCACGGCCGCCGACGTACCCGGCGAGCTCCGGGTGGGCATCATCGACCAGGACTGGCCCGTGTTCATCCCCGTCGGTGGACGCACGTCGTACCTGGGTGACGTCCTGGCCCTGGTCGTCGCGTCCGACGTCGCCACCGCGCGTCGTGCCGCGGCCGCCATCGAGATCGTCTACGAGGTCCGCTCGCCGCTGACGGACCCGATCGAGGCGCTGTCGTCTCCGGAGAACGCCGTCTGGGGACTCGAGGGCAACACCCTGTCCGTCTCCCGCTACTCGCGCGGTGACGCGGATACAGCGCTCGCCGCGGCGGCTCACGTCGTCGACGAGGTGTTCGAGACCCAACGTGTGGAGCAGGCGTTCCTCGAGCCCGAGTCGACGCTGGCGGTGCCCACCGAAGACGGCGGGTTGAAGGTGTATTCGGGCGGTCAGGGCGTCTGGGACGACCGGGACCAGATCGCTGCGGCGCTCGGCATCGACTCGTCCCGGGTCGTCGTCGAGCTGGTGTCCAACGGCGGTGCCTTCGGTGGCAAGGAGGACATGTCCAACCAGGCGCAGACCGCCCTCGCCGCCTGGCTCCTCGGCCGACCGGTGAAGTGCACCCTCACCCGGGAGCAATCGCTGCTCCTCCACCCGAAGAGGCACCCGATTCGGATCCACATCACCGCCGGATGCGACGCCGACGGCGTTCTCACCGCGGTCCGGGCGAGGATGATCGGGGACTCGGGGCCGTACGCCTCGGTCGGCATGAAGGTGCTGGAGCGAGCGGCCGGCCACGCCAGCGGGCCGTACGCCACTCCCAACATCGACATCGAGTCGACTGCAGTGCGCACCAACAACTCCGTCTGCGGCGCGTTTCGCGGATTCGGCGCCAACCAGGCGCAGTTCGCCATGGAGGGCGCGATGGACAGGCTCGCCGCGCAGGTCGGGATCAGCGGCTGGGAGATACGGTCTCGCAACGTCGTGGTCCCCGGCTCGGTGTGGGGTCCCGGTCAGATCATGGACGACGGCAGTCGGGGAGCCCGCCAGTGCCTCGATGCGGTGCGACCGGCCTACGACCGGGCGAAGGAGCAGGGCAAGGCGGTGGGGCTCGGCCTGGCGATGAAGAACTCCGGTCTCGGCAACGGGTTCGTCGAGGTGGCCGGAGCGGTCGTCCGCTTCGAGGAGGACGGCACCGTCGAGGTCCGTCACTGCTGGACGGAGATGGGCCAGGGCATCCACACGGTGGCTCTCCAGGTCGCCGTCGAGGAGCTCGGCGTGGCACCCGAGAAGGTGCGCGTCGTCGTCGACACCACCCGGGATCTAGGCGCCGGCCAGACCACGGGATCGCGGGGCACGCTGATGGGAGCGGGTGCGATCGCCGACGCCTGCCGGGCGGCCATCGCCGGGGGGCGGGTGCCGGGTGTCGACTACCCGGGGCGTTACGTCGTCGACTGGACGAACAAGCTCTCCGACGACGTCGAGCACCCGGTCATCCATTCGACGTTTGGATACGCTGCCCAGGTGGTCATCGCCGATGCGGCAACCGGCGAGATCGAGCGGGTCGTCGCCGCCCACGACGTCGGCCGCGTCGTGAATCCCATGCTCTGTGAGGGCCAGGTCGAGGGTGCGGTACACATGGGCCTGGGTTACGCCCTCACCGAGGACTTCCCCTGCGACGACCTCGGCGCGCCGACGAACATGACTCTCCGCAGCCTCGGCATCATCCGCCCGAAGGACATGCCAGAGGTCGACGTCATCCTCATCGAGGCGCCCCAACCCGATGCTCCGTACGGCATCAAGGGTGTCGGCGAGATCGGGCTCGTGCCGACCGCCGGAGCCGTCGCCGCCGCTCTCCAGGAGGTCGACGGCCGCTGGCGCAACCGGCTCCCGATGCTCGCCCACGATCCCGTTGAGGTCGCCGCGCCATGACCGCCACGACGCCCGGCCTCGTCTGCGCCCACCATCACCTCTACTCCGCGCTGGCCCGGGGCATGCCGGCCCCGCCGCAGACGCCGACCACCTTCCAGGAGATCCTCGAGCAGATCTGGTGGCGACTCGATGCGGCGCTCGATCTCGAGATGCTCGAGTGGTCGGCAAAGCTCGGGGCGCTCGAGGCGCTCGAAGCCGGGACGACGGCCATCGTCGACCACCACGAGAGCCCCAACGCGATCGAGGGGAGCCTCGACGTCGTCGCGGCCGCCTGCGCCGAGGTCGGCGTCCGGGTCGTGTGTGCCTACGGTGTCACCGACCGACACGGCCCCGACGGGGCGCGCCGCGGGATCGAGGAGAACCGGCGGTTCCTCGAGGCGGGAGGCCGGGGCCTCGTCGGGGTGCATGCGGCGTTCACCTGCACCGACGCGACCCTCGAAGCTGCCGCCGCGCTCGCCGCCGAGCGCAACGTCGGTGTTCACATCCACGTTGCCGAAGGGATCGAGGACGTCGAGGCGCCGGCCCGCTTGGAGGGGCTCACCGCACCGGCGTGGCTCCTCGCCCACTGTGTCCACCTGCCGACGGATCACCGGCTGGAAGGCACGGTGTTGCACAACCCGCGCTCGAACCTCAACAACGCCGTCGGCTACGCCGACCCGGCCCGGTTCTCCAAACCCGTCGCCCTCGGCACGGACGGGATCGGGGCCAACATGATCGAATCGTTCCGGCTCGCCTACGTCATGCACCGCTCCGTCGACGTCACCGCGACCCCGGAGACCGCATGGTCGTGGCTCGAAGAGGGGTGGTCGCTCGTCCCCGAGGCGCGTGGGGACGAAGTGACGTGGAGCTACGACCCCATGGATCCATGGCACCTCGCCTTCACGCCGGGCGTCCGTCCGCTCCGGGTCCGGGTCGGGGGCGAGACCGTCTTGGATGATGGGGCTCCCACCCGCGTCGACGCCGCCGAGGTGAGAGCGAAGGCGGCCGAGCAGGCGGCCCGCCTCCACGCCCGCCTGTGACGTATGTGGAACTGAAGCCGAGGAACGAGGGGTGAGTCGATGTCCGACCGTTTCCATCCGATCTCGATGGAGCAGCTGGCCCGGTGGATCTTCACGGAGCTCGACGAGCGCGGATCGATCTTCGGCATCCCCCGCTCGTCCTTCTTCGTGCCCGACGAGGGCGACCGGTTCCGGCGGGCGCAGTACGACACCGTGCTCGAGTCTCCGTTCGGCGTCGCCGCCGGGCCCCACACCCAGATGGCGCAGAACATCGTCGTGGCCTGGCTCACCGGGTCACGGTTCCTCGAGCTGAAGACGGTCCAGACCCTGGACGAGCTCGACATCAACAAGCCGTGCATCGAGGTCGAGGACGAGGGCTACAACGTGGAGTGGTCCCAGGAGCTCAAGGTGTACGAATCGTTCGACGAGTACCTCCGCGCCTGGGTGCTCATCCACGCCCTCCACCGCAAGCTGGGGTTCCCCAGTGACGCTCCGGGGATGATCTTCAACATGAGCGTCGGGTACAACCTCGAGGGGATCCTTCGTCCCAACGTGCAGTGGTACCTCGACGTCATGGCCGACGCGTCGGCCTACAAACAGCCCTACGTCGACATCGTCGCCGGCTACTACCCCGAGGTCGGCGACATCGACATCCCGGACCGGATCTCGGACACGATCACGCTCTCGACGATGCACGGCTGCCCCCCGGACGAGATCGAGAAGATCTGTTCGTACCTCCTCGCCGAGCGTGAGCTCCATACGAGCGTCAAGTGCAACCCCACCCTGCTCGGCGCCGACCGGGTTCGCGCCATCGTCAACGACGAGCTCGGTTTCGGGGACGTGCCGGTGCCCGACGAGGCGTTCGGCCACGATCTCTACTACGTCGATGCCGTGCCGATGTTCCACAGCTTGCGGCGGCTCGCCAGGGAGAAACAGCTGACGTTCGGCGTCAAGCTCACGAACACGCTCGAGGTGGAGAACTGGCGCGACACCTTCGCCGAGGACGAGATGATGTACCTGTCGGGGCGCCCACTCCATGCGGTGACGACGAACCTCGCCCTCACCATCGCCGAGGAGTTCCGCGGCGACCTGCTCATCTCCTTCGCCGGCGGCGCCGACTGCTTCAACGTCCCAGACCTCCTCGGCTCGGGGATCGCCACCATCACCGTGTGCAGCGACCTCCTCCGCTCCGGCGGCTACATGCGGATGCTCCAGTACTTCGAGACGCTCAACGCCGCGATGGACGACGTCGGCGCCGTAGACCTCAACGACTTCGTCGCCAAGGCCGCCCTCGGCCGTGACGGCTTCTCCGAGTTTGCCCCGATGCTCCGATATGCGGCACTCACCGACTCGGGTCTGGCGCTCGATGCTGCCGATTGCGAGGCCCTGGCCGTCCGACTCGGCGGTGGCGTCGAGGACGGCGCAGTCGAGGCGATCGAGGCCTGGGCCGTCGAGCGCAGCTTCACCCCGGACCGCGCCGCCGAGCTCGCATCGCTCGCCGTCAAGGTCCTCGCCAGGGTCAACCTGCGGGATTACGCCGCAGCCGTGCGCGCCGACTGGCGGCTGCACAAGCAGTCCTTTCGCACCGATCGCTCCAAGACGACCCGGGAGCTCCACCTCTTCGACTGCATCGAGGCGCCGTGTGTGGACGAGTGCCCGGTCGACCAGAAGGTGCCCCAGTACATGGCTGCGGTGCGCGAAGGCGACTTCGCGAGAGCGGTAGCTCTCGCCAGGGAGGACAACCCGCTGCCGGCGATCCTGGGCCGGGTGTGCGACCACCTCTGCGAGAACACCTGCATCAGGACCCATTACGACCAGCCGCTGGCGATCCGCGACATCAAGCGGTTCATCATGGCCCAAGAGGAGACCCCCTTGGTGCTCGGCACCGCGGCGCCGACCGCGACCCGGGTGGCCATCATCGGTGCCGGGCCGGCCGGTCTCTCCGCGGCGCGCCAACTCGCCTACGCCGGCATCGGGGTCACGATCTTCGAGGCACACCCCTACGCCGGCGGCATGGTGGGGGGAGCGATCCCCTCCTACCGCCTCCCCCAGCACGAGATCGACAAGGACATGGCCGTCCTCGAAGGGCTCGGGGTCGAGATCCGCTACGGGATGACGGCGGGTGTCGACGTCACTCTCGAGGAGCTGCGCGACGACGGCTACGGGTTCGTCTTCGTCGCGGTCGGTGCCCAACTCTCGAAGCGGCTCGGCCTCGAAGGTGAGGACAGCGAGGGGATCATGGACGCGCTGCGTTTCCTCCGCAGCGTCCGCGAGGGTGACCCGGTGCCGATCGGACGGCGCGTCGGCGTCGTCGGGGCCGGTGACACGGCGATGGACTGCGTCCGCTCCGCCTACCGTCTCGGGTCCCAGGTGTCGCTCATCTACCGGCGCACCATCGACCAGATGCCGGCGGACCGCGAAGAGATCCACGGCGCCGTCGAAGAGGGCATCGACATCGTCGAGCTCGCCGCCCCGGCGTCTCTCCACACCGGCGACGGTGCGCTCACCGGGCTCGTCTGCACCCGCATGGAGTACCGGGGCGACCGCGACGCGAGCGGACGCAAGATCCCGCATCCGGTGGAGGACAGCGAGTTCGAGATCCCACTCGACACGCTCATCCTGGCGATCTCCCAGCACTCCATCCTCGACTTCTTCGGGGCCGAGATCCCGGAGCTGACCGACAGGGGCTACATCGCGGTCGACCCGGAGACGCTCGAGTCGTCCGTGCCGGGGATCTTCGCCGGGGGCGACGTCGCCGCCGATGGGCCCTCGTCGATCGTCAAGGCGTCGGAGGACGGGAAGTCCGTGGCCGCCAGCATCATCGCGAGAACGGACGCCCGGATGCCGGTGCTTGGCGCGGACGCGCCGGAAGACGACGACTTCGACCTCTTCGAGCTGCTCGCCCGCCGAGCTCGCCGCGAGTGGCGGGTTCCGGTGAGGTTCACTCCGCTCGAGGAGAGGATGAGCTTCAACGAGGTCAGCCTGACCTACACCCGCGAGGAGGCCATGGCCGAGGCCGCCCGCTGCCTCGATTGTCACCGGATCTGCAGTCTCTGCGTCGGCGTGTGCCCCAACCTGGCACTGATGACGTACGAGGCAGCGCCGCTCGCCATCCGGCTCGAGAAGGTCGCCTTCGGGGCCCGTGGGGCGGAGATCTCCGAGGGCGAGTTCTTCAGCGCTTCCCAGCGTCACCAGATCGCCGTCCTCACCGACTTCTGCAACGAGTGCGGAAACTGCGTCACGTTCTGCCCAACCGCCGGTGAGCCGTATCGCGACAAACCGCGGCTCTATCTCAACCGAGACGACTTCGAGGCGGAGAAGAGCAACGCGTTCATGCTGTACACCGACGCCGGATCGACCGCGATGGAGGCGCGGTGGGACGGGGAGACCCACCGCATCGACCTCGACGGCCACCTCACGTACACGAGCCCGGACGCGACCATCCGCATCGATCCCGCCGACTTCACCGTCCTCGGCGCCGAAGCCCACCCGGACACTCCGGCCGGCCGGGTCGTGACCCTTGATCGGGCAGCGTCGATGTTCGTCCTCATGCGGGGGCTCGCTGCGTCGATGCCCCAGTTGCCCTCGGCCACGGCTCCGGGGGCCGCGGCTCCGGCATCGCTCATCCCCCACCCCGGGTACGAGGAGTGACCGGGGACTGAGACCGCCCGACCGCCGGCGACACGGGAACGGCGGTCGTGTCGGAGCTCCGCCTCGCCCGTCCAGGCGCCGCGCTCCGCCTCGGCGCCATCGCCTGTGATCCGGCCGAAGGGAATCCGTCATCCGATCCGGCCCTCCGCTCCGTAGCACGTGGGAGCCGGGGACACCCGGGGAGCTACGGAGGAGAGACGATGAGACGACTAGCCACCATTGCGCTCGCCGCGCTGCTCGTGGTGCCGCTTGCGGCATCGGCAGCCGGAGCGGCGAGTGCCACGACCGACCTGAGCGTCGTCCACGGCGTTCCCGGTGTAACCGTGGACGTCTATGTGGACGGTGCGCTGACGATCGACGATTTCACCTACGAGACCGTCGCCGGACCGCTGTCGGTGGGCTCGGGCTCCCACCTCGTCGAGGTCATGCTCGACGGCGAGGTGCCCGGCGTCGACATGCCGGTTCTCGCCGGCTCGGTCGAGCTGCCGCCCGGCGGGAACGTGACGGCCGTTGCTCATCTCGACGAGGTGGGAGGCCTGGCGTTGTCGGTGTTCTCGAACGACACGACCTTCACCAACGCCGGTCAGGGCCGCGTTGTCGTCCGCCACGCCGCCCAGGCACCGGCCGTCGACGTGCTCGCCGCAGGGGGCGTCCTCTTCGCCGACCTCGCCAACGGCGAGGAGACCCAGGCCGACGTGCCGGCCGCCTCCTACCCGGTCACGCTCAACGCAGCCGGCACGAGCACGCAGGCGTTTCCGAGCTCGGGTGCGGTCGACCTGCCCATCCCGTCGAACACGAGCGTCATCGTCTACGCCATCGGCGATCTGGGCGGCGCGTTCACGCTCGCCACGCAGTCGATCGATCTCGGCCAAGCCGACGGCTACGGGATCGTGACGGTCGTCCACGGTGTGCCCGGCCTCACGGTCGACGTCTACCTGAACGGCGACCTCGCCATCGCCGGGTTCGCGCCCGACACGATCACCGATCAATTCCTCATGCCGGCGGGCACCTACGACATCGCGATCTACGCCGCCGGCTCCGATCCGCTGGCGAACGCGCCGGCCATCATGGCGCCGGGCGTCGTCGTTCCGGCGGCGGCCAACGCAACCGTCGTCGCCCATTTGGATGCCCTCGGCACCCCGACGGCGTCCGTGTTCATCGACGACGTGTCCCCGATCGCCGCGGGCAACGCCCGGGTGACGGTCCGCCACACCGCGGCCGCTCCAGCCGTCGACGTGCTCGCCGGCGGGGCCGTGCTGTTGCCGGACGTCGAGAATGGTGAAGGAGGCGGCGCCGACGTGCCGGCCGGCACATATGCGGTGACGCTCAATGCCGCCGGCACCAGCACCCAGGCCTACCCGGACTCTGGCGCAGTCGACGTCGCCCTCGCCGAAGGGGCGAACACCATCGTCTACGCCGTAGGCACACTCGGGGCCGACTTCGAGCTTCTCGTCGACGTGGTCGACGGGCTCGGAGAGGGTGGAGCCTTCGATGACATCTCGAAGTCGGTCCACAGCGACAACATCACCCTCATCGAGCGGGTCGACGTCACGAAGGGCACCTCGGACACGACCTACAGCCCGAAGGACACGGTGACCCGGGGCCAGATGGCGGCGTTCATCCGCCGCGCTCTCGGGCTGCCGGCGTCGGCGGTCGACGCGTTCTCCGACGACGACGGCTCGCTCTTCGAAGGCGACATCAATGCGATCGCCGCTTTCGGGATCACGAGGGCCACGGTCTACGACGCCGACGCCCCGGTCACCAGGGGCGAGATGGCGGCGTTCCTGAAGCGGGCGTTCAACCTGCCTGCCGGCGGGTCGACGCCGTTCGCCGACATCGACGGCAACCTGTTCGAGGCCGACATCGCCGCGATCTATGCCGCCGGCATCACCGTGGGGACGTCACCCGACACGTACGGCCCCGACGATCCGGTCACCAGGGAGCAGATGGCGACATTCCTCGCCAGGGCGCTCGGGATCGGGACCTGACGGAGCCGCCAGTCGGACTGCCGAAGACGGGGGAGGCCGCACGCTGCGGCCTCCCCCGTCGCGTCCGGTCGAGCTCCCGTCTCAGCCGGAGGCGACTGCCTCGTTGAACGCCACGATGAGGTCGTCGACCGGCCCCACCATGGCCTGGATCCGGGTCCAGTATTCGGGGTCGTTCCACTGGGCCTGGATCTCCTCGTACGTCTTCCCCTGCTGCTCGACCCACGTGTAGTACTTCAGGTTGTGGATGCGCTTCCGGTCGTAGTACGACAGCTCGTGGACATGGTCGATCCCGACGCCCACGAGATGGCGATGGAACGTCGCTGCGGCGTCGAGTTCGGTGAGCTCGCCCCGCGCCTCGCTCATCTCGGCCAGCCGGCTCCCATACATCTCCATCGAGTCGGTGCCGACGGTGATGATGATGTCGTTCGATCCCATCTCGTAGTACTTCGCCAGCTTGATCGCCGCCAGCAGGTTGCCGGCACCTGAGATCCCGAGGAGCGGGAGCTGCTCGACGAGGTCGGGCTTGACGCCCTGGCCGACGAGGTATGAGATCCCGGCCGGCTCGTTGAACAGCCGGATGAGGCTGACCGCGGCCTCGTCGTCGAGGCCGATGGCGAAGTCCGTGTTCTTCACGTTGTGGACCCAGGGGATGTGCTTGTCGCCGATCCCCTCGATGCGGTGCTCCCCGAACCCGTTGTAGAGGATCGTCGGGCACTGCAAGGCTTCCCCGGCGGCGATGACCGACGTGGGATACACCTGCTTGAGGTAGTCACCACACGCGATCGTGCCCGCCGAGCCCGTCGTGAGCGCCACACCCCGGTAGACGTCCCCGGGTCCGGCAACGGTCTCGAGCACCTCGGCCATCGCCGGTCCCGTCACCGAGTAGTGCCACAGGTAGTTCCCGAACTCGTCGAACTGGTTGAAGATCATGAGGTCCTCGCCGGACTCGCGCAGCTCCCGGCACTTGTCGAAGATCTCCTTGACGTTCGACTCCGACCCCGGTGTCCTGATGATCTCGCCGGCGACGCTCTCGAGCCACTCGAAGCGCTCCCGAGACATGCCCTCGGGGAGGATCGCGATGGACTCACACCCGAGCAGGTTCGAGTCGTACGCGCCGCCGCGGCAGTAGTTCCCCGTCGACGGCCAGACGGCCTTCTGGGTCGTGGGGTCGAACTGCCCCGTGACGAGGCGCGGCACGAGGCACCCGAACGCGGCTCCCACTTTGTGGGCGCCGGTGGGGAACCACTTGCCGATGAGCTGGACGATCCGCGCCGGGACACCGGTCAGCTCCGGCGGCAGCTCGACGAAGTTCACACCACCGAAGCCACCGCCGTGGGGGACCGGCTCGTTGCGCCACGTGATCCGGAACAGGTTGAGAGGGTCGAGGTCCCACAGCCCGACGTCGCGCAGCGCCGCCCGGACGTCGTCGGGGACGAGCGCCGGGTCCCTCATCTGGGCGAAGGTGGGGATGGTGATGTTGCGCTCCCGGGCCCGGGCGACCGCAGCCGGGAGCGTCTCGTCGTGGATGGTGAGGTCGATCATGGTTCCTCTCCGGGGTCGAGGGCGTTGGTGAGGGCATCGAGGCTGGGGGCGATGCGGATGGGCTCGGTACCGCCCGCGGCGACGGCGCGCATCGCCGCGGCGACGTCCTTGAGCCCGCTTCCGGTGCTGAGAACGACGACCCGCTCCCCGGCGGTGACGAGCCCCCGGTCGACGGCGGCGACGAGCCCGGCGTGGGCGGCGGCGCCGGCCGGCTCGGCGAACACGCCGCTTCCTCTTGCCAGCGCCGGGATGGCGGCGAGGATCTCGTCGTCGGTGACCCGGAGGTACGCGCCCCCCGTCTCGGTGACGGCGGCCATCGCCTTGATGCGGTCACGGGGGAGATCGGCGGAGATGCTGTCGGCCACGGTGTCGGCGACGATCGGCGGCTTGGTGAGCACGTCCTCGCCGTTCTCGTATGCCTGCACGAGGTAGTCGCTGCCGGCGGCCTGGACGCCGAGGATGCGGGGGGTCCGCTCGATCCAGCCGAGAGCGAGGGCGTCCTTCAGGCCCTTGTGGAGCCCGCCGATGATCGAGCCGTCGCCGACACTGACGAGCACGGCGTCCGGCGGCTCCCAGCCCAGCTGCTCGAGGATCTCGAGCATGGCGGTCTTCTTGCCCTCGGTCATGTACGGGTTGTAGCCGGTGTTGCGGTTGTACCAGCCGTAGTGGGCGGCCGCTTCCATGCACAGCTCGAACGCATCGCCGTACGTGCCGTCGACGAGGACGACGACCGACCCGTAGGCGAGGAGCTGGGCGATCTTGGCTTCCGGGGCGGATGCCGGGACGAAGATGACGTTGCGCAGCCCGACGCTGGCCGAAAGGCCGCTCAATGCCGCCGCCGCGTTCCCGGTGCTGGCCGTGGTCACGACCCGGGCGCCAACCGACCGGGCCTTGACGACGGCCATCGCCGAGGCCCGGTCCTTGAGCGACGCCGTCGGCTGCCGTCCCTCGTCCTTGACCCAGACCCGGCCCAGGCCCAGCGCGGAGGCGAGCCGGGGGGCGTCGTAGGTGGGCGTCCCGCCGACGGTGAGCGGCGGGACCTCGTCGCCGGCGGCGACCGGCAGCAGCGGCCGGTACCGCCACATCGTCGGGTCGGCCGATGCCCGCAGGCGGTCGGGGGAGAGCCGTGCCCCGATGCGCTCATAGTCGTAGCGGACGTCGAGGATCCCCTCGTTGCCGTGGTCGGGGCACACGTAGCCGACCTCGTCGGGCCGATAGGTCGTGCCGCACACGACGCAGGCGAGATGCACGACGTGGTCGGGAGTCAAGGCACGATCCTCGTGCCGGTCTCTCCTGCGATCGCCCGCTCGAGGTTCTCCGGGTTCGTGATGAGCGCCTCCGTGCCCCCGGCCTCGAGAAAGCGCACGACCGCCCGCATCTTCGGGGCCATCGAGCCCTCGGCGAAGTGCCCCCCGTCGGCGAGGTACCCCTTCACCTCGCCGACCGTCAGCCGGTCGACCCACTCCTGGTCGGGCCTCCCGAACCGCAGCGCGACCTTCTCCACCGCAGTGGAGATGAGGATGAGGTCGGCGCCGATCTCGATGGCGAGCAGCGCCGAGGCGTGGTCCTTGTCGATGACGGCGGGCACCCCGTGGAGGTTGCCGTCTGCGTCGGCTACGACGGGAATGCCGCCGCCGCCGACGGTGATGACGACGACGCCGGCATCGAGCAGCCTGCGGACGACGTCGATCTCGACGATCCGCTTCGGCTCGGGCGATGCCACGACCCGACGCCAGCCGCGACCCGCGTCCTCGACCACGTCCCACCCCTCCTCGTCCCGCCGGCGCCCCGCCTCGGCCTCGTCGAGGAACGACCCGATCGGCTTCGACGGCTTGGCGAACGCGGAGTCGTCGCGATCGACCTCGACCTGGGTGACGACCGTGACCACCTGCTTGTCGATGCCCATCGCCCGGAAGTCGTTGATGAGGTTCTGCTGGAGCATGTAGCCGATCGCTCCCTGGGTGTCGGCACCGCACACGTCGAGCGGCACCTCGTGGAGCTCGGAGCGCGCCAGCTCGGAGCGGCGCAGGATGAACCCGATCTGGGGGCCGTTGCCGTGGGTGATCGCCACGTCCCAGCCCTCCTCGACGAGCGCCGCGATGTGGTGGTCGGTCTCGCCGGCTGCGGCGTACTGATCCTGGACCGACCTGTGGTCGGCGTCGGGGATGAGCGAGTTGCCACCGATGGCGACGACGGCGCGGGGCATTCCCTACTCCATCGCTCCGAGCACGAGGGCCAGCAGTGCCATCCGCATGACGACGCCGTTGTAGGCCTCCTGCCAATACCGGGCGTGGCGGGTGTTGTCGACCTCGACCAGCAGCTCGTCCATCCGGGGGAGCGAGTGGAGGACGATGGAGTCGGTCTTTGCCCGCGACATGACCTCCCGGGTGATCTGATAGTTCGCCGGGGTGAGCCCGTACTGGTCCTGTTTCTCCTGGCGGGACTGGGTGTAGTCGGGCTGGACCACCGGCTCCATGTAGATGACGTCGGCGTCGGCGATGACGTCATCGATGTGGTCGGCGATCCGCCACGTCGTGCCTTTGTCGTCGAGCTCGGCGAGGAACTCCTTGGTCGGGGACATGTCCTCGGGGGCGAGGATGATCATCTCGGCGTCGAACTGGGAAAGGGCGTAGCCGATGGAGTGCATCGTGCGCATCCGATGATCGCCGATGCAGACGAACGTCTTGCCGTCGACCGAGCCCATCTCCCGCTGAACGGTGTAGAGGTCGGTGAGGACCTGAGTGGGGTGCTCACCCCATCCGTCGCCGGCGTTGATGATCGGGATGCTCGCCCACTCTGCGGCCTCGCGGGGAGCGCCCTGCTGATAGTGGCGCATGACGATGACGTCGCCGTAGTACTCGAGCATGTGGACGGTGTCCTTGATCGACTCCTGGTAGAAGTCGCCGGCCCTCGTCATCTTGGCGTCGGAGAACCCGGTCACGTGGCCGCCGAGGCGGTGCATCGCCGCCTCGTGGGCGAGCCTCGTCCGGGTCGACGGCTGGTAGAACGCGGTGACGAGGGTCTTGTGGGCGAGGAGATCGGTGTTGCGTCGCTCCCTGGCGATGGGCTCGAGCCGGTCGGCGATCTCGAAGACGTGGTGGAACTCGTTCCGCTCGAACTCCTTGAGCGACAGGATGTCCCTGCCGGCAAAGCTGCGCATGGTGCCTCCCGGCGTGCGTCTCGGGGAGGCACGGCACCGGTTCCAACCGCCGCGGCCTCCGTCTTGAATGATTGGTATGGCAACCATACAATATGACGAACGAGGAGGCCAGCGAAACGTTGATCACCCGCAACCCGTCGCTCACCGACCAGGTCACGGCGCACCTCAAAGAGCGGATCCTCGGGGACGGCTTCGAGGACGGCCGGATCCCGTCGGAGACCGACCTCGCCGCGGATCTCGGGGTGAGCCGGACGACGATTCGCGATGCGCTGAGCCGTCTCGAGCACGAGGGCGCCATCGTGAGGAGGCAGGGCGCCGGTACGTTCGTCAACCGGCCCGGGTTGCAGATCAAGTCCCGGCTCGAGGAGATCTGGTCGTACGAAGAGGTCTTGCGCGACCACGGCTATTTGCCCTCGGTCGACGTCCTCGGTCACGAGGAGACGGTGGCCGACGCCCGCCTCGCCGCCGATCTCGGAATCGACGAGGGCGACGCGGTCATCGTCGTCGAGAAGCTCTTTCGTGAGAACGACACCCCCGTCGTGTTGACGGTGAACCAAATACCCGCCGGCTATGTCGCCGGCGGCGACGTCGACCCCGCCCAGCCCGTCTACGCGCTGCTCGAGGCCGGAGGTGAGCGCAGGCTCGCCTACTACGTCTCCGAGATCGTGCCGCTCGCCCTCGACGGCGACGTCGCCTTCAAACTGGGCGTGGCCGCCGGCACCGCGGCGATCAGCTTCGAGGAGATCGGCTACGACGCCGACAACGAGCCGGTTGTCGCCGCCACGTCGTACTTCCGCGACGACCTCCTACGCCTCCGCCTCATCAGGCGGAAGGCGGCCCTGTGATGACGTGACCCGAAGGAGCAACGATGCAGAGCTACCTGCGCGGCCGTGACATGATCACGACCCAGGAGTGGACCCGCGACGAGATCGACACCATCCTCGACGTGGCGCTCGATCTGAAGCGGAAACGGGCCGTCGGCGAGCCCCACGCCTACCTGCGCGACAAGGTCCTCGCCATGCTCTTCTTCTTCTCCTCGACGCGCACCCGGGCCAGCTTCGAGGCCGGGATGGCCCAGCTCGGCGGTCACGCCCAGTTCATGGACTCGACGACCACCCAGATCGGCCACGGCGACACGTGGAAGGAGATCGGCGAGATCCTCGGTCGCTACAACGACGGGATCGCCATCCGCCAGGTCGACTGGGGCATCGGCAACGACTACATCCGGGCCGTCGCCGCGGCGAGCCGGGTGCCGGTCCTCAACATGCAGTGTGACCATTACCACCCGTTCCAGGCGCTCGCCGACCTGCTGACGATCGTCGAGCACAAGGGCGATCCCAAGGGCCTCACGGTCAATGTGAGCTATGCGTACGCCGCCTCGTACCAGAAGCCGCTCAGCGTCCCGCAGAGCCTCATCCTGCTGCTCACCCGCTACGGAGCCAACGTCCGGCTCACCCGTCCCCCCGAGTTCAAGCTCATCCCTGAGATCGTCGACCGGGCTGCCGAGAACGCCAGGGCGCACCACGGCTCCTTCGAGATCGTCGAGGACTTCGACGAGGGCATGCGGGGGGCCGACGTCGTCTACGCCAAGAGCTGGGGCTGCATGCTGACGACGACCGACCACGACGAGTCGGCGAAGATCTCCGAGCAATACGAGGACTGGATCACCGATGAGCGCCGGATCGCACTTGCCGACGAGGACACGATCTACATGCACCCGCTCCCGGCGGACCGCAACGTCGAGGTCACCGACGGCGTCATCGACGGTCCCCACAGCCGGGTGTTCGACGAGGCGGAGAACCGGCTCCACGTCCAGAAGGCGGTCATGGCACTCACGATGTGAGGCGTCGCGTCGCTGCCGCCTCGACGCGCGGCCCCCGATAGAGTCCTGCCCACCCGAGGGGCGGGAGCGCGCTGTGGGAGAGGGGATCTCGTCCTTCGCCGCGTGGTGCGGCGTCTACCGGTGCGACGTGAGCTCGACCGGAGCCGGACTTGCCGAGCCCCGGCTCACCGGATCGTGTCCGGCGGGGCGATGACGGTCGCCGCCACGCCGACGCTCCGGATCGGCGGACGCAGCTACCCGGTTGTCTTCCCCACGCTGCACGATCCGCGTCTCCATCTGGCTGCAGTCATCATCTCGATCCACGTTCTCGGGCAGGTGGCGCTCTCCTTCGACGTGTCGGTGATCCAGATCGTCGCCGCGATCACCACCTGTGCCGTCATCGAGCTGGGCTGGACGTTCGCCCGGACCAAGGCGCTCGTCTGGCCGGCGAGCGCGATCCTGACGGGAAGCGGCGTCGCGTTGATCTTCCGGGTGCTTGGTACCGAGCACGGCGACTATCTGAGCGCTCGACACTGGCATTTGTTCGCGCTCGTCGCCGGCGGGTCGCTGGTGTCGAAGTACGTCATCCGCTACCGCGGCTCGCACCTGTTCAACCCTTCGAACCTAGGGCTCGTCGTTGCCTTCGTGGTCCTCGGCAGCGGCCGGGTGGAGCCGCTCGACTTCTGGTGGGCGCCGATCGGCTGGGGCATGGTGGCTGCTTACTCGGTGATCCTCCTCGGGGGCGCGCTCATCACCGCCCGCCTCCGCCTACTACCGATGGCAGCGGCGTTCTGGGTCACCCTCGTCGGCGCGACCGGGCTGCTGGCCGCGTCAGGGCACTGCATCACCGCCCGATGGTCGCTCCAGCCGGTGTGCGGAACCCACTTCTGGTGGGTGGTCCTCACCTCACCCGAGGTCCTGGTGTTCCTGTTCTTCATGATCACCGATCCGAAGACGGTGCCGTCGGGCCGCGGGGCCCGGATCGCGTTCGGTGTCGCCGTGGCTCTCGCCAGCACGCTGCTGATGGCTCCGCAGGGGACGGAGTTCGGCGCCAAGGTCGCGCTGCTCGCTGGTCTCGTCGTGCTCACCGGGTTGCGACCGCTCTTCGACAGGCTGGTGCCGGAGCCGGACGCGGCGGGGAACCGTGCCCGCGTCTTCTCCCACCGGATGGTGCCACGTGACCGGACGGGGCCATGGCCCGTCCTCCTGAGGGGAGCGGCGCTGGCCGGAGCCGTCGCGGTGCTTGGCGCCGGGGTCGTTGCCGCGGGTACACCCGCCCGCGAACCGCCTTCGCTACGCGTGGTTCCGGCGATCCCGGACGGGGTAACGGTCGACGTGGCCGCGTTACCCCAGATCACGTTCGCACCCATCGTCCGCGAGCTCGACGAGACCCTCGCCGGTCCCGGAGGGCAGGTGCTCGCCGAGGCGCTCGCGCTGGACCTGGCTGCGGAAGCTCATGCGATGACCCGCCACGATCGCGCGCTCCTTGCTGCCGCAGACTCAGGGAGCCGTCTCGCCGAGATGGCGGACCGCTTCGACCACGCGGCCGCCTCGGGGCAGACGACCGTGTCGTCGTACACGTTCGAGACCCTGCACCTCATGGTCGCCTGGCCCTACGGCGACCAGGGGGGCCCGGCTCCCGCGCTCGAAGCGACGGGCACCGTCGAGGAGGTCACGCGGGCTGCGGACGGCGGCGAAACGAGTCGAAGGGTCGCGCCGTTCGCCCTGAGGTTCTCCATGGAGAGGGCTGCCGAGGACAGATGGCTCATCGTGCTGGTTGAGCCTATGGAGACGTGAGCGCTCGCCGTTGACGCGACTCGCGCGGTGTCGGACACTACGGAGGCTGCCGCCGCGAGCGGTGGCGAGGGGATAGCGATGACCGAGCCCACCGGACCGCCCGGCGTCATCACGACGACGCTCGACAGGGCCGTCCGCTGGGCGCGTACCCGGTCGATGTTCCCCCTCATCTTCGGGCTCGCTTGCTGCTCCCTCGAGTGGATGGCGACAGGGGCTTCGCACAACGATCTCGACCGCTTCGGCATGCTGGCGATCCGCGGCTCGCCCCGCCAGTCGGACCTCATGATCGTCGCCGGCCGGCTCAGCCAGAAGATGGCGCCCGTGCTTCGCCAGCTGTACGACCAGATGGCCGAGCCGAAATGGGTCATCGCCATGGGGGCGTGCGCCTCGAGCGGGGGCATGTTCAACAACTACGCCATCGTCCAGGGCGCAGACGAGGTGGTTCCCATCGACATCTACGTGCCCGGATGCCCCCCGGGACCACAGTCGCTGCTCCACGGCATCCTCACGCTCCACGACATGATCATGGACGCCGAGACGCTCCACGATCGCCTCTCCGGCGTCGGCCCCTTCGGCTGAGCACCGGCGGCGCAGGTCGGTTCCGACGCCGCCGGCTGCCGCGGGGGTAGCCTCGGGTGGCCGAGTGGGGAGAGGAGCGCAGATGGACATCTCAGGAGCGGCAGCAGTCGTCTCCGGGGGGGCCTCGGGGCTCGGGGCCGCCACCGCGAGGAGGCTCGCCGCCGCCGGCATGGGCGTCGTCGTCGCCGACATCCAGGACGAGCCCGGCGAGACGGTGGCCGCCGAGGTCGGGGGCGCCTTCGTCCACGCCGACGTGACGGTGGCCGACGAGGTGGCGGCTGCAGTCGACGCCGCAACCGAGATGGGCCCGCTGCGGGTGCTGATCAACTGCGCCGGCATCGGGCCTCCGCAGCGAATCGTCAACCGCGACGGTTCCCCTCACGACCTGGGTCACTTCGAGACCGTGGTCGGCATCAACCTCGTCGGCACGTTCAACTGCATCCGGCTCGCCGCGGCGGAGATGGTCAAGACCGAGCCCCTGGAGCACGACGAGCGCGGAGCCATCGTCAACACGGCGTCGGTTGCCGCCTTCGACGGCCAGATCGGTCAGGCCGCATATTCGGCATCGAAAGCGGCCGTCGTCGGGATGACGCTGCCGATCGCCCGCGACCTCGCCTCGCGGGGGATACGGGTCAACACGATCGCCCCCGGCATCATCGACACACCGCTTCTCGCCGGTCTCAGCGACGAGTTCAAGTCCTCCCTCGGTGGGCAGGTCCTCCATCCCCGGCGCCTGGGCCATCCCGAGGAGTACGCCGAGCTGGCCCACCATCTCGTCACCAACAGCTACCTGAACGCCGAGACGATCCGCATGGACGGCGGGATCAGGATGGGGCCGAAGTAGCCGGCGGCCGGTTCCGCTCTTCGGCGAGCTGGGAGCGGCGGACCTTGCCGGCGTCGTCGCGGAGCGGCTCGGCGACGAACTCGTACGTCTGCGGGCACTTGTACGCGGCGAGGTACCCGGCCATGTGCCGGCGCAGGTCGCCCTCGTCCGCGCCTCCCGGCGCATCGACGATCGCATGCACGCGCTGGCCGAGGTCGTCGTCGGGCAAACCGATGACGGCACAGGAGCGGACCGAGGCGTGGGCGTCGAGGGCGGCCTCGACTTCGGCCGGGTACACGTTGGCTCCGGCCCGCAGGATGAGATCGAGGCGGCGATCGGCGAGGTAGACGTAGCCGTCTGTGTCGATCCAGCCCATGTCGCCGAGGCTCTCCCACTCGCCGATTCGTTTCGGCTCGGCACCGATGTACCGGTAGGTGGAGCCGGGCCCGTCGTCGGCGCGCATGTAGATCTCACCGATCTCATCGGCCGGCAGCTCCTCGCCGTCGTCGCCGAGGACCTTCATCTCGCCTGAGATCGGCCTGCCCACCGAGCCACGGCGCTCGAGCCACTCGACTCCCGTGATCCAGGTCAC
>CAMYMC010000044.1 GCA_947259365.1 uncultured Acidimicrobiaceae bacterium | reverse complement strand
CCCACGCCCACCCGGAAAGCCTCCCCGGCACGCCGCCGGCCTACTCGGCGCGCCTTCAGCCAGCTCGCGGCAACGCGCTTGACATCCATACGAGATTCATTATCGCGCACCGGTTTCGCGCTCTCAGAGCCTCGAACCAGCCCGCCACACCCGACCTCCTCGAGCATCCCCGACGTGAAGCGGAGACGCCGCGTGAGAGACGCCCGCACCCGTCAGCTCGAGGCGACCCTTGAATTCATACTCCACCCCCAAACGGAGCAACACCTTAAGAACCGCCGAATCGGTGCAACCGACAGGAAGTGACTGAGCTGTCGTAATGGCGTCGAGAGCGAGTTGGACCGCGGACTCGACCACAGCGCAGGACACCTTGGCGAAGGTAGCCGTCGCTGCCGACCCGGACCCAACACTGGACGGCGGGTTCGACGAAGACACAGGACAAGACGGTGAACGTAGCCGACGCTGCCGAGGAGGGCCCCGCGCCCGTCCCCCACATGCCCAGGAGCGGTCGACGGTCCGCACAAACACGGGTTCTTGGGCTCGCCGTGGTATTGGATAGCGGGGGCAGGGAAAGGAACCGCTCGACACCCGGGTCCTCCCACCTCTCTCAGGACCGTGGAGGCAGTGGTCGAGGGGTGGCTCTGCGACGCAAGAGGTGCCGGCTGCTCCGCTCCCGCATCGAGGTGGCCGAATCCCTCTCCGAGGCTTACGGCCGTCTGGAGTTCGGTCCCACCAAGACGTACCGAAGTCGCCCGGTCGTGCTTCCCGCCTTCCTCCGCGACCTCCTAGCCGAGCATCTGGCCCGACACGTGGCCGAGGATCCAGACGCGCTCGTGTTCACATCGCCCCAAGGTCAGCCACTCCGCAACACGAACTTCCGCCGCCAGGTCTGGTACCGGGCCGTCGCCGAATCGGGTCTCCCGGGGGGGCTTCGGATTCACGACCTGCGTCACACGTGTGCCTCGCTCCTCATCTCTCAAGGGGCACACCCCAAGGCCGTTCAGGTCCACCTCGGCCACTCGTCGATCTCGGTGACGATGGACCGCTACGGGCATCTCTTCCCATCCGACATAGAGGCCCTGGCCGTGGCGCTCGACGATGCGAGGAGCAGGGTCCTCGAGCACCAGAGAGTCGCCGACCGCGAGTCAACGGTCGTGGAGCTGGCACGCTGACCGACACCCCGGAGGGCGGCTGAGTCCCGCCCCCGCGGCTGCGTCTCGGCCCACTGAAGTCACGCGCGAGCACTCTCAGCACACTGTGTCGTACGGACTCCCGCGGACCAAATGCGGACCAAAGACGGACCAGACGTCATCGAGCTCGGATTGCAACGAGCGGAATCCCTTGCAGGACAAGGGATTCCGTCAGCACGCCCGGAGGGACTCGAACCCCCAACCTTCTGATCCGTAGATCTCCAAGCCGTGTCCATGGGCGTCCAGCTGAGTCCACAGGGGCTGGAACGACGGGCATTCAATTCCACCGGCGTCCACAGCCGTCCACCGCCGTCCACAGGGAATGGCTCCCAACTTGGCTCCCAGAGTCGCCACAGACCCAAGCCCGTTGGCGACAGATCCAATCGCCACGCCGCCCACTCAGCGTGGCAAGAGCGGTCTCGGTCTGTGTGTTGCATCGATTGCGGACGCCCTCATGGCTGACGCGGGAGCGCTCACTCGGAGGAGGCGGGGACTCCGCGAGCTAGGTTGATTCAGGGTCCGTTGCGGCCCACCACACGACTTGGGTGCCCGTCGCTGATGCGGAGTGCGGCCCGAACAGTGGCAGCGTCGCTGGCTTCGAGCTGCTACCAGACACTGGCCGGGGTGTCGGGCGCCGCTTCGAGCTGGACGTAAGGATGGCTCCAGGCACCATCGGAGCGACCCACGACACGTTTCGCCCACCTGCGCCCTTCCGCAGTCTGGGGCCGACGCCGTGATTGACCATATGAAGGACAAGGACACCCGTCACTCCAGCGCTTCAAGCACCTCTCGCCGCGACAACTCGACGACCGCCGAAGCGGTGTCGGCCGCCCCGTAGTAGATGAGCAGGGTCTCGCCCGTCTCAACAACTCCGGTGGGAAAGACCACGCCTCCGACGAACCCCTGCAACTCGTAGTCGGTCTCCGGCACGAGGATTGGATGGGCCGAGCGACGCAGCACTCGGCCCGGATCCTCCAGGTCGAGGAGCATGGCGCCCCCTGTGTACACGCCGGTGCCGCCGGGGCCGGCGCGGCCACTGCCATGGTGGATCTCCAGCCAGCCTTCGTCGGTCCTGATCGGGGGCGGCCCCGCGCCGACCCGCCCCCCTTCCCAGGCGTGGATCCCACCGGCGAGATGCTGATGGCGGCCCCAATCGATGAGGTCCTCCGATCGGGCGAGCCACATTTGGGGCGGGCTGAAGGTGCTCGTGGCAGGTCGATGCAGCGCGACGTAGTCGCCCTGGATCAGCTCCGGGAAGAGAACCGCATCCTTGTTCTCGGGAGGGAACACCACACCGTGACGGGTGTATTCGACGAAGTCAGCCGTTGAGGCAAGCGCCGCCGAAACGCCGTGCCGGGAGACGGTGGCATAGGTGATGTAGTACCGGCCACCCAGCTTGGTGACTCTGGCGTCCTCGATCCCGTACTCACCCCACTCGGTGCTGGGGGCGAACACCGGTCCGGAGATCTCGTCGATGGTGAGGCCGTCGCTGCTGCGGGCGACCCGGATATGGGACACGGAGGTGAGACGCGAAAAGCCGTCTGGGAAGACAACGCCGCGCGGATCTCGAAGGTCGAGACCCTCGGCCTCAACCCAATCAACCGTGAGCTGCTCGTTGGGATCCCAGCGGGCGAGTGGAACCCAGCCGTCGCGGCGCTCGGCGGGGCGTTCGGCCACTCGCACGAGCAAGACCACGTCCCCGTTGACTGCGACGGCACCCGGATTGAACGTCCCGATCACTTCGAAGTCGTCCCGGGTGGGCTCCACATCTTCGGGGCGCAACAGCAATCGTTGGTTCAAGCGTTGGAGCATCACAAGGGTTCTAGTCGGTGCATCGCCCAACCTGATGCTTTCCGGACCGCCCCGCCCGGCCGCACGTCATCCGATCTACGCTTTGCCGGGTGGGATCATGACCAGTACGACCAGAATCACGCGGGTGGCGCTCGCCGCCGACTACGTCCCGCGCCGGTGCGGCATCGCCACATACACGCATGACTTGCGCGCCGGTCTCGTGGCGGCGTTCCCGCAAACCGACTTCGTCGTGGCCTCAGTGAACGACATCGACGAGGGATACTCGTACCCCGACGAGGTCCGGTTCGAATGGTCGGAGCCGGATCTCGACTCCTATCGACGGGCCGCCGACTTCATCAACTTCTCGAACAGTGACGTCGTGTCGCTCCAACACGAGTTCGGGATCTACGGCGGTCTCGCCGGAAGTCACGTCCTGAGCCTGATTCGTGATCTTCGCCGACCGGTCGTTACCACGCTGCACACCGTCCTGACCGAGCCGACGCCGTCGCAACGCCGCGTCATCACAGAGGTCGCGGGGGAGTCGGCCCGGCTCGTCGTCATGTCGGAGAAGGGCACAGAGATCCTCAGGGAGGTCTATGCGGTTCCCGGAGCCAAGATCGACGTGATCCCGCATGGCATCCACGACATGCCGTTCGTCGATCCGAACTTCTACAAGGATCACTTCGGCGTCGAGGGACGCCCGATGGCGCTGACCTTCGGCCTCTTGGCGCGCAACAAAGGCATCGAGAACGTTTTGCAGGCGATGCCGGCGGTGATCGCCGAGTTTCCCGATTTCGTCTACCTCGTCGTAGGCGCAACCCATCCGGCCGTGGTGCGCGAGGAGGGCGAGTCGTACCGGCGCAGCCTGGAACGAACGGCACGCGAGCTCGACCTCGAGCGCAACGTCATCTTCTACAACCGATTCGTTGAAATCGAGGAGCTGAAGGAATTCATCGGTGCATCCGACATCTACATCACGCCCTATCTGAGCGAGGCCCAGATCACGTCCGGCACCCTCGCCTACTGCTTTGGCGCCGGCAAGGCCGTCATATCCACACCCTATTGGCACGCCGCCGAGCTGCTCGCCGACGAGCGGGGGATCCTTGTCCCATTCGAAGATCCCGCGGCCACCTCCGAAGCGATCCTTGAACTGCTGCGCGACGAGACGAAACGGCACGGCATGCGCAAGCAGGCCTACCTGATGAGTCGCAGCATGGTCTGGAGCGAGGTCGCCCAGCAATACATGGAGTCGTTCGAAGCGGCCAAACGCACCCGAGTCCATGCGGTCCCGCATCTCCTCGAGCCGTGGACGCTGGAGGCACGCCCCCTCCACCTTCCCAAGATCCGTCTCGACTACCTGAGACGGCTGACCGACTCGACGGGTCTGCTGCAACACGCCTCATACAGCGTGGCCCGCTTCGACGAGGGCTATGCCACCGATGACAACGCCCGGGCCTTCCTCCTCACCGTGCTATTAGACGAGTCCGGCTACGGCGACGAGGACGTACGACGGATGGCCAGCACGTACGCATCGTTCCTGCAATACGCGTTCGACGAATCTGGATTCCGCACCGTGCTTGGCTACGACCGAGCCTGGCGCGGCGGCCGATCCGACGATGCCCTGGGCCGAGTCTTGCGAGCGCTGGGAGCGTGCGTGGGCCGCTCCACGTGGACCAACCTCCGGGCGTGGGCGGTCGACCTGTTCGATCGAAGTCTCCCGAGCATCCTCGACACCTCATCACCGCGCGCCTGGGCATCGGCCATCATCGGCATGGACGACTATCTGACCCACTTGGGAGGGGCGCGGCAGGTAGACCGAGTCCTCGCCGACCTCACCGGCAGGCTCGTGAAGCTCTTCCATGAGAACGCGTCAGACGACTGGCCCTGGTTCGAGGACGTCGCGACATACGACAACGCCGTTCTGCCCCACGCCCTGACCGTTGCCGGCCACCGCAGCGGGGACACCAATGTGCTCGAGACCGGCCTCCGCTCGCTGCGCTGGCTGGCATCTGTACAGACCGCCGACGAAGGCCGGTTCCGCCCGATCGGGACAGAGGGATTCTTCGCACGGGGATCCAAACCGGCCCGATTCGACCAGCAGCCCCTCGAAGCCCAGGCCATGACGTCGGCGTGTCTGGCCGCCTATCTGATCACTCACGACGAAGCCTGGTTCGACGAGGCCCAGCGCGCCTTCGAATGGTTCCTAGGCGGCAACGACCTCAGCGTCGAGGTCTACGACGCCCACTCCGGTGGGTGCCACGACGGGCTCCACGAAGACCGGATCAACCTCAACCAGGGGGCCGAATCGACCCTCGGCTTCCTGCAGGCCTTGGTGGAGATGCAGCAAGCCGAAGGAACGCAGGCCGTCGCACGGTCGTCTTCGCCGAGGGCATGACCGTGCGGGTGGCGCTCGTCGCGCGCTCCACGGCCAGAGGCCTCGGGAGACCTCCCCGACCCAGCACCGGCCCGAGGAGCCAACAGCGTTTGAGCGCAGAGAGCGGGAACGCCGAACGGGAAGAATAGCGAGAAGGGCACCTTGCTTATTAGCAGCGTCTGCCTGTGAAGCGAGCTTGCACCTCACTCCACAAGGCTCCACTGGGAGCCATAGGCGGGTGAACGGCCGGCACGGGGCCTCCACCACAGCCAGTCAGCAGGTCGAAGGAGACGAGGTCCGCCGGATCCGGCGGCATCCCGAGCGAGAAGTCTCCGCCGAGGTGAGAACGTCAGAAGGTCGAGCTGCTCCGGTCTCGTGCGAAAGCCCTTGCGCAGGGCCTCGCCTCGCCGGCGACGGCGTCAGTGCACGCCCGGAGGGACTCGAACCCCCAACCTTCTGATCCGTAGTCAGACGCTCTATCCAAATTGAGCTACGGGCGCAGGCTCCGACGGGTGGCGGAGTCACGTGATGATACCGCCCCAGACCACCACGTCCTCTCGAACATGAGGAAGCACGACTCGATAGGGTGGCCGGACGCGACGCGTGGGAGGGACCATGGGAAGGGGTCGGGCGCGACCGGGGACGTGGGCGGCGATCGTGGGGGCGGTGCTCGTCCTTGCCGCTGCGTGCGGGGGCGACGACGAGCCCGCGGCGCCGACAACGACGGAGGCGACACAGACGACCGCCGCCGCCCAGGCACCGACGACAACGCAGGCGCCGGCCGAGACGACGACGGCGCCCGCCGAGCCGGCGCCGACCTGCGGGGACGATGCGACGATCCTCCAGATCGGCGACACCGCGGACGGCAGAGTCGAGGATTTCGACGACAGGCAGTACTACTGCATCGACGTGCCCGACGGCGCGGCAACGGTGACGTTCACGCTCTCCGGGTTGACCGGGGACCTCGACCTCTTCGCCGGCTACCCCGACCTGGCGACCGTCCAAGGCGGCGGCATCACCTTCTGGGAATCCCGCACGAGAGGCGAGGACGACGAGGTCATCGTGATCGAGCCCGGTCTGAGCCGTGGGGAGCTCGGCGGGTTCGAGCAGAACGAGTTCGTCACCCCCGGCTCGTATTACGTCGAGGTCTCGTCGCCTGGCACGGTGGCCGGCAGCGATCTGTCGTCCGACTTCAGCCTCACCATCGAGACAGCCTGACACTGCGCCACGACCCGCCCGGGAACCGTGCGGGTCGTGCTCGCCGTCGTACGGGCATGAAGCGAACGACCCCCTTCCTCCTCGCCGTCATCGTCGTCGCTGCGGCATGCGGCGACGACGATGCGGGCACCGACCCCACACCGCCGACCACGACCAACGTTCCCACGACCACGGCGGCGCCAGACCCGGACCGCCTCGTCCTCAGGATCACCGACGAGGGCGGCTTCGCCCCCATCGAGTTCCTCGTCAACCGGATGCCCCGCTACTCGCTGTACGCCGACGGCACGCTGCTCTACGAGGGACCGCAGCCGGCGGTGTTCCCCGGGCCGATGCTCCCCTCGGTGCTGTCGGTGCGGCTCACCGCCGACGAGATGGACGACGTCACGGTCCTCGTTGATGCCATCGGGCTGCCGTCGATCGACAACCTCATCGACACCACCAACGCCAACCGGGTCGCCGACGCCACGACGACGATCGTCACCTACCGGGACCCCGGCGGGATCGACCACGTCTACGGCGTCTACGCCCTGGGGCTCATCGACGGCGGCACCGACGAGATGCTCAACCTCGGCTCACTCATCGGCCTGCTCGACGCCTACACCAGCGGCGGAGGGGCCATCGGCGAGGCGTTCGTCCCCGACCGCCTCCAAGTGTTCCTCGGCGAGGGGCCCATGTTCGAACCCGAGTTCACCGAGACGCTCCCCTGGCCGCTCGACGTGACACCCGCCGAGTTCGCCGACGAGGGTCTCATGCTCCGCTGCACCGTCGTCGAAGGAGCGGCCGCTGCCGAGGCGCACGAGGTGTTCTCCACCGCCACCCGCGGCGTGGTGTGGGACCTCGCGGGCACCGAGCACGTGCTGCTGGCCCGCCCGCTCCTCCCCGACGAAGCCGGGTGCACGTCGAACTGATCGCGCCCTCCACCACGCGGCGGGGCCCCTCGGTCGAGGGGCCCGTCGGCGTCTGGGAACCGGTCTGGGTCAGGTCTGGTCGTCGACCTTCGCATCTGCGGCGTTCCGCTTCACCGACTTGATGCCGTTGACGGCGGAGGCCTTCGACTCGTAGGCCTCGCTCACCGCGATGATCTGGCCGTTCCCCGCCTTGAGGCGGAAACGGAACTTTCCACCCTTGTCGCGGTACAGCTCGAACTTCCCGGCCATGTGCGCCTCCCTCGGCGTCTCGTCTTACGGTCACCATGACAGCACTCCGGGCGCGAACCGCGAAATCCTGCCCGCCTCAGGCGTCCGGGCCGAGCTCGGCGCGCAGCGCGGCTGCGATGCGCTGGTACTCGCTGATGCCTCGCTTCTGACGGGCCACCTCGGCTTCGGTGAGCTCGCGCAGCGGCCGCGCCGGGGTGCCCACGGCGAGCGTCCACGGGGGAATCGCCTTGCCTTCGGGGAGGACCGAGCCGGCGGCGAGCCAGGCCCCCTCGCCGAGCTCGGCCTCGTTGAGCACTCTGGCGCCGATGCCGACGAGGCAGTGCTCGCCGACACGTGCGCCGTGGACGACTGCGGCATGGGCCACGGTGACGTTGGCGCCGATGAGGCACGGAATGCCGGCGTCGGCGTGGAGGACGCAGTTGTCCTGCAGGTTGGTGTAGGCACCGATCTCGACGCGGTCGAATTCGGCCCTGATGACCGCACCGAAGAGAACGACAGCATGGGGCCCGACCGTGACGTCCCCGAAGATGCGGGCGCCCGGAGCCACGAACGCGGTCGGGTCGATCCGGGGCGTGGCGAGGTCGATTGGCTCCATGCATCCCCTCCGGGCGGGTGGCGACCGACGCTAGTCGGCCCCGCACCTCCCCCGGCTCAGGCCGCGTCGAGCGCGTGCATCCGGCGCAGCTCGACCGCCTCGTACCGTCTCCGGATCACGGGGTAGCCCAGCCCGCACACGAGCGCCAGCAGCCCACCCAGCAGCAACAGCGGGTAATACACGCCGTAGCCCTGGCCGTCGACGACCGCGTAGAGGCCGACGGCGAAGGTCACGATCCCGGCGCCGAGCCCGACCCACATCGCTCCCAGCACCGCGTCCCGGCGGCGACCTCGAGCCACCAGCCAGACTCCGAGGGCGGCGAGCACGCCGACGACGGAGCCGCCGATCCCGCCGATGAGCCCGCCCGTCGAGTCGGTCCACCACACCCCCGTGGTCGACGTCACGCCGTCGAGGGGGCCGAGCGTGAGCGGACCCACTGCGACGGTGCCCGCGCCGGGGAGGACGACGGCGATCTCCAGCGCCTCGGGCGCCGCCGGCGCCCCCTCGAGGAGGAACGGGAGCGCGAACGCTCGCGGCGGCGAACTGCCGCTGAGCGCCGCCAACGGGCCGGCGGTGTCGAGCGTGCGAGAGAAGTAGGCGCCGTCGCCTTCGAAGAAACTCCACATCTCGAGAAAGCCCTGCCCGGTGACGTCCTCGTAGCGGACGTCGCCGGTCACGGCGTATCCCGTGCCCCCCACCGGGGGATCGACGATCGTCGTCAGCACGAACCGGCCGCCGGCGGGCCCGGCCGTCACCTCGACCACGTCGCCGACGACGGTGCCGCTCACCGGGGTCGTCGTCCCCCAGTCGATCGAGAGCGGTGCCTCCTCACCGCACGAGGCGACGAGCGCAGCGAGAACCAGCGCGGGGAAGAGCGCTCTACGCAGCGCCCGTGGAGCGTTCACGATCGGATTCCTCCTGTTGGTGGGCCTCCAGCAGTGTGTTGAAGGCGATCTCATCGACCCGGCCCTCGGCGTACAGCGCCCGCAGGCTCGACTCGAACGGACCGGCCTCGGGCCTGGCGTCGAGGATCCGCACCTTCTCGATGAGCCGGTCGAGTCGGAGCCGCACCGTCGGGTACGAGATGCCGTATTGGTTCGCCAGTTCCTTGAGCGTTCCGGAGGCGAGCAGGAAGCGCTTGAGAAACGTCAGGTCCTCATCGCTGAGATACTCGATCCACTGCCTGCCGGCTCGCATACCACCTCCATCGACCGAGAGTTGAAGTATCTTTAGTACTGCTTTTATTTTCTTCAACGTATTATGCAGGTGGACCTTCATATCGTCAAGGTCAGGTGGGATGGACCGGCTGCCCATCCGGAAGGAGAACGGCGTCCATCCCAGGATCCCTAGTCTCGCCCCGGCACGGAGAAGGGACCTCGATGAACGAAGACCTGGCGCGCCTCGGCGACGAGTACTGGGAGTACCGTCTCGAGGTGTCCCCGACCACCGCGTTCCTCCTCGGCGACCACCGCCACGACGACCGCCACGAGGACTTGTCACACGAGGCCGAGGACGCCCGCATCGGACGGCTGCACGCCTTCGCCACCCGGGCCGCGGCCATCGACCCGGAGACACTCAGTGACGACGAGCGGGTGAGCCGCGACGTCCTCGTCTTCGAGGCCTCGACCAACGCGTCGATGGCCGAAACCCGTCTCGCCGAGCTCGACGCCAGCCACACCGTCGGCGCCCAGGCCATGTGGCCGGTCACGATCAGTCAGCTGCCCGTTACCGAGCCCGAGCATGCCGAGGCGGTGCTCGACAAGTACCGGGGCATCGCCCGCGAGTTCCACAGCCGCTCCGACCGACTGCGGGAGGGGGTCGCTCGAGGACGCACCCCGATGGCCTCCACCGCGGCGAAGACCGTCGACCAGCTCGACGAGCACCTCGCCCTCGACGTCACCGCCGACCCGTTCGTCACCCGGCTCCACACCCCGCCGGCGTGGAGCGACGACGAGGCCGCCGCCTACCGGGAACGCCTCGCCGACGTCGTGGCGAACCACCTACGGCCGGCGTACGCCCGGTTCCGCGACACGATCGCCAACGAGGTGATCCCCGCCGCCCGGCCAGAAGACCGCCCCGGTCTGAGCTGGCTCGCCGACGGGGAGGAGACCTACGCCCGGGCCATCCACCGGCACACCACGCTCGCCATCGACCCTCGCGAGGTCCACGAGATCGGCCGGCAGCAGATCGCCCTGCTCGCCGACGAGTACCGCGCCCTCGGCCCCGAGGTGCTCGCCACGGCGGACCTCGAGGAGATCTTCACGAGGCTGCGCGAGGACCCCGACCTCCACTTCGACGACGGCCCCTCGATCGTCGCCGCGTCGGAGCGGGCGATGGCGAAGGCGAAGGCGGCGATGGGCGACTGGTTCGGGCGGCTGCCCGTCGCCGACTGCGTCGTCGAGGAGGTCACGACCGGGCCCACCGCGTTCTACCAGACGCCATCGCTCGACGGCTCCCGGCCCGGCACCTTCTACATCAACACGGCGGTCCCCTCCCGCTGGTCGACATTCGAGATCGAAGCGATGGCCTACCACGAGGGCATCCCCGGCCACCACCTCCAGCTCGCCATCTCCCAGGAACTCGAGGACGTGCCCGAGTTCCGCAAACACGCCCGCATCACCGCCTACGCCGAGGGCTGGGGTCTCTACACAGAGCGACTCGCCGACGAGATGGGCCTCTACGGCAGCCCCCTCGACCGGATGGGGATGCTCGACGCCGACTCGATGCGGGCGGGCAGGCTCGTCGTCGACACGGGGCTCCACGCCCTCGGGTGGTCGCGCCAGGACGCCATCGACTTCTTCCGCGACAACTCACCGATGACGATGACGACGATCGAGGGAGAGGTCGACCGCTACATCTCATTGCCCGGCCAGGCCCTCGGCTACATGATCGGCCGGCTCGAGATCCAGCGAATGAGGGCAGAGGCCGAGGAGGCGATGAGGCCGGACTTCGCCATCAAGGGTTTCCACGACACCGTGCTCGGGTCGGGTCTCGTCCCCCTCGAGACGCTCGACCGCATGGTCCGGGCCTGGGCGGCGAGATGAACGAAGCGCTCGCCACCCTCGCCGAGGACTACTGGGAGCACGTGCTGCGCACCCGCCCTACCCAGGCGCTCATGCTCGGGGACCACCGCTACGACGACCGGATCGAGGACCTGAGCCGGCAGGCCGAGGACGACGAGATCGCGGCGTTGGACGGCTTCGGTGCCGCCGCCCGGGCCATCGACCCCTCGTCGCTGACCGCAGACGAGCGCGTGACCCGCGACGTCCTCGTGTTCGAGGCGACGAACGAGGCGGACGAGCTGCGTTCCCGGATGGCCGAGTTCGCCGTCGACCCCGGGCTCGGACTTCACGCCGTCTGGCTCCAGCTCGTCGGCCAGCTACCGCTCACCGAGCCCGAGCATGCCGACGCCGTCGTCGCCAAGTTCGAGAAGCTCGAGACGCTCTTCACCCAGGCGGCGCAGCGCCTTCGCCAGGGCGTCGCCCGCGGCCGCACCCCGCCGCGTATCGCGGTGGAGAAGGTCGTCGCTCACATCGACGCGTACCTGGCGAGCCCCATCGAGACCGACCCGTTCGTCACCATCCCTGCCCCGTCGGTGATGGACGACACGGCCGAGTCCGCGTGGCGCGATCGGCTGCGCGACGTCGTGGAGACGCGAGTCCGCCCCGGCTATCTGTTCTATCGAACGGTGCTCTCCGACGAAGTTCTGGGCCGATCGCGGCCTCCCGAGCGCAGCGGGGTACGGTGGCTCGAAGACGGCGAGCACGTCTATGCGGGGGCGATCCACAAACACACGTCGTTGTCGTTGGCGCCTCTCCAGATCCACGAGGTCGGTCTCGAGATCATCGAGGACCTCACCGCTGAGTACCGGGAGCTGGGCGGTGCCGTGCTGGGGACCCGGGACCTCGATGCGATCTTCGCCAGGCTCCGCGACGACACCGCCCTCCGCTTCACATCCCCCGACGAGATCATCGCCGCCGCCGAAGGGGCGATGACACGGGCCCGGGCGGCGATCCCGCAGTGGTTCGGGCGCCTCCCGATCGCCGACTGCGTGCTGCACGAGATCCCGGGGCCCGGGGCCGAGCTGAGCCCGCTCGCCTACTACCTGCCCCCCGCCGCCGACCGAAGCCGGCCCGGCACGTTCTTCGTCAACACGACGGAGCCGGAGACGCGGACCCGCTACGAGTCCGAGGCACTGGCGTTCCACGAGGCGATCCCCGGCCACCACCTCCAGCTCGCCATCGCCCAGGAGCTCGCGGGGATCCCGGAGTTCCGCAAGCACGCCTTCGTCAACGCGTACGTCGAGGGCTGGGGGCTCTACACGGAGCGGCTCGCCGATGAGATGGGGCTCTACACCGGCGACGTCGCTCGGCTCGGGATGCTTTCGTTCGACTCGTGGCGGGCCGGTCGCCTCGTCGTCGACACCGGGCTCCACGCCCTCGGCTGGTCGCGCCAGGAGGCCATCGACTGGCTGACCGAGCACACGCCCCAGGCGCCGAACAACATCGAGACCGAGGTCGACCGCTACATCGCCTGGCCCGGTCAGGCGCTCGGCTACATGATGGGGCGGCGGGAGATCGTCCGCATCCGCCGCGAAGCCGAAACGACGCTGGGGGCGGGTTTCGACATCAAGGCCTTCCACGACGTCGTCCTCGGCTCCGGTCAGGTGCCGCTCGGCGTGCTCGAGACCATCGTCGGCGACTGGGTCGAGGCTCACGTCTGACGGTCAGGGCGGTTCGACGACCCCGCTGTCGAGGGAGCGCATCGCGGCGTTGGCTGCCCGCACGGCCCGCGAGCTGGCGAATGCATCCGGCACGTCCACCGGAGCGCCGCGAACCCCGGCGGCGAACACCGCCGCCTGTGCCCGCACCCCCGCCCTCATTGCATCGGTCGTCGCCGAGCCCGCGAGGTCGACGACGCCGTCCCTGGTGCCGATGCGGGCCCGGCCGCGGGGAAGCATCTCGACGAAGACGGCGCCGGCATCACCGAGGATCTCGGTCCTGACGTCGTCTCCGTAGCGGCCGTTGCGGGAGAGATCGACGACGATCCTCGCCCCGCCGCCCAGCATCCCCAGGACGAGCAGGTTGTCGAGGTCGCCGACTTCGCCGATCCAGGGCTCGACGATCGGCAGCGGCTCGCCGCGCAGTCCGACGAGGCGCTCACCGGAGAGCCACTCGGCGAGGTCGAACTCGTGGACACCGCAGTCGACGGCGAGGCCGCCGCTCACCGCAGGGTCGCAGAACTCCGGTGGTGGGGGATCGGCGTCCCACTGCGACAGGCGGATCAGCACCGGGCGGCCGATCCGCCCGGCGGCGATGGCATCCCGGGCGGCCGTCCACGGCGGGGAAAAGCGACGCCAGAACCCGACCTGGAGGACGAGGCCGGCACTCGAGGCCATCCGGCCCAGCCGATCACTCTCGTCGGGGTCGAGCGCGAGCGGCTTCTCGCACAGAACGTGAACACCGACACCGAGGGCAGCCTCGACGAACCCGGGATGGTGGGGAGTCGGGGTCGCCACGAGCACCGCCTCACACCGGCCGCCGAGCAGCTCAGCGGGATCTTCGTGGAGCGACGCACCGGGGTGGTGACCGGCGACATCGGCCAGACGCCCGGGACGCGGATCGGCCATCGCGACAACCGCCACCTCGTCGAGATCGGCGAGCGCCTCGGCGTGATACGAGCCCATCCGTCCGAGACCGACGATGCCCACCCGGACCGGATCGCGACTCACCGCGGCGCCGCCAGGGGATGACGATCACGGCCGGTGAGGCCCATACCATCTCCGATCTCCGCCGTCGCGGCAGCCCACGCCGTACGATGGGGTTCGACGCCCCGGACGGATGGCCCGGGCAGGGCGTCACGTGCGGAGAGGGAGGGATTCGAACCCTCGAGAGAGCTATAAACCCCCTACTCGCTTAGCAGGCGAGCGCCTTCGACCGCTCGGCCACCTCTCCCGGTAGGTGTGGTCGGCAGGTTATCAGGCAGCTCCCCGAGCCACGAGAGGGGTGCGGAGCTGCCCCGGGCAGCGAGCCGTTCACCGCATCGTTGCGGGCGCACGGCCAAGTGGAAGGAAGAGATGATGGTCTGGGTCGTCGGCCTGATCGCCCTCGTCGTCGGGTACCTCATCGGATGGTGGGTCGCACAGCGGGCCTCTCGCCACCGGCTCGACGAGATGGAACGCTCCTGGAGTGCAAAGCTCGGCAAGGCGGAGGCGGAGGCACGTCAGGCTCGCGATGCGGCCGCCGAGGCTCATGCCACCGCCGAGACCGCTCGTGAGGAGTCCCGGACGGCGCGCGCCGAGACCGAGGCGGCCAACGCCGAGGCGGCGAGCTTCGCGTCCAAGGCGGAGACGGCCCGGGTCGAGGTACAGATGGCCCAGGACGCGGCGGCCGAGGCGGCGAAAGAAGTGGGGGATGCGAGGGCTGCCCTCGAAGCGGCGAACGCCCGGGCGGAGAGCGCGGAGCGGACCGCCGAGGCGGCGCGGGCCGACCTCGACGCCGTAGGAGAGCACGCACAGACGAGCGCAGCCGAGGCGGAGTCCCTGCGCGCCGAGGCGGAGCTGCTGAGGACCCAATCCGAGGAAGCGCACCAGGCTGCAGCCGCCGCCCGGTCGGAGACCGCCGCCGCCCGAGCCGAAGCCGCTGCCGCCCGGTCGGAGGCGAGCGCAGCCCGAGCGGATGCGGAGGCGTCCCGCTCGGTGGCGCCCGTAGCCGCGGCAACCCCGGTGGACTCGGCCGTCCCCCACGCTCCCCCCGCCCCTCCCGCCGAGCCGGACACCGCAGACGACGACCTCACGAGGATCGAGGGCGTTGGACCGAAGATCGCGGGCCTGCTCTCCGATGCCGGAGTCCGGACCTTCGCCGCTCTCGCCGGTTCGGACGTAGGCCGACTCCAGCGCATCCTCGACGAGGCGGGGCCGCGATACCGGGTGCACGACCCTTCGACGTGGCCTCAGCAAGCGAGTCTCGCCGCCGCGGGCCGCTGGGACGACCTCGACGAGCTCCAGCAGAGTCTGAGCGGCGGACGCCGCGGCTGAGCTCTCGGTCCACGGCATGCCGACCGGCAAGACGAAGGACGCGGGCTGGCAGATCGGGGTTTCGCGCACCGTCGCCCACCCGATCGGCGCCGTATGGGACCTCCTCACCCGTGACGAAGGCGTCGGCATCTGGCTGGGCCCCGGGGCCCGGCTCGAGGCCGGGAGGGCTGCGGGCTACGAGACCGACGACGGAACCCGGGGCGAGGTACGCAGCTACCGGAGAAACGACCGGGTCCGACTCACGTGGCAGCCTGCCGACTGGGACCACGATTCCACCATCCAGGTCGCCGTCCAGGACAAGGGCGAAAGGACGCTCATCCGCTTTCACCAGGAGCGCCTCGCCGACGCCGCCGAACGAGAGCAACAGCGCCGCCATTGGAGCACCATCCTCGACCGACTGGAACAGGCGCTAGAGGGCGGCTGACGGTCGACCAGGCCGGTTCCGAGTGGGTAGAGGGACTCGGGTTCGAGCGTGAGCCGACGCTGGTAATGCCATCTCGCTACGCCTCCGGTGACGCCGCAAGGTGGGAAATAGGAATGGCGATCCTGGTAACAGCGGCCTCCACCTACCTCGTCATCCTCTTCGCAGCCCGCGTCTACCGGGGAGGCATCCTCCGCACCGGACGAGCCAAACTCCGCGACGCCTATCGCGGCGCCTCGGTGTAGGGCAGACCCGGGACGTCCAGGTGCTCAGTCTGAGCGCACACCGGCCCGACCGCGATGTCTCGACGAGCTCGCACACGACGCGCGCCGGTTCCACCCACCGGTCGCCAAGAACCAGCTAGAGCCGGCAGGGAGGATGTACCTCTTCCTGCCCTCATATGCTGACGCATGGGCGATGGGCACGGGTACGGCGCCGTTCGACGATCGGTTGGGTTGCTCCCGCCAACTGAACGGAGGGGCTGGCCCCCAGATCCCTTTGTCGATCAGGGGCTACAGCGGAGGGAGTGGGATTCGAACCCACGGGACCCCGCGAGGGGCCCAGCAGTTTTCAAGACTGCCGCCTTCGTCCGCTCGGCCATCCCTCCTCGTCCCGGCAGCCATCCGGGATCTGGTGGTCGCAGCGAGCTGTTGCGGAGGGAGTGGGATTCGAACCCACGGGACCGGTAAAACCGGCCCAACAGTTTTCGAGACTGCCGCCTTCGTCCGCTCGGCCATCCCTCCAGCGGCCCGGAAGTGTACCCGCCCTCCTCAACGCCTCTGTGTGAAGAAGTCCTCCAGCAGGGTCCGGCATTCGTCCTCACGTACCCCGGCGACGATCTCGCAGCGATGGTTGAGACGCTCGTCCTGGGGGATGTTGTAGAGGCTCCAGGCCGCACCGGCCTTCGGGTCCGCCGCCCCGTAGACGATGCGATCGACGCGTGCCCAGACCGCGGCCATGGCGCACATCGGGCACGGCTCGAGCGTCACCACCAGCGTGTGTTCGTCGAGGCGCCAGTTGCCCCGGTTCCGGGACACCGTGGCGATGACGAGCATCTCGGCGTGCGCCGTTGCGTCGCCTCGTTGCTCCCGCCGGTTGTGGTCGAGGGCGGCGATGTCGCCCGAGGGGCCGACGAGGGCGGCACCCACGGGAACGTCGTCGTGGTGGCTCGCGAGGCGTGCTTCCTCCAGCGCCGCCCCCATGGCGGCAGCCCAGTCCTGAGGTTCGGTCATCGCGACGCCTCTCTACACTTCCTGACCCTAGGAGGGATCGCATAGTCTGGCCTAGTGCGCACGCCTGGAAAGCGTGTAGGCGGTAACCCGCCTCGTGGGTTCAAATCCCACTCCCTCCGCGACAGCCCGGCTAACCGACTTGTTGCACCGGCAGCGCCTCGTAGCTGCGGCCCGCGGACGTCACGACGACGCGGCCGTACCCGGGTTGGGGGTAGTGGCCGGCCAGATAGGCCGTGCCGGATTCGGCCAGCATGTCGAAGAACGCTGCCCGCGTCGCCGCGGCCGCCGGCTTGTCGTCGTCGAAGGGGACGTTCCAGTCGGCGTAATGGATCTGGACCGGGCTGAACGTGACGTCGCCGGCGATGACGAGCTCGTCCTCGCCCGAAGCCAGGCGGACGGCGGTGTGGCCCGGCGTGTGTCCGTACATCGCCAGCGTCGTGACCCCGGGAACCACCGGGCCCGGCTCCTCGACCGCACTGAGGACGCCCGCCCCGTCGAGAGCGTCGACGATCCGGGCGATGCCGACCGAGCGCTCATCGGTGCCGCTCCGCCAGAACTCGACCTCACGTCGCAGCGTCCAGTGGACGGCGTCTGCAAAGAAGGGCGCACCGTGGTCGTCGAGCGAGCCGAGGATGTGGTCGGGATGCAGGTGGGTGAAGACCACGTGGTCGATGTCGGCCGGAGAGACGCCGAGCTCCTCGAGCGCGGCCGGCATGTCGCCGGCGTCAGCGCCGTCAGGGGCGTTGCACCCGAACCCAGCGTCGACCATGACCAGCGCCGATCCCGTGTCGAAGAGATAGCAGGAGAAGCTGTTGGCCAGGGTGCCGTCGGCGTTGAGGAAGCGCTCGTAGCCCGCCAACGCTTCCGGGGTGGACCCGATGAGGAACTCGAGCGGATCCCGGTCGACGGAGCCGTCGCGGATCCCGAACACGACCGCGGTGCCGATCTCGATCTTCCACGTCATCGGTTCCTCCTGTGCCGGTGCCGGGAGCCGTTCCTCGTGATTCTCGTCACTCGACGGCGGTCACGTCGCCCGGGCGGATTCGTCGAAGATCGACTCGCCGGTAGCCGACCGCCCGCGTGTCCTCGCGATCGCGACGGCACCTCGAGGCATCGTCACCACAGCGTCGCGTCGTTGTGCCGGTGACGCCGGACTCTGCGACGTCAGTGCCGCCCGTGGGCGACCGGCACCGTGTAGGTGACGATCCATCCGCCGCCGGGCCGCGGAGCCACCTCGGCATCGGCGCCGCACTTCGGCGACTTCGGGTTGCACGGCTTCGTCTTGCCGCCGCCTCCGCCACGAGAGGCCGCCCCGTAGATCTCGTCGAGCATGTCGAAGTCGTGGCCGTTCGGGCTCTCGTACCGGGGATCGGTCAATCCCCACCGGTCGTTCATGCACGACCTGTTCTTCTTGCCGCCCTGGTGGCCGAGCCCGAACGTGTGGCCGATCTCCTGACACAGGACGTGACGCTGCGCCGTGGCGTCGTTGTACGAGGAACCTGGCTCGAGCATGTACGAGTCGTTCATGAGGGCGACACCGGCGTCGATGTGGCCATCGGGTCCCAGCCAGATCCTCGCCAGGCCCAGCCAGCCGTTCTTGCCGTACGAACCGTTGCACACGTGGATCGTGCCGGCGATGGTCGCTCCCGCCGCGTCGGTGGCGTCGTTGTCGCACGCACTCGGGCGTGAGGTGCCGGACGACGAGTTCAGCGTCAGCGGACCGGGCGAGCCGTCGGAGTTGTCCCAGTCGTCGATGACAGCCGGGTAGAGCGCTGTGTACGCGCTGAGGTCGTCGACGATGGTCAGTGTGATCGACCCGTCGTGGGGGTCACCGGGCTCGTCCTCCCAGTGATAGGTGTTCCAGGCGTGGCCGGCGAGGCCCGGTGTCGCACTCGCCAGCAGGACGGCGACCGCGAAGACAGCGATGAACACACGACGCATTGTTGTACCCACTCTCTGCACCAACGTCGGGAACGATCCTACCGGCCCTCTTGCGGGCATGTCGAAGGTTTTCCCGTGCTGGAGTCAGAACGTGACGACCTCGTCGGCGGCGACGGTCCAGTCGGTCAGCTCCTCGAGCGTGCTGCGACGGCAGCCGTCGGCGAGGCGGGCGTCTTCGATGCCGCGGGCGTCCATGCACGTGCCGCACACCCCGATCTCGCCGCCGCGCGTGGCAATGGAGCGAAGCATCGACTCGACGTTGTAGTAGCCCTTCGGTACCTGCTGGCCGGCCATCGCACAGGAGGCGGCGTCGCCGATGAGGAACACCCGGACGGTGCATTCCGCTCGCCGTGCGAGCGAGCGGGCGAGGCGGAGACCGTTGTAGCTGCGCTCCGACCCGTAGGGAGCGTCGTTGAGGATGAGCAAGATCTGTTTCATGGAGACCCCGGAGTTGCGAGGGCTGGCACACCTCAGTATTGCAAGCTCCAGCACGGCGGACGCACGCACCATGAGCGTCCGGGGCTTTCGGCCCTACCTCCCCTCCGGCCGCAGGATCACACTGCACGAGCCGCGTCGGAGGGAGAAGCCGTGGCCGGCAAGACCGTCGTGATCCTCGGCGGAGGGTGGGGAGGCCTCGCCGCCGCCCATCACCTCCGCAGCCTCCTCGCCCCCGAGCACCGCATCGTCGTCGTCGAGCGCAACGCCACCTTCACGTTGTGCGTGTCGTACCTCTGGCTCATGACCGGCGACAGATCCGGCCTCGGCGCCATCAGCCGCGACATGGCGGCGCTGAAGCGAGAGGGCATCGAGTGGGTCCACGCCGAGGCGCTCGCCATCGACCCGGACACCCGCAGCGTCGAGACGAGCACCGGCACGCTCGCCGCCGACTACATCGTCATCGCCCTCGGGGCGCAGCTCGCTCCCGACACCGTGCCCGGCTTCGAGAAGGCGGCGCTCAACTTCTACGAGCCTCAAGGCGCGATCGACCTCCGTCATGCCCTGGAGAACTTCGAGGGCGGCGCCGTGATCGTGCTCGTCGCCGGCGCCCCGTTCCGGTGTCCCGCCGCCCCCTACGAGGCGGCGATGCTCATCGAGGGCGGCCTCCGAGCTCGCGGGGTGAGGGACCTCACCAGCGTCGCCATGTACACGCCGGAGGGCCAGCCCATGGCGGTCGCCGGGCCGGCCGTCGGCGAGGCCCTCGTCGAGATGCTCACCGATCGCGACATCGCCTACCACCCGCTCCACTCCGTCACCGAGATCGATCCCGACGCCCGGGTCATCCGCTTCGGCGACGACGCCGTCCCCTACGACGTCGTCGCCGGAGTGCCACCGCACCGGGCGCCCCCGTTGCTCACCGCAGCCGGCCTGACCGATGCGACCGGCTACGTCCCGGTCCACCCCCAGACCCTGCAGATCCTCGCCGACCCGGACACGCTGGAGATCGCCCACGAGCGCGTGTACGCCATCGGCGACGTCGCCTCGATCCGGCTCCTCAACTCGATGCTCCTCCCCAAAGCGGGGGTGTTCGCCGAAGGTGAGGCCCAGGTCGTCGCCGCCGCCATCGCCGCCGACATCGACGGTTCGCCGCGGCCGGCCGGCTACAAGGGCGACGGCTTCTGCTACATCGAGGTCGGCGACGGGCTCGCCGCGTACGGCTCCGGCGATTTCTATGCCTACCCCGGCCCGCGGGTGCGCCTGGAGCCACCGTCGCTCGACTACCGGAAGGCCAAAGAGGAGTTCGAGGCCCTCCTCGACACCTGGTTCGAGCGCTGAGCAGCCGAGCACCCCAACGAGCGGATCACATCCTGCGCCTCGCGCCGATGAGCCGTGCCGGCAGCCGGATCACCGCACCGACGAGGTCGATGGCGCCCCTCACCGAGACGCCAACGAGCCGCAGCGGCAGGCTCAGCAGCCAGACGACCGGGTAGAGCACGAGGGCGAGAATCGCCAGCGGCCACGAGAGAACGAGGAGCAGCAGCCACAGCACGAGCGCCGTCATGCGGCCCGCTCCGGATCCCGCCCCGGCCGGGGCGCGTGCCGGCGCTCCTCGACGAAGAGCGCTGCTCTGGCGGCCACACCGGTGGCGACCGCGAGAAACGCCACGACCACCACGGTGGCGGCGACGAGGGCGGGCACAGAACCGGCGACCCCGAGCTGGTCGATGAGGGAGTCCATACGGCGATTGTCTCCCCGGAGCCGGCCCCTCTCCATCGGGAATGGCCCCCGAAACACCCTGAGGTCCCTGAGGAGGGTCATGGTCGGCGCACCGGTCCGACCATCACGCCGTGCCGGGGCCTGATCCCTCCGGTGGAGCGTCCCACACGGCTCTCCGGTGGCGGAACCACCGCCTCGCCCCGGCAACGTCCACATCGAGACCCGCCGCCTCGACGAGGTCGAGCGTCTCTTCGAACAGCCCCTGAACCGCCGCCGCCGCCCCCGGGGCGGGAAGCCGCCACAGCCCGGCAAGCCGTCCGGTGACGTCGTCGGGCGCCGACTCGACCCCGTCGAGGAGACGCCCGGTCCACTTCGGGCGGGGATCGGGCAGGTAGCGCCGGTTGAGCGCGAGCAGGCAACGGATGATGCGCTGCACCATGGCAACGACGAGCGCGTCGAAGGCGGGGCGATCGTCCCGGGTCGCCAGCATGTCGATGGACCACCACGCCTCGTCGACCTCGAGCTCGGCACGCAGCAGCGCTTCCGCGAGTCCCCGGGGAAACCCCCCGAGGTGTGTCCGCCACGAGGCAAGGCGCTCACCACCGGTCACGTCGACGCCGGCCACGATCGCAGCGGCAACGATCTGGGCATCATCGGAGGGCCGGTGATCGTCGACGAGGTCGACGATCCACCTCTCGACCGTCTCGACGTGGAAACCGCTCATTCCCACTGGGACACCGTCCACGTAGAAGTGCTCCGACCACTCGTCGTCCTCGAAGGGCCAGATCTCGCCCACGCGACCGCCGGTTGCGCCCAGCGCGGCTCGCCACCGGGAGCCCGACCCCGGGCCGGCCCAGTCGACGTCGATGGAGCCCCCGCTTCGCTCGACGGCGGCGATGCGCCTCGCTACGGCCGGCTCCTCCAGCCAGAACACGAAGACCTCGACATCGGAGAACCGGTCGGCCCACCCCCTCGCCACCGATCCGCCGAGCATCGTCGCGGCGGCGGCCGGGTCGTCGGCGTACGCGGTGGCGACGGTTTCGCCCAGCCGGCGACGCCACGAGACGTGATCGGTCACTCGCTCCCTCCCCGCCGGTCCGGTCGACCGGCACGGTACCCGGGCGCCTCTCCACACCGCATCCCGCTCCGTTACCATTCGGTCCCCGTGCTACGCGGGGCGCTAGGGGTGCCCTGAACCCGAAACCCTCTTCATGCGGGGCGGAACTCCCCGCCCGAGGCCGGACGCCTCTCGGGCAGCACCGGGAACAATCGATGGTGATCGCCGGGTCCTACGCGGCGGGACGTCGTGAACCGGGTCAGGTCCGGAAGGAAGCAGCCCTAAGCGAGCCGGTCCCGGGTGCCGTAGGAGTGCCTGGCGGGAGTCGATGTCCCGGAACGCGCCGGGCGACGAACGTTCGACGGCGGGGTGCACGGGTCACCCGGCGTCGCCATTGCCAGCTTCCGGCGGCGCCGGCTCCCCGTCCTCGGCGCGGCGCGGCGGATCGGGCGGCGGCGCCGTCGGCAGCATGAGGTCGATGACAACGGTGCGCGCCGCGATGTCGTGAACGCCCTGACGGCGCGGATTGATGAGCAGCCATCCGTAGACGATGACCGGGGCGATGAGGCCGAGCCCGGGAAGCGACGAGGCCGCCGCCACGATGACCCAGCGGATGGCGGCCGAGCCGAGGGACGGAATCTCGCCGCGGCTGTCGTCGACGACCTTGGTACGGAGGGCGATCTTGCCCGGGGTCTGGCCGCGCCATGCCACGAACCCGACCTGGTAGACGCCGAACATCGCCGTGTACAGGAGCTGCCATCCCGGCGGGAGGTCCCCCAGCCTGAGCTGTTCCAGCGTCACGTCGAAGAAGGGCAACGCGAGGGCCGACGCCGCGGCGAGGACGAAGAGGTCGAGGATGAAGCCGAGCAGCCTCCTGCCGGGGGACGCGTACACCATGGCCGGTCAGACCCGCTCCAGGATCGCCCCGTACACGAACCCGAGCGGGCCCATGCGCCACACCCGGGCGAGCCGGAGGGCGACGGCGGAGAACAGCTCCTCGGGCGGCGGGAGCTTGTCGAGGCTGCGGTGCAGGTAGCGGTACTCCGTCGTAGCCCCGAAGGCGAGACCGACCGTGCCCAGCACCATCGAGGTGCCGGCGCGGTGGATGCCTCGCGTTACCGGGTGCCGCGGTCTCCCCAGATCGACGACGCCAGCGCGACCGCCAGGCCGCAGGACCCGGGCCATCTCGGCGATCGTTGCCGGGACCGACTCCAGGTTCCGAAAGACGTAGGCGGAGAACACGGCGTCGAAGGAGCCGGCCGTGAACGGGAGCCGCTCCCCGACCGCCGCCACCCTCCGCGCCGCCGGGTTGCGGCCGAGCATCACGAGCGATGGGTCGAGGGCGACGACGTCGCGATCACCGAAGACGGCGTTGGCGGCTCCGGTGCCTCCGCCGAGGTCGAGCAGACGGCCCTCGGGGAGGCCGGCGATCACCTCCTCCCGCCAGGCCTGGTCCCGCCCCAGCGAGAGGATCTTGTTGATGCGGTCGTACTTGCCCGCGATGTCGGCGAACACGTCGATGTCCGGCATTCCGCTCAGTCTCCAGGCACGCGGCGGGTTTCGCCAGTCCAGCCCGTCAGCCGATGGCGTTGAAGCCGACGTACGGCCGCAGCGCCTCGGGCACCTCGATGCTGCCGTCGGGTTGCTGGTGGTTCTCGACGATGGCGATGAGGGTGCGGCCCATGGCGATCGCGGTGCCGTTGAGCGTGTGCACGAGGCGGTTGCCGCTCTCGTCGCGAAACCGGATCTTGAGGCGCCGTGACTGGAAGTCGGTGGTGTTCGACGTCGACGTGATCTCCCGGTACCGCTGCTGGCCGGGGAACCACGCCTCGATGTCGTACTTCTTCGCCGCCGAAGCGCCGAGGTCACCGGCGGCGACGTTGACGACGCGGTACGGAAGGTCGAGCGCCTGCACCAGCTCCTCCTCCCGGGCGAGCAGGAACTCGTGCTGGTCCGCCGAGTCGTCGGGATGGCAGAAGATGAACATCTCCAGCTTGTCGAACTGGTGGACGCGGAAGATCCCTCGCGTGTCCTTGCCGTGGGCACCGGCCTCACGCCGGAAGCACGTCGAGAATCCGGCGTAGCGCAGCGGCAGTCGATCGGCGTCGAAGATCTCGTCGCCGTGCATGGCGGCGAGGCTCACTTCCGACGTGCCGACGAGGTAGAGCTCGTCGGCCTCGACGGCGTAGACCTGGTCGCGGTCGCCGGGGAAGAAGCCCGTGCCGAACAGGGCGGCCGCCCGCACGAGGACGGGAGGAACCACCGGAACGAACCCGTACGGCTCGAGGCGGTCCATCGCCCACTGGACGAGGGCGAACTCGAGGCGGGCCAGCGGACCGAACAAGTAGCCGAACCGGGTGCCCGACACTTTCGCCGAGCGCTCGACGTCGATGATGCCGTGGAGCTCACCGAGCTCGACGTGGTCGCGCAGGCCGTCGCCGACGAGGACCTCGCCCCAGCGCCGCAACTCCTCGGCGTCCTCCTCCGTGAGCCCGTCGGCGGCGGTCGGATCGACGAGGTTGGGCAGCGTCAGCCAGGTCGCGTTGAACTCGGCGTCGAGTGCGTCTGCTGCGGCGAGCGCCGCTTTGTACTCGTCCGCCAGCGAGCCCGCCCTGGCGACGGCCTCGTCCTTGGCGGGTCCGTCGAGGCCTGCGATCGACCTGCCGAGCTCCTTCTGCTCGGCGCGGAGCTCTTCGGCCTCGGCGCGCGCCCGGCGCCTGCGGGCGTCGAACTCGCCGAGCGCGGCGACATCCACGTCGAGACCCCGGCGCCCGAGCGAGGCGCGAAGGGTGTCGGGGTCGTTGCGCAGCACGCCGACGTCGAGCATCGCGCGGGATGCTACCGCCGCATGGCACGGTCGACGGCTTCCTCCTCTTCCGGAGAGAGCTCCTCGAGGCCCCGCCGCGCCCGCACCTGTTTCGTGTAGAAGAGCGTCTCGCCCCTGCCCACGAGCAGGCTGATGACGAGCCCATCGCCGTTGGCGTCGAGCAGTGCGATCGAGCGGGACCTGTTCCCGGCAATGTCGCCGAACGCGTCGTAGACGACCACCCCGGTGCGGCTGATCGTCTGCGGGAGTTGGCGCTCGAGCGCCCCGAGCCGGGGGACCACGTCGTCGACGACCCGCTCGAGCCGGTCGAGGTCCCGGTCGAGGCTGCGCAGCAGCGTCACGACGTCTTTGTCTTGGGGGACCGCGGCGAGCCGCTTCCGCAACGCCACGACGTGGGACACGAGCACGAGCGACGTCGCCAGCGCGATCGCGGCGAGGGCCACGGCGAGGACGCTCATGCTGCCTCGTTTGTGAAGAACGGCAGCTCGAACGTGTTGTCCTGCGCGTCGGCGTCGTCGGAGATCGACGCCACGATCCGCAGCTCGTACAGGAGCCCTGGGGCGAGCGAGAGCGCTTCGAACGGGACCGTCGTCGCCTCGCCCGCGTCGAGGAACGGGATGAGCTCGGTCGCCTCGATCGGCGGGGTGCCCGCAGTGGGAGCGAGCAGACGCAACGAGACCTCGATCGACTCCTCTCCCACATTGCCCTCGTTCGTCACGACGGCGAGCACCGTATAGGACTCGGCCACGGGCAGGACGTGGACACCGTTGCCGTCCGTCACCGCCTCCGGCTCGGTGTTCGCGGTGACGGCGACATCGTGGGTCTCGGCGAGTTTGCGGATCGCCCGCAGCCTCGCTGCGATGACGGTGGCGTCGAAGAGCGGCTCGGCGTCGCCGCTGGCGAACGCCACCGTGGGGAAGTCTCTCGTCACGAGCTCGGGGTCGATCGCGTCGACCTCCTCGAGGAAGGACCGGTAGGCAGCGTCGCCGACCCTCAAGTCCTCGAAGGCTCTGGCGAGCATACGATCGCCGGTCTCGTCGCCGTTGTCGCTGTCGAGGACGGCGGTGAACGCCTGCGCTAGTCCCCCGACGGCGACGGTCCACGAGTCGACGGCGACCGAGAACAGCCCGCTCACCTTCGCCGCAGGCCGGGGCACCACCGCTTCGTCCTCCAACCGGTCCCGAACCGCGTTGGACCGCTCCGCCAGTGTCTCGAGGCGGGCGATGATGTCGGGGCGCTCCAGATCGCCGATGTCGGTGAGCAGCCCGGTGAGCGAGGCCGACATCTCCATCTCGCCGTCGGCGAGCTCCTCGGCGAGGGCGAGAAAGTCTGACGTCTGGCGCTCCTCGGTGCGGTACCGCACGGCGAGGACGACGAGCGCGACGACAATGGCGAGAATCACGAGGAGAAGAAGGTTTCGCCGGCGGCGGGCCCGGCGGTCAACCGCTAGCGGATACGTCATCTTCGTGGGCGAGGAGGGACTTGAACCCTCACGAGTGTTACCTCACAGGAACCTGAATCCTGCGCGTCTGCCAATTCCGCCACTCGCCCTCGGAGCGCGAAATGGTACCAACAGCCGACCGATCGCGGAACCCGCAGCCGTGCGCTAACCGCCGCCCCTCCATACAATCCGCGGCAATGCGAATCGCGCGCGAGCTCGAGAAGAGACTGGAACGCCTGGTGGACGGACTCTCCGCGGCCGTCTTTCGCGGTCGCATCCACCCCGTCGACATCGCCGACCGCCTGCTCCGCGAGGTCGATCTCCAGCAGACCGAGGGACCCGCCGGGCCCGAGATCCCCAACCAGTGGATCCTGGGCATCTCAGCGACGGACGTCGGGGCCGTCGATCAGGGGAACCTCGCGGCGGAGCTGACCCACGTCCTCGAAGCGACCGCAGCCGAGCGGGGTTGGAAGACGGGGGGTCCCATCTCGGTCGACGTCAGAGTCGAGGACGGGGCGAAGCCGGGGTCGATCGGCTGCACCGGCTCGGCGGAACCCGGCGAGACGGCGGCGTGGAGCATCCTGCTCGACGTCGCCGCGGGAAAGGCGTACGACATCGCCGACAACCGAGTCCTCATCGGCAGGGCTGAGGGCTCGGACGTCCGGATCGACCATCCGGAGGTCTCCAGACGCCACGCCGTGCTGTTCCGTTCCGCAGGCCGGGCATGGATCCAGGATGCGGGCTCGGCCAACGGGACGAGGGTCAACGGGCGTCCGCTGTCCGCGAGCGCCGTCTCGCTCCGGCCGGGTGACGACGTGTCCCTGGGACCGACTACGTTCTCGTTCCGGATGTCGTAGGAGCGACATGCCAGCGCTGTTCCTCAACCTCCTCAAGCTCATCTTCATCGGCCTCATCTACCTCTTTCTGTGGCAGGTGGCCAGGGCGATCAGCGCGCACATCGGGCCGGTGCCGCGCGGTCGGGGCCGCAAGTCACCGGCCGAGCTCGTCGTCGTCCGATCCGAGTCGCTCAGCGGCAAGCGGATCCCGGTGACCAGCGCCACGGTGCTCGGGCGCAGTGAGGACGCCGATGTCGTCATCGACGACCCGTACGCGTCGGACTTCCATGTCAGAGTCGGGTTGAACGAAGGGGACCTCGTCGCCCAGGACCTCGGCAGCACGAACGGGACGTACGTCAACGGGCGCCGGGTCACGGTGCCGACGACACTGGCGAAGGGCGATGCGCTCCAGATCGGCAAGACGATCCTGGAGGTGAGATGAACTACAGGTGGGCAACCGCGACCGCCGTCGGTCACGTCCGCGAGATGAACGAAGATTCCGTGTTCCCCCGAACCGACGGCAGCGGGCCCGGGCCGCAGATCATCGCGGTTGCCGACGGAATGGGCGGCGCCGCCGCCGGTGACGTCGCCAGCCGCGTCGCCATCGAAGCGGCCACCGGCGACGACGACGCCGCCGGTGCCCGGGCACGCATCGCGAGAAGCAATCGCGCCGTGCTCGACGCCGTCGTCGAGGACCCGGCGCGGCGCGGCATGGGCACGACGCTGACGGTCGGCATCTTCCACCCGGACGGCACGCTCGAGCTGGGGCACGTCGGTGACAGCCGCGCCTACCTCCTTCGCGACGGCGAGCTCGAGCAGCTGACCGAGGACCACACTCTCGTTGCCGAGATGGTCTCCCAGGGGCAGCTGACGCCGCTGCAGGCTCAAAGCCACCCGAGGCGGCACATGCTCACCCGGGTCATCGGAATGCCCGACGTCGAAGCCGACTTCCACGACGTCGAGCTACGGGAGGGCGACAGGGTCATGTTCTGCTCAGACGGCCTCACCGGCATGGTCGACGACCGCGCGATCGGGTTGCTGCTCGCCGACGCCGCCGATCCCTCAGAAGCGGCGTGGTCGCTGGTGGAGGCCGCCAACAGCGCCGGGGGCCTCGACAACACGACCGTGGCCATCGTCGACGTCAGCCCATGAGCCGCAACGCCGAGGCGGCGCTGCTCCTGCTCGCCGCCGTCATCGCCGCGATGGGCACCGCCCTCGCCAACTTCCCCCGAGGCGTCGGCGTCGATGCCCAGGTGGCGCTCACCTTCATCGTCTTCGTCGCCGCGTTCGGAGCGGTTCACCTGTCCTTGCGGAGGTGGGCGCCGACGGCGAATCCGTACCTGTTCCCGATCGGAGCGCTGCTCGTCGCCGTCGGGCTCACCGAGGTGTACCGGCTCGACGCCGACCCGCTCGCCGCGCTCCAGCGCTGGTGGCTGCTGGCCGGAGGCCTCGCCGCCGCCCTCGTCGTCTTCCTGCTCCGCGACGAGGGCGTCACCGTGCTGCGCCGCTACCGCTACCTCTTCCTCGCCGCCTCGGTGGCGCTGCTGCTGCTCCCCCTCCTCCCCGAGACGTGGCCGCTGCACGGGGCCGAGGTCAACGGGTCACGGCTCTGGGTCAGGCTCGAGCTGCCGCTCGGTGATCGGTCGCTGAGCTTCCAACCCGGCGAGATCGCCAAGGTCCTCTTGACGGTCTTCCTCGCGTCGTACCTCGCCGACCGGCACACGGCGATGTCGGCCGCGACCCGCCGGATCGGCCGTCTCCAGATCCCCGAGCCGCGACACTTCGGCCCGATCGTCATCGCCGCTGTCGCCTCGTTCGGCGTGCTCGTCTACCAGCGTGACCTCGGGGCCTCGCTGCTCCTCTTCGCTCTGTTCGTTGGACTCGTCTACATGGCAACCGGCAAGGCCGCCTACCTCGTCGCCGGCGGCGGTCTCGCCGCCGCCGGCGGCATCATCGCCTTCCAGGTCTTCGACCACGTCCAGCGCCGGGTCTCGTCGTGGCTCCATCCATTCGACGACTTCACCGGCGCCGGGTTTCAGATCGCCCAGAGCCTCTTCGCCCTCGGCTCCGGGTCGCTCACCGGCTCCGGCGTCGCCCTGGGACGCCCCGACCTCATCCCCGCAGCATCCACCGACTTCGTCTTCGCCGCCGTCGCCGAGGAGATGGGGCTCGCCGGGTCGATCGCCGTCATCGCCGCCTTCGCCCTGCTCATCGCGGCCGGCATGGGCATCGCCCTGCGCTCCCGCGATCTGTTCCGCAAGTTCCTCGCCGCCGGACTCACGCTCGTCGTCGGCGTTCAGGCGATCCTCATCATCGCCGGCGTCATCCGGCTGCTCCCCGTCACCGGCATCACGCTGCCGTTCATGTCCTACGGCGGCTCGTCGCTCCTCGCCAATATGGTCATCCTGGCGCTCCTCGCCCGGATCTCGCACGGGGATCGGGCGTGAACGGGCCGATCCGCAACCTCGCCACCGCGCTCTTCGTCGCCTTCGCCGTGCTCATCGGCGGCGTCACCTACACCCAGGCGATCATCGGGCCGGAGTATCGCGACGACGCCCGCAACGCCCGTCTCGTGACGGCGCGCGCCGCTCGGGAACGCGGCACGATCATCACCCGCGACGGCACGGTCGTCGCCGAGTCCTTTCCCGACCCGGACGACCCTCAGGTGTTCCGGCGGTCGTACCCGGAGGGCGAGTTGTATGCCCACGTCGTCGGGTACGCCACCGTCCTCTTCGGCACGACGGGTCTCGAAGCGAGCCGCTCCCAGGAGCTCGTCTCCGATCGGGACGCCACGATCTCGGGTGTCATCAACGCCCTCTTCGGCGGCGATCTGCGGCCCAACGGCCTCCGCCTCACCCTCGATCACGACCTTCAGTCCGCCGCCGCCGACGCCATCGGGAACCAGCGCGGCGTCGTGGTCGCCCTCGATCCCCGCACCGGTGAACTCCTCGCCCTCGTGTCCTCCCCCCGTTTCGACCCCAACACGCTCGCCGGCCGATCCGCCGGCCCGGTCGGCGTCGCGCTCGAGGACGACCCCGGACGGCCATTGCTCGACAGGGCCCTGCGCCAGACCTATGCCCCCGGGTCGACGTTCAAGGCAGTCACCGCCACCGCCGCGCTCGAATCCGGCACCGCCAGTGCGGCGACGGCGTACCCCGACCCGCCGCTGCTTCCGTTGCCCGGGTCGACCGCGGTCATCCGCAACTTCGCCGGAGGGGTCTGCGTCGACGGCACGGAGGTGAGCCTCGCCGAGGCGTTCATCCACTCCTGCAACACGATCTTCGGACAGATCGGCCTCGAGATCGGCGCCGACGCGCTCGTGACCGCCGCCCGGGATGCCGGCTTCGGACTCGAGATCCCGCTCGAGCTCGACACGCTCGCCTCCGTCATCCCCGCCGCGTCCAGCTTCCGCAACGACCTCCCCGGCGTCGCCCAGACTGCGCTCGGCCAGCGTGACGTGCAGGCGACGCCGCTGCAGATGGCGCTCGTCGCCGCCGCCGTCGCCAACGGCGGCGAGATCATGGTCCCCCATCTCGTGGCCGAGGTCTTCAGCGCCGACGCCGAAGTCGTCGAGCGAACCGCACCGCAGGTGTGGCGCCGGGCCATGAACCCGTCGACGGCGAGGACGCTCGCCGACATGATGGAAGGCGTCGTCACGGCGGGCACCGGCCGGAGAGCAGCGGTGCCCGGCATCCGCATCGCCGGCAAGACGGGCACCGCCGAGGTGCCGGACCGGCCGCCGCACGTGTGGTTCATCGGGTTCGGGCCCGTCGACCCCGCACCGGACGAGCGGCAGCTCGCCGTCGCCGTGCTCGTCGAGTCCGGAGGAGCCGCGGGCGAGGACGCCACCGGAGGGACGGTGGCGGCGCCCATCGCCGGAGAGATCATGGCGGCCTACCTCACCAGGTGATCGAGGCACAAGTGGCGCGCGCCGGTAGCATTCCGCGCCGTGACCGGGATCCGCGTCCTGTCCGGGCGCTATCGCATCACCGGCCATCTCGCCCGAGGGGGCATGGCCGATGTCTTCCAGGCCGAGGACCTCTCCCTGGGCCGGACGGTCGCGATCAAGATCCTCCATCCCCAGTTCGCCGCCGACGAGGCGTTCGTGACCCGTTTCAAGCGGGAAGCCCAGGCCGCGGCCAACCTCACCCACCCCAACATCGTCAACATCTACGACTTCGGTGAGGACGGCGACACGTACTACATGGTCATGGAGCTCATCCCCGGCCGGACCCTGCGCGACATCCGCCGTACGGAAGGTGCGCTGCTCCCCAGGCGAGCGGCCGAGATCGCAGCCGAGGCCGCCGCGGCGCTGAGCGTGGCCCACCAGGCCGGTGTGTTCCATCGGGACGTCAAGCCGGGCAACATCATGCTCACCGGCGACGGGAGCGTGAAGGTCACCGATTTCGGGATCGCCAGAGCCCTCGACGACTCGGAGGAGTTGACGAGAACGGGCGCGGTGATCGGGACCGCCACGTACTTCAGCCCGGAGCAGGCCCAGGGGCTGCCGGCGGACGAGCGCTCCGATGTGTACTCGCTCGGCGTCGTGCTCTATGAACTCGTCAGCGGGCAGCCGCCGTTCACCGGGGAGAGCCCGGTCGCCGTCGCCTATCAGCACGTCTCCGAGTACGCACCCCCGCCGCGCCAGATCAATCCCGACGTGCCTTCGGAGGTCGAGGCGATCGTCGAGCGGGCAATGGCGAAGGATCCCGCAGAGCGCTACCAGACCGCGGAGGACATGCGGGTCGACCTCCTCCGCTACCTGGCCGGCGAAGAACCCATCGCCGCCTTGGCCCCGGCGGCGCCGGCACCGCACCCGCAGCAGACGCCCCTGGCAACCCAGGTGCTGGCGACACCGCCCGCCACCGTCCCGCCCGCGGAAACGGCCCGCGTCGTCGCCGCGGCAAGAGACGAAACCCGGAGCCAGGCGTCCTACATCGTGACGATCGTCGGATTGCTCGCAGTGCTGGCCGTCGGCGTCTTCCTCCTCACCCAGATCCTGAGGAGCCCCGAAACGGAGATCGTGAGAATCGCGGTACCGGACCTCACCAACCGGGCCGCCGCCGATGCGTTCGAGGAGCTGCAATCGCTCGGCCTCAACGTTCGTCAGAAGGAACAGGTGTCCGACGCCGTCGCCGCCGGGTTCGTGATCGCCACCGAGCCGTCGGCGGGGACCCAGCTCGATCCGGACCAGTTCGTGACGGTTGTTCTCTCCACCGGCCCACAGCAGTTTGCGATCCCCAACCTTCTCGACCTCCCCGAAGAACGCGCCCGCGAGCTCATCGAGGCCGATGATTTCGTCGTCGGGCTCGTCGACTACCGCTTCGACGACTCCGTACCGGAGGGAACGGTCATCGACCAGTCGCCTCGGCCCGGGACACCGGCGGCTGAGGCGACGGCAGTCAACCTCGAGGTGTCGTCGGGGCCGTTCGCCCTCACCATGCCGGACGTCTCGAACGTCGCCCAGGACACGGCCGAGCGCCAGCTGAACAGGGAGGGCTTCACCAGCGTCTCGTTCGAAGAGACGTTCTCCGACACGGTCCTCGCCGGCTTTGTCATCAGCACCCAGCCGGCTGCGGGGCAGCTCGTTCCGAGGGAGGCCCCGATCACGCTCTTCGTGTCGACGGGCCCCGAGCCGTTCCCGGTGCCGGATCTCGTCGGCAGGACATTGCGGGAGGCCCGGGACACCGCGACGGGTCTCGGGCTCATCATCGTCGTCCTCGATGACACGATCGAGGTGACGGCCGTCTCCGGTCTCGCCGGGCGGATCGCCGCTCAGAGCCCGCCCGCCGGCGAAGAGGTCTTGCCGAGCGACGAGATCAGCGTCCAGCTCGGTGAGCTCCGCCAGGTCGAGGTGCCGCCGCTCCTCGGGCTCAGCGAAGCCGAGGCTGATGTCCAGCTCGAAGCGCTCGGGTTGTTCCTCCAGGTCGTCGGTCAGACCGAGGTGAGCGAGGAGAGCGGGCTCGCAGGCTTCGTCGCCTCCCAGGACCAGGCTCCCGGCGCCCTCGTGCCGGACGGCAGCACGATCCGGGTAGAGCTGGGCGTGCTGCCGCCGCCCACGACCACGACCACCACGACCACGACCACCACGACGACCACGCTGCCACCCGACGAGTGAGCAGCCGCAGGCGATGACGGCTCCCCTCGAGGCGGAGCGCAACCAGGCGTTGCTCGACTGGTATCGGGAGCACCGCCGTGACCTCCCCTGGCGCCGGTCGTCGGACCCGTACCGGATCCTCGTGGCCGAGGTCATGTCCCAGCAGACCCCGGTGGAGCGGGTCGCCCGGGCGCACGAGGCCTTCGTAGCGGCCTTCCCCACCGTCGAAGCGCTCGCGGCCGCGTCGCTCAAACAGGTGATGGCGGCATGGAGCGGGCTCGGGTACAACTCCCGAGCGGAACGGCTCCACAGGGCGGCGCGGATCATCGCCGAATCGGGCTGGCCCACCGACACGGAGTCGCTCCGCGCCCTGCCCGGCGTCGGTCCCTACACCGCTCGCGCCGTTGCTGCGTTCGCGTTCGGAGAGCGGGTCGCCGCGGTCGACACCAACATGCGAAGGGTGCTCTCCCGATGGCACGGCGAGCCGCTACGCGGGCCCGCCCTCGAGGCCGCCGCCGCGAAGGACGTCGCCGAGGATGCGTCGTCGTGGAACCAGGCCGTCATGGACCTCGGCGCCATCGTCTGCCGCCCGCGCAACCCGTCGTGTCATGCGTGCCCGGTCGAGACCTGGTGCGCGGGGCCCGGTGTCTACGTCCCGCCTCGAGCCCAGCCGCGGTTCGAGGGCTCGACCCGCCAGGTCAGGGGTGCCATCGTGCGAGCGCTCGTGCGGCGGGAAGCGACGCTGGCCGAGTTGAGCGCGGAGACGGGCTCTGCCCCGTCCCGGGTCTCCGCTGCGCTCGACCACCTCACCGCCGAGGGCATCGTCGAGCGGGACGGAGACCGGTACCGGGTGTCCGGCGGGCCCTGATGAACCCGTCGGGCAACGTCAACCCACCGTCCCACCGGTGTCGAGGAACGTGTTCCCCACCCAGTCGTAGAAGAAATGGAGCGCGACGAGCGCGGCGGCGACGATGAGGACCGAGGTGGCGACCCGGATCGGCGTCGGGCCGGGGAGCGCCCGGTAGGCACGGCGGATCACGACGCCCTCCTCATCACCCCGGCATTGGGCCCGGCGACCAGCTCGGCGAAGACGACGAGCCGCTCCCGGGCGCTGAACTTCGGATTGCACGTCGTCAGCGTCAACCAGGCGCCCTGCCGCGGCTCGGTGACCCACAACTCCGTCGGCTTGACGATGATGCTCTCGCGCACCTCGTAGACATGGGTGCCGAGCGCGGTCTCGACCTCGATCCGATCGCCCGGTGTCAGCTCGTCGAGCTCATGGAAGGGCGCGCCGTAGGTGGTCCGGTGCCCGCTGATGACCGCGTTGCCGGGCTGGCCTGGCAACGGCGTCCAAGGCATGTGGCCGGCTCCGTTCTTGAGGTCGGCCCGCGTCACCCCCTCCACGATGTTCCAACCGTCGCGGAGCCGCTCCAGCGCCGGGATACGGATGAGCGCGAACGTCGTGTGCTCTTCGGGAGGCGCCTCCACCTTCAGCACGAGAGGGGCGCCGGCGACGCGAACCGGTGTCCCATCGCCGTTGGTGGGGGGAACCACGGTCGTGCCCGGTGGAACCGAGGACGGCGGGGCGGTCGGGTCCAGCGGGGGCTCGTACTCGACCTCGGTGATGACGGCGCCGGCGAAGTACGCCTCGCGCTCGGCGTCGAGATCCGCCTGGTTGAGCTGGGCGAGCCAGGTCGTGATCCACAGCTGATGCACCACGAAGCCGAGCGTGAGCGCTCCCAGCCAGATGAGTGTCCACCCGGTCCCTCTGACGATCCGCAGCACGCTGCCGATGCGGGGCGCCGCCTCTCCGGCGGCGGCGGGCGGTGCCGTCACCGTCTCGCTCACCGGTTCACCTCGATATCCCGGCCCTGGTGGACCGAGCGTACCGCAGAATGGACCGATGTCACGCGGTGCGGGTCGTGCCCGTCGCGACCCGGCAGCTAGCCTGATCCGTCATGCCGAAGTCGAAGGGCCGCAAGAAGGCGAAGCGCCGGCCCCCTCCACCCCCAAAACCAGATCCGGTCAAGGCGAAGGGCCCCTCGCCGGCCTGGTACGTCGCGTTGATGTTCGCGCTCATGGGTGCCGGCGTGCTCGTCATCGTCGTGAACTACATCGGCCTCCTACCCGGCGGCACCGACAGCAAGTGGCTGCTCGGCGGGCTTGCCGCGATCGCAGTCGGCTTCGGGATGACGCTGAACTTCCGCTGATCCGCCCCACCACCGCCCTACCCCCCGGCGATCGTTCCGGCGCGCCGACACGGAGCCGGCGCCACCGCCGTCCTTGAAACAGACTGAGAAGCGAGGCCGTCTCTGGAACGCGGTGACGCCGGTCCGTGGGGCGGGAGCGGCGCGAGGCCGCTCCCGCTGAGCGTCGTGCTCTGGTTCGACGCTCACTCGTTATTGCCCGATGGCGCGTTTGCGGTTCCCGAGCGCGCCGGATTCCTCCCCCATTTCACCGGAAACACTCAAGAAACCGGGCGGGCGGCCCGACGTCTCCGTGGAGAGGTGGCGACGGTCGGGCCTGCCCACCCGACCCCCCTTTCCATACGTTCTTGCCCGATCCGCCTGCTCTGGTTCCCTTCGCTGGCAGGGAACGGCCCACCGCCGGGTCGGCGAGAGCCCGAGAAACACGACATGTGTCGAGCGGAGAGGTGGCACAGATGTCTCGAACGAGAGTACGGCTCACCGTCACGGCGGTTGCTGCCATGGTCATGGCCGCGATCCCGGCAACAGGAGCCGGAGCCAAGTCCGACCCCGGCGCCGTGCGGCCCGCCGGTGCGGAGCAACACTGCGTCGTCCAGGTGATCGGCGAACGATCGAACGGTGAGCTCATGACAGCGGATCCGTCGTGCTTCGGGACGTTCGCCGAATCGATGAGCCATGCATCCGCTGGGTCGCTGACCCTGGCACCCGACGTGTCCGGCGACGTGATGTTCACGAACGAAGCCGTGATGGCGGCCGCGTCGACGTTCACGCTGGGGATCCACTACGACGGCTACAACGGGACGGGCTCGTCGATCACCGTTGTCGGTTCCAGCTGCTCCGGCGGCTGGTGGAACACGCCGTCGTGGTTCGACAACCGCATCTCGTCGTCCTGGAACGGCTGCTACCGGCTACGCCACTACAACAAGCCCAATCGCGGCGGTATGTCCGGGAGCACGTACGGTGCCGGAGCGGTGCACAACGTGCCGTGGTGGATCAACAACAAGGCGGAATCGGTCAGCTACTCCTGAGCGCCGCTTGGCGTCGCCGGGCGGTGAGGTGGCATCCTGCCTGAATGGGTGAGTCGCGCAGCGACGCCGATCTGATCCGGGCGTCACTCGAGGATCCGGAGGAGTTCGCCCCCGTCTTCGAGAGGCACTACCGCGCCGTCTACGCGTATCTGGCGCGCCGGGTCGGGTCGGACGCGGGCGCCGATCTCGCCTCCGAGGTCTTCGTCGTCGCATTCCGGAAGCGGGCGACCTTCCGCCCCGAGGCGAGGAGTGCGGCGCCCTGGTTGATGGGTATCGCCGCCAACTTGGCGCGCCGCCATGCCCGCACCACCCGGCGTGGCCGCCGGGCGGTGAGCCGGATGCGTGGAGCCGACGTCGTTGCGTGGGACGAGGAGGCCGAGCCGCGCCTCGATGCCGAACGGCTGCGGGGGGCCCTCACCGACGCGATCTCCCGACTGCGCTCCCAGGATCGGGAGATCCTCCTGCTCTACGCCCTCTCCGACCTCACGTACCCCGAGATCGCCGAGGCGCTCCGGATCCCTCCCGGAACGGTGAGGTCCCGCATGTTCCGAATGCGCAGAGTCATCCGCAACCACATGGAGCACTTCGGGCAAGTACATGTGGAGGCGATCCGCCTCCCCGAGGATCACGATGAACCCACCTGACGGCACCGATCGGGGCGTCCTCCGCCTGCTCACCGGGAACCCGGAGCCGAGCCCGGTAGACCGCGACGCGGCTTGGGCGAGACTCACGGCCGAGATCGAGGCTGCCGCTCGTCCGGTGCGCCAGCCGCGACGGCGGCTCGTCGTCGCGGCCGCAGCGGTGGTGATCGCAGCCCTCGTCGCCGTCGCCGTCATGGTGCGCCCCGGGGGGCCCACGCCGGCGGAGGCCGCGCTCGGGGAGCTGGCGAGGGCGACCAGGGCCCTCGCACCGGAGGACCTGCCGGTCGGCAGCTATACGTACTCGCTGACCGAGTCGGTGCAGCTCACCGGGGGAGCCGTCTCCCCCGATGGCCCGGTGATCGCCTACCTGCTGCCGGTCACCACCGAGGCGTGGTGGCGGGGCGACACGGCCCGCATCGCGACGTCGGTCGGGACCCCCGTCTTCTTCGACCCCGCCCTCGAGTCTGCGTACTACGCGGCGGGCCTCGATGCGGAGGACAGGGTCGGTACGACGACGACCGACGTCGTCACCGGTGTGACGAACCGACTTGACCCGGCCGACTGGTCGACCGACCCCGAAACGCTCCGTCTCCAGCTCGAGCGTGAGGTCGCCGTGCCGGCCGCTACCGGCGCCCCGGTCGAGCCGATGCTCCTCGAACTCGTCGAGGGGCTCCTGGCCCCAGACCTGCGGGCGCCCCCAGCCCTGCGGGCCGCGCTCCTCGACGTCGTGGCATCGCTACCCGTCGACGTTCTCGCGGACCGCAACACCGTCGTCGTGACCCTGGACGGCACCGACGAGGCGCTCGGTCGGACCAGAGCCTCGCTGACCTTCGACGCCCGCGGTCACCTCCTCGAGAGCGTGCTCGTCGCCGTCGACGGAGTCCCGGACGCCGGCATCCCGGCCGGCACCGCGGTCGAGCGGCTCGTCCAGGGACCGCCGGCCATCGTGGCCGCTCCCGGCCTGAGACCGTAGACCCCACCGTCATCACGCGCCGCGTCTCGAAGGCGTAGGTTTGGAACCACGGCCGGACCAACAGCGTTCACACATCATCGGAAGGATCGCGGATGCGACGCACCCCCCTCGCAGTGGCTGCCTGTGCCCTCTTCGTCGGGTCGTGCACCGGCACGGGCACCGCCCCCACGACCTCCACCACGGCTTCCACGACGACGGCCGGGACCGTGGCGACGACGACCACGGCAGCACCGGTGCCGACGGCCACCCCCTCCACGACCCAGCCGACGACGACCACCACCGCTGAGGCTCCACCGCCGGCCGGGCTGGTGGCGTCGCTCCCCGCCGGCCCGTGCGACGGGATCGGGGCGACGCCGGCCGCGGCGACCGCGGAGATCACCTTCGTCGTCGACGGCCGTGTGTATGCAACGGATCCGACCGGAACCGCCACGCGGTGCGTCGGCGGTGTCGGCGACCCCGGCTCCATCGAATGGGGACCGGCCGCCGACCGGCTCCTCCTCGACGGGAATCGCATCGTCGGCGCCGAGACGTTCTCGGGAGGCGTCGCGGTTGCCGCCCACTGGAGCCGACCCACGGGGAGCTCGCTGGTGTGGGTCGAAGACGGGCGGTTGATGAAGGCCCCACTCGATGCCGCGGCACCCCGTGACATCACGTTCCTCGCCGGGCACGACGAGGTGGTCTATCACCCGTCTGGGACGAACCTCGCCACGATCGGCGAGAGCAGCGACGGCCGGTACGGCATCTGGTGGTCCACGAACGAGGGGAACGACCCGCAGCTCCTCGTCGAGGTTCCGGTATCGGCGACTCGCCCGCCAACGCTGTCGGGGCTCGCCTCCCGCTCGGCGACGTCGTCGTCTCCGCCTGGGACTTCGGTTGGGCGATCCGGGAGGGCGAATGCCGCTCCGGGGATGGGGTCCGGACGCACGTCGTCGACTTTCTCGAGCTGCCGGCCGAGGTGCGGGCCCTCGAGTCCGTTCCCGTCGGATGGGCGCCCGGTGACATGTTGGCGATGCTCACGTACCCGGACGGATGCGGGGGCCGAGCCGACCTCTGGTTGGTGGGGTTCGGGCGGAACATCGAGGGCCCTCAGCTGTCGACGACGGCCGAGCTCGTCTACGCCGGCGTCGACGGTGCCGCGATCCGGGCACCGTTGCCCGACCCGCCGCCGCCCCTCGGCGACGTCGCTCTCGACCAGTTCGCTTGATGAGTTCCGACTGGGCCGGTCGGCCCCGGAGGGATTGCGGGAGCGAGAGCAGAATCACAACGATGTAGTTCTCCCCAGATGTGGAGAACCCTGGGGAGAACTACACACGTGTGATTCGGCCAGCCAACAGCAGGCACCGACCGGCGCCCGCTACACCTCGACCATCTCCTCACGGCAGTGCTTCGGGGCGGCATGGTCGTCGTCCTGGGCGTGGGTCACCGTCAGTCGGAGGCCGCAGACGGTGCAGCGGTAGCTGGCGACGACCTCGTGTACGTCCGCCGCGTCGGGCTCCGGCGGCTGTGGCGTCGCCAGGAGACGCACCATGTAGACCGCGACCGCGAAGAAGGCGATCCCGACCGCGATCGCGATCAGGAGGCCGACCACGGGCTCAGTCCAGACGCTCGATGATCGTGGCGTTCGCCATGCCGCCGCCCTCGCACATCGTCTGGAGACCGAAACGGCCCCCGGAGCGCTCGAGCTCGTTGACGAGCGTCGTCATCAGCCGGGCGCCCGAGGCGCCGAGGGGGTGGCCGAGCGCCATGGCGCCGCCGTTGACGTTGACCCTGTCGGAGTCGGCGCCGGTCTCCCGCAGCCACGCCGCGACCACCGAGGCGAATGCCTCGTTGACCTCGAACAGGTCGATGTCGTCGATCGTCATGCCCGCCTTGGCGAGGACCTTCTCCGTCGCCGGGATCGGGCCGGTGAGCATCGTCACCGGGTCGACACCGGCGAGGGAGAACGCATGGAACCGGGCTCGGGCCCGCAAACCCAGCTCGGCGGCCTTGTCCTCGCTCATGATGAGGAGGCCGGCGGCGCCGTCGGAGATCTGTGAGGAGTTGCCGGCCGTGATGACGCCGTCGGGCTTGAACACCGGTTTGAGCGATGCAAGCGCCTCCAAGGTCGTGCCGGCGCGGATGCCCTCGTCGCGGGTCATCTTCTCGGAGGTGCCATCCTCGTTGACGACGTCGATCGGGATGATCTCGTTGGCAAAGCGGCCCTCTTCGGTTGCCTTGTTGGCCCGCATGTGCGAGTGGTAGCCGAGCTCGTCGAGCTCCTCGCGGGGAATCCCCCACTTCTCCGCGATCATCTCCGCCGAGAGGCCCTGGGGGACGAGTCCGTTCTCGTACCGCTCGATCATCTTGGGCCCGAACGGGACGCCGGGGCCCTGCTGCATGGTCACACCCATCGGAACCCGGGTCATCGACTCGATCCCGGCGGCGATGGCTGCGTCGTAGACGCCGGCGATGACGCCCTGGGCGGCGAAGTGCGCCGCCTGCTGGCTGGACCCGCACTGACGATCGATCGTCGTCCCGGGCACGGACTCCGGATAGCCGGCGCCGAGCCAGGCGTTACGGCTGATGTTGACCGCCTGTTCGCCGGTCTGCATCACGCAACCCATGATCACGTCTTCGACGACCTCGGGGTCGATGCTGTTGCGCTCGACGAGCGCTGTGAGGACCTCGCCGGCGAGATCGACCGGGTGCCAGTCCTTGAGCTTGCCGCCGCGCTTGCCCCCCGGGGTGCGGACGGCGTCGACGATGACTGCGGTTGCCATGAGCTGCTCCTTCACCTGCGGGCGTGGAGACGATCGGATTCGAACCGACGACCCCCTGGTTGCAAACCAGGTGCTCTGCCAGGCTGAGCTACGTCCCCGGGGGTCGAGGCATTGTACCGAGGGCGGTGCCCGGCGCCTCCGGTGGAAGGCTTCGACGAGCGCGGCGGGGGTCGCGGTCTGTAGCCTTGCTCGTGGGAGATCCACGGCGGCTGCATCGACGGCTGCCGGATGTGGAGGGAGAAGCTTATGGAGTCGTCCCGCCCACTGCGCCGCGCTCGCGCCCGTCGTCGGGACGTGGGAGTCCTCGCCGCAGCGATGACGGCCCTGGCGCTCGTGATCGTCGCTACGCCGACCCTCGCGGATACGACCCAGTTCAGCGAGTTCTCGCTTCCCCCTGGAGCAACGCC
>CAMYMC010000043.1 GCA_947259365.1 uncultured Acidimicrobiaceae bacterium | reverse complement strand
GCTGCCGGCTTCGAGCGCCAGCGGCGAGTCACGAACCGACCGGCGCGATCATCTCCCAATCGCATGAGCGCCCGCCGAGCCCTCAGGTTCGTACAATGCACATCGGGGCCCGTAGCTCAGTTGGTTAGAGCAGCGGACTCATAATCCGTCGGTCGCAGGTTCGAGTCCTGCCGGGCCCACCGAGGAAACCCCTGTTCAGTGTGGTTTCCGCCGGCTGCGGCGAGTTGGATGACGCCCGAGCGTCCTGTTGGGTAGGGGACACAACACGCTCGAACCACTGTCCTGATTGCGCCTACAGTCACGAGCCCCGATGCGAGCCTCCCACGATGGTGACGACCAAGTATCGAATCGACAAGATGGACTGCGATGCCGAGGAGCAACTGGTTCGTCTTGCTCTCGCTGAGCTCGCCGGGGTCACGGTCGGAAACGTCGATCTCGTCGAGCGCTCGGTCGTCGTCGAGCATGCTGGCGACGAGTCGGTGGTGACCACGGCTCTCGACGCGCTCGATCTCGGGGCCTTGGTGATTGAGACGACGCCTACGACCGATCGGCTTGAACGCCGATCGGAAGAACCAACTGAACGCAGGGTCCTCGTGGTCGCTCTGGTGATCAACGCCGCTTTCTTCTTGGGCGAGATGGTCGCCGGCGTGTTGAGCCGGTCTATGGGTCTGGTTGCCGACTCTCTCGACATGCTGGCCGATGCGAGCGTTTACGGCCTGAGTCTTCTGGCAGTAGGTGGAACCATGGCTCGAAAGAAGCGGCTCGCCGCGGGGAGCGGCTATCTGCAGTTCGGGCTAGCGGTCGTAGGAATCGCCGAGGTCGCTCGTCGCTTCGTCACCTCGGAGGGGCTACCGGAGTTCCGAACGATGATCGTCGTCTCTTCATTGGCGCTGATCGGGAATGCGGTCACACTCGTGATCCTGAGGCGGGCTCGAAGCCCCGAAGCCCACTTTCAGGCGAGCTGGATCTTCACCGCAAACGACATCAAAGTGAACGCTCTTGTGATCATCGCTGCGATCGTCGTCGCCACCAGTGGCAGCGCTGTTCCCGATCTCATCGCGGGTGCGGCGATCTTCGTGATCGTCGCCAATGGGGCGCGGCGGATCCTTGCTCTGGCACGCTGACACTTTGGTTCGCGTTCTGTCCTGTCAAGCCCACCGGTCGTTGTGATCTCCACAACACTCCTGTGCGGACAATCCACCGGTGGCCGAGCACGCCGAGGTGCCGACATGGGCGGCTTGCGGAGAGCCACGAATGATCCTTCGTCCCCTTGCGCTCGACCGAGGGGGGACTGACAATGTTGAACGCCGCCGTACATGCTTCGGCGTTGGGAGGTGGAGGTGCGCGGAGCCGCTGCCCTGGGGATGCTCCTTGTCCTGGCCGGATGCGGCGCCCCGAGTGAGACCTTCGATGAGTCGACCACACTCAGGGCGGCCGTCCCGTCGACGACGGCGTCGACGACCAGTGTCGCGACCACTTCTTCCTTGGCGAGCACGACCTCGAGGCCGACGCTCCCGTCGACAACACGCGGAACAGTGGAGCCAGGTGTCGTGCTCGAAGCCGACGGGCTTGGACTCGTGGACTTCGGCGAGCTGTTCGAGATGGCAATGGCCAAGCTCGAGGCAGGCTTGGGTCCGCCGACGCACGTCGGACACATCGAACCGAATTCTCCCACGAGGACCGAATACGTGGCGTATTGGGAGGATGCGGGTCTTCGCGTCGGGTTCAGCACCTCGTATCCGGTCTTCAGGAGTGACGGCGAACTGCACTTCACCTGGTGGCGCACCGACTGGGAGACGGTGATGCCACCGGTGCCACTTGCTACGGTGGGAGGTATCGGCGCGGAGTCGACGTTTATCGACCTGCAAGACACCTACGGGGATCGGTTCTGGATCAACAGCGACGAATGCGCCCCACCGGGATACATCGTCCCAGATGCCGACATGTCGAGCGGGTCCGGCTTCGAGGACCGTCATCCACGGTGGATCGGGGTAATCCTGGTCGGCTTCGACCAACCGGAGCGGTGGGCCGACGACGGGTCTCGCTACTTCGATGACCCCGAGCTAGCCCGAGTGCAGGACATGGCCGCGGGCGCCAGCGACGGTTGTTGACCCCCGCCGGCAACTGACATTCTGAGCGGCTCAGCGATTCTTGCTCCGCCACCGAGGCCCAGTGCGCCGCCGCCCGCCGAGGTGTGAAAGCAGTCCTATGAGGCCCACAGCCGCTGCTCGCCGCCATGCGGCGCAGGTAATCGGCGTCCTACCGAGATCCATCTCGTCCGCGAGGGTTCCTTCACCGAACGGCCACGTGTTCTGAGGTCGAGGACCTTCGAGAGTCGATCGGCGCACCTGGAACTCCTCCGCGTCGATCTCAGCTTGCGCGTACCGTGCTTCGAGGATCGTCAGCTTCGCCGCTCCCCAATCGCGACGGAGACAGGCGGAGCGGACCGTCAGGACGGAGTCTTCGCGCGGGGCGCAGGGGAGATCGGTCGTCGGCGAGGAGGCGAGTGAGGTGGACGAATCTCATGCATCGGTAGCACGGTGCGGGCCAGCAGCCACGAGATTCAGCATCGCTGGAGACAGAGGGTCGACCGGTCGTCCGGCTACGGCGGTGCCCGCTCGGCCACGTGACGGAGGCGGTGGTGGTGGCGGCAGAGAAGGGTGAGGTTGTCGAGGCTCGTGCGGCCGCCGTCGGCCCAATGGCGGATGTGGTGGGCGTCGCACCAGCGAGCCGGCCGATCGCAGCCGTCCCACGAGCATCCGCCGTCGCGGGCGACGAGGGCGGTGCGGATCGCCGCGGGGATCGTCCTCGTCGTGCGGCCGACGTCGAGGACCCGGGAGCCGCCCGCGGTGACGACACGGGTGATGCCGGTGTCGCAGGTGAGTCGACGGGCCGTCTCGGCGGTGATGACGTCGCCTCCGCCGGTTTCGCACCGGCCGGGCCGCGGCGCTCGAGGACCTCGAGATCGACGGTGACGGTGACATGCGGTCTCTGGCCGCCGACCACCGGTGTGTCGCGGTGGTCGAGGTGATCTCGGCAGACGTCGACGAGCGCGTACGCCCGGCGCTGGGCCGGGGTGCGGGCGTCTCCGGCGCGCCCGCCACGCTCGGTGAGCGACCTGAGGGCGGTCCTGACGACGTCGCCACCCTCCCGGTCGAGCTCGCCGTCGATGCGCACCATGCCCCCGAGCGTCTCGGAGACATGCAGCCTCCGCCTGTCGTGGCGCTCTGCCGTCTCGGCCTCGAACTGCTCCGGTGATGCCGCCTGCCGCCAGTAGTCGACGGCACGTCTGGTCCGCCAGCCACGCCGCCGTGGACCTGAAGCCCTCGTCGTCCGCCATTCGACGCTGGTCGAACTCGGCAAGCAACAAGAGCCGCTCCGCATCGAGTCGGCGCTGCAACCGGGCAAGCGCGACGACGGCATCGGCGAGCTGGTCGTCGAACAGGACGTCCGGCCCTTCGTCGGCGCGATCGTCGACGGCGACCCGGCGGTGATATGTAGCCTCGGCCCCCCCGACGGAGGGAGTGGTGCATGAGCGACAACGTCGACCTTCGACCCGTCGACGGTGTCGAGGTGACGATCGTGATGGACAACGCCATCGACATCCTCGCCACCGCCACCGACGTCGCTCGCCGGCCCGCCTGGGAGTGGGACTGGTCCGAGGGTGAGCAACTGCGTGCCGAGCACGGCTACTCGCTTGCGCTGACCGTGCACCGGGACGGCGGGCGCGAGAGGTTCCTCTACGACGCCGGGCTGACCCGGGACGCCACCGTGCACAACCTCGACGTGCTCGGCATCGAGCCCAAGGAGTTCCGCAGTGTCATCCTCTCCCACGGGCACGCCGATCACCACGGCGGGCTCGAGGGCCTCTACGGCCGCATGCGCCGGGGTATGCCTCTCGTCCTCCACCCCGACGCCTGGAGAGAGCGCAAGGTCGTGTTCCCCAACGGCGAAGAGATCCGGATGCCTCCGCCTAGCCACCAGGACCTCGATCGCGAGGGCTGGCAGGTCGTCGAGGACGCGGGCCCCACGCTCCTGCTCGACGGGGCGGTGCTGGTGACGGGCCAGGTCGATCGGGTCACCGAGTTCGAGAAGGGCTTTCCGCTGCAATTCGCCCGCAGCCACACGGGGTGGGAGCCCGACACGTGGATCTGGGACGACCAGGCCGTGGTCGTCAACGTGCGCGGCAAGGGCCTCGTCGTGCTGTCGAGCTGCAGCCACTCGGGGGTCATCAACGTCCTCCGTCACGCCAGGCGCATGACCGGCGTCGAACACGTCCACGGCCTCGTCGGAGGTCTCCACCTCACCGGTGGGCTCTTCGAGCCGATCCGGCAGCGCACCGTCGACGAGCTCGTCATGATCGCCCCGGACATCGTCGTGCCCGGACACTGCACCGGGTGGAAAGCGGTCCACACCGTCGCCGCAGCGCTGCCGGATGCGTTCATCGCAAGCAACGTGGGAACGACGCTGCGGTTCTTCGCAGACGAGGTCGCAAGCGGCGGCGGAGACCTCTAGAGCCCGCTTCGCCCAGCCTCAACCCGTGTCACAGTCGTCGAGGACCCGGAGGGCGGCAAACCCCTCTGTACGGTCGATGTCCCCTCCCACCGGGGACCAGGCGTCCAAGCCCGACCCGGCTCGTGGGGTCGGGTTGCCGTACCGGATGCCGATGCCGTCGCCGTCGTGCAGCCGGGGCAGGGCGACTGTGGGGATCGGGAATTCGATCCGGTTCGTGGAGAAGTCGGGATAGCGGCTCAGGGCGAACTCGGTGTCGCCGATGCGGAGGACCCACATGAGGGCCCCCACGGTGAACCCTTCGTCCGACGAGACGATGACGCTCACTCCGTCCGCGGTCGCCGCGAGCTCGGCTGGGCCCTCGACGCGCAGGAGGTCCTGCGGGGCGCACGTCTCGCCCCGGCGGGTCACGACGATCGCTCCCAAGATGATGACGACGAGCGCGACGAGCGCGAGCACGCCTCGCAGCCGACTCATGTCGCGTCCGAGTCCATGGGCGACAGCATATGAGTCGTCGACGTCGAGCGGGCGCTGGGCGTCACCGGCCCGGCTTCGTCACGACCTCTCGGCGCACCGCGATCACAGTGTGGCGAGGCCGCCGGAGACGGGAATGACGGCGCCGGTGAGATAGGCACCGGCGTGGGAGGCGAGCCAGACGGCGGTGCCGCCGACGTCGTCGGGCGTTCCCGCTCGCCGCAGCGGGATGCGGTCGAGCACCATCGCCATGACGTCGGGGTTCTCGGTCATGAAAGCGGTCATCTTCGACGGGAACAGCCCCGGGGCGATGGCATTGACGGTGATGTGACGGTCGGCGAGGTAGCGGGCGAGATGCCGGGTGAGCATGTGCACGGCAGCCTTGGAGGCGCTGTAGGCGTAGCTCTCCATCACCGGGGAGACCAAGCCGTCGACCGACCCGATGTTGATGACCCGCGCCGGGTCGTCCGGGGCTGCCCGCTCGGCCAGCAGGGGCAGCAGCTCCCTCGTGAGGAGGAACGTTCCCCGCACGTTGGTGTCCATGACCTTGTCCCAGCCCGCCACCGGGTGTTCCTCGAGGGGGGCACCCCACGTGGCGCCGGCGTTGTTGACGAGGATGTCGAGCGCGGACGTGCGCTCACGGACCTCCGCCGCCAGCGAGCCACATCCCTCAGCCCCTCTATTCAAACCTCACCGCGTTGAGGTTCGAGATAAGCGTCGAGATCGGGTAGCGCAGAGTGCCGGTGATGTGCGGCTTGTCAGGTGTCCGGGCAAGTGTTGGCCCGTGCCGATCGTTCTCACTGCGGATGTCGAGGCCCGACGAGACCGCAGACGGGATTTCCCCGCTGGTACCGTCGCGGCTATATGCTCCTGTCGAGACACGGTTCTTCTCGTCGAGAGCCTCGTCGACCTCCTCGATCCATTGAGGAGCCGGTTCACACGTGGGGGAACCTTTGGCAGTCGGCATGGTGACGTATTCGGTACTTGTCGTCGAGAGCGACGATGGGTTCGTCGACGGCGCGCGAGACCTGCTCGAGGGCAACAAGGTCCACACCGCACGTAATATCAGCGACGCGCAGCGCCGCCTCGTCGAGGAGGCCATCGATCTCGTCATCGTGGGTCCCAGCTACGCACATGAGACTGGGGTGGCAGAGAGCGGGCTGCTCTTGGACGTCCTGCCGAACCTTCCGGTTGTGCTCGTCGCAGAGGTGGTCACGACCGACATCCTGCGCGCTGCGTTGCGAACGGGCATCAAGGATGTGGTCGAGGCACCGCTGACCATGACCAAGATGGAAGAGGCCCTCGGCATGGTCGTCCAGGGGCAGGGGCCGCAGGATGGGGATGCGATCCGGCGTTTCAGGATCGGCAAGGTCGTCACAATCATGTCGCCCAAGGGCGGTGCCGGGAAGACGATGACGGCTGTCAACGTCGCGCTCATACTTGCGAACTGGGGTGAACCGGAGCGCACGGTCGTCCTCGACGCCGACCTCCAGTTCGGCGACGTCTGCATATCGCTCCAAGTCGACCCGAAACACACCATCGTCGACATCGCACGTGACATCGACAAGCTGGACGAGCAGCTGATGGACAGCCTGCTGGCGCGCCACGCCTCCGGCTTGCGCGTGCTCTCCGCTCCGTTGGAGCCTTCAATGGCGGACGAGGTGTCAACCCAGGTGGTGGTGAAGACCATCGGCATGCTGAAGAGCATGTTCGACTACGTCGTGATCGACACGGCGCCCTTCCTCGACGAGCCGGTGCTGTCCATCCTGGAGCGCTCCGATACGGTGCTTCTCGTGGTCGACATGGACCTTCAGAGCGTCAAGAACGCCAAGCTGGCGCTCGACACGCTCCGGCTCATCAAGTTCCCGTTCGAGAAGATCAAGCTGATCCTGAACCGGGCAAACTCGAAGGCCCGGCTCGATGTGGACGAGCTCGAGCGGTCCCTCGGGCTCGATGTGATGGCCGCGGTGTCCTCGGACAAGCTCGTTCCCCGGTCCGTGAACGAGGGAGACCCGGTCGTCTCGTTGCACCCGAGGTCTCGGGTGGCGCGCGACCTCCGGTCAGTCGCCGCGCTCGTCTTCGACGGCGACATGGTGAAGCCAGACTGAAGTCGTGGCCTTCGGTGCTCGTGGCCGGACGGCGAACCGGCAAGCCATTCACCTGCGCTGAGCCGACCAACGAGGATCGTCTGCCACTGCCGATCGTCGCTGCGACGACACGACGCCGGGCCCGGCTTCGCCATCGGAGCGCATTGGCATCAGCGGCAGGATCAGTCTCGATTCACGCCACGATCAATGTTCTCTGCAGTTCCCGGGCGGATGTGGTGTGAGTCGTGGCCGGGTTCGAGAACCGTGCAGGGCGGGTGAGGGTCCCGTGAGTCGTCTCGAGATCCTCTCACGGCTTGCGGTCCGAGTGCGTTTCACAGGTCGCGGCGCTAGCCGGTAGCTTGGGACCGTGACCGAAGGAAACCACGACGAGACACTGACCCATACCCAGCGTCTGGCGATTGCCATGGTGACCACGTGGCACCGGATCGCCGCTGAGGACGACCCGGATTGGTCCGATTGGCGGAACCTGATCAGGTCCGTCGACCGGAGGGTCCACGGGGGCAGGCGCGTCGACATCGTCCCAGCGGAGATGTACGAGTCACTGTGCGTTCTTGCCGATTGGATCCTCGGGGCTCTCGAGTCCTCATCCTCTGACGTGGACACCGAGTTGCTCCTGCATACGATCGGACGTGCCTTCGCCACCGATGCCTGATGGCATCTGACCCGTTCGATACTGCCTCCTTGGCTGCGACCACGATCTTTGACACTCCGGTGGTGCGATCCGTTCTCCGATGGCTCTCGAGTGCTCTGCTGAGGGCGTTCGGTTGGAGGCTTGAGGGGCAGCCACCCCCCAGCCCGAAGTACGTGTTGATCGCAGCGCCGCACACCAGCAACTGGGACCTGGTGCTGATGCTCGCCATGGCCTTCATGTACCCGCTCAAGCTCTACTGGATGGGCAAACACACCCTGTTTCGGCGGCCATTCGGCCCAGTAATGAAATGGCTGGGAGGTATACCCATCGACCGACGGAGCGCCCACAACGTGGTCGAACACGTCGCGGCCCAGTTCGCGGCCGCGGATGAGCTGGTCCTAGCGGTGCCGCCAGAAGGAACCCGTGAGTGGACTCCATCGTGGAAGACGGGCTTCTACCACATCGCGTTCGAGGCCGACGTGCCGATCTCACTCGGCTATATCGACTACCGCAGGAAGGTGGGCGGACTCGGACCGGTGCTAAGACCGAGCGGGAACATACAAGCCGACATGGAGCAAGTCCGCGAGTTCTACACCGGAGTCACCGCCAAGCATCCGAACCGGGCCAGTCCACCCCAAATCGACTGATGAGCACATCACTCTTTCCGCTCTCTTCGCTCTCGGGCGCGCCGCTTGTGTTCCTCCTTGCGCTCCCGGGCGTGGCGCTCGTGTTCCTCCTTGCGCTCCCGGGCGGCCCGCTGGCGGGCCTCCTTGCGTTCTCGCTCGTGGCGCTCGTGTTCCTCCTTGCGTTCCCGCTCGTGGCGCTCTGCCCTCTCTCGATCAGTCTCCATGTCACGCTCCAGGGCTCAAGTAGCTACGTCTCATCACCCGAAAGACGATAACGCGGTGATGGACCCCGCTCGGGGCGTCAATCGCGATCGACGCCCCTGGGACAGGTCATTCTTCTTCCCGTTCCATGTCACGTGGCAGTCGGTCCCTCTCGGCTAGATCTTCTTCGCTTCATTCACGGTCGTGTCCCAAACCAACCCAGTCCATTTGCCGAGCCAAGTTCTTGGAGCCGCTCAAGCAGCTCGTCCACGGTCCAATCGTCGAACTCGTCTCGATCCCTGTCCATCATCGAGCACTATGTCAAGCGTTCAAGACAGTCCGCCCGTCGGTAGCCGGGAGTACCGTTGAGTCCCGGCGACGGCGTTGAGGAGGAGAGGTGATCGAAGCCTACGTACTCATCCAAACCGAGATCGGGAAACCGCCACAGGTCGCCGCAGAGGTGGGCAAGATCCCCGGCGTTGTCGCCGCCGTCGTTGTTGCCGGCCCCTACGACGCGATTGCTCGCGTTGGAGCCGATGACGTTGATTCTCTAGGCAAGCTGGTCCTCACCAGGATCCAGGCCATAGAGGGCGTGACCCGCACCCTGACCTGCCCCGTGGTTCGTCTCTAGGAACGGGTTGGGTCCAAACCGGTTGGCCGCTACTTGTGTCTCCACACGATCCGGCCTTTGGTCGAGTCGTAGATGGAGAGCTCGAGATCTAACACGATCGCCAGGAATGATTCGGATCCCTCGGCCCCTTCGCATCTTGCCGGCTGCTCGGGCGATCACCTCACCCCCATCATCAAGCCTGACCCGGAAACCGGCATTGGGAAGGGTCTCAACCACGGTCCCCTCGACCCTCAGGACCTCTTCACTCTTGGCCACCCTGGTTACCTCAAGGGCCGTATCTCTCCCGCACCTTATGGGCAGAGGGACAAGCCGGCTACTGACGTCCGCCGCGAGGTTGGCGTTCACGGGCCTCGTTGACCTTCAACAAACGACCCTCCCCCTCGGGAGTCGATACGTCGCCGCCGAAGCCGTCGCACCGCCCGCGCTCGGCCAGCTCCTCGGCGGCGGCGACGCAGGCGTCCGCGTTGCGTGACGAGATGTAGACGGTGGCGCCGGCGTCGACCAGCGCCGCGGCGATCATCGCCCCGATGCCGCGGCTCCCACCGGTGACCAGCGCCGTCTTCCCGTCGAGGCCGAACATCTCTGCGATGCGGTCGGTGTTCATGAGGGGAGTCAACCATGCCGCGGGTTGCGCCGCGACCCAGCTCGTGCTCGACCGGCTGGGCGCCGACCGCCACGGGCTCGGACGCGACCTCATTGCGGCGATGCAGTCCTGGAAGGGCGCCCGCCGCCCCGGCGCATCACACGGTGATGACGACCTTGCCGCGGGCGTGGCCTCCACCGAGGTAGCGGATTGCGTCGGGGACCTCGCTCAGCGGGTAGCTCCTGTCGATGACCGGGGTGACCTTCCCCGCTTCGATGAGCTCGCGGACGAGATCGAGATCTTCGACATTGACCCGCTGTCGGAAGACGGTGAGCTTCTGGCTCACGAACGGCGCCAGTGCGAAGAGCCCGATGAGCCGGGTCATCGGTCCGAACCAGACGCGATCGGGCCGGCCGAAAGACGCGACGTACACGCCGTCGCGGTTCAGCACCCGGCGGCACCGCGACGGCCGGTGGTTTCCCACGAGATCGAGGATCAAGTCGTAGCGACGGTCGCCTCGAGTGAAGTCGTCACGTGTGTAGTCGACGACGTGGGCTGCGCCGAGTGATCGCACCAAGTCCGTGTTCTTTGTGCTGCACACTCCCGTCACCTGTGCGCCAAACCACGAGGCGAGTTGCACAGCGAACGTGCCGACACCGCCCGACGCGCCGTTGACCAGCACCTGCTGGCCCTCCCGGATGCGCCCCTTCCGCAAGCCCTGAAGGGCTGTGAGAGAGGCCATCGGCACCGCCGCCGCCTGCTCGAACGTGAGGTTCGCGGGCTTCGTCACGAGTCCGGATTCGGGTAGCACTGCGTATTCGGCGAACGTGCCGCCGTCGTCGGTCTCGCCGAAGACTTCGTCGCCGTAACGGAACCTCTTGACGCTGTGGCCGACGGCTTCGACCCGCCCCGCCACGTCGGCGCCCGGACCGGGGATCTTCGGCTTTGCCAGCCCGAACTCCAAGCGGGAAACGTACGGCAGGCCGGTCACGTAGTGCCAGTCGTACGGATTCACCGATGCCGCATGGACTTTCACCAGCACGTCATCGTCGTCGACGACGGGTGTGTCGGCCTGGCGGAGCTCCAAGACGTCAGGGGAGCCGTACCGGCGGTAGACGATCGCCTTCATCGCGTTCAGGTCGTGTTGCACCACGGAGGAATCGGACCGCTCCCTCTGAGCAGTCACGATGCTGCGGAAATGAGCCGGCGACATCCCGAGCGCCATCGAGGCGCGTTCGATCTCGCTGACCTCGGCATCGGCGATGTCCCCATCGACCGCCGCCAAGCGGAGACATCGGACGACGAGCTGCTCTTTGCCCGTGTCATCGAGCCGACCGGCGACGCGGACAAACGCCCTCTCCAGGCCTTCAGTGCGGAGGCTCTCCAAATCGTCTTCGAAGTCTGTGAGCCCGTAGGGGCGGCTCGAGAGCTCCGTGATGATGCTGATCGCATATGCCTTCTCGTGATCGAGCACTCGACCGTCTGCGGACGTGATGGCCACCGCTGCGTGCCGCATCGCCTTCGCCAGACGGTCATCCGGGACATCGTGATGGGGAGTGAGCAATTCCGTCATCAGCTCCAACCTCCCCGTGGCCGTCTTCCGGTAGCTTCGGATGATGCTCCGGGGAACGATCGATCTGAGGAAGGAGGCCGGTGACCTCTTGCTCTGCCAGACCGCGAGGATCGCCCCGGCGAGCAGGAGAAACCCTCCGCTGCTGGTGGCGAGTCGCGACCAGAACCCGGGGAGGTCGACATGGCTGCGGAGTCTGTCCTCGAGATCGTGGAAGGACGCGACCTCCTCGTTGTTGAGGTCGCCAATGTCGATCTCGGCAGTGACGCGACCGAGCGTGTCGGTGACACTCCGGTTTGCCCCAACGAGGTTCAGGTACGTGACGGCGATGAGCGCGGGGAGCAGGAAGAACACCACGAGCGAGGCAACAGAGCGAGCCCAGCGCTGCGCCCCGACCGTGTAGATCGTGTAGACCATCGTGCCGAGCACGTAGAACGTGAGGACGAAGACCACAGCCAGCACCGCGGTGAGGTCCAGCGCCAGGTCGAGTAGCTCCGTCTCGTAATCGCGAAACGCGGCGTAGTACCCCTCCAGCTGACGGTAGACCTCGGAGAACGGCTCGAGCACGACCGGAGCCGCAGCCCCCAGGGCGCCACGGGCCGAGCGCGCCGCGGTGAAGTCCGACCACAGGCCGGGAACGACGAGCCCCAGTAGCAGCGCGGCCAGGGTGAAGATGATCGTTCCGACGCCGAGGTAGAAGACACCGTTCTTTCTCTCCAACCTGACGAGCTCGGTCTTCTGGTCTTCATCTTCCTTCTCGATCAGGTCCTTCAGATCGGCCTGGGTCTTGGGGTGGAGATCATCGAAAGACCCCCTGTGGCGCAACAGTTCCTTTGCTTCCTCGGGCGACCACTTGAAGACGGTGAGCCCGGCGATCACCGCGATGAGCCCGGGGATAGCCAGCGACCACGGCATGCCGAGGTCGTCCTCGAGTACCCGCTGGGCGCGATCTGGGAAGACCCAGTTGGCGATGACGAGGATCGCCAGGGCGAGCAATCCGATGAGGACGAGCTCCAGAACCGGTGCAGCATGGTCAACGCCCGCTACCTTGCGGTATCGCTCCTTCGTGAAGTCGTTGGCAAAGGGGCCGTAGAAGGTGAGGACTTCGAGCACGACGGCGACGGCCACCACGACACCCATGATCGCCAGCCACTCATCCATGACCGGACCCTCCACTCGCAGAGGCACCGGCAGTGGGGTCTGTCATCGCCTTCTCCGCTCGAGCCGTTCGCGCGCCCTGGCCGAATATGGATACGTGGGATCGTCCGCCTTCCCGGTGTCGACGTTGACCTCCAGCAGATCCCGGAACTCCTGCGCGAGGTGATGCGAGAACCTCGCGGGGAACATGGTCACCAGGCGATCCACCTCTGCTGTGACCCAGGTAGGCGGGAGGTCGGGATGGGTGGCTCCGTGCGTGAGCGAGTGTGACGGCGTAAGGGCCGCCAGCCACCGCACCGGCAGGTACATCACGAGCCGCACCCGATCTCCCCAGGAAAGCTGCATTCCGAGCTGTTGCCGACCCATGAGGGCGGTGAAGTTGAAGATGAACGGCTGGAAACGGACTACCGCCCGGTGCGATCGCAGCAACCGGTTTGAATCGACCTCTACGTCATACGTGGCACGATACGCCCGCTGGATGAAGTGAAGCGTCTGCCGTTCGAGCGCACGCTGGAGGCGAACGAACTCCTCGTTGGGTTTCGCCGCGAGCATCGACGCATCGAGGCCCAACTCCACCGCCAGATGGGTGCCGGGGGACTCCGCGTATACCGTCGGCGCTTCGGCGGAGCCGTTGACGAGCTCCCCGCACCGAGGGTTCACGACTGTCGTGTGAGCGTCGACATCCGCGATGAGGTGCGTCGCCCAGCCCCACGCATACGCCTGCTGGACAGCGGATTCGGCGCGCCGGACCATTTCTCGAGCGAGGAGGCCAGGGCGCACGTAATGCGCCAGCTCGCCGAGCAGCAGATCAGCACCTGGGAAGTACCCCATGTCGGGTCCAAGAGCCCCGTGAAGCAGGGCGTTGACGGCTGCCGGATCCTCCGCCCAATCCGGTGCTCTCCATTCCCCGGAGTCGGAAAGCAGCGTGCCCGCCAACTGCATGTGCGTCCAGTGGGCCGGCATACCTCCCCCGGCGAACTCGCGGCGATGCAGTCAAGCTAGCGAACGGTCTGCCGGCGAGCGTGCCCAGCGGTGTTCAGGCACCCCGTGTTGTGCAGGACGCGACGCGCCCGCCCACCTCTGGTCACATGTTGCGGAGGCGTTCGACGAGCTCGTCGTAGCTCCGGATCCCGAACGACGCCTCCATCGTCTCCCGCCAGTTCGCCTCCATCGCCGCCACCGTCGCGGAGGAGAGCCGGTAGCGGTCCGGGTCGAAGACGCCGTCGGTGATCTTCGTCGCGCCCGAGCCGGGAGGCAGCGCTCCCACCGCGTCAGACCGCTCCCGGTGGAGGCGGTCGTTGAACCGGTCGATGTGCTCGAGCATGAACTCGAGCGTGGACTGCTGCGTGGCGAGGTCGATGAGGTGGTCGTCTGCCTCGATCCCGATGAACTCGGCGACGGCGCGCACGGCCGGCCGGTGGCTCTCTTTCATGAGCTCGTACGAGAGCAGCAGGACGTCGTCGGCATCGCGACGGCGCCACCACGACTCCATGTGAGTCCACGGGTCCTTGCCCCGGTTGCGATCGAGGTGCCGAGCGAGATACTCGTCCATCGTCACCGTCCCCGGTTCGAAGAGCCACCCTTCGTAGAAGCGGTAGTACGAGACGAGCGCTGCCGCCGGCTCCCGGAACGACACGATGTAGCGGGCGCCCTTCGGCACGGCGGTGTAGGAGTAGTGGCTCTTGAACGCCCGCGGCCACCACTCCTGGTCGGCGTCGAGGTCGATGCCGAGGGCGTCGGCCACCTCGATCCACGGCGAGATCCGGGAGATGTCGTCGAAGTCCATGTCACCTCCGGAGCGGAGGCTGTGGACGATCTGCTGGAGCCACGTCGTGCCGGACTTGCTCCACGGCGTGATGATGACGTCGTCGGGTCGCGGCCGGAACGCCTTGCCCCGCTCGAACGTGGCGGGCGGGAAGATGAGTGCCTTGGCGGCGACCATCTCCTCGTACGAGCGGGGAAGACGGTCGGTCGGCATCACGAGGGATGCTACCGGACGACTCGCAGGCAGCGGCTCACGGGCGGACGTCCATTCTCAAGTACTCGGTGACGTTGAGCCAGTTCGGCGGTGCCTTCGTGGACTGCGGCAGCAGCCTCCACGCCTCGTCCTTCGTCACCACCCTCGGGTTGACGAGGTCGACCTCGTCGCTGCCGACGCGAAGACGGGCGGATCCGGCCGCCAGCACATTCCGGACCCAATCCGAGCCCGACCCGTACATGAGGATGAAGACGTAGCCCTCCTCGACGGGATGGGCATCAAGCGGCGTTTGGTAGGCCGTCCCCGACGTTCGGCCGACGTGGGTGAGCACCGGCCGGGACCCGCGCTTGACCTCCAACTTGTTGAAGACTCGCTTGTTGATCTGGGCGACCCACATGGGCACGGGCATCTCGGTCCTCCCCGGGTGTCGACGGCCGGGCTGGCGATGTCCCCCCAAGCATGGCGAATCCGCGGTGCCGCTGCGATGCCGGCTGGGGGCCGTCGTCGCTACGCTCGCACGATGGCCTCGATGCGTGGCAGGCTCGCCGAGCGACTCGTCGCCGCGATCGGGATCAAGCGCCGATTGCAGCGTATCGCCCAGGTCGACGACGATCCGGTCGCACTGCAGCGGGCGCTGCGGACGCTTCGCAGAACCGATCGGACATCACCGCCGCGACGGGTGAGGAGGGCGTGGGGCCACGAGCAATTCGAGGTGGACGGCTTCGCCCTCCACCTCCTCACGGCACGCCCTGTTCTGAGCGGCCGTGTGATCCTGTACCTCCACGGAGGCGGCTACATGTTCGGGCCGTTCGGGACCGAGTGGAAGGCGGTGGCAACGATCGCAGCCGGCTCTGATTGTGACTTCGCCGTGCTCGTCTACCCGAAAGCGCCCGAGCACCAGGCCCCGCGCACGATCGCGGTCGCGCTCCAGGCCGGCGAGGCATTGGGGCGTCGCTACGGGGCGGAGAGCCTCATCCTCATGGGCACCTCGGCGGGCGGCGCACTCGCCGTGGCGATGATGACCGCGTGGCGCGAGCAGGGTCGGCCGCTGCCGGCCCGCGCCGTGCTGCTGTCGCCCGGCGTCGACATGACCCTTCATCACGACGTCGGACATCTGGAGAATGGCGATGTCTTGCTCTCCGTCGATCACGTCCGGTCCGCCGGTGCGCTGTATGCGGGGTCGCTGGGGGCCGGGCACCCGACGGTGTCACCTCTCTTCGCCGACCTCGCCGGTCTGCCGACGATGCACGTGTTCGCCGGCACCCGGGAGATCCTGTTTCCGAGCCTCGAGGCGTTCGTGGAGCGGGCCCGCACCGCCGGCACCGATGCACATCTCGTGGAGGGCGAGGATCAGCAGCACACCTGGCCGCTTTCACCGACGCCGGAGGGCAGCGCGGCCCGGCACCGGATCATCGAGATCATCGGCCCGGGCGGCGGGAGGTGACCGCACCCCAGGCGCGAATCCAGCCGACATCGAGCGGGCGGGCTCGGTAACCTCCGAGCGCCGCCGTTCGACCGATGCGGCGGTGGAGGGAGGGACACATGGCAACGGGTCTTGACGCGACCCAATCGGGTCTTGACTCCTATTTCAAGATCTCGGAGCGTGGATCGACATTAGGGACCGAAGTACGCGCCGGGGTGGCGACCTACCTCGTCATGGCGTACATCGTCTTCCTCAACCCGATCATCCTCGACCCCCTCGGCTTCGACCCTGTGGCCGTTGCCGCGGCGACGGCACTCGCTGCCGGGCTTCTGAGCATCACCATGGGCCTCTACTCCAACTACCCGGTGGCGATGGCCACCGGCCTGGGGATCAACGCGGCCGTGGCGTTCCAGCTCGTCGTCGGGGAGGGCCTGACGCCCAAGGGAGCGATGGGTGTCATCGTGCTCGAGGGCGTTGTGGTGACGATCCTGGTCCTCGCCGGCTTGCGCGAGGCGGTCATGAAAGCGGTGCCGAACAGCCTCAAGCTGGCGATCGCCGTCGGCATCGGCTTGTTCATCCTCTTCATCGGGCTCGTGAACGGAGACCTGATCGTCGGCCTAGACAGCACCAACTCCGACGTTCCGGTTGCGTTCATCTTCCCGAACACCGCCACGGCGTCACTCACCCTGGTCGGGCTTGTCATCGCCGTCGTGCTGTATGCGCGCAAGATCAAGGGCGCGCTGATCCTCACGATCGCGGCGACGGCCATCCTGGCGTTGATCTTCGGCGTCAACGACTGGCCGAGTGACTTCCCCGGCCCGAAGTTCGACACGCTGTGGCAGTTCGATCTCGGCAACGTGTTCGATCTCGGAGTGCTCGTCGCGCTGCTGACGATCTTCACGTTCATGCTGACCGACTTCTTCGACACGATGGGGACGGCGACCGCCATCGTCGAGCAAGCGGGCCTCATGGACGAGGAGGGCGAGATACCCGAAGTCGGCAAGCTGTTGCTCGCCGACTCCGCAGGCGCAGCGGTCGGCGGCTTGTTCGGCGTCAGCTCGAACACCAGCTACATCGAGAGCTCGGCGGGTGTCGCCGAGGGAGGGAGAACCGGCCTGACCTCGGTGGTCGTCGGCATCCTCTTCCTGGTGACGATCGTCCTGTCACCCCTGGCGGTGCTCATCTCGGGGCCGGTCACTGCGGCCGTGCTCATCCTCATCGGGTTCCTCATGGTCGGGTTCGTAAGGGAGATCGACTTCAACGACCTGGAGGAGGGGTTCCCGGCACTGCTGGCGATCGTTCTCATGCCGCTCACCTACTCGATCACGGTCGGCATCGGTGCCGGCTTCGTCATGCACACGTTGATCAAGGTCGTGAAAGGCAAGTTCGAGGAGATCCCGGTGCTCATGTGGGTCGTCTCGGCTGCGTTCGCCGTCTACTTCGCCCAGGATCTGCTGCTTCGGTGGTTCTGAGCGAGCCCACAACGTGAAGCGAACCGCCGCCTTTCCGAGGCGGCGGTTCCGCGTTGGGTGGACTGAGAGACGGTCGGCTGCCCGTCGGTCTGCCGGAGCAACGCGGCTCTACCATCGTTGGTCTCCCGGAGGAAGGTGATCGGATGCGATCGAGGCGGCCAGCCACAGGACCACGTGTGCGTGAGCCAGGAGGGAGGGCCTACGGTCCGTCGACGTATTCGATCGCCGGCGCCGATCCCGAGGCGAACGAGTGCGGTGTCGCGGTGCAGTCGAAGTTCCTCGCCGTGGGCGCGTTCGTGCCGTTCGCTCGCGGTGGTATCGGAGCGGTGGCGACCCAGGCGTTCGCCAACATCACGTATGGGCCCCGCGGTCTCGACCTCCTCGCCGAGGGCATGTCACCGGAGGAGACCGTCGCCGCGCTGACTTCCGACGACGAGTTGCGCGCCCACCGCCAGGTCGGTGTCGTCGCCGCCGACGGGCGCAGCGCCTCGTTCACCGGCGCCGAGTGCTACGAGCACGCGGTCTCGGCCACCGGGGACGGGTTCGCCGCCCAGGGCAACATCCTCACCGCCCCCGGGGTCGTCGGCGCGATGGCGGAGACGTTCGCGGCCACCATCGGCCCCCTCGCCGTGCGGCTCCTCGAGGCGCTCGACGCCGGCGAGCGGGCAGGGGGCGAGAAGCGGGGGATGGAGTCGGCCGCACTCGTCGTCGTCCGGCCCGGCGGCGGGTACGGCGGCAACAACGACCGCTGGCTCGACCTGCGGGTCGACCACGACGACACCCCGATCGATGCCCTGCGCGGTCTCCTCGACCTCCACACGCTCTATTTCGGGTCGTCGGATCCCGCCGACCTTCTCGACGTCGACACCGATCTCCGGGCCGAGGTGACGGGAATCCTGCAGCGTCTCGACTGGGGGGACCCCGCCGCCGAACTCGAGGAGAGCCTCTTCACGTGGGTCGGGTGGCACAACCTCGAGGAGCGGTGGCGGGGCATGGACCAGCTGGACCCGCTCGTCTTGCGCGAGCTGCGGGCGGCAAGGCCGGACGGCGACTGAACCGCAACGAACCCGCCTATTCGGGCAGCCCCGCCTCGAGCAGTCCGGCGACGAAGTGGTCGCGGTCCTCGTCGCGCACGTAGGCGACGCGAGAGCGATGCTGCGCGCAGCTGAAGCCGGGTCGGGACCGCAGCACGGCGTCGACGTGGGGCCGGGCCTCGTCGGGTTTCCCCAGCTGCCCCAGCGCCGCGACAAGGACGATTTGGGCCTGGAGGTAGTCGTCGACGAACTCGAGGGATTTGCGGCCCCACGTCCGCGCTGCCTCGTAGTTTCCGGCCATGTAATGGGCGTGGGCCAGGTCGTTGGCGATGTCGTACCGGGAGGGCTCGTGACGGCCGAGCCGCCACGCCTGAGTCAACTCGGGAATCGCCTCGTGCGGCTGCCCCGCAACGTCGAGGTTGTGGCCGAGCATGTGGAACCCGCCTGATGAGTGCGGGTTGAGCTCGATCGCCCGGCGGGCGTACTGGGCACCCTCGTCGGGTCGACCGGTTGCGCTTCTCACTGCAGAGAGCACGAACAGGGTGTCGTAGTCGTCGGTGTCGATCTTGTACGCGGCCTCGGCGTCCGCGAAGCCGCGCTGCCACGGGTTGACATCCTCGTCGCGCCAACCGAAGACGGCGAGGAGCATCCACGCCGTCGCTGCCCCTGCGATGGCGGACACGAAGTCTGGTTCGAGCCGCCGGGCCTGCTCGAACAGCTCGATGCCCTTCAAGAAGCCATCGATCGTGTGCCGGTTCACGTGGAACTGCGCTTGGATGGCCAGGTCCCACGCATCCACCGATGTCACGGCTCCTGTCGCCCGCCGCTCGCCCGCCCGCTCCCGCAGCGTGGGCCTCAGCCGAGAGGTGATCTCGTCGACGAGTTCGTCCTGGAGCGAGAAGATGTCGCTGATGTCACGGTCGTAGCGCTCCGCCCAGATGTGGTGGCCGCTCTCGGCGTCAACGAGCTGAACGGTGACTCGCACCTTCTCCCCAGCCTTGCGCACGCTTCCCTCGACGACATGAGTGGCGTCCAGCTCCCGGGCAACGGTCCGGACGTCGGCCGCCGTCTCCTTGTAGGCGAACGCGGAGCTGCGGGCGACGACGGCGAGGCTGCGGTCATAGGACAGCGCGGTGAGGAGGTCCTCGGTGATGCCGTCGGCGAAGTACTCCTGTTCAGGATCGCCGCTCATGTTCTCGAAGGGCAGCACCGCGATCGTGGCCAGCGTCCGCTTTGCCCGACCTCTGGTCTGCGGATGAGGCCGCGCGTCCGACCCGAGCCTCCACACCCGAACCGGTCGGGGGATGTTCTTCAGCTCGTGGTCGCCGTCGTCGACGAAGTCGACGTCGACCCTGTCCCTGACGGCCTCGTAGACGGCGTTCGTGAGCGCGATGCCGCCGGGATCGGCGAGCGTTTCGACCCTCGCCGCGACGTTGACACCGTCTCCGAAGACGTCACCCGTCTCGTCGACGACGACATCACCGAGGTTGACCCCGAGCCGCAGCTGCATCCGCCTCGATTCGGGTATCTCCTCATTGCGAGCCCGCATGAGGTCCTGCACCTCGATCGCGGCATCCAGGGCGGACGTCGCGGAGGGGAACTCGACGAGCAACCCGTCCCCGGTGGTCTTCACGATCCGGCCGCCGTGGTTGAGGATCACAGGGTCCGTCGCATTGCGATGCGCCCGGAGCGAAGACAACGTTCGGTCCTCGTCTTCGGCCATCATCCGCGAATAGCCGACGACGTCGGCGACGACGATCGCAGCAAGCCGGCGCTCATCCGTACCCACACCGTCACGGTAACGCGTCACCGCCGCACGGCCGGCGCCCACGGGGGTGCTCGCGCCGTGCGCGCCCCCTCGCGGGTCCTCGATGGCGCCACCTCGGGGCGGGGCGCGCTCGGACCGGGTATGTTGCCCGCTCGGAGGCACCGGAAGTGAGCGACTACCCGACGGGCACGGTGACGTTCCTCTTCACCGACGTGGTCGAGAGCTCGCGTCTGTGGGAGCAGCACCACGATGCGATGCGACTCGCCATGGCAACCCACGACGAGATCGTGAGGGATGCCATCGCCTCCAGCGGGGGGATGCTCGTGAAGCTCACCGGCGATGGGGCGTTCGCCGTCTTTGCCTCGGCGCTCGATGCGGTGACCTCGGCGACGGCGATCCAGGATGCGCTGGACGACGCGTCGTGGGATCCGATCTCGCGTCTCCCGCTCCGTGTCGGCGTCCACACCGGCGAAGCGGAGCTGCGCGACGGCGACTACTTCGGTGCCTCGGTGAACCGGGCGGCACGGGTGACGAGCATCGCGGCCGGGGGAGAGGTGCTGGTTTCGCTGACGACCCAGGAGGTGGTCCGGGATCGTCTTTCCGAGGGTCTCGCGCTGCGCGACCTCGGCGAGCGCGACCTGCGCGGCTTCTCCCGACCCGAGCACGTCTTCGCGCTCGTTGCCGACAACGACGACCGTGGCGAGGAACCGGCCGCCCCGCCGCAGGCGTCGGCGCCCGACGGGGACGAAGAGCAGGCGAGGAGAGCAGCGTGGATCGCCGTGCCCCCGACCAGGAATACTTCGCCGACGGGATCACCGAAGACGTCATCACGGCACTGGCTGCGTTCCGCTCGCTGCGGGTGATCGCCCGCACCGCGTCCTTTCGGTATCGAGGCTCGAGTGCGGACCTCTCCCAGGTCGCCGAAGAGCTCGGGGTGCGGTTCGTCCTCGAGGGCAGCGTCCGCAGGGCCGGGAACCGCGTCCGGGTCACCGCCCAGCTCATCGAGGCATCAGGGCTCCACCACGTCTGGGCGGACCGCTTCGACGCCGACCTCGTCGACATCTTCGCCGTGCAGGATGAGATCACCCGCGCCATCGTCGTCGCCATCGACCCGGCGATCCGGCTCGCCGAGGCAGAGCGGTCCTCGAGGACGAGGCCGGAGAGCCTCGACGCCTGGCATCACACGCAACGAGGCTGGTCCGAGCTCTACAAGTACAAGAAGGTGTCCAACGCCGAGGCCCGCCGTCACTTCGCCGCCGCGGCGCGACGCGACGCCGGCTACGCCGAAGCGCACGCCGGACTCAGCCAGACGCACTTCCTCGATGCCTGGTTGCTGTGGGCCGACGATCCCGCCGCCTCGGCCCGTCTCGCCTACGAGGAGGCGAAGCGGGCGATCGAACTCGACGACCGCGACGCGCTGTCCCACGTCTCCATGGCGACGGCGAGCTATGCGATGGGCCGCATGGAGTCGACCGTCCGCGCCGCCGAACGCGCCGTCGAGCTGAACCCGAGCCTGGCGCTTGCCCATGTCATGGGCGGCGTCGGGAGGATCCACGGCGGCGACGACCCCGAGCGGGGCATCAACATGATCACGAGCGCCATCGCCCTGAACCCCAACGACCCGTCGGCGTCGTGGTTCTGGGGGGGCCGGGCCCTCGGTCATTTCGTCCTCGGCAATCACGACGCAGCCATCGCCGACGCCCGGGCTGCGATCAACCTCCGCTACGGGTACCTCATGGGCCGGGTGGTGCTGACCGCCTCACTGGCGGAGCTAGGGGAGGTGGAGGCCGCCGCTCGCGAGCTCGAGACGATCCTCGAGATCCGCCCCGACTTCGCCCCCTCGTTCCTCGACCTCTACACCTTCAACGACGAGGCCGACCGGGAGCGCATCGTCGCCGGACTCCGCAGTGCGGGACTGGAGGCCTAGCACGCCGAGACTGGGGGCATCTGCGCCGGATGCAGCGGTGTCTCGGCTCTGCCACACTGCCTCACCTTGGAGAACGAGCGAGACCACGGGGGCCTGAAGCCTTCCATTGCGGTGCTCCCGTTTGCGTCCAGCGGTGACGACGATGGAATCGCCGACGTGGGCGACTCGGTCGCCGAGGCGGTCATCGGCATCCTCTCCCGGAACCCGTTCATCGAGGTGGCGGCGATGGCGTCGGGCTTCCGGTTCCGCGGCCCTCTTCCCGAACCCGAGGAGCTGGGCGAAGCCCTCGGTGTTCGGTACGTCCTCCAGGGCGGGGTGCGGGCGAGGGGAGGCCAGCTCCGGGTCTCCGTCCACCTCGGCGACACGCGCACCGGCAGGGAGATCTGGTCGGACCGTCTCACTCGGCCTCTGGATGATCTCTTTGCCGTGGAGGACGAGATCTCGGGGGAGGTCGCGCTCGGGATCGAGGCGCAACTCGTCGGCGGGACCCAGCTGCGGAAGGTGAGGACCCCGACCACGGATCTCGACGCGTACGCCGAGCTCATGAAGGGCACGGAGGCGTATGTGAGGTTTCGCCGGGACTCCAACCTCGAGGCTCGTAGGCACCTCTTCGCAGCTCTCGAGCACGATCCCGCGCTGGCGCAAGTCCATGCATTCCTCGCCTGGACGTATGCGACCGAAGCGCATTTCGGATGGTCCTCCGATCGCGCCGCGTCGCTCCGGGCGGCTCGCGAGCAGGTGGATCGATCTCTTGAACTCGACCCCGACCTCGCCATGGCCGTGGGGGCGCGCGGACACATCCTCATGCTCTCCGGGGACTACGAGGACGCCATCGCGGTGACCGATCGTGCGCTCCGGCTCGACCCGCGTTCGGCGGACGCGTGTCACATCCAGGCGATGAACATGCTCTATGCGGGCCGCTTCTCGGAGGCTGCGACCCTCGAGCGCCATGCGCTGGCGCTCTCTCCCCTCGACCGCGTCCTGCTCGACAACGCACGGGCGATCCTCGCCGCCGCCGAATGCCACCTCGGCCGGTTCGAGCAGGCCCTCGAGGTCGCCGACCAATGCCTCACCCGCAACCCGGCGTGGCTCTTCGCCCGGGTGTCGCGCGCAGTTGCCCTCAAGCAGCTGGACCGACATGGGGAGGCAGAGCTGGAGGCCCGCCGCATCCTCCAGCTCAACCCACGGTTCTCCACGACGTGGTGGCGAACGGTCCATCCGTACCGCTTGCCGGAGGAGCTCGACCCGATCGTCGAGATCCTGGTCGCAATCGGGCTCCCGGCCCAAACGGGGGAGAGCTCGCTCGAGCCCGCCGAGCTGCCGACGGCCGAGCCCGGGCCGGTTGACGGTCGCTGGCTCGCCACCCTCCTGCTCACCGACATCGTCAACTCCACCGAGCTCGCCTCCGAGATGGGGGACCGGGCATGGCGGGAGAAGATCGAAATGCACGATCAGGTTGCTCGCGACACAGTCGAGGATGGGAGTGGACGCACGGTGAAGATGACCGGGGACGGTATCCTCGCGATGTTCGATCACCCCGGTCAGGCGCTGGGTTGTTCGATCGCACTCCGCGCCCGCCTTGCCGCACACGGTCTCGAGGTCCGAGCCGGGATCCACACCGGCGAGGTGGAGGTGGCCGCCGACGAGGTACGCGGCCTCGGCGTCCACATCACGGCGCGCGTGTCCGCGCTCGCTGGGCCGAACGAGATCCTTGCCACGTCGACGGTGAAGGACCTCGTGGCTGGCTCCGGGCACTCGTTCTCGCCGCAGGGCCGTCACGAGCTCCGCGGCGTTCCCGACGCGTGGCAGCTCTTCTCCCTGGAGGCGTAGCCGACCCCGTTCAGCTGCCCGCGGACTGCGAGGTGTGCAGGATGCACGAGGTCGTGTGCCCGCCTCCGACGTCCTCGAGCCGGACCGCATCGACCTCCTCGAACCGGATCCTCAGCTGCGCGCCGTCCGTGCCCAGTTCCACCATCGCGGTACGCATCGAAGCGGGGACGTCGCTGCTCTCGAGGAGCGAAGCGGCTTCGCCTGCGGCGGCCTCGTCGCCGAAGCGGAGCACGCTGTCGAAATCCGTGGCCCGCTCCACCCCGCTGAGACCGTCGAGGACCGTCGCGTTGTCGAGGAGCCAAGCGACGGCGTCGTCGACCTCCCAGCCGCAGCGAGGGGTTGCCACGGGGCAGCGGGTGTGGAACCGGCAGCCCCGGGGCGGTCGGGCCGGGTCGGGGAGCGTCCCCTCGAGTCCCCGCATCTCCGTGTCCTCGTCGCCGTCGCTGAGCAGATCGGGGTTCGCAGCGAGGAGCGCGTCGGTATAGGGATGGCGGGGCGAGGCGAAGAGCTCCTCGGAGGTTGCGTGCTCCATCACTTCCCCGAGATACATCACGACGATGTCGTCGCTCATCAACCTGACGACGCCGAGGTCGTGGGTGATGAACAGGTACGTCAGTCCGCGCTCCTGCTGCAGCTCGTGGAGCAGGTTGAGGATCTGGGACTGCACCGACACGTCGAGGGCACTCGTCGGCTCGTCGAGGACGATGAACTCAGGGTCGAGGGCGAGGGCGCGGGCGATCGAGATCCGCTGCCGCTGACCGCCGGAGAACTCGTGGGGATAGCGGTAGAGGTGCTGGCGGCCCAGCCCGACGCTCTCGAGGAGGCCGACGACGCGCTCGGTGAGCCCTGGCCCCGAAGCCTCCTTGTAGACCTTCAGCGGCCTGCCGACGATGTCTTTCACCAGCTGGCGAGGGTTCAGCGAGCTGAATGCGTCCTGGAAGACGAACTGGCAGTTGCGGCGGTAGGTGCGCCAGGCGTCGCCCTTGAGCCGGTCGATGCGGTGCGCCCGCTCGAGGCGCTCCACCCGGTCTCGCTGCTCCTGGGTGCGCTGCTCTTGGGGGATCGCGTCGACCTGGTCCAGGAACTGACGGTCGGCAACGGAGAGCCGGAAGTAGATGCCGCCACCGGTGGCGTCGGTGAGCCCGGCGATGCACCGACCCAGCGTCGTCTTGCCGCATCCGCTCTCTCCGACGAGGCCGACCGTCTGCCCTCTCGGGATCTCGAAGCTGACGTTGTCGACGGCGCGGACGTGACCCACCACCTGCTGGAAGACGCCTTCCCGGACCGGGAAGTACTTCTCGACGCCGCGCAGTGTGATGACCGGCTCGTTGCCGACCTTCGCCGGTGTCGCCACGGTGTCGTCGCGCAGGGTCGTCACGCCGGGCTCCGATCGAGGTGGGGGAGCTCGGCCGCGGCGACTCCCAGCTCCTCCGGGGAGGCGTACCCGTGGCAGGCGACGGGCCGTCCGGCGACGCGACCGTCGAGGACCGGGTCGACCCGGCCGCAGATGTCCGTGGCGAACGCGCACCGGGTGTGGAATCGGCAGCTCGGATCGGGGTCGATCAGCTCGGGAACGGTGCCCTCGATGGCCGCCAGCTCGCCCCGCCTGTGGGCGAACGAAGGCACGGCTGCGAGGAGTCCCTGGGTGTAGGGGTGCCGAGGGTCGTGGAAGACCTGCTGTGTGGTCCCGATCTCGGCGATGCGTCCGGCGTACATCACTGCGATCCGGTCGCAGATCCGGCGCACGAGCGAGAGGTCGTGGCTGATGTAGAGCACCGACGTCTGGTGGGCGTGCTGGAGCTCCCGGATCAGCTCGAGGATGCGGGCCTGGATGGTCACGTCGAGGGCCGTCGTGGGTTCGTCGGCGATGAGGAGATCCGGGTTGCAGGCGAGCGCCTGGGCGATCATCACGCGCTGTTTCATCCCACCGGAGAGTTCGTGGGGGTAGCTGGCCATGATCTTGCGGGGATTGTGGATCTGGGTCTCGGCCAGCGCGTCACCGACGAGCTCGTCGACCCTCCTCTTCAGCCGCTTGCTCTGGGAGCGCAACGGAGGGAACTTGAACGCCAGCCGCTCGAGCTTGCCGGCCCGCTGGGAGGCGGCCCGGCGGATCGGACGAGGTGCCCGTCCGTTCCATGCCTCGAGGAGGTCCTCGGTGCGATGCTGGTAGAAGACCTCCGCCACCTGCTCGCGGATGGGGAGCGCAGGGTTGAGGGCCTTGCCCGGGTCCTGGAAGATCATCGCGATCCGGTTGCCCCTGATATCCAGCATGTCGGAGGTGGGCACTTGGAGGAGATCGACCGGCTCGCCCCCGCTTTGGCGCGCCTCCTTGGGCCAGAACCGGATGCGACCGCCTGCGTACCTGCCGGGCGGGGTGGGGATGAGCCGGAGGAAGGAGCGGGCCGTCACGCTCTTGCCGCAGCCGGTCTCGCCGACGAGGCCGAGGGTCTCGCCGTCGGCGATGTCGAAGGACACGCCGTCGACGGCGTGGAGAACGCCGGCTTTCAACTCGAAATGGACCCGCAGGTCCTCGACTGAGGCGACGAGGGCCGCGGTCTTCTCTCCCGCCGTCGCCGGCGCCGCCGCGGTCATCGACCACCCGTGCGCGGGTCGAGGACGTCACGCAGCCCGTCTCCGAGGAGATTGAAGGCCAGCGCCCACAGGAACACCATGGCGCCGGGGAAGGTCGAGGCCCACCACCGCCCCGACGAGATGCCGGCTTGCCCTTCGCTCACGAGCACGCCCCACTCGGCGAGTCCGGCCTCGGCGAGTCCGATGAAGCTGAGCGTCGCTCCGACGAGGACGATGTTGCCCATGTCGAGCGTCGCCTGGACGACCACGGGCGTGACCGAGTTGGGGAGGACGTCCTTGCGGTAGATGTTGAGCTTCGAGTCGCCGATCACGCGTGCCGAGTCGACGTACTCGTTGTGCTTCACGTGGATGATCTGTCCCCGGATGATCCGGGCGTACTTGACCCAGAAGACCACGGAGAGGGCGAAGATGATGTTGGCGAACGACGGTCCGAGCACGGCGGCGATGGCGAGCGCGAAGATCAACTCCGGGATCGCCAGGAGCACGTCGACGATCCGCATGATGAACTCGTCGACCTTGCCGCCGATGAACCCGGCGATGCTCCCCATGATGGTTCCGACGGTCATCGTGACCCCGACGACGATCAGTGACATGCGCAGCGAGGTCCGCGCTCCCCACAGCACCCCGTAGAGCACGTCACCACCGGTCGATGTCGTCCCGAGAAGATGGCCGGGGGTGCCCGGCGGCGCATTGGTGGCGCCCCAGTCGCGCGGCATCTGGTATGCATCAGGCCGGTTGGGCTCGGTGAGCAGGGGTGCCAGGAACGCCAAGCTGATCAGCGTCACGATGACGATGAGGCCCATCAGCGTCGTCGGGTTGCGCAAGACCTCGCGGGTGAGCTCACCGGCCCGCCTCAGGCGGACGGCCAGCGGCCCCGACTCGGTTCGGGTGAGCGGCTCGCGAGGCGCAGCGGTGTCGACCACGACTAGCCCCCCAACACGACGCGACGGTCGAGATAGGCGTAGAGGATGTCCACGATGAGGTTCACGATGAGGAACAGGATGCTCGTGAACAGCACGTAGGCCATGATCGTGGCCTGGTCGCCCCGCAGCACGGCGTCCGCCATCCAGCGCCCCAGCCCCGGCCAGATGAAGATGATCTCGACGACCACCGATCCCTGCAGCAGGAATCCGAAGCCGAGACCGATGACGGTGACGGTCGGGATGAGCGCGTTGCGCCGGGCGTGGCGGCGCAACACGAGGCGCTCCGGCAGCCCTTTCGCCCGTGCCGCATCGACGTAGTCCTCGTTCAGCTCCTCGGCCAGTGAGGAGCGCATCATCCTGGTGATGATGGCGGTCGCGCCGTACCCCAGCGTGACCGCGGGAAGGACCAGATGCCAAATGGCGTCGCGGAACGCCGTCCAACTCCCCGCGAGCACTGCGTCGATCGTGTACACGCCGGTCGGATGGGGGATCGACGCGAAGATCGTCGCGTCGGATCTGCCGACGGGGAACCAGCCGAGGTACACCCAGAAGATGATCAGCATCACGATGGCGAACCAGAAGATCGGAGTGGCCGCACCGCTGATCGCGAACACTCTCGTGAGGTGGTCGGGCAGCCTGTCGCGTCTCGCTCCGGCGAAGGTGCCGAGGCCGATGCCCATCGAGATGGCGACGATGGCCGCCGCGATCGATAACTCGAGAGTGGCCGCCAGGCGGCGGGGGAGCACATCCATCACCGGGGCCGCGGAGACGCCGGAGAAGCCGAGGTCTCCCCGCAAAACGCCTCCGAGCCACGCGACGTACTGCTCCGGCAGCGAGTCGTTCAGGCCGTACCGATCCTCCAGCTGAGCCACCTCTTCGGGTGTCATCTCGTGCTCGAGGTAGATCGCGATCGGGTTACCGCCGACCCGACCGAGCGTGAAGACGATGAGAGAGGTCCCGATCAGGATGAGCGGGAGTATCAGCAAACGCCTGATCACGTACTCGCGAATCTGCATGGGTCAGTTGGCCGCTTCGTGCGTCCGATTCCGTCGGGAAAGCCGAGTGCGCCCGACCTTGCCGGTCGGGCGCACTCTACGCGTCGTTGCCTACTTGTCGAACAAGGAGAACTTCAGGCTGGGCCGGGGCCACAGCGGGTTCATCTGGAAGTTCTCCACCCAGGTGCGATGCGCCATCAGCGCACGCTCGTTCCCGGGGATCACCCACATCGGGTCCTCGAAGAGGATCCGGGCGAGCTCCTGGTAGTTGGCGACCCGCTGGTCGACATCCGTGGAGGACGCCGCCTCGTCCACCAGGCTGGCGATACGGTCGGCATCCTGGTAGCCGTTGCGGAACTTGTGCACGTCACCCCACTCGCCGTCCGGATGGACATACGCCGCGAACAGCGCAGCCGGGTCGGCGAACGGGTCGGCGTTCTTCACCCACGCGGCGAACTCGAACGGCACCGTGGCGTGGGCGTCATCGAACTGTGCTTCGACCACGTCCCGCACGATGATGTTGAAGTTCGGGTTGAGCTCGGCCATCGAGTCCCGCATCACCAGCGCGGCGGTCGTGAAGATGCCGCCCTCCTCGGCGAGCACCGTCATGGTGAAGCCGTCGTCCCACCAGCCGGTTGCCCGGAACAGCTCCTCTGCCTTGGCATGGTCCTTCTCGAACCGTGGCAGCGAGTCGTCGTATCCGAGCATGGGCTGGGGCAGGTAGTGCGGCACCGGCCCTCCGAGGCCGTCGAGGCCGCCCTGGACGAATGCGTCGTAGTCGAAGGCGTAGTTGAACGCCTGACGCACCCTCGGATCGTGGAAGAAGTCCGCCGGGACGGTGTCGTCCGGTGGCAGGAGGTCTTCCTGAATGTCCAGGTTCAGCCCGACGTGGACCGGCTCGAGGAGCCAGCCGCCGGTGAAGATCTCCACGCCATCGGCGCCCTCGAGGTCGCTGATGAACGTCGGATCGGTCTCGATCGAGTCGAAGTCACCGGCGCGGAGGCCGAGCACGCGCACGTCCGAGTCCGGGACCTGCTGGATGCGCACGTCGAGCTTGGCGTTGTCTCCCCAGTAGTCATCGAAGACCTCGAGCTCAACGGTCTCGCCGCGGTTCCATGCCGTCAGGCGGTAGGGGCCGCTGCCGATGGCGTTGCCCGTGAAGAACTCGTTTGGCTGACCGGCGACGATGCCGCCGTTCGCTTCGATGCCTTCCTGGCTGACGATCGAGGCCACCGCCGCGGTGACGACCGAGTTGAGGAAGGCAGCGTTGCGCTCGTTGAGCGTCACGACGAAGTTGTTGCCGTCGACGCTCGTGCTCGCGACGAGGTCGGCGATCACGCTGGAATTGCCCTCAGGCAGATCCATCGTCAGCACCCGATCCCACGAGAACTTGACCACGTCGGCGGTCAGTGTGCTGCCGTCGTGGAAGACGACACCCTCGCGAATCGGGAATGTGTACGTGAGCCCGTCGGCAGAGATGAGGCCGTTGTCCGGCGTCGGCACCTCGGAGGAGAGGCCGGGCACGAGATCGGGCCCACCGGGGCCGATCTCGACGAGGCGGTCGTAGACCTGGAGGATCACCGTCTCACCGGCCTCGCCGGCGGCGACGCCGGCAGGGTCGATGCTCAGCGGCTCGTCGTCGGCGGCGTGGACGTAGAGCCCGGGGTTGTTGACGCCCGGGGCCGCCGTCGTTGCCGGTGCCGCCGTCGTCCCGGGGGCCGCTGTGGTCTCGGTGGCGTCGTCGTCTCCGGAGTCGCAGGCCGCGGCGACGAGGGTCAGCGCGACCATGACGATCGCCAATGCGTACATTCGTCCGAATCGGGTTCTCATGGCCGTTTGCCTCCCGTGCTCAGTTCCCGTCGGCTCTCCGCCCGATCACGCTGCAATCGATTGCGGGAGTGAGGGGGAAGATATACATCGGCGCTGCGAACTGTCAACCGCGTGGCCGTCCGGGCCGGTGTCACGGCGCCGGACGTCGGGACCCGGCAGGTTGCCCGGCGGGGCCGTCCGTATACTTGCCGTCCGTCGAAGGGAGACAACGGTGATCATCGTCAACACCGAGACCGTCCCCGGGCGTGAGATCACAGCGTTCCATGGTCTCGTGCAGGGAAACACGATCCGGGCCAAGCACGTCGGCCGTGACATCGGTGCTGCGTTGAAGAACCTCGTCGGTGGCGAGCTGACGGCCTACACCGAGCTGCTCACCGAGGCGCGCCGCGAGGCGATCGATCGGATGATCGCCCAGGCCGAAGCCCTCGGCGCCAACGCCATCGTCAACGTGCGATTCACCACCTCATCGGTGGCCGGTGGTGCCGCCGAGCTCTACTCCTACGGCACTGCGGTGACGGTGGACTGACGTGGTCGAGCTCCTCGTTTCGCTCCTGGTCACGGTAGGTCTCGTCGTCGTAGGCTTCGGGGTGGGGCGCGCCCGGGAGCGTCGCCATCTCGCCGAGTTGGATCGCCGCGAGGCGGCATCACCGGTCGTCGTCGTCGACGTGAAGTCGCCTCCGCCCGGGGTCGACGCCGCCGCGGGAACACTCGTGATGGGTGAGGTGGTCATCGCCGCCGACTACTTCAAGAGCTTCGCCGCGATGTTTCGCAACATCCTCGGAGGCGAAGTGAAGACGTACCAGTCGATGCTGAACCGGGCTCGTCGCGAGGCGAAGCTGCGGATGGCCGACCAGGCCCAGGCGGTGGGCGCCGACCTCGTCGTCAACGTCCGTTTCGAGTGGTCCGACGTGGGGCCTCGGATGCCGAGCGCCGAGATCTTCTGCTACGGCACGGCCATCGTCTCGCCGCGGAGCTGATGGCGCTGGGCCCCGACAACGACGACTACCTCGACCTGCCCGCTCACGCGCTCGGCGACGAGCCGGCGCTGGGGCACCTCGCCGACTCGGACCTCCCCACCTTCGGGTCGATCTACCGAGCCCGCCGTTCGGCGACGCCCCGGTCGAGAATGGTTGCCGCCGCCGCCGTCGCCGCCGTCGCCTCCGGGCCATTCGCCGTGCTCGGCGCACTCACCGGGCCCGGCGCAGCATTGTCCGCCGTGGTCCTCGTCGTCCTCGTCGCCCCGCTCGTCGAGGAGATGCTCAAGGCGGCCGGTGCCCTCTATCTCGCCGAGGTGCGCCCCTGGCTCGTCCACTCGGCCGCCGCGCTCGTCATCGTCACCGTGTGCTCGGGCCTCGTCTTCGCCGCCATCGAGAACGCCATGTACCTGTGGGTCTACATCGACGACCCGACGCCGGAGGTCGTCCGGTGGAGGTGGATCTTCGGGCCGCTCGTCCACGGCACCGGCTCGCTCCTGGCCGGGATCGGCGCGGCCCGGATGTGGCTGCGGCTCCACTCCGGCGCCGCGCGGCCGGAGTTCACCGTCGCGATGCCCTGGGTCATCGCCGCGGCCGTCGTCCACGGCGGCTACAACGCCTTCGCCACCTGGCTCGAGCTCTTCGGCGGCGGGGTGTGAACTGCACACCGGCGCCAGCAGCGCGCTAGCGTCGATACGCCGGATGGCTCGCGGCCGAGGCTGACGGCTTCCTACCCGACGGGAGGTGAGATGTGGCCGTATCGGAGCTGGCGAAGTCGTCGTATGCAACGGTGCTCAGGTTCTTCGTCGACCACGGCAGGGCTCCCCACTACTCGGAGCTCGCGACCGCGCTCGACATCGACCTCGAGGAGGCGCGATCGGTGCTGCACGAGACAGCCGACGCCGGCCCGGTAGCCGGCTGCTGGCTGGCCCGCGACACCGATCTGGTGGAGTCGTGGGCACCGTTCTCCAACATTCCGACCCACTTCCGGATCTCGGTCGACGGGGTGGAGCGCTGGTTCGGCCAGTGAGCGATGGAGTCGCTGGCCGTGCGCTGGCTCTTCCCTGGTAGCGACATCGAGATCAACACGACATGCCTCGACTGCGGTGAGCCCATCGCTGTCCGGCTCCGGGATGACGAGCTCCTCGATGTGGATCCGACGACGGCGGTCGGGTACATGCTTTCGCCCTTCGTCGAATGGAGGGAGGGCTCCGGCGCCTTCAACTGAAGCCGCATGAATCTCTTCCGGTCGGAAGAGCACATGAAGCGGTGGCCCCTCTACGTGAGGGCGGCAGAGGACTACGTGCTGCCCGTAGCCGACTGGGCCATGGTCTTCTCGGGTCCGCTGTTCCGGAGTCGGCTGGAGCCCGACTACCTCGAACACGCGGAGGAATACCTGGCGCGATATCACGACGATCTGCACGAACTCGGCAAGGCCAGCCCGTACTGGCAATACCCCCTGGTCGAGGCGATGAACACGCTGTCGGTCAGCCGGTACCGGGTCGTCGGTGACTACTCGCGGTACGAGGACGCCGTGCTCAACGAGCTCAAGGACGCCAGGAACCGGGTCGTGGCCGGGCTCGACACCGACACGCCCCACCGGGAGAACCACCTCGTGTGGGCGGCGCCCGGATCCGGCAAGACCTTCCTCGTGCAGGAGATCGCCCGGAACCAGGGCGACATGTGCGAGTACGTCGAGGTCAATCTCGCCAAACAAGGCGCCGAGTCGCTGCGGGCGTCGCTCGAGCGGCTCGTGACCCTCGAGGGACCGGTGCTGTGTCTCATCGACGAGGTCGATGCGCACGCCGATGCCACCTGGCCGTACGAGGTACTGATGCCGCACCTCGACGTCACCGTCGAGGGCCGGGCGCATGTCGTCTTCGTGCTGGCCGGAAGCTCCGGCTTCAGCCTGGACGGGCTGAAGCAGCGGATGTCGTTGCGACCCAAGGGCAGCGATGTCTTGAGCAGGGTGCCGTCGGGGAATCAGTTCGTCATCCCACCGATGAGCTTCGGCGACAGGGTGCTCGTCGTGATCGCCCAGATGCTGAAAGCAGGCGCCGAGCTCGGCTACGAGATCCGCGCCATCGAGAAGCTCGGCCTCTACTACGCGGCGGTCAACTCGAAGCTCGCGAACGCCAGGCAGCTCCAGGAATTCGCAGCACGCGCCGTCGGCCGGGTGCCCCGAGGGGACGATCGGGTCAAGTACGACCAACTCTTCGCGCCCGGGGATCCAGACAACAAGAGCTTCTGGCTCGACGTGTCATCCGTGGCACGAGACCTCGTCAACAGCTTCGTCACCGTCGAGCCCTGAGACGATGGCTCGTCGGTGTCGGCCGGGCACGGGAGACGCGCGGTGAGAGCCGGCGCCTGCCCGAGGGAGCGGCGAGCGTGACCGCGATCGTCTGGTTCCGCCGGGACCTCCGGCTCACCGACAACCCGGCCTGGACGGCGGCGGCCGGCCACGGTGAGGTCCGGCCGGTCTTCGTCGTCGAGGCGTCCCTGTGGAAGCCGGGAGAGCATCGCACCCGTCAGCTCGCCGGGCACCTCGTGGCGCTCGACACGTCGTTGCGGGCGCGGGGCGGATGTCTCACGGTCGTTCCCGGGCCGGCGTCGCGCGCCATCCCGGCGCTCGCCGTCGACGCTGACGCCGTGTACTGGAACCAAGGCTGGAGTCCATATTCCACAGCGCGGGACCGGCGGGTCGCTGCGGCGCTCGAGGTCCCGGTGCACCGGTACTGGGGCTGCCTCGTCCATCCTCCCGGCTCGATCGTGACCCGGGCCGGGGAGCCGTACCGGGTGTTCACGCCCTTCTACCGTCGATGGGTTGGGTCCCCGCTCACCGACCCGGTCACGGAGACGGCGAGCCCGACGGTCACCGCCGATCCGGGCGACGGGGTGCCCGACGGCGGAGGCCCGCCGCTGTACGCCTCCGGCGAGGACGGGGCGGTGGGACGTCTGGAGAGTTTCCTCGGCCACGTCGACGAATACGACACGGACCGGGACCGTCCCGACCGTGACCGCACCTCACGGCTCTCGATCGACCTCAAATACGGCACGATCTCGCCGCGTCTGCTCATCGACGAGGTCGGCGGCGACACCGCGGGCCGCGAGGCATTCGTTCGCCAGCTGGCGTGGCGCGACTTCTACGCACACTCGCTCGTCGTCCAGCCCAGGTCGACGACGCAAGCGATCCGTAACGAGTTCACCGGCATCCGATGGCGGGACGACCCGGAGGGGCTTGCCACCTGGACGGAGGGTCGGACCGGCTACCCGATTGTCGACGCCGGCATGCGCCAACTGCTGGCCGAAGGGTGGATGCACAACCGGGTCCGCATGATCACCGCGTCGTTCCTCGTCAAGGACCTCCTCATCGACTGGCGGGAGGGGGAGCGGCACTTCCGGGCGCTCCTCGTCGACGGCGACGTCGCCCAGAACGTCGGCAACTGGCAGTGGGTGGCCGGCACCGGCGCCGACGCCGCTCCCTACTTCCGGGTGTTCAACCCGGTCCTGCAAAGCCGCAAGCTCGATCCTGAAGGCGAGTACGTGCGGCGCTGGGTCCCCGAGCTGCGGAATCTGCCCTCACCGCTGATTCACGCGCCCTGGGAGCGGCCCGCCGATGCCGCCACGCACGGGGTGACGATCGGCATCGACTACCCGGCCCCGATCGTCGATCATGGGGAGGCCCGGCAGCGAGCCCTCGCCGCGTACAACACCGCTCGCGGGGCCCGCGGCTCGGCGTAGCACCCCGGTCGCCCGCTCAGGCGAGGTTCGCGGCGACGGAGACTTCCACGTTGCCTTTGAGCGCATTCGACACCGGGCACCCGTCCTTTGCTGCGGCGGTCGCGGCTGCAAAGCCCTCGGCATCCAGACCCGGGACGGCTCCCGTCACGGCGAGCTCCATGCGGGTAAGGCGCCACCCGGCATCCGTCTTGGCGAAGGTCGCAACGGCCTCGGTGTCGAGCCGCTCGGCCGGGGTGCCGCCCTGGGCGAGGCCGTTGGAGAGCGCCATGTTGAAACACGCGGCATGGGCGGCGGCGATGAGCTCCTCGGGGCTCGTCTTGCCCGCCGCGGATTCGGTCCGGCTCGGCCAGCTGACCGGAAGTGGACCGGCCGCCCCGGTACCGAGCGTCGTCGTGCCCGAGCCCGAGAACAGGTCGCCTTTCCACGTCGAACGAGCTCGACTCTCCATGTCATCCTCCTGACGGCGTTGGGACAACGAGGATAGGCGCCGCGTTCGCCGGCAATCGGAACCGCCGAAGGGTGCTCGTGCGATCTCGTCAGACCTCTTCGTCGTGCTCGTCCTTGCCGCCGAGCCCTCGGACGCCCAGCCAGGCCACGGCCAATCCGAGGAGAAGCGCGGGGATGATGTGCGTGCCGAGGGTCGCACCGCTCGTCACCACGACCGCGACGAGGCCCGTAGCCGGCGCTCGGGAGGGATGACCGTCCGGCTGATCCGTGTGGTCCTCGAATGCCGCCCCGATGCCCGTCGCCGTGAGCTGCGTCTTGGTGACGTAGCGGGGATCGTCGCCGAGATCGGTCGGCGGACCGTCGCCCGGGTCCGGCAGCGGCTCATCCACCGTCGGGGCGGTGGGCTCGTCGCCGGGCGGGGGCGGAGTGACCGTCGTGGTCGTCGGGTCGGGGGAGGTGGTGACCGGGGGCGTCGTGGTGGTGGTCGTGCTCGTCGTTGTGGTCCCGCCGGGCGGGACCGTGCTGGTGGTGCCGGGTCCGGTGGTCGTCGTCGTGGTGGTCGTCGTCGTGGTGGTCGTCGTCGTGGTGCCGCCGGGCGGGACCGTGGTGGTGGTGGTCGTGGGTGGGAGTGTGGTGGTGGTCGTGGGTGGGAGTGTGGTGGTGGTCGTGGGTGGGAGTGTGGTGGTGGTCGTGGGTGGGAGTGTGGTGGTGGTCGTGGGTGGGGCGGTGGTCGTCGTCGTGGATCCTCCGGCGACGGTGGCGACGACCTCCACGTTGTCGAGGTAGAAGTAGGACGAGGCACTGCCGATGCCGAGGAAGTTGATCGTCAGCATCGTGCCGAGGTATGCGGACAGGTCTACCACGTCGTGCACGGGAGCTGGGTCCGTCGCCACGAGATCGTAGAAACGCGGCGTTGCGTCCTTCCCGCCTTCGTCTTCCAGCTTCAGCTTGATTCGGCCCTCCGGGACGCTGATGAGGACCCTTCGGTAGTCGTACGACAGTGTGGCGCTCGTCGCGTTGGTCAAGTCGACCGTGCGGGAGACACCGTTGCCGCTCACCTGAACTCCGTCGCCTCCGTAGCGGAGGCAGTACGTGGACGCGCACGACGCCTCGCTGACCACCTGGATGACGCCCGTTGCCGGGCCGTCTCCTTCCTTCTCCTTCCATGTCGACGCCCAGGGATCGGTGCCGTCGCTTCCCGAATACGACTGGCTGTTGAACTCGTCGAGCATCTGGAGCGTGTCGGCCGCCGCCGCCGGGGCCGGCTCCACGACCAGTGACGCCGGCACGAGGAGCATCAGGAGCACGACGACGGCGACCGAGATGCGGCTACGCATGCGTGCCGGAGTCGGCCGGGTGTGGTGCCGGCTCGTCGATCGACGTCGACGGCGAAGTCGGAGGCCCGAGTACAGCCATCATCTCGCCGATTGCCGCCGGGGAGGCGTCTCGTGTCTTCTCGACGTCTTCTGGCGCTGCACCCGGCAACCGGACGAGGAAGGTCGTGCGACCGTTGCTGTGTTCGTAGTCGAGAGACCCTCCCATGTGGCGGGCAATGCCGTGGGCCACGCTCAGGCCGAGTCCCAACGACCCGTTGAGCAGCGTCCGCTCTCCCTCGTTGAGGAACCGGTCGAACATGCGACCCGCGAGCTCGTCCGGCACACCGGGCCCGTTGTCGACAACGGCGATCGATGACCATCGACCGTCGCCGCTCACGATGATCTCCTTGTGCTCGCCGCCGTACCTGATGGCGTTGGAGCAGAGGTTGCGGACGATGTGGGCCACCCCGTCAGGGTCGGCCCATGCCCGGGGCGCCGCGCCGTCGATCCGAAGCCGGAGGCCCTCCTCCCGCAGGCGTTCCGCCGCCGCGGTAGCCACCGAGCCGAGGTCGACGTCATCGGGATCGAGGTGAAGCGTTCCCGCCTCGAGGCGAGCCGCGGCGAGCAGGTCCTCCACCATCCTCGTGAGCTCTGCGGAGTCGTGGTTGATCATGCCGATGAGCTCGATCGCCTCGTCGGGATCGATGAGGCCCTCGTCGAGAAGGTATTCGGAGAACCCGTAGATGCTGGTGAGCGGTGTGCGCAACTCGTGGGACAACCCGGCGATGAAGCGGTCCTTCGACCGGTTCAGTTCTCGCTCCGCCTCCAGCTTGGCGTCCATCTGCACCCGGTGTTCTCTGTACTGACGCCGGGCGATCAATCGGTAGAGGGCAATCGCTGCCAGGGGAATGAGCAACGTGACCAGGAGCTGGGTGAGCCGCTCGATCCTCCCCGCATCGGTCTCTGCCTTCGAGATCGTCGCGCCGAAGGACTCCTGCACGTCTGCGAGTTTCGCGGTCGTCGCGGAGTATTCGGCCTCGAAGTCGCGAGTGAGGACGCGGTCTCCTTCGGCAACGTCACCCCGGCTCAAGAGATCGACGACGTCTTCCCCGAGGTCGTGCAGCGACCAGAGAGCCCCGGCCAGTCCCTCTTCGATGGCCGGAGCAGCCTCGATCCAACCGCCGAAAGCGTCGAGGGTGCTGGCGGCTTCGGCGAGGGCGAGGGCCTCCGCTTCCTGGGTGGCGACGCCGAGGCGAGCATCGACGGAGAACACGACCGCCTGGAACAGAGCGGCCCTGCCGAGCGCCATGCTGCCCGACGTCGCATTCGCCCACTGAAGCTGCTGCGAGGTCTCGGCGACGCGGCGGGCCGACGCGGCGTTCGTGAAGGCCAGCCCGAACGCGACGAGCGTGGCGACGAGCGAGAAGCCGACGATGACGGCTACTCCTCGCGAGCGTCGGCTGCGGGGGGTGTGCCCTTCCACGGAACATGTATCGGCGCTGTGCACGTAAGGATCGATGGCTATTTCCGCGCCGTCGGCCTGGCTAGTCAGCGTGGGCGGCAGGGCCGGCGAAGAGGATCACGGTCTCCGGGTCGGCTGGTATCTCGTCGGGTCGACCTGCGGCTCGGTCCTCACCGCGGAGATGCCCACGTCCGGTCACGTACGCGAGCAGGTAGAGCGCAGCGGCGGCGACCAGCAGCGCCCGGTACCCGACGGCGAGCGACGCGTACTCGAGGACCCCGCCGACCATGGCGCCGAGGAGGTTGGCGCCGAATGCCGTTGTCGACGAAGCGGTGTTCTTGAACCGCTGGGCGAACACGACATTGGCGAGAAAGATCGGGGCGAACGCGAGCGCGGTGGCGGTGACGAACCGCACCGGCACCGAGAGGTTGAGGAGCCATTCCTGAGGCACGAGCCAGGCGACGGCGAGGGCGGCGAAGAGCGCACCGTAGAGGACGCGCGGCGACGGCAACCGGGGGAGTTTGGCGACCTCGATCGCGGCGAGCACGGTGAGGAGGATCCCGGCGAACACGAGCGCGTTGACGAACCACGTCGTGCCGAACAGGAGCGCGAACTGGACGATGTTCTTCGTCTCGAGCAGCAAGAACGCGACCCCCATGAAGAACAGGTCCGAGTACCGGCTCATCGTGCGGATCGGACCGGCGGCGGCACGAACCGCGACGAGCGAGGCAAGGAGGATCACCGCCATCGTGACGAGGTAGAGCCCCGGAATCCCCGGCTCCCTGATGTAGAGGAAGGGGCGATCGTCGGTCACCGGAGCGGGGGCATCGGCGAGGTCGATCGCAGCCCCGCCCGAGCAGTTCAGCGCGGAGGGATCGGCGGAGATGGCAAGCATGGCGAGCCCCGACCCCTCACCGATGAGGTCGATGCACGGCTCCGTGCCGAACGCCCGGGTCATCGTGGCGGCGAGCCGCTCGATCAACCACTGCTCCCGGTAGAAGTTGTACATGGCGAACACCCCGTCCGGTTCGAGCACTTCGCGGGCTCGCGTCACCGCTTCCTGGGTGAACAGGAAGCTCTCGAGCCGCAGGCTCGACTGACCGGAGAGCAGCGTCAGCGAGTCGGGCAGGGCGAAGAGCACGAGGTCGTAGCGACGGTCGGTGCGCTCGAGGTAGGCACGCCCATCGTCGACATGGCGGACGACCCTCGGGTCGTCGTAAGGCCGGTCGGGGTTGCGGTCGATGCCGATGTCGAGCAGCCGGGCGTCGATCTCGACGGCGTCGACCCGTCCCGCGCCCCGGTCGAGAGCGATGGCGACGTCGCCGCCGTTGCCGGCACCGACGATGAGGACATCGTCGAGCGCGTGCCCGGGGGTGAGGCGCTCGTACGGCTTCAGGTACACGGGCGTCAGCGCTTCCCGGGCCTCGAGCGGAACGATCTCCTGGTGAGGGATGCCGTTGACGAGGACCTGGACCACCGGCACGTCGCGGAACTCGCGGTCGACGACGTCGATCTTGTAGTACGCCGACCACAACGTGGCCCCGCCGATCGACTCGACGAGGAGCACCGCGGCGACGGCAACGAGGGGGGCGACGTACCGCAGGCGGGGACCGAGCAGGGCGACCATGACGATGCCCGCCACGAGTCCCCACACGATCGGCGGCGTCCCCAGGAAGGCGAGCACCGAGAATGCAAGGGTCCCGGCGACGCTGCCGAGGATGTCCAGACGGTAGGCCTCGAGCGGCTCGAACCTGGCAAACACCCGGGCCACGGCTTCGGCGATCCCGGCCAGCACCAGGGCGACGAGCCCGAAGATGATGGGGAGACTCACCCAGATGGGGAGCCCGGAGGTGTCCATGCCGAAGAAGATGACCTCGGAGCGGGACAGACGGCCGATCTTGATCGGGACGGCGAGCACGAACGCGATGAGCCCGAACAGCAGCGCCGGAGTGTGAGGGAACAGCGAACGCGGCCGGTCGGCGCGGAGGAAGCCGATCCCGATCCCCAGGAAGCTCCCGAGGAGGACGAAGTTGGAGAAGAACGACAGCGACAAGACGTTCTCTCCGGTCCAACGGATCAACGCGAGCTCGACGAAGAGCATGAGGAAGCTCGCCAGAAAGAGCCTCACTCGGTCCGTCACGTCGTCCCCTCGCTGCTCGTTGCCGGGCGGACACCGCCAGGCGTCACGATCGTATCCGTCGGCGGCATGGCACCCCGACTTGAGGTGCCGGAACCCGTCGGGATCCGCCGTTTCGCCAGGATGACCGGCCCCGGGCAGGGTCGTTCGGCCCTATTGGCGGGCGCGGTTCGCGCCTACGTTTCCCCGGTAGCCGGCCGTCCATCGCCCCCTCGGGCGGTCGTGTGACAAGTGTGGCGGCCCCCCGGAGGGTGGGGGGTCGCTACCGCGTTGGGACCATTGTGCCGCCATCTCGGGTCCCGGGTGCGGCACAATGGTCGAAAGCCATGGAGGGGAGCATCATGGGCGAGTCGTTCGTGGGCGCCGTGTCCCACTACTTCGGGAAGCCCGGCGTCGCCGCGCTGACCATCGCCGAAGGCCGGCTCGACGTCGGGGACACGATCCACGTCGTCGGTCACACCACCGACTTCACCCAGCGGATCGATTCGATGCAGATCGACCATGCCGACGTGGAGTCCGTAGGGCCCGGCGATGAGGTCGGCATCAGGGTCGGCGAACGGGTGCGCATCCACGACAACGTATACCGCGTCGACCCGGACTGACACTGCGAGGCGCGTCCACAGCCGGGCGGTCATCCGGTGTCGGGGAAGGCCCGGTTCAGGCTCGTCCACGATGCGCCGAAGAGGAGCACGATGGGTGGCACGCCGACGATCGAGCTGACCCGCCGCACCCGGGCGGGTGCGTTTCGCGTGGGAGTCGCTGCCGGACTCGCCGCGCTGGCCTTCGTCGCTGCGCGCACCGCCACGTACGACGGTGACATCACCGCGCTCATCAGGATCGGCGAGGGCCATGCCGACGCGGAGCTCGTGCCCGAGGGGCTTCACGTGTTCGAGGGCAGCGACGGCTACGACGGCCAGTACTACTACCGGATCGCTCGATCTCCGCTCTCGCTCGAGGATCGGGTCGACGGCATCGACCTCGACCGCCCGGCATACCGGAACGCACGCATCGGGTACCCGCTGGCTGCCTGGGTCCTCTCGCTGGGCGGGATGTTCGCGCTCGTCCCCTGGGCGCTCGCGGCGATCAACATCGTCGCCGTAGGCGTCATTGGGGCGCTGGGAGCGCGATTCGCCGAGAGCTCCGGTCGCTCGCCGTGGCTGGGTCTCGTCTTCGCGGCGTGGCCCGGTCTCATCGTCGGTCTCGCCTACGACCTCGCCGAGCCGCTCGAGGGTGCCTTCTTGCTGGCGACGCTGCTCTTGCTGAGACGGGGGCGGGACGGGCTGGCGGCCACGACGCTCGCCGTGGCGGTCATCACTCGAGAGACGGCGCTCCTCCTCGCGGTCGCCGTCGCCGCGGTACGGCTCGCCGGGATCATCGGCCGCCGCATGAGCCGGGACCTTCCCCGGTGGGTGCCGACGGCGGAACGACCGGTGTCGTGGCTCGTCCCGGTGCTCCCTGCGGTGACCTATGCGGGCGTCCAAGCCGTGATGGCGGCGCGTTGGGGGCGTGCGGCCACCGAGGCGGCGTCGCTGTCGGCGGGAGCGATCAGCGCACCGTTCGTTGCGCTCGGGCGCCAGTTCGCGACATGGGTCGGCGACGGCGGCCTCGTCGACGTCTACCAACTCCTCCAGGTGGCGGTGATGGTCGTCCTCGTCATCGCCCTCGTCCGATCGCTCGGGGATCCGGGGGCGGGGATGTCGTGGGAGCGGATGGCCTTTGCGGCAGCGCTGCTGGCCGTCGTGTCGCTCCCCGGCTGGGATCGGGCCGTCGTGTACCTCCGCTACCCGAACGATCTCATCGCCTTCGGTCTGGTCGTGCATCTCGGCGCGACGCCCGGACCGTTGCCCTCCTGGGCGCGGACGGGCGTCATCATCAAGGCGGCCGTGTTCCTTGCGGTCACGACGGCGATCGTGTGGGTCGCGGTCTGAGGCAGCGGCCGGCCGATAGCCTCTCCCTCACCGGTGTGCGCCCGGCGTGCGGCGCCGCCACCTGGAGAGCCATGAGCCAACCGATCCACATGAACGCCGGACCCCTCGGCCGCATCGACATCGTGCCGACCGGAGGCAAGCTGAGCGTGACACCGGCGAGCGCCCTCATGGTGCGGGCAGTGGGTTCCAGTGTCGCGATGCTGGCCGGCTCCGGGATCGACTGGGGAACGGGATCGGGGTGCATCGCCATCGCTGCCGCCCGAATACCCGCGGTCGAAAGCATCGTCGGGATCGACGTCTTGCCGGCGGACGTGGCCGCCGCGACGGCCAACGCGCGCCGCAACCGGGTGTCCGCCGTGGCCAGCTTCATCCAGGCCGACGTATTCGCCCCGGGCGACGAGTCGGGTGCCGCCGTCCTCGAGGAGCTGAAAGAGGCGACCGGCTTCCTCACTGCGAACCCGCCGGCATCCCCCGACGGCGACGGCCTCGGCTGGAGACGGAAGGTCCTGGCAGGGGCGCGCCGGTTCCTCGTCGAGGGTGGGCCGGCGCTCGTCCAGATCTCATACCAGTACGGGATGGCGCGAATCGAGGGTCTCGTCGACGACGTGCCCGGGTACCGCTACTGCGGGATCGCCGCCACGACCGGTTGGGTCCCGTTCGATCTCGGCCGCTCCGATCTGGCGCGCCAACTCGTCCAGTACGCGGCAGAGGAGACCCGGGGTGGTCAGCCCTACGTCTTCCGCCACCCAGAACAGGAGCTCGAGATGACGGCTGCAGCGGCCCTCGAGCATCACCGGGCGACGGGGTCGAGCCCGCTCTCGAAGTGGCAGGCGCACCTGTACGTGTACGAACCAGGGTGAGGGCGTCGCCGCCCCCCACAGGCGGCCCGACGGCCGGGCCGCGCTGTTCCCGACCAAGCGCGGCAAACACCCGCCGAGACATCCGAGAGCCTGTAACGTTCTGCGGGTGGGAACGACGGTGACGCCACAGGACACCGAAACCTCCATCGAGGACCTCCTCCGCCACCTCGCCGAACCCTCGGACGGGTCCGCACCGCTCCTCGTCGATTTCGGCCGGGCCTACCTCCAGCGCGTACCGCATGACTACCTGCGGGCCCAGCCCCCCGAAGCGATCTGTGCCCAGGTCCGCAGCGTCTTCGAGTTCGTTCGGCTCCGCGAGAACGACGAGATCACGGTGCGGGCGTTCAACCCGGACCCTGCCGGGCACGGATACAGCCGGCCCGGTGCCGTCATCGAGGTCGCTGCGACGGATATGTCGTTCCTCGTCGACTCCGTCACCAACGAATTGCAGGCGCAGGGCTTCTCCGTCGAGAACCTGTTCCATCCGGTCATCGGCATCCGTCGCGACGAGAGCGGTGAACTCGTCGAGATCCTGCGCGCCCGCGCCGCCGCAATCCGCGAGTCGGTCCAGCACTACGAGATCGACCGTCCGCTGAGAGACGAGGAGATCGAGGCCGTCGAGACCCGGGTCCGCCGTGTTCTGTCCGATGTGAACAGGGCCGTGGCGGATTTCGAGCCGATGCAGCGCGCCGTGCACCGCATGATCGACATCGCACGGGACGGCGGCCCCCGCTACGAGGCGGACGAGATCGAGGAGGACGCTGCGTTCTTGGAGTGGCTGCTCGACCTGAACTTCGTGTTCCTGGGCTACCGGGAATACCGGATCGAGGACACGGCTGAGGGCGAGATGATCTCCGTCGTACCCGGAACCGGCCTCGGCATCCTCTCGAGCGACGCCGACTCGCGGTTCGCAGAACCGTACCCGATCGCGGACCTGCCACCGGATCTGCGCGCTCGCTACGCGACGGGTCGGCTCCTCGTGGTGACGAAGACGAACAACGTATCCCGGGTGCACCGCCGGGCGAAGATGGACTACATCGGGGTTCGCCACATCGGTCGCGACGGTGAGGTCGTCGGGGAGGCGCGGCTGCTGGGCCTCTTCACCTCGAAGGCGTACATGGCCCCGGCCGACACGATCCCGGTCCTTCGCCGCAAGCTGCTCCAGATCCTCGAGGCAGAGGACACCATCGCCGGGTCGCACCACTACAAGCAGGTCGTCCAGCTCTTCAACAGCTTCCTCAAGGACGAGCTCTTCGCCAGCCCCACCGAGGACATCAGGAACAGCATCGTCGGCCTCGTCGAGCTTCAGGAGCGCCAGCAGGTGCGGCTCTTCATGCGGCGCGACATGCTGCGGCGCAACGTCGCCCTGCTCGTCGTCGTGCCGCGCGACCGGTTCAACTCCGAGCTCCGGGTGAAGCTTCAGGACATGTTCCGGGAGCGGTTCGGGGGCGCCACCATCGACTACCGGCTGTCGCTCGGCGAGACCGACACGGCCCGCATCCACTTCACCATCTGGATCACCGACGAGCGCCTGCCGGACGTCTCGTTCGAGGAGCTCGAGGAAGAGGTCATCGCCCTCACCAGGACGTGGTCCGAGATCATGGAGGAGCAGCTCTCGGCTCGGTTTGGCCCCCACCGCGGCGCGGAGCTGGCGAAACGATGGACGAGCCAGTTCCCGGACTACTACCGCTCGTCGACGGATCCCTCAATCGCCCTCGGGGACATCGCAATGCTCGATGAGCTCTCATCGGGCGACGGGCGCCCGGTCGTGGGGCTCCAGAACGAGCGGCGCGACGGTGAGTCGCTGACGAGGCTGTCCGTCTACAAGGCGGACGGAAGGCTCGAGCTGTCCCGGATCATGCCGACACTGGAGCATTTCGGCCTGCGGGTCGTCGAGGAGGTGCCGACCCGCCTCCTCGAGGGCGACGGCCCGACGGTGATCCACGACATCGGCATCCTCGGGGCTGACGGCGGTCCACTCGACCTCGCCGTGTGCGGGGATAGGGTCGCAGCCGCCGTCGTGGCGGTCCTCCGTGACGAGGCCGAGACCGATTCTCTGAGCCGTCTCATCGTCGACGCCGGCCTCGACCACGACCAGGTCGGCATCTTGCGCGCCTACCGCACCTACTGGCAGCGGGTCGGCTCCGGGTTCACCGAGTCGTACATCAACGACGCGTTCGCCACACACCCGAAGACGACGGCCGCGCTCGTTCGTCTCTTCGAGACGAGATTCGATCCGGACGCGGCCGACTGGCAGGCCGAGGCCGAGCTCGTCGACGAGATCATCGATCGCCTCGATCGGATCGAGTCGCTCGACGAGGACCGGATCCTGCGCGGCTTCCTCGGCCTCATCCTCGCCACGGTGCGCACGAACGCGTACCGGCCCGAGCGCACGTCTCTCGCCTTCAAGTTCGACTCGGCGTCGGTCCCCGGCATGCCCGCTCCGGCGCCGTACCGGGAGATCTACGTGTACGCCGCCGATGTCGAGGGCATCCACCTCCGCGGCGGCAGGGTGGCCCGCGGCGGCGTCCGCTGGTCGGTCCGGCGCGAGGACTACCGCACCGAGGTGCTCGGCCTGATGAAAGCCCAGATGACGAAGAACGCCGTCATCGTTCCCACCGGGTCGAAAGGGGCTTTCGTGCTCCGCCGCACCGGGTCGGAGGCGGCCTCCGCAGACGCGGTCCGGGCCGCATACACGACGTTCGTGCGCGGGCTGCTCGATCTCACCGACAACCTCGTCGGGAGCGAGATCGTGAACCCCGAGCGTGTCCGGATCCACGACGGCGACGACCCCTACCTCGTCGTGGCCGCGGACCGGGGCACGGCGAAGTTCTCCGACACGGCCAACGAGATCGCGGCGAGCTACGGGTACTGGCTCGGCGACGCGTTCGCTTCGGGAGGGTCAGCGGGCTACGACCACAAAGCGCTTGGGATCACGGCTCGCGGTGCCTGGGAGTCGGCGAAGTGGCACCTGCGCGAGCTCGGTGTCGACGTGGAGCACGAGCCCGTCACGATGGTGGGGATCGGCGACATGTCGGGAGACGTGTTCGGCAACGCGATGCTGGCTCCGTACGAGCTCAAGCTCGTCGCCGCCTTCGACCACCGGCACGTGTATATCGACCCCGACCCCGATCCGACCGCCTCTCGCGAGGAGCGGCGGCGGCTGTTCGCGCTGCCCGGTTCCACGTGGGGCGACTACGACCGGTCCCTGATATCGGGAGGAGGCGGTGTCTGGCCCCGCTCGGCCAAGCGCGTCCCGCTGGCGCCCGAGGCGCAACGGGCGCTCGGGATCGACGCCTCCGCCCTCACCCCGAACGAGCTCATTCAGGCGATCCTGCGGGCGCCGGTCGACCTCCTGTGGAACGGAGGCATTGGGAGCTACGTGAAGGCGAGCTCCGAGTCCGATGGCGACGTCGGTGACCGTGGCAACGACCAGGTGCGGATCGATGCCGTCGAGCTCCGATGTCGCGCCGTCGTCGAGGGCGGCAACCTGGGCCTGACCCAGCTCGGCCGGATCGAGTTCGCCACGGAGGGGGGTCGGATCTTCACCGACTTCATCGACAACTCGGCCGGCGTCAACTGCTCGGACCGGGAAGTCAACCTGAAGGTCCTCCTCGGTGTCGCCGCCGAACGTGCGGAACTCACCCGTTCGGAGCGGGACGAGCTCATCCCGCAGGTGGCCGGCGACATCGTCGACCGGATCCTGTACGACAACTTCCTCCAGGCCCAGATCCTCTCCCAGGAAGTGGAGGTCTCCTCGACGCGACTCGAGGCGTACGAGGACCTCATGGCCGTCCTCGAAGCCGAGGGCGTGCTCGACCGAGCCCTCGAGCGGCTTCCCGGGCCCGATGAGATGGCCGAGCGGGCCCGCAATCGGCGCGGTCTCACCGCGCCGGAGCTGGCCGTGCTCCTCGCCTACGCCAAACGCAGCCTCCGCGACTGGCTCGTCGCCTCCGATCTCCCCGACGGTGAGGCGTTCGACGGTGAGCTGCGTGACTACTTCCCCTCGGCCGTGGTAGAGCGCTTCGGCGGCGTGCTCGAGCTTCATCCACTGCGGCGGGAGCTGATCGCGACACTCGTTGCGAACGAGGTCGTCAACTCGGAGGGCATCACGTTCGTCTCGCGGCTCATGTCGGAGACGGGGGCCGGCCCGGAGCAGGTGGTGCGGGCCTACCACGTGGCGCGAGCGGTCACCGACGCCGAGGTGCGTTGGGGGGCGGTCGAGCAACTGGTCGGTCACATCGCACCCGAAGTCGAGCGGAAGCTCCTCAACGGGATCGATGCCCTCGTCGAGGCGGTGGCACGATGGCACCTCACCCATCCGAGCACCGAGCCCATGGCGGCCGTGATCGAGGGCGCCCGGCCCCACTTCTCCGAGCTGGCGGACGCCATCGGCGACATCGGCCCTCCGGCGTGGAAGGAGGACAGGGAGAGAGCGGCGGCGCAACTGGCCGAGCGCGGTGTGCCGGAGCGGGTGGCGCAAGCCCACGCCTACGTCGGCGATCTCGTCCACGCTTCGGACATCATCGAGGTGGCCCGGCTCACCGGGCGGTCGGTGCGCGATGTGGCTCGCATCTTCTTCCTGGTGGGACCGGCCTTCGAGCTCGATTGGCTCGAAAGCCGCGTCCAGGACATCCCGGCGACGTCACGTTGGCAACGTCAGGCCATCCAGGCGGTTCGCGACGACCTCGTGCTCCTCCGTCGCGAACTCGCCGAGCTCATCCTCGCGGGGGCGGGAGACGCCACCTCAGAGGCGGCGCTCGACGCGTACCTCGTCTTTCGCACCGCGGCGCTGGGTCGGTTGTCGCGCTTCATGCAGAGTCTCGCCAGCGAGGGCGTCGACGACGTGGCGTCCGTCATCGTGGCGATCCGGCGCATCAGGAGCCTGGCCCGCTGAGGCAGCCCCGGGACCTCAGTACGGCAGTCGGACGTACTCGTAGTCGATCGGTTTCTGGGCGATGCCCTTGCGCGGGGGCGCGATCCACGAGGCGAACTTGCCCGGCTCGTGCAACGGCTGCATGAGGTCCTCGATGAACGCACGATCGTCGGGCGTCGGCAGCCAGTCGGCGCTCGACGACTCCCACGTCGCCCCATCGACGATGGCTCCTTTCGGGGTCACGCCGGCGTCGGCGAACTCGCCGATCTGGCGGTTGAAGGCGATGTGGGGGAGCTTCAACTCGAATGCGATCCCCGCCGCGGCGATGTCGCGGTTCCAGCGGCGCAAGCCGCCGGCGCAGTCGTCGACGAAGTCGTCGCGCAGCCGGGCGTTGAGGGCCTTCAGCGCCGGGATCTCTACCTTCTCGAAGCCGTCGCCGACCTGTTCGAGGAGGGGGTAGGTGTTGTCGTGGAGCTGATGATCGTCGTCGATGTCGGCTTCGCGGAAGCGCCCCTTCACACCGGCGTTGAACGCGGTCGCCGCGTTCGTCGACTGCTCCGAGCCGAATAGGTCGAGAGTGAGGGAGAAATGGAGGTTCATCTTGCGCTGGATCGTGGGGAAGTCGATCACGCCGAGAGCGCGCACTGCATCGGCGTCGTACGGATCCTCGATTCCCGCCTCCTTCATCGCCTCGGCCGTCCTCCGGACGATTCGGCCGACGCCGGTGTCGCCGACAAACATGTGATGCGCTTCCTCGGCGAGCATGAACCGGCACGTGCGCGACAGAGGGTCGAAGCCGGACTGGGCGAGGGCCTCGAGCTGCATCTTGCCGTCGCGATCGGTGAAGAACGTGAAGAGGAAGAATGAGAGCCAGTCGGGTGTCTCCTCGTTGAAGGCGCCGAGCATGCGGGGCCGGTCGTCGCTACCAGAGCGCCGCTCGAGCAACCCTTTCGCCTCCTCCCGGCCGTCCCGGCCGAAGTACTTCTGCAGCAGATACACCATCGCCCAGAGGTGGCGACCCTCCTCGACGTTGACCTGGAAGAGGTTCCGCATGTCGTACAGCGACGGGGCCGTCCTCCCCAAGAAGCGCTGCTGCTCGACCGATGCCGGCTCGGTGTCGCCCTGGATGACGATGAGGCGGCGCAGCAGCGCCCGGTACTCGCCGGGGACCTCCTGCCACGCCGGCTCGCCGAGGTGCTCCCCGCACGGGATCGTTCTCTCCTCGTGACGGGGGGCGAGCAGGATCCCCCAGCGGTACTCGGGCATGCGGACGAACGCGAACTTCGCCCAGCCGGACTTCTCGACGCTCACCGCGGTGCGGAGCCAGACCTCCGCCTCCTGGAACCCGTCCGGGCCCATGTCCATCCACCAGTCGATGTAGCCGGGGTGCCAGGCCTCGAGTGCTCTCCGCAGCTTGGGATCGTCGGCGAGCCCGACGTTGTTGGGGATGAGCTGGTCGTAGTCGACGGCGTCGGCCATGTCACACCCTTTCCCGATCGAAGTCCGGCCGCATGCCGGTACCGTAGCGGCGCAGGGCGCCGTCCTCGCCGGAGGCATTCGACCTGTGGAACACCCAGTTCTGCCAGGCGCTCAACCTGCCGAAGATCTTCGTCTCCATCGTCTCGGGCCCGGCGAATCGCAGGTTGGCCTCCATCCCGGTGAGCGAGTCGGGCGAGAAGCTCGCCCGCTCCTCGAGGACGATGCGAATCTCGTCTTCCCAGTCGATCTCGTCGAGGGCGAACGTCACGAGGCCGGCCTCTTCGGCGGCGGCTGCGTCGAGAGGGACGCCGGCGAGGGCGACCGCAGCTTCGAGGTCCTCCTGGTTCCCCCAGAACCTCGTGCTCAGCCTGCTGAGGCCGTTGCCCATCGGAAGAGCTCCAAGGTTCATCTCGGTGAGCGTCAACGTCGGTGCCGGGTGATCTGATTCGGAGAAGGTGCCTTCGACCATGTATGCCCGGTCGGTCGCCAGGGCGAGGTCGGCGAGGAAGCCGGTGAAACAACTCCCGGGCTCGACGAGGGCGATCGTCGATCGGGAGGTGACGTCGACGCGCTTGAGCGTCCTCTTGATGTAGAGGATGATCTCGCGAACGAGCCAGTGATGGGCGTGCTCGGTGAGGAACGCATCGTGGGCAGCCATGAGCTGGCGGTCGCCGGTGGTGGTGAACACGAGGGTTCCCAGCTCGAGCTCGTTGACGCGGAGGTGGAGTAGCGCGTCGTCGAGGGCCCTCGTCATCGCCAGCGGCCAGAACCCGGTCCCCAGCTCGACCGCCGCATCTCCGTCGGTCGGTGGCGGGTCGGCCGGACCCTCGATGACGAGCCGGGCGATCCGCTGTCCCCGGTCGAGCTCGACGCGGAGCCAGGGGTAGACGACGGCGTCCTCCGTGATCGTGCGCTCGAGCTCCTCGAGGACGACGCCGGGCCCGGTGCCGGGCCTGTCGCTCTCCGCAGCGATGTGCTCGAGCCTCGCCGCCACGACGTCGTCGAACCGCGAGCCGGGTGCGAGCTCGTCGACGAGCCCCCAGTCCATCGCCCTCGTTCCCTTGACCCCCTCCTCGGTCGTGCAGAGCACGTCGGCGAGGTCACGTCGGACGCCGCGCTTGTCGACGAGGCGGGTCAGGCCCCCGGTGCCCGGCAACACCGCGAGCAACGGCACCTCCGGCAGCGCCACGCTCGCCGAGCCGTCGTCGATGAGGATGATGTGGTCACAGGCCAGCGCGAGCTCGTAGCCGCCGCCCGCCGCGGTGCCGTTGATCGCGGCCACGTAGCGCTGGCCGGAGAACGTCGAGGCGTCCTCGATCCCGTTGCGGGTCTCGTTGGTGAACTTGCAGAAGTTGACCTTCAACGCGTGGGTCGATTGCGCCAGCATGCTGATGTTGGCGCCGGCGCAGAAGACGCGGTCCTTGAGAGACTCGATCAGGACAGCGCCCACCTCGGGGTGCTCGAATCGGAGCCGCTGGACGGCGTCGTAGAGCTCGATGTCGACGCCGAGGTCGTACGAGTTCAGCTTGAGCTCGTACGGCCCGAGGCCGCCGTCCTCGTCGACGTCGAGGGCGAGGTGGCCGACGCGCCCATCGACACTCAGTCGCCAATGTCGGTACCGATCTGGGTGGGTGCGGAAGTCGATCATCGCCGCTGAGTGTACGGCGCCTCCGGGTCGTAGGTTCTCGCCACGAACTCGGCAACGGCCTCCAACACAGCGGCGCGCTGTCTGAGGTGGGGGAAGTGGCCGCAGCCGTCGAGCTCGAGACGCTCGACCGGCCCGCCGGCACCACGCTCGATGGCGTCGACCTGGGCCATCGTGCCGTACGGGTCGTCGCGGCACTGGATGACGAGCGTCGGCACTGCGATGGCGGGGAGGAACTCCTCGAGGTTCCACGTCTCGAATCCGGGGTCGGTCCAGGCGTCGTGCCAGCCCCAGAAGGCGACGTCGACGTTGGCTCCGTGGTAGCGGGCGAGCTTCTCGCGCAGATCCCCGGCTTCGTACCTCGACACAGCGGCGACGATCGTGGCGAGCCCGTGCTGTTCCAGGAACACGTGCGCCGCTTCGAGGACGAGGGCGTGCAGCCGTGCCCCCGATGTTGCGCCGGCGTAGACGATCGCGATCGAGGCGCCGTCGCTGTGGCCGACGAGCACGGCGTCCGAGATGTCGAGTGCCTCGAGAAGCCGGGGGAGCACTTCGCGCCCCTCGTCGTGCATGTAGCTCAGGGGCCGCGGCAGATCCACGGGGTCGGAACCTCCGTACCCGGCGCGGCTGTAGACGACCGCGCCGCACCCGGTTGCCGCGGCGAGCTGGTCCGGGTAGTCACGCCACGTCGCCGCGCAGCCCAGGCCCTCGTGGAGGAACACGAGCGTCGGGAGCCCGGAGCGGGTGGGAGCGATGCGCCGGTACTCGATGCCGACGCCGTCGACCTGGACTCGCTCCATCAGCCCGACTGGTCGAGTTCGCGCAGCTTGAACCGCTGGATCTTGCCGGTGGCCGTCTTTGGCAGCTCGTCGACGAACTCGATCCAGCGGGGGTACTTCCACAGCTCGAGCCTGTCTTTGACGAAGCCCTGCAACGAGGCGGCGAGCTCCTCGGTCACCTCGGCGCCCGATGCAGGGACGACGAAGGCCTTCGGCTTGAGGTTGCCCGCCTCGTCGGGCCGGGCGATGACGGCTGCCTCGAGGACGGCGTCGTGGGACACGATCGCCGACTCGACCTCGAACGGAGACACCCAGTTGCCGCCGACCTTGAACATGTCGTCGGTGCGGCCGCAATACAGGTAGTAGCCGTCCTCGTCCTTGAGGTACTTGTCGCCGGTGCGGGTCCATTCACCCATGAACGTGTGGCGGCTCTTGTCCCGCTGGTTCCAGTAGCCCTCGGCGGCCGTGACGCAGCGCACGAGCAGTTCGCCGATCTCGCCGGGCGGCACCTCGTCGCCGTGCTCGTCGACGATCGACAGCTCCGACCCGGGCACGGCCTTGCCGGACCACCCGTAGCGGACGTCGTCGCTCCGGTTCGAGATGAAGATGTGGAGCAGCTCGGTGGAGCCGATCCCGTCGAGAATCGGCACGCCGAATCTCTTTTCCCACTCGAGGCCGATCGATTCGGGGAGGGCCTCACCGGCGGAGACGCAGATCCGCAGCCGCTGCGAGCCCGTCTCTCTGCTGTTGTCGGGGTCGGCGAGGATTGCCGCGTAGAGCGTCGGAACTCCGAAGAAGATCGTCGGCTGGTGCGTGGCGAGGATGTGCATCACCGCTTCGGGCGTGGGTCGTCCGGTGAGCAGCACCGACGTCGCCCCGGCGCCGAGGGGGAATGTCATGCCGTTACCGAGGCCGTAGGCGAAGAAGAGCTTCGCCGCCGAGTAGACGACGTCGTCGGAGTTCATCCCCAGCACACCCTCGCTGTAGAACTTGACGGTCTGCATGGCCGAGCTGTGGACGTGGCGGACTCCCTTCGGAATGCCGGTCGAGCCCGACGAGTACATCCAGAAGGCGACCTCGTCCCGGTTCGTCGCGGCAGGCTCGAGGCTCGGCTCGGCTGCGGCACAGAGCGATTCGAGCGTCGGATAGCCGTGACCGTCGCTTCCGACGACGACGACCTGCTCGAGGTGGGGCTGGTCGGCGAGGATCGGCGCGAACTGGTCGAGTAGCGCCTCGGCGACGACGAGGATGCGCGCCCGGCAGTCGCGCAGGATGTAGTCGTAGGAGTCCGCGGTCAGGAGCGTGTTGAGGCAGACGGGCACGATGCCGGCCTTGATGGAGCCCCAGAAGACGGCGGGGAAGTCGACGGTGTCGAACATCGCCATCGCGATCCGGGTCTCCTGTCTCGCCCCGAGGTCGAGCAACGCCCGCCCGGCGAGGTCCACCCGGGAGCGGAGCTCGCCGTATGTGTGCTCACCGGTGTCGTCGATGAACGCGACCCTGTCGTCGGGTGCCGGGTTCTCATCGATGAAGTGGACTGCGGCGTTGTACGTGTCCGGGAGTTCGAGCGGCTCGACCATGCGCACCTCCTCAGGCGGCACCGTACACGTCGCGAGCACCTGGTGCCGGGCCCCCGCCGGGTCGTGATCGGCGGTCGCCAGGCGCGACGAGGGGGCGGATCGCTCCGCCCCCTCGCCGGTGCGTGTGCGGGATGGTGTCTATGGGGAGATCCCGCTCCAACCCATGGCCCGCGCCAGGAACGACGCGGCCTCGGCACGCGTGAGCGTGCCGTCTGGGCAGAAGTTGTCGTTGGCCGGCGGGTTGCACCCGAGGGTGATGCCCGCCGTCCGCAGACGGTCGATGTCGGCTTCGTGAACGCTGCCGTCGTCGTCGGTGAACAGGTCGTCACCGCCGCCGGCCGTGAGCCCGAGCGCCCGCACCATGAGCGAGGCCCACTGGGCTCGCGTCATGCTGCCGTCCGGGCAGAAGTTGTCGTTCGCCGGCGGGTTGCACCCGAGGGTGATCCCCACCGCACCGATGGCGTTGATCTCCGTCTGGAACAGCGAGCCGTCGTCATCGGTGAACAGGTCCGTCGCGCCGGGCGCCAGATTGAGCGCCCGGAACAGGAACGCCGCGCCCTGTCCCCTCGTCAGGAGGTCGTCCGGGCAGAAGTTGTCGTTCGCCGGCGGGTTGCACCCGCGGGTGATCCCGGCGGCGGCGATCGCCTCGATGTTGCCCTGGTGGACGCTGTCGTCGTCGTCGGTGAACCGGCCCCGTTCCGCCAGCGGCCGGTCGAGGGGGCCGCCGCGGAGCTCACCGGGTGGGTTGGCGTCGGTGTGGACGTTGACGTAGGCGGTGCCGGCGCGGAGCCGGTCGAGGAGCTGTCCCATCGAGCCGTCGAACTCGGTCGAGGCGATGAGATCGGCCTCGGTGAGGGTGCCGGAGGCGAGAACCCCGTCCCGGGTGACGCCGGCGGCGTCGAACCCGAACAGGAAGGCGGCGACGCCGCCGTTCTCCCCGGCCGCACCGAGATGGATGTGCGCCTGGGTGACGTCCTCGAGGCCGTAGGTGAGCACGACGAAGTCGAGCTCGGTCTGCGACCCGTTCGCCGCCATCGCCGCGAACCCGGCCCCGTCGGTCACGACCGGCGGGACGAGGGCGTCACCGGAGAGCGGGGCTCCGAAGTTGAACGCCGCAGCCCGGATCTGGTCGCGGAGCTCACCGGGTGGGTTGGCGTCGGTGTGGACGTTGACGTAGGCGGTGCCGGCGCGGAGCCGGTCGAGGAGCTGTCCCATCGAGCCGTCGAATCCGGTCGAGGCGATGAGATCGGTCCCGATGAGGGTGCCCTCGGCGAGGAGACCGTCGCTGTCCATCCCGGTCGAGGCGATGAGATCGGTCCCGATGAGGGTGCCCTCGGCGAGGAGACCGTCGCTGTCCATCCCCGGGGAGACGAACCCGAACAGGAACGCCGCCACCGGCCCGTTCTCACCAACCGGTCCGAGATGGATGTGCGCCTGAGAGACGGCGACGGCGTCGTTGACATAGAGCCGGTAATCGACGCTGGTCTCGTCGCTGCTGACCGTGAACGAGGCGAACCCGCTCGCATCGGTCACCACCGGCGTCGGCTGATTCGCACCGGACAGATCGGCGATGAGGACATCGGTCGTGTCGCCCGTGCCTGCCATCGCGCCGGCGACGCCCCAGAGTGCTGCAGCCAGGATGCCGGCGAGCACCGCGAGTCTTCGCATGGTCTTCCCCTTCCAGGAGTCCGTTTCGTTGGTGGTCGTGTGTGGTACGGAGGAGACGGCGGATCGGTTCACGGGATCATCGGGATCGCCCGCGATCACCCGGTGACGACGATCCGGGCCTGCATCTGGGTGGGGTGAATGGTGCAGAGGTAGTCGAAGGTGCCGGCGGTCGTGAACGTGTGCGAGTTCGCGTCGCCGGTCAGGAGCACGCCGGTGTCCCACCCCGGCCCCGTCGACGTGTGCGGGATCGCATCCGGGTTCGTCCACCGCACGGTGTCGCCGGCGGCGATGGTGAGCGGCGTGGGGGAGAAGAAGAACTGACCCATCGTCACCGTGTGGGTCGTGCCACCGGGTCCCGTCGTGGTCGTCGTTGTCGGAGGCAACGTCGTGGTCGTGGTGGTCGTCGTGGTGCTGGTGGTCGTGGTGGTGGTGGTCGTGGTGGTGGTCGTCGTCGGAGCCCTCGTCGTGGTGGTCGTCGGCGCCGCGGTCGTGGTCGTTGTGGTCGTGGTCGTGGTGGAGGTTGGAGGCGTCGTCGTCGGAACGCCGGTCGATGTCGGGGATGTCGTCGACGTTGGTCCTGCAGCAGTGGTGGTCGGCGCTGCAGTCGTGCCGGATCCGGCGGTGGCGACGACGGCGGTCGTGTCGGAGTCGCCGGCGGTGGATCCGGTGCCGGCCCCGTCGTCGGCCGGCGAGCATCCGGTTGCGATGGCGGCGAGCGTGACGGCCACGAAGACGGCTCGTCGTCGGCCGTGGCGCAGGTGAGGGGTCATGGTCAGAGGCTCCAAGGACGTTGGAGGTGCTGACGGGACTACGTACCGCGCCGCGGATCGGTTCTCCGTGGCATCGGACGCTCGCCTCCACACACAGTCGTCGGCCGTTCGCACCAGATCGGGCACGCTTGACATCGCCGGTGGGCAACTGTTTCAATCGTTTGCATTGCCGAGGCGCCCGACGCCGTGCAGGACGGGCACCCCGAGGCCAGATCCGCGACGGAGGCGAATGTCGTGAGCGAGTTTCCGGTGGCGACGAGCCCCGCCCCAGGTGTCATGGGCGTCGATTGGGAGGCCAGGGTCGACTTCGACCGGCTGCGCGAGCACCGGCTGGCCCGGGTCCGAGAGCAGCTCGACCAGGAAGACCTGGGGGCGATCCTGCTCTTCGAGACGTCGAATATCCGGTACGTGACCTCCACCCACATCGGCTACTGGGCGTTCAACAAGGGGGAGCGCTATGCCCTCCTCACCCGTGGCGGCGAGCCCCGCATCTGGGATTTCGGCTCCGCGGCGAAGGCGCACCGGCTCCAGCTCCCCCGGTTCTTCAACGAGGAGAACTCGCGTGGCGGCAACACGGGGCTCCAGGGGGCGATCGGACCCGAGTCCGGTCTCCACACCGCGGCCGCCGCCGAGATCCGCGAGGTGCTCGCGGCCGAGGGTCTCGTGGACCAGCGCATCGGCGTCGACATGGCGGAGACCTCGGTGTTCCTCGCCCTCCAGGCGCAAGGGCTCGACGTCGTCGACGGCCAGCAGGCGATGATGAAGGCGCGTGAGATCAAGAGCCCCGACGAGATCATGCTCCTCACCCAGGCGTGCGCCATGGTCGACGGTGTCTACCAAGACATCTTCGAGGCGCTGAAGCCCGGGATCCGGGAGAGCGACGTCGTCGCCCTCGCCCATGCCCGACTCTTCGAGATGGGGTCCGAGTTCGTCGAGGCGATCAACTCCATCGCCGGCGAGCGCTGCTCGCCGCACCCCCATGTCTTCTCGGACCGTCTCATTCGACCGGGAGATCAGGCCTACTTCGACATCATCCACGTCTACAACGGATACCGGACGTGCTACTACCGCACGTTCGGGGTCGGTCGTGCCACCCAGGCCCAGCGCGACGCCTTCAAGCAGTCGCGAGAGTGGATGGACGCCGCCATCGAGCTCGTGAAGCCGGGCAACACGACGGACATGATCGCCCGCGTATGGCCGGAAGCGCACGAATTCGGGTTCGAGACCGAGATGGAGGCGTTCGGGCTGCAATTCGGCCACGGGGTCGGTGTCGGCCTCCACGAGCGGCCGATCATCAGCCGTCTCAACTCCCTCGACAACCCGATCGAGCTGAAGGAGGGCATGGTCTTCGCCCTCGAGACGTACGCACCGGCAGGCGATGGTCGGTCGGCGGCCCGGATCGAAGAAGAGGTGGTCTGCACGGCGGAGGGCCCGAAGATCATCACGCTCTTCCCGTGTGAGGAGCTGATGGTCGCCAATGAGTACTGAGGCTCCGCCCGGGCGAGACGAGGGCCTCTTCGACTACGCGGCCCGGCCGCCCCGACTCCCCGACCCGATCGACGACCGCCTCGACGAGGCCGAGATCCCGCGGGAGGTCCGGCTGGGGCTCTATCGCACCCAGCAGGTCCTCCGCCAGTTCGAAAAACGCGCCTACGACCTCTTCATGCAGAACCTCGTCAAGGGGACGAGCCACCTCTCGCTGGGGATGGAGGCGGTTGCCGCCGGCTTCGCCGGCGCGATGCGTCCCGACGACTACACGTTCGCCACCTACCGGGGCCACGCCCACACCCTCGCCCGCGGTGCGGCGATGGAGGCCGTCATGGCGGAGCTGCTGGGCAAGGAGAACGGACTCCTCGGCGGCAAGGGCGGCTCCATGCACCTGACGAGCGTCGAGCACGGGATGATGGGCTCGTATGCGATCATCGGCGCCCATCTGTGCATCGCCAATGGAGCGGCGTGGTCGGCGCAGATGCGGGGCACCGATCAAGTGGCGGTCTGCTTCTTCGGGGATGGGACGACCAACATCGGAGCCTTCCACGAGGCTCTCAACATGGCCGCCGTCTGGGAGCTGCCGGTGGTCTTCGTCTGCGAGAACAACCTCTACATGGAGTACACGCCGATCGACCTCACCACCTCGGTGCCCCACCCCGCTGCCGATCGGGCTGCGGCGTACGGCCTCGAGAGGATCCTCATCGACGGCAACGACGCCGATGCGGTCTACCTGACGGCGTCCCGGGTCATTCAGCGGGCCCGCTCCGGTGGAGGCCCGTCGCTCGTTGAGGCGGTGACGTACCGCCACGGCGGGCACTCGAGGGCAGACCCCGGCAAGTACCGACCGGCCGACGAGGTCGAGGCCTGGCTCGAGCGCGACCCGATCCCCGCCTACCACCGGCGCATGCTCCGGGTCGGGGTCGACGAGGGCGAGCTCGTCGAGATCTCGCGCGACGTGGCGCAGGCTGTGGACGAGGCGACCGAGGCGGCCAAGGCCGGAGTGCCGCCTCACCCGGATGCGGTGTACGCCGACGTCTGGGCGGACGGAGGCTGGGAATGGCGGAACTGAGCTATCGCGACGCCGTCGCGGCCGGCATCGCCCAGGAGATGCGACGCGACCCCCGGCTGGTGATGCTCGGTGAGGACATCGCCGGTGCCGGCGGTGTCTTCAAGACGACGGTGGGCCTTCTCGACGAGTTCGGAGCGGACCGGGTGCGCGACACGCCCATCTCCGAACAGGCGATCCTCGGCGCCGCGATGGGCGCGGCGATGACGGGCATCCCGGTCATCGCCGAGATCATGTTCTCCGACTTCCTCGCCGTGTGCTTCGACCTCCTTGCCAACGAGATGGCGAAAGCGAGCTACATGACCGCCGGCCAGGTGACGGTGCCGGTCGTGGTTCGCACGGCCAACGGCGGAGGCTCTCGCTTCGGCGCCCAGCACTCCCAGAGTGTCGAGAACTGGACGATGATGATCCCCGGTCTCAAGGTGGTGGCCCCGTCGACGCCGGCGGATGTGATCGGGCTGATGGCCGCCGCGATCCGCGATCCGGATCCGGTTGTGTTCTTCGAGCACAAGTCGCTCTTCGCCGTCAAAGGCGAGGTGCCAGACGCCGAGCACGTCGACCGGCTCGGGACGGCGGTGGTGCGCCGCCCCGGCACCGACTGCACGATCGCGGCGCTGGCGCTGATGGTTCCCCGGGCGCTCGAGGCCGCCGAACGCCTCGCCGCCGACGGCATCGACGCCGAGGTCATCGACGTGCGCTCGCTCGTCCCGCTCGACACATCGACGATCCTCGGCTCGGTCGCCAAGACCGGGAGGCTGTTCACCGTCGAAGAGAACCCGCGTCTGTGTGGATGGGGTGCGGAGGTGGCGTCGATCGTCGCCGACGAGGCGTTCTGGGACCTCGATGGGCCGGTCGTGCGGATCACGACGCCCCACGTCCCGCTCCCTGCGGCCGAGGCGCTCGAAGATCTCGCCATCCCATCGGTCGACCGGATCGCGGCGACCGTCGCCGGATCGCTCGGGTGAGGACGGGGCACGTGGCTGGGAATGAGCGGCGGAATCGCGGCGTCGCCCTCGCCCCCGGAGCCCGTGAGGAGCTTCCGTGCCCGGCGTGACCCTCCACGACGTGGCGGCGGCGGCCGGAGTCCATCCGTCCACGGCGTCGCGGGCCCTCGATCCCGCCAAGGAGGACCTCGTCAGCGAGGCGACGCGCCGGCGCATCGTCGCTGCAGCCGCCCGGCTCGGGTACCGGCCGCACCTCGGGGCCCGGGGGTTGAAGCGGGGGAGAACCGCAACGGTGGGTGTCGTCGCCGCCGACCTGGGGAACCCGTTCGTGACGCCGCTCCTTCACGGTATCGCGGCGGCCCTCGAGGCCGTTCGCTCGCTTCCGTTCATTGCGGAGACCCAGGACGATCACGCTCGCTTCGAGCGGATTCTCGATCACATGCTGAGCCGGCGGGTGGACGCGATCATCACGACGGCGGCCCGCACGGCGGATCGGGAGATGCTCGAGGACGCCGCCCGGCACACCCCGGTCGTCATCGCGGCGCGGGCGCTTCCCGGCTCGCCGCTGCCCCAGGCCCTCCACGATGACCTGAGCGGCGCCGAGCTCGCTGCCGCCCATCTCGTCGAGCTGGGCCACGTCCGGGTCGCCCAGCTCCGCGGCCCGCTCGACGTGGCGAACTTCGCCCAGCGCGCCGAAGGGTTCAGCGCCAGGTGTACCCGCGCCGGCGTCGTCGAGGTCCCGGTGGCCGGAACGGCCGATCGCCCTGTCGGCGCGGAAGGACGGCGCCTCATGCACCGGCTCCTCGCTTCCGACGACGGGTTGCCCACGGCGGTGTTCCCGCACAACGACCTCATGGCGCTCGGCGCCCTCGCCGCGCTCGAGGAGGCCGGGCTCCGCTGTCCTGAGGACGTCTCCGTCATCGGGTACAACGACACCGAGATCCTCGCCCGGACCGCGCCTCCACTGACGAGCGTCAGCTACCCGAGCCGCGAGGTCGGGGAAGCGGCGGGCCGGATGGCGATCGCGTCGACGGACGGCTCCGGTCCGGTGGAGAGCGTCAGCCTGCCGCCAACCCTCGTCGTTCGCGCCTCGACGACGCCGCCCGGCTCAGGGCCGCGGCCCGGTTGGTGAGGAGGCGAGCGCCGGGCCGGGTGTGCGGGTCGGGACGCCGCGGCATCGCCGCCGTCGTGGGCACCATTCCTGAGACCGGGCTCAGACGACGAGGAACTCCTCGATCTTCGCCCGAGCTGCCTCCATGATCTGATGCTGGAGCTTGGCGAGCGCTCGTGCGATCGCGAGCTCTTCCCCGATGACCGGTGTCGGTGGGTCGGCGGGGTTCCGCCGCGCCGACCCTTCGGCCTCGAAGTGGTCGCCGCGCAAGTCGAGCACCGTCGTCGCAACCGTGTCCGTATCGTCCTCGGTGACGTGGATCGACAGGTTGATGTCCTTTTCCACCGGACCTCCTCGACGTCGTCACCACAAAGCGTACGCGTCGCCGGCCGTCGGGCCAGGGGAGAAGGTCCCCCGGGGTCCCCGGACCCGGGGCCGACCCGACCTTTCTGACTTCGGTAGGTTCGACTCCATCAGCAACCAGGAGAAGGGTGTGACGGCGCCGGACTATGAAACGATCACCGTCACCGCCGCCGGTTCCCGCGGTGAGCTCGTGCTTGCCCGGCCGGCGAAACTGAACCCTCTGGGTTTCACGACCTTGGGTGAGCTCGCAGATGCGGCGCGATGGCTCTGCACCGTGTCCGACCTCAAGGTGGTCGTGGTGCGCGGCGAGGGTCGCGCTTTCAGCGCCGGCGCCGACGTCGCCGCATTCGCCGAGGGCGCGCCGGGGCTCGACCATGCCGCCGCCGACGCCGGGCGGCGGATGGCCGAGGCGATCGAGGACATCCCGGCGGTCACCATCGCCCGCCTCCAGGGGCACTGCGTCGGGGGTGGGGTCGTGGTCGCGGCAGCATGCGACCTCCGGGTCGCGGCAGCCGACATCCGCTTCTCGATACCCGAGGTGGCTCTCGGGATCCCCCTCGCCTGGGGGGGTATCCCGCGTCTGGTGCGCGAAATCGGCCCGGCCCGCACCAAAGAGCTCGTCCTGACATGCCGGCCGTTCGGCGCGGCCGAAGCGCTCGAGGCCGGGTTCCTCAACCGCGTGGTGGCACCGGAGGACCTCGACGAGGCCGTCGAGTCCATGGTGGCCGAGTTGCTCACGAAACCGAGGGCGGCGCTCGTGGCGACGAAGCGGCACGTCAACGCGGTCACCGCCCAGATGGTCGGAACGATGCGAAGCTGGTCTGACGCCGACGGGCTCGTGGCGGCGCTCGGCGACCCTGAGGGTCGAGCGTCGGCGAAGGCGTATCTCGAAAGGCTCCGCGGCGGCGGCTGACGTCACCGCCGGGCGCGGCACTCCCAGTGGCCCGGCCCGCCGTTGTCGAGGAGCCACGCCGCGTTGCGGACGTTCCACCACGGCCGCTGCGGGCCGCCGTCGCGGAATCGCGGGGCTCCCGTCTCCTCCGAGACCCAGTTCCACGTCGAGCGGAGGAACTGGAAGAGGCCGGTGGCGGACGAGCGGCGGTTCTTCGCCGCGGGGTTCCCGCCGGATTCGCACGCGATGATCCGCAGCGCCCAATCGGTCCACCCGTCGGGGAAGTGCAAGGCGACGAGGGACCGCCAGCGCTCTACGTCGGCAGCGAACTCTCTGGATGGAGTCCCGGCTCGGCCCGGGGCAAGCGGGGGCGATTCGCCGAGTGCGGCTCCCCGCAGGTCGCCGGCTCCACCATCGCCCGGCACGGCCGCGACGAGGTCGCCGAGCGGCGCCTCGCCGGGTCCGGCTTCGGAAGGCGGCGCAACGAGGCTGTCGGCCGCCTCATGGAGGGCCTGCGGTATCGGGGCAGAGGGGAGACCGACGACGGCGACGATGACGGCAGCGACGAGCCGAATCGAGATGGTTGGCATGGTGGTGGGAATCCTCTGGGGTCTGCGCACCGGGACCCCGGGCGCGCAGGAGCAGGATCGTGTCGGGGCGGTAGCAGCACCCGAGCCGGGTGCCGGCCGAGATGCTAGGCGGATCGGCGGCCAGCGCCAGTCGAGCGCGACCCGAGCGGGCTAACTGAGCGGGGCGAAGAGGTCGACCGGGTTGCCGTCCGGGTCGTCGATCGTTGCATACCGCTGACCCCAGAACGCGTCGAACGGGGCGAGGTGCGAGCGATAGCCGGCCGCGACGAGTTCGTTGTGGAGGCGGTCGACGTCGGTGACCGAGTCGCAGCGGAAGGCGAGCGAAATGCCTCCCCTCCCCGCAGACGAGACGTACCCGGCGTCGAAGCCACGCATCAGCTCGACCGTGTCGAACATGAGGCGTAGCCCTGTCGGCAACGCCACCTCGACGTGCGGTTCCCGGTCGGCCTCGGAAGGGATCTCGAGACCGAGGGCCCTGTAGAACGAGAGCGACCGCGCCATCTCCTCGACGACGATCCCGACTGCGTCGAATTCGGGGTTCATGTCGCTCCTCCAACTCGCCCGGTGTCACCGTACCCGACGGCGACGGTGCTCATCCGTAGACGCTGTTCGCGGCGGCGAGGCTCTCCGGCGTCCCGATGTCGAACCACGGTCCCAGCACGTCGGCGGCGACGACGCGACACCCGTCTTCGATGAGCGCCGCGATCGCCTCGGTGAGTTCGAGTTCCCCCCGCACCGAAGGCGCCAGCCGCTCGAGCCGGTCCCAGATCGTCGACCCCAACGTGCTGGCAATGGTCGGTCACTCCCACGAGGAGAGCCGCACGATGCGCTCCGACGGGACCGAGGCACGCTGCGGGCCCGGTGCGGGACCCCCTCCGAGATCGGGGTCGTCGACCACGCCACCGGTGAGGTCGACGCGGTGGTGGTGGGCACTGCGTCGGGGGGTCATGGGGGAGGGGATCGGGGGCTCATCGAAGCGTTCGTCGCCGCGGTGCGCGACGGGGCGCCGCTGCCGACCACCGCCGCCGACGGTCTGGAGAGCCACCTGCTCTGGCGGAGTACCGGTCCAGACACGCACCCTGATCACACGGTTGTTTCGCTGCTGCTCAGAACGCGGCGTCGAGCACGGCGCGGAGTCGTCGCTCACCCTCGCCGCCGGTGAACCACCACAACCCCACTGCGAGTGCGGCGACGGTCGCGGCGGCAAGAACGGCGAGGTACGCGGCGAGCCAGCCGCCACCATGATCGGCGAGGCGATGCATCGCGAGCACGAGGCCGAACACGAACGCCGTTGCGCCCACCCCGGTGTAGAAGAGCGTGGCGAAACCGAACCACGTGAAGTCCCTACCGAAGCGGGCGGTGACGATCTTGCGCTCGTCGAGCGGGAACAGGTAGGCGGCCTCGAGCTCGGCGCCGACGAGGACGGTGCGGCCCACGGCGCGGTTGAGCTCGTCCTCGAGCCGGGCCGCGTACTGCCTGGCGAAGACGAGGTACGAGGCGTCGAACGCCGTCGTCACCGCGCCGATGAGGGCGACCACGGGCACGAGCACCACCGCGTCGGGTGCTTCCCAGAAGGCGAGGGCGAAGAGCGCCAGGGTCGCGATCGTGGCGAAACGGATGTCAGAGAAGAAGCGCTCGTGGTAGAAGCGGGTCATGCCGCGCATCCGGCCGAGCTGCGCGGCGGCGAGGCGCATCGCGTCGTCCATCGCCGGCAGGCTAACGAACGATCGGCATGCCCCGCCGCTGTGATCCGCCGGCTCGGCTCCAACTAGCGTGCCCCCGATGCCCGAAGGCCACACGATCCATCGCCTCGCCCGACGCCACCACGCTCTCTTCGCCGGGGCCCCGGTGGCGGCGAGCTCTCCCCAAGGACGGTTCGCCGCCGGTGCCGCCGCCATCGACGGGCGGGTGCTCGAGGGCGCCGATGCGTACGGGAAGCACCTCTTCTACCGGTTCGGCGACGACGTCCTCCACGTTCATCTCGGGCTCATCGGGCGCTTCCCCAGCTACATCCGTGACGTCCCGGAGCCAACGCCCGCCACCCGTCTCGTCATCTCGAACGGATCCGCCGCCGCCCATCTCTCCGGGCCGATGACCTGCAGGGTGATCACGACGGACGAAGCGGCGGCGGTCACGGCAGCATTGGGGCCGGACCCGCTGCGAAGCCGGGGCGGCCGTCGCGAGTTCGCGGCCGCGCTGGGCCGGCGGCGGGCGCCGATCGCCGCAGTGCTCCTCGACCAGGCGGTCATCGCCGGCATCGGGAACGTGTACCGGTCCGAGATCCTCTTTCTCTGCGGCATCCACCCGACGACGCCGGCGAGAAACCTGTCCGACGACCGGGGCGACTGCCTGTGGCGGACGGCCGGGGCGCAGCTCCGGCTCGGGCTCCGCCTGGGGCGGATCGTCACCGTCCGGCTGGGAGACGTCGGTGCCCGCCGGCGCGGCGACCTCGACGAAGACGAGCGGCGCTACGTATACCACCGCGACGGGCTTCCCTGTCACCGCTGCGGCTCGATCGTGCGCCGTGGCGATATCGGGGCGCGGTCGGCGTGGTGGTGCCCCGGCTGTCAGCCGGAGTAGAGCGCTGCTCGGCCCCGATCCATATGAGTAGATCCGTTGCGATGGCGGGTGACGCCGCGAACCGCCGAGACGCCGAGTGCCGCGGCGCCGGTCGATGCCAGGACCAGACCGGTGACCCAGGCGGGGCGCGTCGCCCACGAGAAGAGGGCCGACAGGCCGTCGGTCTCGAGGGCGAACTCGGCGGGGACGGCACCGGCGATCAGCGTCGCGGCGACGCCGGGGGCGGAGGCGACCACGACGAGGAGGGGAACCGAAATGACGACGAGGGCGCTCCCGAGCCATACGAGACGGCTGCCGCGGCGCGCCGACAGCGCCAGCAGGCCGAGGGCGACTGCGAGCCCGTAGGGGACGGCGGAGAGGACGTTGCCGAGGGTCTGGATCCGGTCACGGGCGGCGAACAGGTCGCCGTCTGCGTCCGAACCCCGGTCGAGGAGGTCGATCGTGTCCGGCAGGGACACGATCACCTCGTCGGCGGTCGGATCCGGGCATTCGGCTCGGGAGCAACCGCTTACTCCGGCCGTCAGTGCCACGGCCGCCGGGTCCGACGCCAGCGACCCTTTCACGGGCACGAGATCTACAGCGAGATCCGGCGGGGCGAGCCCGCTCTCGTCGAGCCAGCCCTCGAGTGTCGCAGCCACCGAGGCGAGCTCGGTATCGAACCAGGTCTGCGAGATGCTTCGGGAGAGGACTCCACGCACATCGGACACGGCCAGGTCCCCGTCTCCCTCGGCGACCCTCACTGCGAGCCGATCCACCAGCGCCTCTCGGGCGGCTTCGCTGATGCCGAGCTCCACGGCTTCGGAGGCGAGGGCTTCGGGGCTCGTGACGCGGGGCAGGACCGACCAGGCGAGGAGGGCAATGGGGGCCGCAACCACGAGCAGCGCCATGAGGCCCCAGCGGACGAGGGCGGCGATGGCCCAGCGCAGCCTCGTGACCGCGCCCTCCGGTGGGGCAGACGCGGGCGGGGCCGTCGTCGCCGACTGCGGCGGTGCCTCTAGGGCGGCTTTCATGGCGTTCCCCTCGGTCGCTGCATCATCGGCAGCCTGCGCCGGCGAGTTGACCCCCGTCGGGCCGGGAATGATTCACATACGCGACGTGCTGAGAGGATCGATCGACGCGACGAGGGAGCTACCGATGCCCGAGTTCCAATTCCCCACCTTGCCCGAGAACTGGGAGCCGACCCGGGCGACGCTCCACGTCTACGCCAACGCCGTAGGGGTGATCCCGCGTCTTCACGCCATCGCCCACCCCAAGTGGTGGCACATCAGCCTCGAAGTGCGACCGGACGGGCTCGTGACCGACACGATGCCCCTGCCCCGGGGAGGCACGTTCCAGATCCGGATGGACCTGCGGAGTCACGAGGTGGCCATCGACACGAGCACCGGGGCGACGAAGTCGATCCCGATGACCGAGGGTCTCACCGGCACCGAGTTCGGGAACCGGCTCATCGCCACCGTCGCCGAGCTCGGTCTCGACGGCGACTACGTGCGGGAGAAGTTCGAGAGCGACGAGGCCCGCGAGTACGACCCGACGGCGGCGAAGGTCTTCTTCGATGCCCTCGTCGGCGTCGGCTACGTGCTCGAGCAGCACCGCTCCGGTCTTGAGGGCCGTGTCGGTCCCGTCCAAGTGTGGCCCCACGGCTTCGACCTCGCCTTCGAGTGGTACGGGACGAGGACCGAAACGCACGGCGACGAGGAGCTTCCGTCCCAGCTCAACCTCGGCTGGTACCCGGCCGGCGACGCGTACTTCTACTCGAACCCGTGGCCGTTCGACGCCGATGCGTTGGTTGGCGTCGAGCTTCCCCACGGCGCGGTGTGGCACACCGAGGGCTGGGAGGGGACGATGCTGCCCTATTCCGCGGTGGCCGACGACGCCGAGGGTCCCCGCAAGGTGCTCGAGTACGCGAAGGCGGTGTTCGACGCCGCGGCCCCGACGCTGACCGCCTGAGGCCGCCTCAGGCGTCGAGCAGCCCGGCCCGGCGGGCGAGGTCGAGGGTGCGGCGGGCGGTGCGCACATAGGCCTCGTCGACCATCGACCCGTCTTCGGCCACGATGACTCCCGTACCCGATGTCACGGCGGCGTCATAGGCGGCGACGAGGCGGGACGCGACACCGATGTCCTCTGTGCTCGGGGTGAACACGTCGTTGACGACATCGACCTGTGCGGGGTGAATGCAGCAGCGTCCGCCGAAGCCCAGGTCGCGTAGCGACCCCGTGCCGGCCCGGAGCGCTTCCAGGTCCCGATAGTCGGGATCGACCGGGCCCAGCGGCGGGTCGAGACCGGCGGCTGCCGACGCCACGACGACGTGGGTGCGGATGGGCAGCCACCCCGGGCTGTGTCCCCCCGGGTCGAGCCCGAGGTCGGCCCCGAGGTCGGCTTCACCCATGACGAGGCGGGCGACCCCGTCTGCGGCGGCGATGGAGGCGCACTCGAGCACTGCGCTCGCCGTTTCGATGAATACGGCGAGGGCTACGCCCGTCTCACCGAGGGGGTGGAGCTCCGCGGCGCTGCGGATCTTCGGCACGACGACGCCGGCGAGAGAGGGCGTGCCGAATGCGGCGAGCTGCCGGGCCCCATCGGCTGCGCTGCTCACGCGCACCCAGATGTCCGAGCCCGGGCCGTCGACGGTGCTCATCCAGTCGGTGGTGATGGCGAGAGCGGCATCGCGGCGCTCCGGAACGACCGCGTCCTCGAGGTCCACGATGACGGCGTCGGCGCCGCGGGCTCTCGCCTTTGCCAGCTTCTCTGGCTGGTCGCCGGGTACGAAGAGGAAGCTGCGGGCGCTCATGGTGCGGTCGAAGGGTGGCGGGCGCGGCCACGATACCGGTAGGACTGCAGCGCCGCGCCGGCAGCCGGCTCCATCATGCCGCACCGGGTGCCGCCTCCTAGACTCACGCCGCGTCGCTGCCATCCGCCACTTTGGAGCCCCTGATGACCACAGCCGTTCCGATTGCCGACCTTCCCGGCATGGTGGGCCGGGACCTCGGTCCTTCCGACTGGCTCGAGATCGACCAGGGCCGCATCGACCGGTTCGCCGAGGTCACGTTCGACCATCAGTTCATCCACGTCGACCCGGAGCTGGCGGCCCAGACCCCCTTCGGCACGACGATCGCCCACGGCTTCCTCACGTTGTCCCTGATCACCCGGATGTGCGCCGCTTTCATGTTGATGCCCGAGGGCACGGTGATGGGGATCAACTACGGCCTGGACAAGGTGCGCTTCCTGACGCCGGTCAAGGTCGGCTCCCGGGTGCGGGCCCGGGCCACGGTGCGCGATGTCACCGAGCGCTCCCCGGGCCAGTGGCTCGTCAAGTACGAGGTCGTCGTGGAGATCGAAGGCGAGGCCAAGCCGGCGCTCGTCGCCGAGTGGCTCGGCGTCTCGGTCGTCCAGTGAGGGCGGTGGTCTGCAGCGAGTTGGGTTCGATCGACGACCTCGTCGTCGGGGATCAGCCCGACCCGGTGCCGGGCGACGCTGATGTCCTCGTCGATGTGAAGGGGGCCGGGCTCAACTTCCCGGACCTGCTCCTCGTCCAGGGGCTCTACCAGCATCGACCCGAGCTTCCCTTCGTCCCCGGTGGGGAGGGTGCCGGCGTCGTCGCCGGCGCGGGAGGCGGAGTCTCAGGCTTCGCGACGGGCGACGAGGTGATCTTCGTGAGCCTGACCGGCGCGTTCGCCGAGCGGGCCGTGGCTGCGGCCACCCACGTGTTCCCCAAGCCGGCGGGCATGCCGTTCGACCAGGCCGCCGCGCTCGCCTTCACCTACGGGACCTCGTACCACGCTCTCAAGCAGCGGGCGGAGCTCGAGCCGGGAGAGACGCTCGCGGTGCTCGGGGCGGCGGGCGGCGTCGGGTCGGCGGCGGTCCAGCTGGGCAAGGCGATGGGGGCGACGGTCATCGCCTGCGCATCGACCGACGAGAAGCTCGAGTTTGCCCGCTCCCTCGGCGCAGACGAAACCGTCAACTACACGACGGCGGACCTCCGCTCGGCGCTCAAGGACCTCACCAGTGGGCGCGGCGTCGACGTCGTCTACGACCCGGTCGGCGGTAGCGTCACCGAGCCGGCGCTTCGCTCGACGGCGTGGGGCGGTCGGTATCTCGTCATCGGATTCGCCGCCGGCGAGATCCCGAGTATCCCGCTCAACCTGCCGCTGCTGAAGGGGTACTCGGTGGTCGGCGTGTTCTGGGGTACGTGGCTGCAGCGGGACCCGGCGTCGGCGCGCCGGAACATGGAAGAGCTCACCGCCATGTATGCGGAGGGCCGGATCGCCCCCCGGGTCACCGACGTGTTCGCTCTCGACGAACACCGTGATGCGTTTCGGGCGATGCTGGAGCGGCGGGCCACCGGCAAGGTCGTGCTGCGGATCCGCGACTGAGCGTCCGCCACAACCCTGCGGAGCCGTTACCGTGTCGCCGACGCCCGCCAATTCGAGAGATCCGGGATGAGCAACACACCGAAGAGGAAGTCGAAAGCAGGAACTCGCACCGCGCCGACGCGAGCCCGGACGGCGACCCCGCAGCAGGCGGGTTCGCCGTGGCCGACGAGGTTCGCCTATCTCGGGGGCGCCGCTGTCGTCGCCGTCATCATGGCGGCGATCTTCCTCGGCGGCGGCGACGAGGACCTCCCGGACGGTCCCCCCGACGGTGTGCAGTTCATCGATCCCGGTGACCCGGTCCACATCGACGGGCCGATCGCGTACGACGTGGCGGTCCCGGTTGGCGGTGCTCACAACGCCGTGTGGCAGAACTGCGGCTTCTACGAGGGAGCCGTCCGTACCGAGAACGTGCTCCATGCCCTCGAGCACGGCGTCATCTGGATCACCTACCGGCAGGATCTGGGCGGGGACAGGATCGATGACCTGCGTGGGCTCATACGAAACAGGACCAAGGTTCTGGTCAGCGAGGTCCCCGACCAGCCCGCGCCACTCATGGCGACAGCGTGGGGCATTCAGCTCGAACTCGACGTCTACGACGACGTCGCGCTCCGCCGCTTCATGAAGGAGTTCACCGACGGGCCCTTCGCGCCCGAGCCGGGGGCTTCGTGCACCGGAGGCGTCGGCAACCCGGCCTGAGCCGGCTCACGCCCATTCCAGCAGCACCTTCCCGGCGGCTCCCGACGCCGCCACTTCGAACGCCTCCCGGAACGCGGCGGCGGGGAACGCGTGGGTGATGACGGGGGTGACGTCGAGGCCCGTCTCGAGCATGGCGATCATCTTGTACCAGGTCTCGAAGAGCCGCCTCCCGTAGATGCCCTTGAGCGTGAGGCCCTTGAAGATGATGTCGTTCCAATCGATCGGGGCGCTCTCGGTGGGGGGGATGCCGAGCAGCGCCACGTTGCCCCCGTTGTTCATGGCCTCGAGCATCTGGTGGAGCGCGGCGGCCGCCCCCGACATCTCGAGCCCGACGTCGAAGCCCTCCATCATGCCGAGCTCGACCATGAGGGCCCGCAGGTCGGCGGTGCGGGCGTCGACCGCCCGGTCGGCGCCCATTCCGGCGACGATCTCGAGACGGGCAGCGACGATGTCGGTGACCACGATGAACCTGGCTCCGACGTGGCGGGCGATGGCGACGGCCATCATCCCGATCGGTCCGGCCCCCGTCACGAGCACGTCCTCACCGACGAGGTCGAAGGCGAGCGCGGTGTGGGTGGCGTTGCCCAGCGGGTCGAGGATCGTGGCGATCTCGTCCGGGATCTCGTCGGGCACCGGGTAGGCGTTGAAGGCAGGGATGGCGACGAGCTCCGCGAACGCGCCAGGACGGTCGATGCCGATGCCAATCGTGTTGCGGCAGAAGTGCCGCCTCCCGGCGCGGCAGTTGCGGCAGACGCCGCAGGTGATGTGGCCCTCGCCGGACACCCGCTGCCCGACGCCGATCCGCTCTACTTCGGAGCCGACTTCGACGACCGTGCCCATGAACTCGTGCCCGACGGCCATCGGCACCGGGATCGTCCGCCGCGCCCACTCGTCCCAGCGGACGATGTGGAGATCGGTGCCGCAGATCGCCGACTTCGCCACGGCGACGAGGACGTCGTTCGGCCCGACCTTGGGCGGCTCGACGTCCTCCATCCAAATCCCCGGCTCGGCGCGGGACTTGACGAGCGCCCTCACGGCCCACCGACCACGTCGAGCTCGCGGCCGACGGAGGTGAACTCGGCGATCGCCCGCTCGATGTGCTCGGGCTCGTGGGCGGCAGACATCTGAGCGCGGATCCGGGCTTCGCCGCGAGGCACCACGGGGAACGAGAACCCGATGACGTAGATGCCCCGCTCGAGGAGCCGGTCGGCCATCTCGGTGGCGACACGGGCGTCACCGAGCATGACGGGGATGATCGGATGCCCCGACCCGGCGAGGGTGAACCCTGCCGCTTCCATGCCGGCGCGGAACGCCCGGGAGTTGCGCTCGAGCCGGCGGCGGAGCTCGTCGCTCTCGTCGAGCAGCCGCAACGCCCGCACCGAGGTCGCTGCGATCACGGGGGCGAGGCTGTTCGAGAAGAGATAGGGGCGGGATCGCTGCCGAAGCCAGGCGATGATCTCCGCCCGTCCCGACGTGTACCCGCCCGAGGCGCCGCCCAGCGCCTTGCCGAGGGTGCCGGTGAGGATGTCGACCCTGTCGGCGACACCCCAGTAGTCGGGCGTTCCCCGGCCCCGCGGTCCGACGAAGCCGACGGCGTGAGAGTCGTCGACCATGACGAGGGCACCGTGAGCTTCGGCGAGGTCGCAGATCCCCGGGAGGTTGGCGACGATGCCGTCCATGGAGAAGACCCCGTCGGTGGCGATGAGCGTGACGCGGGCCCCCGAGGCCGCCTCGAGCTGGGTGGCGAGGTCGTCCATGTCGTTGTTGGCGTAGCGGAACCGTCGCGCTTTGCAGAGCCGGATGCCGTCGATGATCGACGCGTGGTTGAGCGAGTCCGAGATGACGGCGTCCTCCTCACCGAGAATCGTCTCGAAGAGGCCGGTGTTGGCGTCGAAGCACGACGAGTACAAGATGGTGTCTTCGGTGCCGAGGTAGCCGCTGAGCTCGTCTTCGAGGCGCCGATGCACCGTCTGGGTGCCGCAGATGAACCGCACCGACGACATTCCGTAGCCGTAGGTGGCGACGGCCTCGGCCGCCGCTAGGACGAGCGCGGGATGGTTGGCGAGCCCCAGGTAGTTGTTGGCACACAGGTTCACGACCTCGCGACCATCCTCGAGGGTGATGACAGCTTGCTGGGGTGAGGCGATGGTTCGCTCTTCCTTGAACAACCCTGCATCCCGCAGCGCGGCCGTCTCTGAGCTCAGGCGTTCAAGGAATCGAGCGTCCATGCCACCTCCGCCGTCGAGTCTATTGGGCGTCGCGGCCGCACAGGCTCAGTGCCGGCGGGGATCCTCCGTCCGGGAGCCGAGGCCGCGCAGGGCGAGCCAGGCGACGAGAAGGCCGAGCGCCAGGGCGGGGATGAGGTTGACGCCGAGCGTCGCCACCGTTGTCGTCGCGACGACTCCGAGGCGAGTCGCCGGGTCCAGTTGGGGCACGGTCGGGGCTTCCTCGATCATGACCACGTCGGGACCGACGCTCGTCGCGGCGAGGTCGTCTTTCTCCGAGTAGCTGGGGATCTCCCGCACGTCCGCAGGGGGCGGGGGCGGCTCGGAGGGTGGAGGCTCGGCGGGCGGCGCAGGAGGCACCGTTGTCGTCGTGGAGCCCGGTAGCGTCGTCGTCGGTGGCGGTGTGGTGCCGGTCGGAGGGGGCTGTGTCGTGGTCGTGGTGGTGGTCGCGGGGGGCGTGGTCGTGGTGGTGGTCGCAGGGGGCGTCGTCGTTGTCGTCGTCGTGGCCGGTGGGGAGGTGGTCGTGGTGGTCGTCGAACCGGGCACGCTCAGCTCGGCCGTCACGACGACATCGTCGAAGGAGAAGTAGGCAGACGCGTCTCCGACACCCTTGATCGTGATCGTGACGACGGCGCCTACGTACGGCGTGAGATCCAGGCGCTCGGCCACCGGCGCGGCGTCTTCGCCGTCGAGCGGGTACACGGCGAGCTTGGAGACGCCGTCGGGCGTGACGACCTTCACCTTCATCGATGAGTTGCCCTTGTCACCGCCATCGTCGTCGAGCAGCGTTCGCAGGTACGTGAACGAGAGCGTGGCCGTTGCGGCGTCGGTGAGGTCCACCGCCCGTTCGACGCCGCGACCGGCGAAGCGAACATCGTCGCCACCAACCCGGAGGCAGTACGCGTTCCAACATGGTGTGGCCGCGGTGACACGCACGGCGCCCGCCGCCGCCCCGTTCTTCTCACCTTTCTCGGTCCAGGGGCCGACCCATTCGTCTGGGCCGTCGCTGCCGGAGAACGACACGTCGTTGAACTCGTCCCGGACGTCGAGCGTTGTTCCCTGGGTTGCCGTCGCCGGCGCCGTGGCGAGGATGGTTGCGATCGCAGCACAGGCGGCGAGGATGGCGACTTGCCCGCGATCAGCCATGGCCGTCGAAGCTCACGAGCCCGCCGTTGGTGTCTGCGACGGAGAAGAACCCCGACCAGTCGAGGTCCACGACGTCCTCGCGGCTGGAGGCGGCAACGCCGACGAGCGGCACCGGTTCGGCCTCGGCCGACGGCGCTGGGGACGGGACGAGCTCGGCGGGTGCCGGGGGAAGGGTGACGATGAAGTTCGTCCAACCGAGCCTCCGCTCGTAGTGGACGGCTCCTCCCATCGCCCTCGCCAGGGTCTGGGCGACGCTGAGCCCGAGCCCGATGGAGCCGTTGAGCATCGTCTCCTCGCCTTCGTTGACGAACCGCTCGAACATGCGCTCCCGGACGTCCTCGGGCACGCCGGGTCCGCTGTCCGACACGGTGATCGACGTCAGCTCGGGGCCCTGGTCGACGACGATGTCCACCTTGCCTCCCCCGTAGCGGACCGCGTTCGAGATGAGGTTGCGGACGATGTGCTGGATGTGCTTGCGGGTCCCCCAGGCGTGCGCGGGCCGGCTGTGGATCTGCACCGAGCGGCCGTCGCGCTCGAGGCGCTGCGCCTCCTCGGCGGCGAGCGCGACGAGGTCGACGGCTGTGTCCTCGAAGCTGAGAGTTCCCGCCTCGAGTCTTGCGGCGACGAGCAAGTCCTCGACCATGCGGGAGAGTTCGGACGAGTCTGCCTTGATCATCGTGATGAGCTCGATCGCCTCGTCGGGGTCGGTGAGCGACTGGTCGATGAGGTATTCGGCGAACCCGAAGATGCTGGTGAGAGGGGTGCGCAGCTCGTGGGAGAGGCTGGCGATGAACGCGTCCTTCGACCGGTTGAGTTCCCGCTCGGCCTCCAGGCTCGCTTCGAGGTGCATCTGCCGGTTGCGGACCTGGTGGCGGACGATGAGCTGGTGGATGATGATCGCCGTGGCCGGGATGAGCAGGGTCACGAGCAACTGCGTGATCCTCTCGGTCCGTCCGGCGTCAGCCTGGGCAGCACCGATCTCGCCCGCGTGGCGTGCCTGTGCATCGGCGAGGGCTGCGATGGCGGTCGTGTACGCGGGATCGAAGCTGTCGCGGATGAGCTCGTTCGCTGCCGCCGGGTCGCCTGCCTGGATGCGGTCGAGGGCGTCGGAGCCGAGCGTGAGCACTTCCCTCAGGTCCTCGGCAGCGGGTTCGGCCGGAGACCGGGCGATCCAGAAGGCGAGATCGGAGAGGGCGTCGCGTGCCTCGGCGGCGGCGACGGCAGCTGCGGCGTCGGTGGCGACTCCGAGCTGGACGTCGACCTCGAAGACGAGCGCCTGGTGGATGGCGAGGCGGGCGACCGCGGCGGCGCCGGAGGCGGCGTTCGACCACTGCAGGCTTGTGGCGCTGGACGCGACGGCACGGGCGGCTCCGGCGTTCGTCAATGCGAGGGCGAGCGAGCCGGCGGCTGCGATGAGCGACAGGCCGACGACGAGCGCGACAAACCGCCGGGACTTCCCCCGGCCTCCGCGCACGGAGGGGTTCTCCGACACCATGAGTCGTTCATCGGCAGCTCTGACGCTTGGCGGAGAACGGTTCTCGGTCATGTCGGGGTGACTAGTCACCCGTCAGGGACGAACCTCGTAGTAGAGGTGGACCGGATCCTCGAGGTCGTGGACCAGGAACGACGAGAACCCGGCGCCGCGAGCGAGCTCCTCGACGCGCTCGGGCGGCAGTCCGAGTGTGCCGAGGCCGGCGCCGTCGGCCACCGCGGTCCCCGAGGCGAGGCACGACGTGAGCGAGAACCCGTACATCATCGCCAGCACTGGGTTGCGCGCATTCGACTCGTACGTGGGGCCGCACCTCATGTCCTTGATGAGCCAGGTGCCGTCGGGGTCGATCGAGCTGCGGACCGCGGTGGCGATCCGATCGGGGTGGGGAGCGTCATGGAGGCATTCCAGGGTCATGACGAGGTCGTACGGGCCGCCCGCCTCGAGATCCTCGCCAAGAGCCAGGGAGACGGTGACGTGGTCGAGCCCGGCGGTGCGCTCGGCGGCGAGGGCGACTGCGTGCGGCGAGCTGTCCACTCCCTCGTACGTGCCTTCGGGCCAGGCGGCGGCGAGTGCGGTGAGCGCCACCGCGCCGCCGCAGCCGACGTCGAGCACCCGCGCTCCCGACTCGAGCTTGGCGGCAACGCCATCGAGACGGGGGATGACGACGGGGACGAGGAAGTTGCGCAGCCACGCCGAGTTCATCCGGTCGACCTGGAGCGCGGTCGCGTCGTCCATGTCGCCGTACGTGAACCCGACTCCGGTGCGGAACGCATCTGCGATCCGATCCACGATCTCGGGCGCGGTCCCGCCGCTGAAACCGCCCGTCGCGAACAGCAGGCTGTCCTCGTCGACGAGCACGACCGCCGCCTCGGGGGTCATCGAGTACGTCCCCTCCGGGCTGCGCTCGAGGAGCCCGGCCGCGGCCTGGCCGAGCAGCCACTCGGCCACCCACCGCTCGTCGAGGCCGGTGCGCGTCGCCAGGTCGCCCGGGGTCGTGGGCGCTCCGTCGGCGAGGGGTTCGTAGAGGCCGAGCCGGTCGCCGATGTGGATCATGAGCGAGACGAGCTCGCCTTCCTTGTACTTCCACACGCTGAGGGCGAATGCGCGGGCTGCGTCGAGGTCGAAGGCCATCGTTGGCTCCGGTGGTCGGGTGTGGGGAGGCTACCTCCGGGCGGAGCCCGCCGTCACACGATGCGGCGGTCCGTTGCCCATCGGGCCAGCTCATGGCGAGACGACAGCTGCAGCTTGCGGAGCACGGCCGACACGTGGGTTTCGACGGTCTTGACCGAGATCGAGAGCCGGCGGGCGACCTGTTTGTAGGTGTACCCCCTGGCGATCTGGCGGAGCACCTCCTTCTCGCGCGGGGTGAGCCTGTCGAGCTCGGGATCTGCGGGCTGGGGGAAGACGTCGGCGAATGCATCGAGCACGAACCCGGCGAGACGGGGGGAGAACACGGCATCTCCGTCGGCGATGCGGGTGACGGCATCGACGAGTTCGGTGGGCGAGATCGACTTCGTCACGTAGCCGCGCGCCCCGGCGCGAATCATCGCGATGACGTCCTCGGGAGCGTCCGAGACCGAGAGGGCGAGGAAGCGTACGTCCGGGTTCGTCTCGGCGACGTTGCCAATGACGGCGAGGCCTCCTCCTCCCGGCATGTGGACGTCGACAAGGACGACATGGGGTCTGGTCGCCCGGATCTGCGCGATCGCTTCGTCAACGTCTCCGGCCGAGCCGACGATCTCGAACTGCTCGGCGAGCTCGGCCTTGACGCCGCTGAGGAACAGCTCGTGGTCGTCGACGAGGAACAGGCGGACGTCGCTCACGGCGCGACCCTCGGCATCGTGAGGTGCACCTCGGTGCCCTCGGCGGGCGAGCTGACGATCTCCACCGACCCGCGGTGGCGACCCACCCGGCCCCGGATCGAGTCGGCGATGCCGCGACGGTCTGTCGGCACCGCCGCCGGATCGAAGCCGCTGCCCTGGTCCGAGATCCACACGTCGACGGCGTCGTCGGTCAGCTCCGCGTACACCGAGATCCGGCCCGCGCCCGAGTGCTTGGCGGCGTTCGTGATCGCTTCGCCGGCGGCGGCGATGAGCGCGTTGAGGTCGTCGTCGACGGCGGCGTCACCCACGGTCACGACCTCGACGGGGATGTCGTGGTCGCCTTCGATCTTCGCCGCCGCGGCCGTCAGGGCCGTGGTGAAGCTGTCCGCGGCCGGGCCTTCGCCCGAGCCGTACAACCACGAGCGCAGCTCTCGCTCCTGGGCCCTCGCCAGGGTGACCATGCGCCTGGCATCGTCGGTCCGCTGAATGAGCGCGAGCGTCTGCAGCACCGAATCATGGAGGTGGGCCGCCATGTCGGCCCGTTCCTCGCTGCGGATCCGATCGCGACGCTCCGTGGCGAGGTCGGACGCCATGTTCCACACCCAGTGACCGAAGACCAGCATGAAGCCCACCGCGGTGACGATGACGGCTCCGACCACCGGGCCCAGCCCGGCAAGGACATCCACCGAGGCGAAGAGGCGTGACAGGCCGGCGATGAGGACGGCGCCACCGATGAGGAGGCGGGTGCGACTCGGCGAGGCGATGATGTCGCGCGCCGTCGTGCCGTTCTTCGCCTCCCGCCGATCCCACACGGCTGCGGTGCCGAAGGCGACGAGGGCCACCGGCCAGACGAGGCCGTCACCGAACCACAGCTCGAAGCCGCGGAGGGCGAGCAGTACTCCGAGGAACATGATGCCGACGGCGAGGCGTCTGTGATCGGGGAGCGGCTCGGTCTCGACGTCGTCGGACACGGCGTTGATCGTGAGCGCCCACAGGGCGAGATACACGGCCGCACCGATCCCGCCGGCGAACACGAGCGTGATGAAGGCGGCCCGCACGTACGACGACGGCAACCCCACCCGTCGGGCGAGCCCTCCGGCGACCCCGCTCACCACCCGATCCGAGCCTGAGCGGTGGAGGGACGAGCGGAGCCGGTGCCACCACGCCGGCGCCGGCTCCACCCGGTCCGACGGAGGCGGTGGAGGAGGCGGTGGAGGCGCCGGCCCCGGATGGTCGGTGATCATCACCGCGATGTTGTCACAGGCCCCTCCCGCCGACAACCGGGACTGTCCCTGAGAGCCCACCCGGCTCCTCGGGGGTTTCTCAGGGACATTCCCAATGGCGGATCCGCCTCTTCGGTGTGACGATCGCGCCATGACGACTGAGATGAACACTCCTCAGGCGCCGCCTCCCCCCGGGGCGACGGCACCCCTCGTGCGCCCGACGGCGGGCCGGGTCGTCGCCGGCGTGGCGAGCGGGCTCGCCCGCCGCTACGACGTCGGCGTCGGCTGGGTCCGGCTCGGCTTCGTCGTCGCCGCCTTCTTCGGCGGCGTCGGCGTCCTCGCCTACATCCTCGGCTGGCTCGTCATACCCGAGGAGGGCCATGCCGAGTCGGTGGCGTCGCGCTATCTCGGGCGTCTCGACCGGGCGTCGAGCTGGGTCGGGGTGGCCCTGATCGGCCTCGCCGCCCTCATCCTCCTCGGCGGCACCGGGCTCGTTCGCGGCGAGCTGTTCTGGGCCGGTGCGCTGCTCCTCGTCGGGATCCTGCTCTACCGCGGCGACCTCAACGGGACGGTGAGGCGCGCCACACCTCCCGACGCGACGGCCGCCGAGCCCGAATCCGGTGCCGCGGGCGTCGTCGAGGCCCCGGCGCCCGGCGCACCCGAGCCACCCCCACCGCCTCCTCCCGTCGCCGCGCCTGCGGTCGCGGCCCCGGTGCCGGTCAGGTCGGCATCGAACCTCGGGCGCTTCACGGTCGCGGCGGCGCTCATCGTCGTCGGCGTCATGGCCCTCCTCGACAACGCCGGTGCGACGAACCCCAACTCGGCTCACTACGCCGGGGCCGTCATCGGCATCGTCGGCGCCGGCCTCCTCGTCGGTGCCTGGTACGGGCGGGCCCGCGGCCTCATCGCGGTCGGGATCGTCGCCCTGCCGTTCGTCGCGTTCTTCAGCCTCGTCGAGATCCCCTTCGGAGCAGAGTGGGGGGACGCTTTCGAGCGGCCCGCCGCCGTCTCAGAGGTGCCGGACGAGTACCGCCTCGCAGTGGGCCAGTACCGGATCGATCTGAGCGACCTCGAACTGGGCACGGAACCCCTGTTCGTCGACGTACGTGTCGGGGTCGGTGACGTCACGATCATCGTGCCCGCCGAGACTGCGGTGGAGGCGCGGGCCGAGGTCGGCGCAGGGTCCGTGGACCTCTTTGGTGCCGTGAAGAGTGGTCTGTTCATCGACCACAGCAGGGCCGTCGCCGGGGAGGGGTTCATCGACCTCGACATCAACCTGGGCGCCGGAGATCTCACCGTCTTCGAGGCGTGGAATTGAAGGAGTCGCAGATGCAACGACACGACTTCGACCTCATCTCGTTCCTCTTCGGCTTGCTCTTCGCCGGGATCGGGGTCTCGGTGATCGCGATCGAGGAGGGCTTCGACCCAGAGCTCGGGGCGTGGCTGTGGCCGGCGCTGCTCATCCTCGGCGGGTTCGTCGTGCTGTCATCGACGGTTACTCGCGGCGACCGGGAGCCCCCCGCGACTTCCGGGGACGGGGGTGACGTCATCTGGTCGGACGAGGACCTCGCGGGCTGACCCAACGTGGTCCCGTGGCGGGGTGCCATGGACTGAACCGGGTCAACCCGGCGTCGCGGCGCTGCTGCGCCTGAGGACCGGGTCGCGGTACGCTGTCCACGGCGAGGGCAGGAAGGCCATGGCGCGACCCCCGAAGCGGTTCAAGCCGCGGGAGCAGCAGTCGTCGGATGGGACGATGCGCGGTCGGCGCGTGTTCCGCAAGGGCCGCTACCCGGTGACGCCGGAGGAGGCGAGGGATGCCGCCGCGGCCGAAGAGCGCCGCCGCTCCAGCACGCCGTTCGTCCAGGTCGGCTTTGACGAGACCGCGACGGCGAATGCCTCGTTCGACGGACTAGGGCTGCCGGGTGCAGAGGATTCGGACGCGGCTGAGATCCGGCCGCTGGCCGACCGCACGGTGACCTCGAAGTACGACGCCCGCCCTTCGTCCGGCACGGGACCGGCCGTCACGGACGACACGCGGCCCGACGTCGTCATCGACCTCACCGTCGAGGGACGCCTCGAGCGCAAGGTCGTCGTCGATCTCACGAAGCTGCCGCCGGTCGACGAGTCGCTCGGCTCGGCGACGTACTACGTCCGCCACAGCGCCGGCTGGCCGGTACTCGGGGACTGACACGTCCCAGGGTCGATCGCGAGAGAGGGACCGCCCGTCGAGCGGCCCCTCTCCCGGATGGCGGGTGTGGGTCTACGTTGTGTCGGGAAGCTCCCTGATCCGGATCGTCTGGAACTGGAGCACGTGGATGATCGTGCCCAGCCCGAACGTGATCCCGAACAGATAGAGGGCGACGCCCATCCGCCGGAATCCCTCGAGCACGCGGGCCCAGCGCTCCGTGTCCTCGAGCGCCCACGTCGACGCGTTCGATGCCGCGACGAAGTGAAGGACGACCATCAAACCGATGAGCATCATCCCCATGATCATGAAGGCCATGAAGATCTTGGCCGTCACCGGCATCTTCAGGGTCTTCACCCGGCTCCCGGTCGCTTCCTGCACCTCACCGCCTCCCCTGCGAAAACGGCCGAGAATGCGGGCGATCGTGAACGAGATCGCAGCGAAGATCGCGAGGAACCCGATGAAGCCGAACGCCGCCACGAGGTGGCCGAGTTGCGCCGCGTCGGCGAAGTCGCCTTCGGACGCGGCGGTGGCGACCGTGTCGGCGCGCACCACGGCGAGTACCCAAGCGATCGGGAACGCCATGACGGCCATCGCGAACATGGGCAGCCACAACGCGTTCCCCATCTTCTGCGGCTTGTTGTAGCCAAGCCCGCGGGTCGTGACGTCGACGTCGAAGTGTGTCGTTGCCATCACTGCACCTCCTTTCGGGCTACTGCCCGGTCCTGATGATCCCGGTGATCCGGTCGAACTGGAACTCGAGAACGTTGCCGATGGTGACGAGAGCGAGGACGATCCCGGCGAGCAGCAGCCCGAGGCTGAGCTCACGGGTCGGTCCCAGCCACGCCGACCACGATGCGAACGACAGCGGGTTGCCGACCCCGGCCGCCGCGATGTACAGGACGAACTGCACCACCGCGAGCATGAGGCCGAGCATCATGAACCCGACGAAGAGCTTCGCCGTGACCGGCATCTTCAGCGTCCGCACCGGCAGCCCGAGCTCTCTCTGAACCTCGCCGCCGCCCTCGCGCAGGGAGGCGAGGATCGACCCGAGGAGGAACGAGATCCCGGCGAGGAGCATGCCCTCACCGAGGAACTGGGTCCCCTGAGTCCACGCGGAGATGGCCTGCTGGGTTCCGTCGCCGACCTTCGAGGCCCACACGAGCGAGAAGATGGTGCCGAGGATCACGAGCATGTAGCCCATCGCGATCATCGGGAACCACATCGTGCGCGCCATTCGGTGGACCGGCAGCGGCGCCGGGATGTCGTCCGTCTCGGTGGCCGCGCCCCAGGCCGTGTCGACGTCGCCGCGGGGCGTCGGTGTCGCCGCCTGTGCCTTGAGGCCGGGGAGCGATTCGCGCACCGCGGTGACTCTCAGCCACAGGCGGACGAGTATCCCGATGAGGATGATCGAGATCGCCAGCTTGATCGTCCCAAAGCCCAGCGTCGTGAGCCCGAACGACCAGGCGAGCGTCTCGCCGGCCGTCTGCGCCGAGTCCGTGTTCGCCGCAGCGACGTTGGCGATCAGCGTCACCGTCGCCAGCATGAGCCCGACGAAGGCGACGCCGAATCCGACCGTTCGGTGCTTTGAGGCGACCCGGTGGTCGGTCGTCGCCGTCGGGCGTGTCAGCGCATCGAACCTTGTAGTCATAGTCCCTCCTTGCAGGACGGGTGATGCGTACCTCAGGGCAACCGGGCCGGGGAGGGTCATGGCGGCGACAATGTCGGCGCCGGGACGTTCTCTCCGTGTCGGAGAAGCGACGGTGCGGGGCGGGCGACCCGGCGGAGCGCCTCAGGCGCAGGCGTCGTCGAGGGTCTGGATGCCGAGGGCCGCCATCGCCTCGGCGGGCGTCGACTCCATGACGATGCCGACGTCGCTGCGGATCCGCTCGACGTCCGGCAGGTTGTTACCCGACTCGGTGAAACCGGCGAGGTACTTCGGGGGGATGAGGCGGACGGTGACGATGTTGTCGGCGTCGAGGATGGGGATGAGGTCGATGAAGTCGTCGAGGCGGCTGATCGGAATGTCGGTCTGGAGGCTGTCCTTGAGCACGTCGGCGATGCGGGGGTAGGCGAGGACGAGCTCGGCGGCGCTGGACTGGTCGAGCAAGGCCTCGAGGACGCAGCGCTGCCGGCTCATGCGGGCGTAGTCGTCGGCGTGGCGCCGGATCCGGGCGTAGGCGAGGGCGAGGTGCCCGTCCAGCTCTTGGACACCGGCGGGGATGTCGATGGACTCGATGTCGACGCCGTTCTCGTGGGGGTAGATCTCGTCGACGATGCGGAACGGCACCTCGATCTCGACACCACCGAGGGCGTCGATGATGCCGACGAACCCGGCGAGGTCGACGAGCGCGTAGTAGTGGATGGGGATCCCGAGCAGCTCGGAGATGCCCCCCTTGATCGCGTTCTCTCCCGGAGACCCGGGCCCGGGAAAGGCGTTCGGGTGTTCGACCTCCCCGGCGTAGTAGAGGTCGTTGAGGATCCTGGGGAAGCACTGGCACTCCCAGACGCCGGCGCCCTCCGGCAAGGGCACCTGCGCCCAGTTGCGGGGGACGGAGAACACCGCGGTGTAGCCCTCGGTCGGGTCGATGCTGGCGACGATCATCGTGTCGGTGCGGATGGCGCGCCGGTCCGGTCCCGAGTCGCCACCGAGGAGGAGGATGTTGAGCCGGTCGAGCCCGTCCCACAGCGCCGGCTCCGCGGCGGGTGGGATCGTCGTCGTGGCGCCGGGAGCCGCCGGTGCGGTGTCGTCGTCGGGCGGCGCCTCGGTCGTGGTCGGGGCGGCGACATCGTCGCTCTGAAACGTCGTGGTGATGAGGTTGAACTGGACGAGGTCGTAGTAGCCGAACACGGCGTGAGGGACGAGGACGAGGGCAGCGATGCCGCCGGCGATGACGAGCCCGATGCCAGTCGTCTGCAACGGGCGGCCGCTTCTCGCGATCTCGGCGGCGTCGTAGGCCGCCCAGCCCCGGTAGGCGAGGAGGAGCACGTTGAGGAGCATGAAGACGGCGAGCCCACCGGGCCGAACCCACGCCTTGGCGAGCTCGAGCTCGTTCTGGAGCCCGATGTAGGCGAGCCCGAGCACGATGATGTCGACGGCGGCGAGCCAGGCGCCCCGGCTGGTCGCGCCCGCGTAGAACTGGCCGGCGCCGGGGAAGACGCCGGAGAGCAGGGCCGCGGCCCACGGTCTGCGATCGACGGGTGCGACGGGACCGGCCATGAGGTCGCGGAGTGTAGGAGGTCGGGTCGGCCCCGGATCGGCCGGGCGCTCCCGGCGCCGCGCCTCAGCCCTTTGTTTCCTGGCCGCGGTCGCGGAAGACGGTGACGATGGTGTCGACGAGGATCCTGGCGTCGAGACGTGTCGAGCGGCCCTCGACGTATTCGACGTCGAGGGCGGTGCGCTCGTCCATGGAGATGGTGTCCCTACCGCTCACCTGGGCAAGCCCGGTCACTCCGGGCTTGACGCTGAACCTGGGGCTGTCGATGCCGACGAGCTCGGCTTCGGCGGGGACGAGAGGGCGGGGGCCGACGAGGGACATCGATCCCTTCAGCACGTTCCACAGGTTGGGCAGCTCGTCGAGCGACCAGCGCCGCAGCTGCCGTCCGACACGGGTGACGCGCTGGTCGTCGTCGATGCGGATCGTGTAGACGTCGTCACCGTTGGCGGCTTCTCGCATGCGCTCGAGATGGGCGCGGAACAGCTCTTCGTCGTGGTCGATGACCATCGTCCGCAGCTTCACCATCCAGAACTCGATCCCCTCGCGGCCCACCCGCAGCTGGCGGAAGAACGCCGGCCCCTTGGAGTCGGCCCGAATTGCCATCGCGACGAGCGCCAGGACTGGGGAGAACAGCACGAGGAGGACCAGAGCGACGCCGATGTCGATGGATCGCTTGACGACGAGATAGCCGTGGGAGATCTCGGCTTCCTGCCGATCGCGCAGCAGGGCGCCCACGACGAGCACGGTGAGCGCTACCGATTCGCCGAGGACGAAGCCGACGACGACCCGCAGGATCGGATCGTCGATCGGGATGGTCAGCGTCGCTGCGGCGGCGAGCACCGCGACCGTCCAGGCCACCGCGAGACGAGCCGGCTGGCCCCGGGCGACGAGGATCTGTCCGACGAAGAGAGCCGACGAGGCGAGCACGACGCCGGCCGCGGCGAGCCCGGCGACGGTCGAATCGGGGGCGAAGTCGGAACCGAACGCCACGCTGATGAGGGTGGGGCCGACGAAGGCACCGATGAAGCCGCCGAGCACTGCAAGCACGACGCCGGCGAGCCCCATGCCCCGCGCCCAGGCCCGCAGCTCCCGGCGCTCGCCGCGTGCCGCCATCTCGGTGAAGGGCGGCAGGACCCGTGCGATGAGGTTGTAGCCGAACGTCAGTGGAGCGCGGGCGAGGAGGAGAGTCGCGTACGTGATCGAGAACTGGACGTCGGTGGCCCCGAGCGCGCCGGCGACGAGGGGTCCAGCCAGCAGCAGCGCCTGGGACGCCGCCGCGGACAGGACGAGTCCGGACAGCAGGCCTCGGTCGTCCACTGACTCGACGTGTTCGGTGTCCAGGCGGCCGCGGCTCCCCGTCCGCCGCTGCTTCGGTGTCCGGAAGGGCCGCCAGGCGAGGATCACGAGAGGGCCGAGTACCTGGGCCCAGGCGAAACCGGCGACGGTCGGCTCGATGATGACCACGGTGATCGCGACCGCGAGCCGCAGCATCGATCCGGCGGCGCTGGCCACCCCGTAGCTGCGGAAGCGGCGGTGCCCGGCGAGGTAGCCACGGCCCACGGCGAAGAAGAAGTGGAGGGCGACGGTGCCGATGACGAAGCCGACGAAGCGTACGTCGCCGTCGAAGTAGTCGTCGGCGGTGGTCCAGACGACGCCGGCGCTGATCGCGATCGTCACCAGGGTCAGCGCGACCGCCCGGAGCGGAACCACCCAGCCGGTGCTCCCGAGGGTGATCCTGCGGATCACGAACTGTTCGATGGGCAACAAGATGATGACGAATGCGAGGAAGTGGGCGGTGAGGAGGGCGCCGATCGAGGCAAAGCCCTCAGCGCCGAGATTGTGGCCGGCGAGGAACTGGAAGGCGTAAGCCCCGATCCCGGCGGCGAGGCTCCCGAGGACGATGTCGATCGTGCCGTCACGACGCATGTAGGCGTAGCGGGCTGCGGGGCCGCGCGGGGCGTCGGCCTGGGTGTCGGAGGTGGTGCTGCTCACGGGACGGGTGTGGTTCGGGCGACGACGGCCGATCCTACCTGCGGCTCGGGCCCCGGAGGCGACAGGGGTCCGTGGATGAAAGCCGGGCCGTCTAGCGTTGGACGCCACATGAAGGACATCGCCGCGCTGCTCCACGACGACGGGACGTCGGTGGCCGTCGTCGGGGCCACCGACGACCCCACGAAGTACGGGTCGGTCATCTATCGCGACCTCAAGCGAAAGGGCTTCGAGGTGTACGCGGTGAACCCCAACCGCGAAACGGTGGACGACGACCCGGCGTATCCGAGCCTCGCCGCACTTCCGGTGACCCCGACGATCGTCAACTTCGTCGTGCCGCCCCATGTCACCCTCTCGGTGCTCGCGGAGGCACGCCGGGCCGGTGTCGACAACGTGTGGGTCCAGCCGGGAGCGGAGAGCCCGGCGGTGATGGCGTACCTCCAGGAGCACGGCTTCAACTACCTGGCGAACAGCTGCATCATGGTGCGAAGCCGGTTGCGGACGCCGCGATGACGCCACTGCCGTGAGCCGTTGCTGACCGATTCCCGGTGAGGTTCCAACCCAAATCGCGGTGACGGATACGCCGATGTGGAGCCTGTGCTCCGGCCTGGTAGCTTCACCGATCCGTGAGTTCCGCGTCTCCCCACGACCTTCGCTCCGACGTGCTCGCCGTCGCCGGGATCTCCGACGCCGCCGTCGAGACGCGCGACGGCAAGCCGGTGGTGCGGGTGTGGCTCGACGGCTCCCGGGAGCGCGGCGACGTCGCAGCCGACATCCGGGAACGGCTGGCGGGGGCGGGGCTGAGGGCGCGCAGCTCGGTTGCCCCGGCGCGGCGGGGCTCGCCGCCGCGCCGGAGCGGACTGGGGCGCGGCCTCGACGCGCTGATCCCCTCAGCCGACGACGCGACGCCGCGGGCGCACCTCCAGTCGCTCACGCCGTTGCGCGATGCAGCCGACCCGATCCAGCTCGACACGGTCAGCGTCGTCGAGAGCGCCGCCGGCGTGGTGGTCCGGGCCGAGGACACTGCCGGTCGCAGCGCCGAGGCGACTTCAGCGATCGGGGACGTGGCGCCGGCGGTCGCCGCCGCCGTCGCCGGTGTGCTCGACGTGGCCGAGCCGTCGGTCGCCTCGGTGGACACCAGGGACGTCGACGGGGAGTCCCTCGTCACCGTCGTCGTCGACCTCTCCGACGGCACCCGCCGGGTCGGCTCTGCGATGGGCGGAGCCGGGTTCGCGTTCACGGTGGGCCGCGCCGTGTGGGCTGCTCTCCACCACGGGGACGGGCCCGCCGCCTGATGGATGTGAGCTGCCCGTCCTGCGCTGAGGACGAGGCGCTGCGCGGTTCGAAGGTCGAGGCCGGCATCGATCTCACCTGCGAGGCATGCGGCCACCGCTGGCTCCGCGATCCGGCGCCTCGCTGTCCCCGCTGCGGCGGCTCCGATCTCCAGACCGTCCCGCTCGCCATTCTCGAGAAGGGAAGGGGCACCCAGCTCTCGGTCGTCGGAACCCGTCCCGTCGACCTCTGCACCGACTGCGACGCGGCGACGCTCGACCGGTATCACCGCAACCGGCCGAACCCGCTCATGCCCGACGAGCTGCCGACCTCTGCGGAGTGACCCCGGTCAGGGCTGGGTGATCAACTGGTCGACGGGGGCGAAATCGTCGGTGAGGACACGGGCGTCGCCGACGAATGCGGCGACGTCGGCTCCGGTGATCGCCGGCTCCGTACCGCCGCGCAGCCCGGTGGTGGCGCGGACGGCGGCGACGTCGATCGGCGAATCGGAGCCAACGAGCACGAAGTTCCCCCCGGTGCGGCCCTGGAGGTAGTCGTTGGGGGCGATGACGGCGACGTGGGCGAAGACGTCGGCGAGGGTCGCCGTCTCCGCCCGGGCGAACCCCAGCGGTGGATAGTCGATGAGGTTCAAGGTGTAGACCCCGCCGGGGCGGAGCCGGGCCTGGATCTCTGCGACGAACTCCCGCGTCGTGAGATGCCACGGCACCGAGGGGCCGCCGAACGCGTCCCCGACGACGAGGTCGAAGGCGCCGTCGGGGGCGTCGAGAATGCCGAGGCGGGCGTCGCCGGTGGCAACGGCGACCGACGCCTCGTCTGCGGCGTCGAAGCCGAGCCGCTCCCGGGCGATCTCGACGATCGTCGGGTCGAGCTCGAGCACGAGGCTCTCGGACCCCGGGCGCATCGCGGCGATGTAGCGGGGGAGGGTGAGGCCGCCGCCGCCGACGAAGAGGGCATCGATGGGACCGGGCGGCAGCGTCGTCTCGATGACGTCGCTCATGAGCCTGGCGTAGCGAAACCCCAGGTAGGTGGGGTCCTCGAGGTCGACGTAGCTGTGGCGGAGGGTGTCGAGCCACAGGACCCGCCCGCTCTCGCGCGCCGCGTCGGCGGTCACCTTCGTGCAGAAGTACGCCGTCTCCCGCTGGCAGGGAGAGTCGACGACGACGAGGGCGGCGGTGGCGACGGCGGCGACGAGGAGCCCGGCGGCGATGCCGGCGACGAAGCGCGCCCGCGCCCACAGCCAGACCCCCGCGGTGACGAGGGCGGCACCGAGCCCGAAGACGATGGGCTTGGTGGGGAAGGCGGCGATGAGGAGGAAGCCGGTGACGAAGGTGCCGAAGATGGCGCCTGCGGTCCCGATCGCCGAGAAGCGGCCCACCACCGAGCCGGTCTCGGCGAGATCGGAGAGGCGGATCTTGACGATGATCGGCGGGATCATCGACAGGACGAAGGCGGGCGCGAAGAACGCCGCCGCGGTGATGGCGACGATCTCGACCGGGCCGCCACCGCGGACGAGAGGCCCGACCCGGGACACGAGTGGGGGAGCGGCGATGGCGAGTGCCCCGCCGGCGACGAGCGTCGGTCCGACGAGGCTGAAGGGGCGGAACCGGTCGGCGGCGCGTCCTCCCGCCCACGCCCCGAGTGAGATCCCGGCGAGGACGGTGCCGATGATGCCGGTGAAGGTCTCGAGGGTCACCCCGAGAAACGGAGCGAGGAGCCGCCCGGCGAGGATCTCGAGGACGAGCACCGCCGCGGACGTGAAGAAGACGAGCGCCCTGGCGAGCAGCGGGGACATGGTCGGCAGTCAAGGCACCCCGCCGGGCCTGGGCAAGTCCACCGGCGGCTCCTACCATTGCGGCCGCTTCGGGCGTTTAGCTCAGCCTGGTCAGAGCGCTTCCCTTACAAGGAAGAGGTCG
>CAMYMC010000042.1:108309-171596 GCA_947259365.1 uncultured Acidimicrobiaceae bacterium | reverse complement strand
GATGGCGCCGATCATGCTGCTGACTCCTCTGGGGGCGATGGGTCAATTGTATGGGCGCGCAGCCATCGAAGCTGGAGGCGCACGACCCGCACCGACGCCGCGACACACCCGACCCCCCAACGTCGACCCCAACCTCTAGGCCGCGCTAGCTGCCAGAAGGTCCCTCTACCAACGCCTCTTCGACGGCCAACACATCGCACCAACCGACATCGAAAGAACCGTCGACGCCTTCCTCGCCGTCCACACGTCTCGCCGGAGCAATGCCAGTCCGCGCCGCGACGTCGGGTAGCGAAGCCACCGGCTCGGTCGGCTAGTTCGCCGAGCCCGTAGCGGCGGCTGCCGCGATATTGCTGAGACCGGCGACGAAGCCTCCGGTCTGCTTCCTCAAGCGCACCGATCACCAAATACCGGACACGAACGCCCCGTGGGTCGAGCGCGCTGGATCGGCACCTACGAGTGCGGTTTGGTCAGCGTGGCCGGTAGATGTCTGCTCGATGGTCGATGTAGATGACGCGAACCGTGTGGCTGTCCTGGTTGATCTCGTAGACGATGCGGTAGGCCCCAACTCTTGCTGAGTGAAGTCCGGCAAGATCACCTAGTAGCGCCTTGCCTACCCGGTGTGGGTTCTCGAGCAGGGGACCAACGAGGTAGTCCAGGACGGCCAGTGCGATCTTGTCGGGAAGTCGATCAATGGCTCGCCTCGCAGGGCCAGCGACGATCAGTACCCAATGCGCTTCGGTCACGCTGTCTTGGAGCGGAGCTGGATACGCAGCGCCTCGATCTCGTCTTTGGTGGCAACGTCACCGCTGGCAATTGCTGCCCGACCTCGCTCGATCTCACGCATGGCTGCTGGGTCCGAGAGGATCGCCAACGTCTCTTCGATGGCCTCCAAATCGTCTGGGCTGAGCAGTACTGCAACCGGACGCCCGTTTCGGGTAACGGTGACTCGTTCCTGGGTGGTGACGATCTCGTCGACGACCTCTGACAGTTTGGCTTTGACTTCGGATAGCGGAAGCGTTCTTGACATGACCAAAATTATAGTCTGATAGCGGTCACGGTCAACCCACCTTGGCAGGACCCCACTGAGCTTCACCAGCGCCGATCACCAATACGGAGCCATGACAATCACATCGCCGAACCACGCATAACGGCACGTATCGAGTGCTCACGTTGGGTGTCGATCGCTGGTGGAGGAGTTAGTTCTGGCAGGGACCGGCAGGGCTAGCCCGCCATTCCAGCGCCCCTTCCTGGACCTGTCCGCCGACGCCGTACCAGTGGCAGAACCCGTCTGCGGTGACTTCGACGCGGAGATCCACAGTTGTGTCGTCGGCGTAGATCGCCACCATGTGGGTCACCTGCGCGTTCCGAAGACCAGCGCGGTGAGCCCGCGCCGCGAAGATCGCAGCATCGCCGGGACTACGGAAGACTCGAGTCACGTCGTCGGGAACGGCACGCGCCACAGTGACCTCCGTTGGCACGGTTGGCCCCACTGATCCAGTCAGCGCCGACGCGACCGGATCGGTCACAGCGGGGGCAGAAGATCGATCCGAGCTGGTGCACGCACCTGCCAGAGACACCACAACGATCCACCCGACGATCAGTCGCCGCCACATGCACGGAGTATGACACCCGCCCTCACGCCCATATCACCCGATCTCGAGCAACAACGCCCGCCGGGTCCGAAGAGCGCATAGCGGCACTTCGGCGTGCGGTTACGTTCGCCACCGTCCGTTGTTAATGCGCCAAGCCGCATGCCTTAGTAAGAGACGAGTCGATTGAAGGCGTCTTGAACCTCCCGCGAAACGACACGCACCAACGCGACACGACGATCGCTCAGAAGTGGCCCTGAGCAGGCAGGCCCCCCGGAAACGCCCAAGTCACGAAACGGCCCGATCATCCCTCGATAGGGACACGGCGCGGCGACCCCGCTCACCTCCTTCAGCCCCATCATCCCTTTGACCTCGCCGGTCACTGCTCGATGCCGATGCCTGAACCAACCGCGACCGTCCTACAACCACACCCCGCCCAGAACGGCACGACTGCGTGCGATTGAAGTCGACCTGGTTGTGTCTATGGCGTATTTGTGGCATGGTTGTGGCATGGCCAGAGTCAGAGTCAGCACAACGGTCGACGAGTCGCTTCTCGAGGAAGCGCGGCGATTGCGATCTGAGAGCAATGATGCCGCCCTGCTCGATGAGGCGCTCGCTGCCCTCCTAGCCCGACATCGCGCCGCCCAAATCGACGCCGCCTACGCGGCGTACGGCGCTCATCCGATTGACGAGCCCGATGAGTGGGGTGACCTCGCCTCGTTCCGCGAAGCCGCCGGGTCGTCGTGAGCGCCCTGCCCGCCCGGGGTGAGGTCTGGTGGTGTGAGCTACCCGAGGTCGCTCGCCGACCTGTCGTGGTGTTGTCCCGGGATGTCGCCATTCCGAGGCTGCAGCGGACGGTCATTGCCCCATGTACGACCACCATCCGCGGGTTACCCAGTGAAGTCCTCCTCGAGCCGTCTGAGGATCCCATCCCCCGGGCCTCAGCGGTGAATCTCGACTCGATAGAGAGTGTCTCGGTCGGAACACTCACGCAGCGATTGGGACGCCTGAGCGATCAGCGGATGCGCCAAATCTGCGCAGCGGTCAACGTCGCCGTTGACTGTGTCGGCTGAAGCGGCAAGGGCAGCCACGCCCCGCGACCGAGGACGTTCGGTTCACAAGAAGAGGTCGGATTCCCCCGATCCGCGGCCGGTCTGCCGACGTCTCATCATCGTGCACGCCGCTGCGGCGTCTCCGAACATCCGAACCACCCAGCGATCCTCTGGAGGACCGTGATGCGCAGCTCTCTCAAACTCGCCGTGCTCGTCGCCGCCCTCGTGATCCTCTCCGGCGCGTGCGCGGACTCGGGGGCTGCAAGGGGTACAGCCCGGGCTCAGGCCACCGCTAACACCCGACACCGGCGCGGCGTTATGTAGTCAGGCACAGAAGATCGAAGGCCGGCAATGACGACGCAAGGGGCCAGCCTCGTCGCCCTTCCCGAGCTCTCCACCCGATGGATCGACGCCGGCTGGGTGCGGGGCCCGCGCCGTCACTACGGTTGGGAGACGGCCCTCGTGATCAGCAACGGCGCGCCGATCCTCCAGTCGGCGCAGGAAGGATCGCGGGATGATCATCCGGGAACGGTCCCCCATGGACCACGGGCCACGTCCGCGCCGGACTCCCACCCGCACGACAAGCCGATCGAACGGTGTGCTCCTCGCCGCCGCCGCGCTGTGTCTCGCCTCCGGTGCGCTGCTCCTCCTCACGCCCACCGACTCCCTCGAGGAGATCGCCTGGGCCGTAGGGCGCGACGACGGCTTCGATGCCTCCCGGCCGTTCGACATCACGGTCGCGATCGACACCGGGCTGGGCACCATCACATCGAATCTCGAAGAAGCGACCGGGTATCGGGAAGACGTCGGCGACCTCGAATTCGTCGTGTCCGGCTCGAGCGGCGCGGGGCTCGTTTCTCTGGAGGCTCGCGACCCAGCCGGGAACCTCGCGATACGCGATCTCGTCGGACCTCTCGAGCACTTCTCCTTCCCGCGGGACCCCGGCGACACGCCGGAGCCGGCGCTGCGGGTGAGGAGCCTCGTCCATCCCGAGACGATCCCGGAGCCGGGTGGTGACGTCGCCGTGGTGATCGACGTGTCGAGCCCGGCGAAGAGCCCGGAGCCGGTGACCGTGACGTGGATCGGTATCGAGCCATTCGTCATGGATCGTCCCCCAGACGATGACACGCCGGCGGGCAGCGCCAGCTCGACGCCACGATGTGGGGATCTCGCGCTCCCGGTGACACTCGAGCCCGGCGAACACGTCTCGTGCACGCACACGCTCTCGCTGCAGGGGCGGAGCGGCGACGCCATCGAGGTCATGGCCTTCGCCGATACCGTCGACCCGGAGCTCGGCTCCTTCTCCGGCGACGGGCACCTCGTCGATGTCGGCCCGCCGGGTCCGCCGATCGCGCCGGTACCGCCACCGGCCCCGACCCCGCGTGACGACGTTGTGCGGCCCGATCCCGTTGTGGGCGGCATCCGGACCTTCGAGGAGGGTCGATACGAGCTCCATGCCGCGTCGCCACAGGGGAGTCCCGGATTCGAACTCGACCTCCGGGCATCTCGTGGCGAGCACGGCTGGCCGCTGCGCATCGGAGGAGCCGCCCTGTGGTCCGGCGGCCTCTTCGTCCTGGCCGGCATCCTGGCCATCACCGCAGTCTCCATCGCCGGTCTCCGGCGAGTTGCGGGCGCGGCCGTGGTGACGGCGGGGCTGGCCGTTCCGGTACTGCTCGCCGTGACATCCGACCATCAGTGGTACTGGAACCGGTACGCCCACCTCGCCTGGATGGGGGCCCTGGCTCTGGCGCCGGTGGGGGCACACCTGCTGTTCGTCTCTCGCCGGCCGAAAAGGCTTCGTCGGCGGCTTCGGGCCCCCGCCTGGCTCCTCGGAGCAGTCGGAGCCCTTCTCGCCCTCGTCGTCGTCATGTCGAGCGCGTCCTACGGGGAGAGCTGGGTAGGGGGACGGTTCCCCGGGTCGTACAACGGCGACTACATGTTCATGGGCGTCCACGTCCTCGCGCTGCAGGTCGCAGCACCGCTGCTCGCTGCGGCTGCGGCGCTGTTTGCAGCGGCCGGGCCGGATACGCCTCCGACCTGACCCCGGCGTCGATCCCCACTCCTCGTGCCGGGTCGGCCGTCCCCATCGCGGCGTTCGTTGCCATCGGGTCCGAGAATCGAGCCTCATCGCCGCGGCGGCCGCCACGCTCGCCGGCACCATCGGCAACATCATCGGCGGACTGAGAGCCGGCCGGCCTGCCGGTGATCGGGGATCGAATCACGCAGGTGGTGGGGTCGGCGGGCACACGCTCGGTGCCTAGTGAGGTCGGAACGCCTCAGGATGGCCCCGCCGTGCGTTTCATCACACCAGGTCCTCGTGCCGATGAATGACCATGAGCGGCGCGAGGGCCTTCGGATGGGCCGTGGTGCCGGCGACTGCCGGACTGGCCTGGCAGCGTTACCGGCGCGCGCTTCGCGCTGTCGAGGCCCATCCTGCGCGTGCCCCTGTCCTTCCCGGCGAGTCGCGCCAGATCCCCACGTCCTGGGGTTCGGTGGCATACCGCTGGGTTTCGGGCGATCCCTACCGGCCCGCCCTGGTGCTGGTCCACGGCTGGGGCAAGAGCGGCGATTCGGCCTGGTGGCCCATCATCGCCGAATGCGACCGAACGATGCTGGTCGTCGACCTGCCGGGACATGGCACGTCTCGCCTCGGCGAATGCTTCGGCCTCTCACTCGCGGCCGATGCGGTGGAACGCGCCATCGACCACGCCCACATCACCCATCCCGTCCTGGTGGGACACTCGATGGGCGGTCCGGTGGCACTCACGACGCTGCGCCGCCGTGGCCCCGAGGCGTTCGCCGGCTTCGTGGCGCTGGCGACGTCGGTGTACTGGGTCCGGCCGAAGCTGCGGGCGATGATGGCCCTGGCGCCGTATCTCATGGCACCGCGCTCGCCATTCCTCGTCCGAACTGAACGCGCCGAGTTGCGCCAATCCCCGCACGTCGCCGATCACATCGCCTGGTCGTACACGTGCCGGCCGCAGCGTCGCCTCCTCGACGACACCGCCGCCGCGCTCCGCCGCTTCGACGCCCGCGGTTGGGCAGATCTGGCCCTGCCGCGCACGCTGTGGGTGGTGGCGCGCGAAGACACCGTCCTCGCCCCGGAGCACCAGCGGGCGTCGGCGCTCATGGTCGGCGCCGAGATGATCGAGGTGGATGCCCAGCATTCCGTCGTCGTTCAGGCCCCGGACGCGGTGCTCAGCATTCTCGAGAGCTTCTGACCCTCACCAGCCCGGGCGGTTGGTGCCGAGCCGCCCAGAGGCGCCCGAGGGTTTGCCCGCATGCGACCCGGGCGCACCTGTTTGGACAGGCTCAGGTGAGGGCATCGCGGCCGGTCCTCGGTGCATCAATAGAATCGGAGGAGAGCGAAGCGGGAGAACGATCGTGTTGATCCCGCTCGTGGTCATCGGGGCCGTGATCGCCGTCATCGCCGTCTACTGGGCCTTCGACACGTTGTGGCCGGATCGGGATCCGGCGCCGCGCTCCGACCGTCACGTGCCGGAGATCAACGAGGGCTGGCGGTCTCCGCCCGCCGGGTAGACCGAAGGCGGCACGCCATGGAGCCCCTCGAGGCGCTGGGGATCTTCGACGCGCTCGGGGCCGCACCGGCGGCCACCCGGCTGCGACGGCCGCTGAGGGAGGCCGGCGTGAAGCGGATCCCGCGGGGGCCGCGGGCTGCGACGCCGGCAAACCCGGCCGGGTTGACGAACCGGCAGGTCGACGTCGTCCGTCTTCTCGCTCGCGGCCTCACGAACCCCGGGATCGCGGACCTGCTCCTCGTGTCACCGAAGACCGTCGACCATCACGTCTCGGTGATCCTGGCGAAGCTCGCGGTGCCGTCACGAACCGTCGTCGCGAACAAGGTTGCGATCCTCGGGGTCATCGAAACGTAGGGGTTGCGCCGGCGCAGAATAGGTGGGCGTTCCCGATGCGGTCCGTCCGACCCGGACGTACGTTGACGGTGTCAGAACGCAGCCAGCCGATTCGGAGCGATCGATGCACCCCGCAACCTACTCCCACGTCAAGGCGGTGATGGCGCAACGCCTCCACGAGGCAGAGCAGTATCGGCGCAACAGCACGGCGACCCCGAGCGTGCCCACGTCGACGCCCCGCCGACCGCGTGCCGCCTCACGGGCGTTGCGACGGCTCGGCTCGCCGACCCTCGGTCCCCGCTGACTGGCCGGCCTCGCGCCCCCGGCTCTCGTCCGCCGGCCGGCCGGGGGCGCCGCCGCCCACGCGGGCTAGTGGCACGAAGCCGAACCCGCGTCCGCGATAGCCCCGTCGACGTCGAGGAACTCCCACGAGTAGCCACCGGCGCTCAGTTCCATGACGAGGATCCCGTGCCGGACGACAACGGACTCGCTGTTCGGCCCCGGCGAGAGCACCCCGCGCAGGCTCGTCCCTCCCGTGCCGACGATGAACGTCCGGATGCCGGTCGCCTCGTCGCGGGCGCCGTCCGATTCCATCGGCGCGAGGCGCTCGTAGTTGTGCTCGTGACCGTTGAGGACGACGTCGGCGCCGTGATCGTGAAGCGCCGTCCACAGATCATCGAGGGCCGGAGTGGGGCCGTGGAACCCGGAGCTGAACCGGGGGTGATGGAAATACGCGGCGGTGCAGCGGGCCGGGTCCGCGGCCAGCACCCGTCGCAGCCATGTCTCTTGCCTCGAACCGGCCTCGCACCCGCCCACTTCGGCACAGTTGCTGTTGAGGGCGATCACCTGCCATCTGCCGAGTGAGAACACGTAGTAGCCGCTCGAGGGAGAGCCGGCGCGAGCGCCGAAGTAGGAGAAGTAGCCGCTCGCTCCCGGCGTGAGGTAGTCGTGGTTGCCCGGCGACGGCATCGTCCGATCGAGATGCCTGCCCCATGTGGGGTTGTAACAGTCGGCGAATTCTGCCGGCGTCCCACTGTTGTACGCGTTGTCTCCGAGAGTGGCCACGATGCCTTCGGCACTGTCGAAGACCCCATCAAGCAGGACCGCCGTCATCTCGTCGCTGTCGAGGTCGCAGCGAGCGATGTCGCCGGCCGCAGCGAGCACGTCGCCGGACGCCAGGAAGGGACTGCCGGCCGCCCGCCACAGGAACGCCGCCATTTGGCCTCTTGTCACCGACGCCTCGGGGCAGAACCGGTCGTTCGCCGGAGGGTTGCACCCCAGGGTGATCCCCGCCGCAGCGAGCCGCTCGATGTCCCCCTCGAAGACAGAACCATCATCGTCCACGAATCGATCCGACCTCGCCCCGTCCGTCAGCTGCAACGCCCGCACGACGAGAGCGGCCATTTCGCCGCGGGTCAGCGTCCGGTGGGGGCAGAACCGATCGTTCGCCGGAGGGTTGCACCCGCGGGTGATCCCCGCCGCAGCGAGCCGCTCGATGTCCCCCTCGAAGACCGACCCGTCGTCGTCGACGAATCGATCCGACCTCGCCCAGCCGGTCAGCTCCAACGCCCGCGCGACGAACGCCGCCACCTGACCCCGCGTGACGAGGTCATCGGGACAGAACCGGTCGTTTGCCGGGGGGTTACAACCGAACGTGATCCGGGCCTGGTGGAGCCACATGATCGGCGTCTCGAAGGTGTGCCCTGGCGGCACGTCGACGAAGCCGCCGGCTGCCGACGCTGGAGCCGAAGGCGCGGCGAGGAGCCCGACCAGCACGGTGACGGCGGCGAGTGACACGGCCGCCCTGGTCGCCTGCAGACATGCGGAGCCGGGCCGGGCCGACGCCGCCGCCACCACATCGGGGACTGCTGCCCGGCTCACGGGCCCCCGCCGCTCCACGCATCGAATCCGATCACGGCGGCATCGACCGCCGGAAGGGCAGCACGCACCGGTCCGATCCGGCGGTAACGCTCGCCGGGACCGGGGCGAGGGTCGGGATCTCCCCTGTTCGGCCACATCGCCGTCGCCCGCTCCGCCATCGCGGCGATCGTGAGCGACGGGTTGGCGCCGAGGTTGGCCCCGACTGCGGCACCGTCGATCACGTGGAGGCCTCGGTAGCCGAACACGCGGTGATACGCGTCGACGACACCGCGCTCGGGGCCGGATCCGATGCACGCCCCACCGAGGATGTGGGCCGTCGTCGGCACGTCGAACAGCACCTCGTTGAGGGCGCTGCCGGGAATGCCGTCCATCGCTACGGCCGCGGCCCTGGCGGCCTCGTTGGCGATCGGGATGTACGTCGGGTTGGGCTTGCCGTGGCCCTGCACCGATGCGAGCCGGTCCTTGAGGAACCGCCGCCTTCTCAGCAGGCGGATCGAGTTGTCGTAGCTCTGCATGACGAGGAGGATGACCGTGCGCTCGGCCCAGCGGCGCACCGACAGCGACCTCACGAACAGGATCGGGTGTCTGACGATCGTGCCGAGGTACCGGAGCTGTCTCGGCAGCCGCCCCCCGCCGTCGGTGAGCAGTGTCCCGAGCAGCCCCATCACGTTGCTGCCGCGGGGATATCGCACGGGCTCGATGTGGGTGTGCGGCTCGGGATGGATGGACGACGTGATCGCCACTCCCTCGGAGTAGTCGACGGCGGTCGTCTTGGCAGTGGCGCCGAGGACGGCCTCCGAGTTGGTGCGCACGACGTGGCCAAGGCGCTCGGAGAGGTCGGGCAGGCTGCCTTCGCCCTGGAGCTCGAGCAGCAGCCGCGTGGTGCCGAGCGCTCCCGCAGCGAAGACGACCTCATCCGCATCGAAGGTCCGGCGCCGTTTCCGCACCCAGGCCCCGGGTCGGCGGGTGGTGACCTTGTATCCGCCGGAGTCTCGGGGTCGCACGTCGACGACCTCGTGTTCGGGATGGACGACGGCACCGAGCCGCTCGGCGAGATACAGGTAGTTGTAGTCGAGCGAGTTCTTTGCCTCGTGACGGCACCCGACCATGCACCCGCCGCACTCGATGCAGCCGGCACGGGCCGGACCGGCACCGCCGAAATAGGGATCGGGCACTCGTGTGCCGGGCTCACCGAAGAAGACACCCACCGGGGTGGGCCTGAATGTGTCCTCGACGCCGAAATGGCGAGCCACGTGCCGCATGACCCCGTCGGCCGGCGTCTCCTGGGGCACCTCGACGGCGCCGAGCATCCGGCGAGCCAGCTCGTAATACGGGGCCAGTTCGCCTCGCCAGTCGGTGATGTCGCTCCACTGCTCGTCGACATAGAACGCGTCGTGGGGTTCGTAGAGGGTGTTGGCGTACACGAGCGACCCGCCGCCGACGCCGACTCCGGTGAGGACGAGGGCGTCCGGCAGCAGCGTCAGCCGCTGGATGCCCCGCAGTCCGAGGCGGGGAAACCACAGGAACCGCCGCACGTTCCAGTTGGACTTGGGGAAGTCCCCCGGCCCGAACCTCCGCCCGGCCTCGAGGATCCCGACCCGATAGCCCTTCTCCGCCAGCCGGAGCGCGGTGACACTGCCGCCGAATCCGCTCCCGATGACGAGGACGTCGTACGAGGTTGCGGTCACCCCCCGATCCTATCGACGTCCGGCGGGGTGGCTCCGTCAGCGCTCGAGGAAGTCGATGAGCGCAGGGACGATGCGCTCGTGGGCATCTTCTTGGAGGTAATGGCCGGCATCTTCGAGCCGCATCACGTCGGCACCGGGGAAGGTGTCGAGCCAGAGCTCGTCGATCATCTCGGGTGTGAACGCGATGTCCTTCATCGCCCACACGATCTGCACCGGCTTGTCGCGGAAGTGCTTCTGCAGTCCGGCCTCGATGCCGGCGGTGAGGTCCGAGACCTCACCCTGCGGCCCCTCGGGGATCTCGCGAGGAAAGACGAGGATCGGCGTGCGGCTCGCCCACGTCGGGTGGGGCGCCAGATAGGCCTTCTTCACGTCGGGGGTGAGACGATCCTTGTGCTTGATGCCGGCGTTGAAGAGGAACCCCCTCACGAAGAAGTGGAGGCCCTTGACCATGGTCTCTCCAACCCCGGGCAGCCTGAACAGCCGCAGTGCCACCGGGAGCTTCACCTCGCCGCGGGGCCGGTGGGCGAAGGTATTGAGGATGAACAGGGAGCGCACCCGGTCCGGGTGCTGCGTCGCCCAGTAGAGGCTGATCGGCCCTCCCCAGTCCTGGCCCACCACCGTCGCCTCGCTGAGATCGAGCGACTGGAGGAGCCCCTCGAACCGCTCGGCGTGGCGTCCGATCGTGTAGAGCTCCGGCTGGTCCGGCTTGTCGGACCGCCCGAAGCCGAGATGGTCCGGCACGATCGCTCTGAACCCGGCCTCGGTGAGAGGCTCGACGAAGTTCCGGTACAGGTAACCCCACGTGGGGTTGCCGTGTGCCATGACGACGGGGCGCCCGTCGGCGGGCCCCTCGTCGATGTAGTGCATCCGCCCGTCGCCGCTGTCGAACCACTTCGGCTCGTACGGCCACGTCCCGTTGAACGTCCAATCCGTCGCCATGTGCCGCCCTCCGTCCCCTTCGTCGCCGCTCGGGACCCTCCAATGCTATTCCGGCGAGGTACCCGACGCCGTAGCCCCGTTCAAGGATGCGGACTCCGCGGTCGATACCTGTTGTGGGCGGATGAGCAATACGACGAACCTGCGAACGAACGCGCGCACGTCCCGGCATCGGGTGACCGCTCCGAACGTCGGTCTTGCCGTCGCGGCGATGGTCGCTGCACTCCTGCCGCTGGCCTCACCCGGGCCTGCGGTCGCTGCCGGCACCGACTATCTCGACGAGACGTTCGCCGAACAGCCGGCGGACTGGACCGACGGGTGGTACGACGCCGCCATCGGCAGCCGCAACCAGCTCACCAGGATCAGCGACGGGGCCGAGGCTTCCGCGGTCCGGGTGACGATCCCGGCCGGCGCCCACTTCGGCTCGGCGGCACGGTGGCGGTTCTCCGACCACGGCCACTCGGATCCCCAGCAGCTCTACTTCCGGTACTGGCTGCGGTTCCCCGACGGGTACGTCAACTACGGCAAAGGCAAGCTGCCCGGTTTCGGGGGCCTCTACAGCTCGAGCGGCCGGAACAACATCAAGCCCAGCGACGCCAACCCGGGTTGGTCTGCCCGCATGTACTTCTCCCCGACCGCACCGTCCCGCAACGCAGACCACACCAGGATCGGCTTCTACGTCTACCACCGCGACCAGCCCGAGAGCCGCGGCGAGCTCAGGCTGTGGGACACGGCACCTGCCGAGTTGCGCCATGGCTCGTGGTACTGCGTCGAAGGCTACGTCGCGATGAACACGCCCGGGGCCGCCGACGGCACGCTGACCGGATGGGTGGATGAGAAGCTCGCCTACTACGCCGAAGATCTCCGGTTCCGCGGCGCCGGCGACACGGCCATGGGCGTCGAGAGTTTCTGGTTCGACACCTACTACGGAGGGACCGAGACCGCGCCGGGGACGCTGTCGATCGACATCGACTCGCTCCGGCTCTCCAGCGAGCGGATCGGCTGCGGCGGTCGGTCACCGGGGTCGTTCGGCGACACCGGCGGGAGCGTGCACCGCGCCGACATCGCCAAGCTCGCCCACGCCGGCATCACCCGGGGCTGCAACCCCCCTGACAACGATCTCTTCTGCCCGACGAGCAACGTCACGAGGGGCCAGATGGCCGCGTTCCTCGTCCGGGCACTGGCGCTGCCCGCTTCGCCGATCGATCACTTCACCGACGACGACGAATCCGTCTTCGAAACGAACATCGATGCCCTCGCCGCCGCCGGCATCACCGCCGGCTGCAACCCCCCCGCCAACGACCGCTACTGCCCCGATCGAAGTGTCACCCGCGGCCAGATGGCCGCCTTCCTCGACCGGGCACTCGGCCTGGCGCCGACGGCGACCGACCACTTCACCGACGACGACGAAACCGTCTTCGAAACGAACATCGACCGTCTCGCCGCCGCCGGCATCACCGCCGGCTGCAACCCCCCCGCCAACGACCGCTACTGCCCCGACAACAGTGTCACGAGGGAGCAGATGGCCTCGTTCCTCGCCCGTGCCCTCGGGCTGGCGAGCCCGCCCCCGGTGCCCGATGGGCCGACGCCGGTCGCCATTCCGCCCGGATTCGACGATGTCGTTCCCGCCGGAGCCTCGATCCAGGCAACCATCGACTCTCAGCCGCCGGGGGCCGCCATTCTCCTCGAGTCCGGTGTCCATCCCCGCCAGGAGGTAGAGCCGAAGCCCGGCCAGTCGCTCGTCGGCGAGCCGGGCACCGTCCTCGACGGCGAGTTCGAGAGCGCCCAGGCGATCTTCTCCAAGGGCGCCGGCGCCGTCGACAACGTCACGATCACGGGCGTCGCGGTGACCGGATACGACCCGCCCCACAATCAGGGAGCCATCCACGCCGAAGGCAGCGGCTGGGTCGTCGAGGACTGCGAGGTGCACCACACCGAGAATGCCGGCATCGTCGTCGGAGACTTCGGGACCATCCGGAACTGCAACATCCACCACAACCGCCAGACCGGGATCTACCTCAACGGCGTCACCGGAGTCGTCATCGAGGGCAACGAGATCTCGTACTCCAACGACCTCGACGACCACATGCACATCGGCGCAGGGGGCACCGAGTTCTGGGCCACGACCGACCTCGTGGTGCGGTCCAACGACGTCCACGACAACCACGGACATGGCCTGTGGGGTGCCGCGGACAACATGAACACGACGTACGCCGCCAACACGGTCCACGAGAACTACCGGGCCGGCATCTTCCACGCCCAGAGCTATGACGCCGTGATCCGCGACAACACGATCACCGGCAACGGCACCGTGCCCGGTTCCGCGACGGATCCGGTCAAAGATGCCGGCATCCTGATCGCCGGGCCCGACGCCGAGGTCTATGGCAACACGGTGGAGGACAACTTCAACGGCATCACGTTCTTCAACGAGGCGCCGCGCACCGGGCTACACGGCTCGACCGCCATCCGTTACGGGTACGTCCACGACAACGTCGTCACCGAGTCGGGGTATTCAGGGGCCCGCAGCGGCGGCGATGGGTTGGTCCTGTCCACGACCTCATACGAGTCGAACACCTACCGGTACACCGACACCGCTGGCACGTGGTGGTACTGGGACGGCTACAAGACCTGGGCCGCCTGGCAAGGTCTCGGCAACGACACCACCGGCACCCTCGGGCCGCCGTGAGCAGCGACAAGTGGTTTGACACCTCGCCGACGTCATGCGGGGAGGAGATCCTGAGAGAGCCGCGTAGAAGGCTCGGCCGCAGTCTGCGGCGTCTTGGCACGAGCGCCGCGGGGGCTTTCCCGTTTCACCGTCGCATTGCCGCTCCTCACCGACACCGGTGCCCCGCAACGGGTGCCCGGTCGGGATGGAGCAACGGCGAGCTTTGAACCGAACGGCGGCCGGCCCTAGCGTCCGCCCGGCCTACCCGCCGGAGGGAGTGCCGTGATCCGCGACCGGGCCGTCCTCGACCAGATCCTCGACACCGTGTCCAGGTTCGTCGCCGAGCAACTCGTGCCGCGGGAGGATCTCGTCGCCGCCGAGGACCGCATCCCGGACGACGTCGTCGCGACGATGCGCGAGATGGGCCTGTTCGGGATGACGATCCCGGAGGAGTACGGCGGCCTCGGCATGACCGCCGAGGAGGAGATGCTCGTTGCGTTCGAACTCGGAAGGACGTCACCTGCGTTCCGGTCCCTCATCGGCACCAACAACGGCATCGGATCCCAGGGGATTCTCCTCGACGGCACCGAGGAGCAGAAGCGGCGATGGCTGCCGCGTCTCGCCGCCGGCGAGATCGTCGGGGCCTTCGCCCTCACCGAGCCGGACTCCGGGTCCGACGCCGCTTCCCTGAAGACGTCGGCGGTCCCCGACGGCGACACGTACCTCCTCAACGGGACGAAGCGATACATCACGAACGCCCCGGACGCCGGCCTCTTCACCGTCATGGCCCGCACCAACTCGGACATCCCGGGGGCGGCGGGCATCAGTGCGTTCCTCGTCCCGGCGGACACGCCAGGGCTCAGCGTCGGCTCACTAGAAGAGAAGATGGGCCAGCGAGGGGCACACGTCGCGGACGTCGTCCTCGAGAACTGCAGGGTCGACGCTTCCCAGATGATCGGCGGCCCCGCGAGAGAGGGTGAGGGCTTCGGCACCGCGATGAAGGTGCTCGACCGGGGCCGGCTCCACATCTCCGCGGTGTGCGTCGGCATTGCCGAACGGCTCATCGACGACGCCGTCGCATTCGCCAAGAGCCGGGTCCAGTTCGGCGTCCCGATCGCCCGGCATCAGCTCGTCCAGGCCATGCTCGCCGACTCGAAGACCGAGGCGTACGCCGCCCGCACCATGGTCCTCGACGCGGCCCGTCGGCGCGACGACGGCGAGAACGTCACCTTGCACGCGTCGTGCGCCAAGCTCTTCGCATCGGAGATGGTGGGCAGAGTCGCCGATCGCGCCGTCCAGATCCACGGTGGTGCCGGCTACATCGCCGACTACCCCGTCGAGCGCTTCTATCGGGATGTCCGCCTGTTCCGGCTCTACGAGGGAACCTCCCAGATCCAGCAGCTCATCATCGCCCGCGAGATGATCCGCGACGCCTCCTGATCCGCCGGGGCCGGCCCGCAGCACGGCTCGCCGGAGCGTACGATTGGCGCCGAGGGGGCCGCATCCCGGCGGCCGAGAGACCGAGGAGCGATCATGGACCTCCACCCCAACGCGCACACCGTGCTGGCGGGCTTCCAGGCCTTCGCCCAGGGCGACATGGCAACGATGAAGGAGCTCTTCCACGAGGACGCCACGTGGCGGGTGAGCGGCCGTGGCCGATGGAGCGGCGACTACACGGGGAGCGACGCCATTGTCCGCTTCTTCGGCGACATCAGCGCCGAGGCGACGGTCGACAACGACGTCCACGCGGTGCTCGCCGACGACGAGCACGTCGTCGTCCTCGTCAACGGGCACGTCAGCCGGGGCGACGACGATGCCCTCGACACCCAGAACATCTTCATCTTCCACGTGTCGGACGGGAAGGTCACCGATGTGTGGTCGACGGCACTCGACCAAGCCTCCGTGGACGAGTTCTGGGGCTGAGGACGCCACGACCAGAACCGTCGTAGGCTTCGCGCTCGCCGCACGACGGATCACGCCGTATAGCCTGTCCTCCAGAGGCACGGGAGGGCCGCATGCACGCGATACGGGTTCCGGAGACGGGAACCGCCGACATCCTCGAGCACGCCGAACTGGATGCACCGGAGCCAGGACCCGGTGAGCTTCTCGTCGAAGTGAGCCACGCCGGCGTCAACTTCATCGACACCTACATCCGGACGGGCCTCTACCCCGTCGACCTCCCCGTCACGCTCGGACAGGAGGGTGCGGGTCGGGTCGCCGCCGTCGGTGAGGACGTCGACGACTTCGCACCGGGAACGCGGGTGGCGTGGACCGACGTGCTCGGCAGCTATGCCGAGATGACCGTCGTGCCCGCCGGTCGAGCCGTGCCGCTCCCCGACGACCTCAGCGAGGAGCTCGCCGCTGCGGTCATGTTGCAGGGGCTCACCGCCCATTACCTCGCCCACGACACGTTCCCGCTCGCTCCCGGCGAGCGTTGCCTCGTCCACGCCGGCGCCGGGGGAGTCGGGCGTCTGCTCATCCAGATGGCGAAGACGATCGGGGCCGAGGTGTTCGCCACTGTGGGGACGACCGAGAAGGCCGCCATCGCCCGCTCGGCGGGAGCCGATCACGTCATCGTCTACACCGAGGAGAGCTTCCGTGAGGCCGTGGAGAAGATCGCCGGGCCCAGGCCCCTGCAGGTGGTCTACGACGGCGTCGGCCGGGCGACCTTCGACGACGGACTCGAGCTGCTTGCGCCGTGCGGCCTGATGGTCGCCTTCGGAAACGCCAGCGGCGCGGTCGCCCCCGTCGATCCCTTGCGGCTCTCGAGGGGCGGCTCGCTGTACCTCACCCGACCGACGTTGGGGACCCACGTTGCCACTACCGAAGCCCTCAGGGGGCGCAGCGACGCCGTCTTCTCTGCGGTGAGCTCGGGCCGTCTCGACGTCCACATCGGAGCCCGGTTCCCGCTGGTGCAGGCGGCCGACGCCCACCGCGCCCTCGAAGGTCGGGCGACCACCGGGAAGGTCCTCATCGACATCTGACCGCTCGACCCGCCCGCCGCCGCCGCGTCCGACCGCGATGACGACGCGTATAGTCCGGCCTCGGTCACAAGGGAGGAAGCGTGCCGGAGAAGGTGAGGTTGGGCTGCGTCGGGCTCGGATGGTGGGGTGGGGTCCTCACCGAAGCCGCCGCCGCCAGCGGCGCCGCCGAGGTGGTCTCGTGTTTTGCGCGGACCATTGCCGACCGTGACGCCTTCGCCGCGGCGCACGGGTGCGAGCCGGCGGAGAGCCTCGACACGTTGCTCGAGTCCGACATCGATGGGGTGATGATCGCCACGCCTCACAGCACCCACGGCGACCTCGTCGTCCGCGCCGCCGCGGCAGGAAAGCACGTGCTCGTCGACAAACCGATGACCCTCACCGCAGCGGAAGCCGTCCGGGCAACGCAGGCCGCGGCCGATGCCGGCATCGTCCTCCAGGTGGGCCACAACCGGCGGAGGCAGATCCCCAACCGGAGGATCAAGTCGATGATCGACGCCGGTGAGCTCGGCATCGTCCAGCATCTCGACGCCACCTACACGGTCCCGGTCCGCTTCAAGCCGTACGTGCCGGAGTGGAGGAAGCGTCGCACCGAGTTGCCCGCGGGCGCCATGACGCCGCTGGGGGTACACATGGTCGACTCCTTCCGCTTCCTGGCCGGTCCGATCGTCCGGATCGCCGCCTTCAGCAAGCAGCTCATGCCGGGCGGCGAACTCGACGACACCACGACGATCGTCTTCGAGTTCGCCGCCGGTCCGCTCGGCCACCTCTACACCTCGCTCTCGTCGGGTCCGGTGATCGACCTCGCGGTCCACGGCACCGACGCATCGGCCTGGAATCTGTCGGACGGGTCTGCGATGGCGGTGCAGCAACGCGGCAGCACCGAGCGCGAAACCCTCGAGATGCCCCCCTTCGATGCCGTCGCCGACGAGATCGCCGAGTTCGCTTCGGCCGTCCGCGGTGGTCCGCCGCCGGAGACGGGAGGAGAAGAGGGACGTGCCGTTGCCGCGGTGCTGGAGGCCATCGTCGAGAGCGCGGCGACGGGCCGCGTCGTCGACGTCAACGGATAGCCGCTCACGCCTCCGGCGTCGAGTCGAGCTCGTCACCCCTCAGGCGTCGCCATGGCGTCCAAGACGGCGTGGACCGCGGCCGCGTCGCGCTCTCCCAGTCCCCTTCTCGCCGCTTCCCGATAGATCACGGCAGCCGAATCGAGCAGCGGCGTGGCCGCGCCCCCGGATCGAGCGAGATCGGTGATGAGCGACAGGTCCTTGACGAACAGGCTCACTCTCGCACTCGGCACGTCGTAACCGCCCTCGGTCATCATCGGGCCCCGCTCCTCGAACATCCGGCTCGTCCCCGCCCCGTCCGCGACCACCGCCAGCACCGCTTCGAGATCGAGTCCGCTGCGCTCGGCGAGGACCAGCGCCTCGGCCGCCGCCACGTTGTGGATCGCGACGAGGTGATTGGCGATGAGCTTCATCCTGAGGCCGTTCCCGAAGGCGCCGACGTCGTGGACGGATCTCGCCAGGGTCGCCAGGAGCGGCTCGATCGAGGCAATGGCGTCGGGGTCGCCGCTCACCATGAACACGATGTCCCGAGAGGCGGCCTGACCGCCGGTTCCGCTGATCGGGCAGTCGAGGAGAGGGATGCCCACGGCGCCGAGCGACGAGCGAGCCCGTTCCTTGTCGGCGAGCGGCAGCGTTCCCACATCGACGACGATCTGGACCCGCCGACCCGACGCGGCGAGCGAAGCACAGATCCCAGGGAGGATGCCCTCGGTCGCCACCGCCACGAAGACGACGTCGGCGGCGGCCCCAACTGCCTCCGGGCCGGGCTCGGCGACGCCGCCGGTGGCGACGAACGCGCCGACGCGCTCGGGATCCGGGTCGTACCCGGACACCGTGTGGCCGTCGGCGGCCAGGTTGGCGCCGAGCGCGCCGCCGATGATGCCCAGCCCGATCATCCCGATCTCCGCCATCCCGACACCCCTTCCCGGCGCGCCGGGCGAGTCTACGAACGGCCCGGCTCGACGGGGCCCAGAAGCCCACGGGGCCTGCGCGTAGCATCGGTGGGGAGAGGAGACGGCTGTGGCGGCCATCGTCGTCAGGAGACTCGTCAAGCACTACGGCGACGTGGCCGCAGTCCGCGGGATCGACTTCGAGGTCCGACCCGGCGAGGTGTTCGCGTTGCTCGGACCCAACGGTGCCGGGAAGTCGACGACGGTCGAGATCCTCGAGGGGCATCGCACCCGCTCCGGTGGCGAGATCGAAGTGCTCGGGTTCGATCCCGAGACCGCCGGAAGGGACTTCCGGGAACGCATCGGGATCGTGCTCCAGACGACGGCGATCGAAAGGGAGCTCACCGTCACGGAGGCGATCGACATCCACGGCCGGGTCTATGCAGGTCGCAGATCCACCCAGGAGCTGGTCGAGCTCGTCGGGCTCGAGGAGAAGGCGGGGGCGAGGGTGAAAACTCTCTCCGGTGGGCAGAAGCGGCGCCTCGAGTTGGCGCTCGGCATCGTCGGTGATCCCGATCTGCTGTTCCTCGACGAGCCGACCACCGGGTTCGACCCCTCCGCCCGGCGCCAGGCGTGGAGCGTCATCGCCAACCTCACGTCGCTCGGCAAGACGGTTCTGCTCACCACCCACTACATGGACGAGGCCCAGCATCTCGCCGATCGGGTCGCCGTGATCAGCGCCGGCCGCATCGTCGCCGAGGGGACGCCCGACACACTGGGCGGTCGAGCTGAGGCGTCGACCCGGGTGTCGTTCTCCCTTCCCGTCGGCACCGCGGTCGGCGGCCCGCTGGAACGAGCACGCGCCGACGGGGACCGCTACGTCCTCGAGGCCGATGACGTCACTCGCGTCCTCCACGAGATCACCGGTTGGGCGCTGCACAACGACGTCGAGCTCATCGATGTCACCGTCGATCGTCCCACACTCGAGGACGTCTATCTGGAGCTCACCGGAGGCGGACAGGATGACTGAGCGCCCGATCTCGGACCTCTCCCTGGTCTGGCATCAGATCCGGTATCAAAACCGCATCTTCTGGCGCACCCCTGTGGCGGCGTTCTTCACGATCGTCTTCCCGCTGATGTTCCTCGTGATCTTCACGACAGTGTTCGGCAACGACCGCATCAGCGAGATCGGCGTGACCTTCGGGCAGTACTACGCGTCGGCGATGGCCGTCTTCGGTGCGGTGTCGGCGACGTACACGAACCTGGCGGTGCAGACGGCGATCGCCAGGGACGACGGGATCCTGAAGCGGGTCCGGGGAACGCCCCTTCCACCGTGGATCTACATCGCAGGCCGCGTCGGATCCGCCGTCTACATCGCAGCCATCGCAGTCGTCGTCATGCTCGCCTTCGGATCGGTCGCATACGGGGTCCGCATCTTCGGCGAGTCGCTCCCCTCGCTCATCGTCACGTTCGTCATCGGGGTCGCATGCTTCGCCGCCCTGGGGCTCCTCGTCGCCGCGCTCGCTCCGTCCAGCGATGCGACGCCGGTGCTCGCCAACGCGACGCTTCTCCCGCTTGCGTTCATCTCGGGCATCTTCTTCATCTCGGGCCCCAACGAACCTGCTGCCCTCCGCGCGATCGCAGGCCTGTTCCCCTTGCGTCCTTTCGGGCTTGCGTTCCACGACGGTTTCGACCCCCTCGAGGTCGCCGCCCGTGGCGGCTGGTTGGGACAGTTCCACTGGCCCGAGCTCGCCGTGATGATGCTCTGGATGGTGGGAGCGGCCGTGCTCGCCACGCGCGTGTTCACGTGGGAACCTCGGGTCGGCGAGCGCGAGGGCGGGAGGCGGCGTCGTTCCCTTGCGGCGAGATAGACAGTCAGCCGGCGCCCCCCGGCCGACGTCGATGTCGCCTCTCCGGCAGCATCGCCGTGCCAGCCGGAACCCTTCGCGCGTCCGATAGAGTCACCGCCCATGGCCGATGCCACTCCCGTCCCCGCTCGGTCGGAGACCAGGGTCGAGGACGAGCGCTTCATCACCGGAAACGGCCGGTACGTCGACGACCTGGCCATCCGCGGCGACGTGGAAGGTCCCGTCCTCCACGCAGCGTTCGCGCGGAGTGCGGAGGCCCACGCCATCGTGCGGAGCGTCGACGTGGCATTCGCTGCCGACGTCCCCGGCGTGATCGAGGTCCTCACTGCTGCCGAGCTGGTGACGCCTCCGATCGCGGGCTCGAATCCATTCGCCGCCGTCGATGGCATGGACCGCCCCACCCTGGCGACGGACCGGGTCCGCTTCGCCGGGGAACCGGTGGCGATGGTCATCGCGCAAAGCGCCGCGGCCGCCGAGGACGGCGCGGGAATGGTGTTTCCCGATCTCGACCCGCTCCCTGTCGTGACATCCATCGGCGACGCGCTGCGCGACGAGGTCGTGCTTCACGATGCGGCCGGGACCAACGTGGTCGAGCGCTGGGAGCTGGCCCCGGACGGGGAGGCACCACCGGTCGCCATCGAGACGACCGTCGAAGTCGTCAACGGTCGCGTCGTGCCCAATTCGATCGAGCCGCTCGCGATCCTCGCCGTGCCCTCCGGCGACCGCCTCACGGTCAACATCAGCCACCAGAACCCGCATCGTCTTCGCGGCCGGCTCGCCCGCTATCTCGGCCTCGACGAGGAGCAGCTCCGGATCGTCGTTCCCGACGTGGGCGGGGGCTTCGGCATGAAAGGCATGCTCTATCCGGAGTACATCCTGGTGTGCGCCGCAGCGAGGCGTCTCGGTCGGCCGGTGCAGTGGCTGCAGCGCCGCCGCGAGCATTTCGTCACGGGCACCCACGGCCGGGGCCTGCGCCACCGCATCACACTCGGCGGCGACGGGAACGGGCGGGTACGGACGGCGCACATCGAGATCGTCGGCGACGCCGGGGCGTATCCCCACAACGGCTCCCAGATCCCCACCTTCAGCCGGTACGTCGCCACCGGTCTCTATGACATCGAGCGCGTACGGATCACCTCGACGACTGTCGTCACCAACCTGGCGCCAACCGGCTCGTACCGGGGCGCCGGCCGGCCCGAGGCTGCGTTCGCCATCGAACGCGCCATCGAGGAGTACGCCCTGGCATGCCGGATGGACCCGGCCGAGGTCCGCCGCATCAACATGATCCGGACCCTCCCCTACCGCACCGCCACCGGCGCCATCCACGACAGCGGCGACTACGTCGCGGCACTCGACGAGGCATTACGCCTCGTCGACATCGAGGGACTCCGGGCCGAGCAGGCCGACCGGCGATCCCGCGGCGCCGACCCGATCGGCGTCGGCATCGGTGCCTTCATCGAGCGGGCCGGTGGCGCCGTGAGCACCGGCGAGTTCGGCGAGGCCGAGCTGCAACCCGACGGCACGCTCGTCGTGCGCACCGGGTCGATGTCCACCGGGCAGGGCCACGAAACGGTGTTCGCCAGAATCGCCGCGACTGCCTTCGGCGTCGACCCTTCTCGGGTCACCATCGTCGCCGGCGACACCGACGCCGTCGCCCGCGGGACGGGCACCAACGCGAGCCGGTCGACGATGCTCGGTGGATCCGCGGTCTGGCGGGTGAGCTCGACGCTCGCCTCCCGGGTACGGGATCTCACCGCGTCGATGCTCGAAGCGAGCCCATCTGATGTCGTGATGACCGATGAAGGCCCCGGGATCCGCGGGGTGCCGGGGGCGGTCGTTCCGTGGCGCGACCTCGTCGCCGGCGCCGGCTCCCGCGGCGAGGCGCTCATCGAGTCGGAGTTCTACGTGTCGGGGGCGCAGACGTTCCCCTACGGCGTCCACGTCGCCGCCGTCGAGGTGTCGCTCGAGACGGGCGAGGTGAGCATCCGCCGTCTCGTCGCGGTCGACGACTACGGCAACGTCATCAATCCCATGATCGTCGAGGGGCAGAGCCACGGTTCGCTCGCTCAAGGCATCGGCCAGGCCCTCATGGAGCGCGTCGTCTACAGCGACAACGGTCAGCCGCTGACTGCCTCGTTCATGGACTACCCGATCCCCGCTGCGTCCGAGATGCCCGAGATCGTGGGAAGCCGGCTCGTCAGCCCGGCGCCGTCGAACCCGCTCGGCGCCAAGGGAGCCGGCGAGGCCGGCTGCATCGGCGCACCGCCCGCCATCGTCAACGCCGTGCTCGACGCGCTCCGGCCCCTCGGAGTCACCGACCTCGAGATGCCGCTCACCCCGGGCCGGGTCTGGCAGGCGCTGCGTGACGCCGGAGCGTGAGGGAGAGGTCGGCGGCTGAGTTCGACGCCCACCCGCCACGCCGAACTGCGGGCTCGGCGCCGCCCACGGCGTGGAGTAGGTTGACGCCACGATGGCGGAGAACCCCCCAGCCGCCGGCGCCGCGGACGACGAGGTCATCGACCTCGCCGGGGTCTCGGTCGTGCGCGAGGGGCGCCACCTGCTCCGCGACGTCGACTGGCGGGTGCTCCGCCATGAAGACTGGGTCGTCCTCGGACCCAACGGGGCCGGCAAGACGACGATGCTCCAGGTGGCGTCGACGTACCTCACCCCGTCGCGGGGCACCGTCCGGCTCTTTGGACGACGCCACGGCGCCGTCGACGTCCGCAGGCTCAGGAGTCGGGTGGGGTATGCGGGCATGGGACCGGCATCCCTCGTGCGCGAAACGCTGCCCGCCGTCGAGATCGTGGTCACCGGCAAGCACGCGTCGTTCGTCGACTCCCGCTGGCACGACTACACGGACGCCGACTGGGACCGGGCGAGAGCCAACCTGGAGCGGCTCACCGCCGGTGCGCTCGCCGATCGCCCCTTCGGCCGCCTCTCCGCCGGGGAGCGCCAGCGGGTTCTCATCGCCAGGAGCCTGATGACGGAGCCGGAGCTCCTCCTCCTCGATGAGGCGACGACCGGGCTCGATCTGGGTGCCCGGGAGCGGATGGTCGGGTCGTTGTCGGAGTTGGCGCTCGACCCCGATGGACCGGCGTGCGTCCTCGTCACCCATCACGTCGAGGAGATCCCGGCGGGGTTCGATCACATCATCATGCTCGCCGGTGGCGAGGTCGTCGCTCACGGCCCGATCTCGGATACGCTCACGGAGGCGGCGCTCTCGGCGTGCTTCGGGGCAGCGCTGCGCCTCGAACACCGCAACGGACGTTTCAGGGCGTGGAGCCCGGACGCCGGTCGGGCCGGCACGTGTTGACGGCGAAGGCCGGGCAGCGCCGGGCCGTTGCCCGGGACCGGGTCACGTTCGATCGACGCCCGGCGGGGTACGGGGGGTGAGGAACGGCATCATCGAGCGGAGCTCGGCGCCGACGGTCTCGATGAGCTGGTGCTGCTCTCCGGCTCTGGTCTCGAGAAGCTTCGCCGCCCCTGCCCGGCTCTCCGACATCCACTCCTTGGCGAACTCACCCGACCGGATCTCGGCCATGATCGCCCGCATCGCATTCCTCGTGTCCTCGGTGATGACCCGGGGCCCCCGGGTGTAATCCCCGTATTCCGCAGTGTCGGACACCGAATACCGCATCCACGAGAGCCCTCCCTCGTACATGAGATCCACGATGAGCTTCAACTCGTGGAGGGTCTCGAAGTACGCCGACTCCGGCTGGTAACCCGCGTCGACCATCAGCTCGAACGCCGACTTGACGAGCTCGGCGACGCCGCCGCACAGGATGACCTGCTCCCCGAAGAGGTCCGTCTCCGTCTCCTCCCGAAATGTCGTCTCGAGGACCCCGGCCCTCCCACCGCCGATGCCCCACGCGTAGGCGAGCCCGAGGTCGTGAGCGTTCCCGGTTGCGTCCTGGTGGACGGCGAGGAGGCACGGCACGCCGCTGCCCTCGACGTAGGTCCTTCGAACGAGATGGCCCGGCCCCTTGGGTGCCACCATGGCGACGTCGACCTCTGGCGGAGGTTGAATCTCGCCGAAGTGGATGTTGAAACCGTGAGCGAACAGCAGTGCATCGCCGGGGTCGAGGGCGCCTGCGATCTCAGCGGAGTACAGGTCGGCCATGTGCTGGTCGGGCACCAGCAGCATGACGACGTCGGCGTCGGCCGCCGCATCCGCCGGTGTCTTCACCTCGAGCCCGGACTCGGCAGCCGTTTCTCGGCTCGATGAGCCCTCGCGGAGACCGACGACGACGGGCACGCCGGAGTCGAAGAGGTTGAGCGAGTGGGCGTGGCCCTGGCTCCCGAAGCCGATGACGGCCACCTTGCGACTCGTGATCTGTGCCGGATCGGCATCGCTGTCGTAGTAGATCTGGGCCATTCGACCACCCTTTGTCGCAGAGCTCCCGGGTGGCGAATCTACTACCCGCCCCGCCTGCGACGGCCGGGCCGCAGCGCGGCGCCGGCCGTGTGCTCAGTACTCCTCGGGGACGAAGGTCTGCTCACCGATCGGGGGCCGGATGTAGCTCTGGTCCGCCTGTCGGGGTGGGAGTTCGATATCCGACGCCGGGGGCTCGTCGTACGGGATCACGCTGAGCAGGTGCGACATGCAATTGAGTCGGGCGCGTCGCTTGTCGTCGGCATTCACGACATACCACGGAGCCTGCTTGATGTCGGTGTGGTCGAACATGATGTCCTTGGCCCTGGAGTACTCGACCCAGCGCGCCCGCGACTCCAGATCCATCGGGCTCAGCTTCCAGCGCTTCGTCGGGTCCTGGATCCTGGCGTGGAACCGACGCTCCTGCTCGTCGTCGCTCACCGAGAACCAGTACTTGACGAGGATGATCCCGGCCCTGACGATCATGCGCTCGAACTCGGGGCACGATCGGAGGAACTCCCGGTACTCGTCCTCGGTGCAGAACCCCATCACCGGCTCGACGAGGCCGCGGTTGTACCACGACCGGTCGAACAGGACCATCTCCCCGGCGGCGGGCAGCTGCGCCACATAGCGCTGGAACCACCACTGGGTGCGTTCCCGGTCGGTTGCCTTGCCGAGGGCCGCGACCCGGACGACTCGAGGATTGAGCCGCTCGATGATGCGCTTGATGACACCCCCCTTGCCTGCCGCGTCCCTGCCCTCGAACACCACGACGACACGAAGGCCTCTCTGGACGATCGAGTCCTGCAGCTTCACGAGCTCTTGCTGAAGCCGGCGGAGCTCGGACTCGTAGAGGCGCTTCTTCAGCTTGGCGCGTTCTTCGGATTCGATGGGCTCGACCACCGAGAACCGCCGCGGCTCGGGGTTCTCCCCCGACGGTTGCGAGCCGGTCATGCGTTCCTCCTCACGGGTTGCTCCCACACTACCGGCCCGCCGCGGGCGGTACCGATGCGGATGAATGCTCACGGACCTGGCGTAGGGTGGCCGATACACACGAACGCGCATCGAGCCGACCGACGGACGAGGACCCCGTGCCCCGCAGCATCATCGCTCTCATCGTCCTCATCGCCGCGCTCACCGTCGCGGTCGTCGCCCTCGTCCTCAGCGCCGGCTCCGAAGACGACCCGGTCCCTCCGAGCGCAGTCGCCTCGACGGTGACCGCCACCACCCCGACGACCGGGACTCCGCCGCCGTCAGATGCGCCATCGAGCACTCCCCCGCCGACTGCGGGTCTCGCCTATCAGCCGATCTTCGACGATGCACCCTGCAGCTTCGACCTCCCCCAGGAGCGCGACCCCCGATGCGGATGGCTCACCGTTCCCGAGAACCGCGCCCTCGACAACGGCCGCGAGGTGCGCATCCACGTCGCGATCTTCCCCAGCGAGGACCCCGCCCCGAAACCGGACCCCATCGTGTACCTCGACGGCGGGCCCGGCGGCGAGACCCTCGACGCCCTCGCGTTCTCCTTCGATGACGTCTGGGCGTCCCTGCTCACCGATCGTGACCTCATCTTCTTCGACCAACGCGGGGTGGGGAACTCCGAGCCGAGCCTCGATTGCCCCGAGAGTCTTGCCCTCGGGTTCGACCTGCTCGACGAGGACATCGAGCCTGACGCCGCCCTCGCCCGTGAGGTCGAGGCCCTCGACGAGTGCCGCCGCCGTCTCGTCGCAGACGGCGTCGACGTCACCGCATACGACAGCGCGGCAAACGCGGCAGACGTCGAAGACCTCCGGATGGTGCTCGGGTACGAGCAGTGGAACCTCATCGGCATCTCGTACGGGACCCGCCTCGCCCAGACGGTGATGCGGGACCACCCGGACGGCCTCAGGTCGGTGATCCTCGACTCCACCTACCCGATCGGCGCCGACATCATCAGCGAGGCGCCGGGGAACCTGGCGCGGGCGTTCGACACGCTGTTCCGGGCGTGCGAGATCGACGATGCCTGCAACGAGACGTACCCGGACCTCGAGAACCGGCTGTTCGCCCTCGCCGATCGGCTCGAGGGGAGCCCGGCCGCCTTCGTCGCCAGGGACTTCCTCTCCGGAGCTCAGTACGACGTGCTTCTCGACGGCGCCGGGCTTCTCGGCACGGTCTTCCAGGGCCTGTATTCGGACGACATCTTCCCCCAGCTCCCGCAGATGGTGGCCGACCTCGAGCAAGGCGACACGGCGATCGCCAGCCTGCTCACGAGCAACGACATCGTGAACGCGCAATTCTTCTCCTTCGGCATGCACCTGTCGGTCCAGTGCAGGGAGGAGGTGGCGTTCACGTCTCTCGACGCGATCGAGGCCGGTCTCGCGGCTCACCCCGACCTCGCCGAGCTCTTCGCCGAGTCGATCAACCTGTCAACTCCCGTCTTCGCCCTGTGCGACCTCTGGCAGGCGGGGACGGCCGACCCGCTCGAGGCCCGCAACGTCACGTCGTCGATCCCGACCCTCGTCCTCGCCGGGACCTTCGACCCGATCACGCCTCCCCGGTGGGGCCTCGAGGTCGCCGAGACCCTCGAGAACAGTTTCTACGTCGAGTTCCCCACCCTGGGGCACGGCACCTCGATCGCCGCGGACTGCCCGACGGCGATCACGCTCGCGTTCATCGCCGATCCGGCCCGGTCACCCGACACCGGCTGCGTCGCGGCGATGGATCCGGTCCCGTTCGTGGCGGCGCCGTTCGATCCGGATGCGATCACGCTCGTCCCCTTCGAGGAGGACATCTTCGGCTTCACGATCGTCGGCGTGGTCCCCGAGGGCTGGGAGAGCGTCGGCCCCGGGGTGTGGTCGAGGGGCTCGACCGGTCTCGATCAGACCACCCTCGTTCAGCAGGTCATCCCCGGTTCGTTCGCGGAGTCCTTCGTCCTCGGGCTCTACGAGGAGCAGCTCGGGCTCGACGCCGCGTTCGAATTCGATCGAACGGTGACGGCGGGCGACGTCGATTGGCGGTTGTTCACCGGGGCCCTCGACCGATTCGCCGTCGACGTGGCCCTCGCCGACGGTGACGGAATCATCGGGCTCATCCTCCTCCTCAGCGATGGCATCGAGCGCAACGACCTCGTCGCGGTCGTCCTCGAGCCGGCGCTCCAGGCGTACGGGGCGTTCTGACGCCGGTCAAGCGCCGGTCACCGCGGCGAGGACACGGCCGCACATCGCTGCAGCCTCCGGGACGCGAATACCTCCGGTGATCGCCGTTTGCACCAGCCGGCGGAGCTCCGCGGCGACGACCGCAGCCGCACCCGTGCTCCGTGGCACGACGGCGGCTCGGAGCGCGTCGGCGAGCGGGTAGCCGGGGTCCTGAAGCATCGAGATCTCGGCGATGGAGCTGCGCACCGGCACGAGCCCGCTCGCCGCCGACGGAACCGGGGGCGCCGCCTCGATCACTCCCCTGACCGCCGCAGCGGCCGCGCGCGCCTGCTGCGACTGGCGGAGCACGACGAAGGACCACGAGCCGACGCAAGCCGAGGGAGCCCCGATGCCGGAGCCGGGGAGCGGCGCAAAGGCGAAATGGTCCCAGACGGCGGCCGGTGCGACACCGGCGGCCGATGCGACCTCCGGGGCGAGGTCGCTACGCCCGATCGCGGCGATGGCGGCGCCGGTCGCGAGCCGGACGGCGACGTCTGCCTCCCGGTAGGAGGCGACGTCGGCCGACATGAGGCTCTCGGCGACCATGGAGCGCAGGGCTTCCAGCGCCGCCACCGATTCGGGGGAGGCCACGGCGATGCCGGCGTCGTCGATGACGGCCCCGCCGTGGGATGCCACCAGCGCCACGACGGCTTCGGCGACGGCCCGCGGTCGGCCGCCGGCCGCCATGACGAGCGGTGACACGACTCCCGGATCACCGTCACGGGCGGCCCTGGCCAGCTCGCGAAGCCCCTCCCACGACGCTGCCGCCTCTCCCGCGGCGCCACGATGCAGCCACAGCCCGGTGAGGCGGGCCGCCGCCGGGGCACCGTAGCCCCCCGTCGCCGCCGTGGCGGGGACGTCCAGTGCGAGATCATTTGCCCATGGCTCGTCCAACTCGCCGAGGTGGTGGACGAAGCCGGCTGCGACGAGCGCCGCCACCTCCGATGAGTCGACGAGCGCGATGTCGGGCGCCGAGCCCTCCCCCACTGCGGCGGCGAGGCGCGTCTGCACCTCGTCGGGAGGACAGGTACGGACATCCATCACCCCGGCGCCGCCGGTCCCGATCCCCGCCGCACCAACCCACGGTGCGTCCGGCACCAGCGCCACCGGTTTCGCCGGGCCCGGCCCCGGCGGCGCCCAGCCGGGATCCACGATGGTCCCGAGTCGGCGGCGGCGGACGACGACGCCCTCGTCGGCGAGCTCGGTGAGGGCCCTCGTCACCGGGCTCCGGCTGATCCCGTAGCGGTCGCAGAGCTCGTGCTCGGTGGGGAGCCGGCGTCCCTCGGGGTACCGGCCGGCGGCGATCTCGGCCAGGAGCAGCACCTTCAGCTGGTGGTAGATGGGGACGGGCGAACTGCGGTCGATGCCACCCGGTTCTTTTGCCATTTCCCGATGACATTACCGCGCCCGATGTGAGCGGCGGTGCTCAGCCCCCGCTCAGCTCCACCACCTGACGTCGCGTGGCGTGAAGTCGCTCCGCCATGAGCTCGGCCACCCTGCCGAGGATCCTGAAGCCGGTCGCCGGCTCCGCCTCGAAGAGCGCCCGCAGCTCCCCGGTATCGAACGCGATCGACCGCACCGGCGTCCGGGCAACGGCGGTGAACTGCCATCGTCGCGGCTCGAACATCCAGGACCACCCCAGCGCCGAGCCCTCCGTGAGCGTCTGGATCGTGCGCGACATCCCCGACCGGTCCGGCAGCTCGAGCGCGACCAGTCCCGTCCGGATGAGATAGAACGCCTCCGCCGGCTCCCCCACCGAGAAGATCACATCACCGGACTCGAACTCGACCGCCGTCGCCAGGCGCTGCAGTGCCGCGACGTCGTCGACTTCGAGCCCCCTCACGAACGGATGTGCGGCCACGTGCTGCTCCGTGACGGGGGCTGGGTCACGCTCGACCACCTCGAACCTCCTTCGCGCCAAACACTAGAGCACCCCGCTTTCGGTACCGTCACGGCGCCCGGATACACTTGCCCGTGATGACCAATCCGCCGGCCCAACCCGCCGACAGCCCAACCGTGCCCTACGTCCCCCACGTCGGCGAGACCCGCCAGTACATCCGGGACATCATCCTCGGCGTCAACGACGGCCTCGTCTCCATCTTCCTCCTCGTCGCCGGAGTCATCGGGGGCGGCCTCAACGCGAATCAGGTTCTGCTCACCGCCGTTGCCGGGGCGATCGCCGGCGCGATCTCGATGGCCGCCGGCGAGTACCTCGCCACCCAGTCCCAGCAAGAGGTGCTCGACCGCGAGATCGCCCTCGAACGCGAGCACATCAGGTTTCACCGCGACGCGGAGGTCACCCAGCTGCGCGAGATGCTCGCCGACCTCGGGATCCCCGAGCACGAGCTCGATGGCGTGGTCGAGATCTTCTCCCAGGACGACGAGACGCTGCTCAACGCGATGAAGGTCCTCGAGTTCGGCATCGTCGAGACCGAGGTCCGCAGCCCCTTCCGGGCGATGATGATGTCCGGCCTGTTGTTCCTCCTCGGCTCTGCCACGTCGATCCTCCCCTTCGTGTTCACCGACAGCACCGGTTTCGGCCTCGCCCTCGCCGCTGTGCTGACGGCCGTCGGCTTGTTCGCCGTCGGGGCCGTCAAGACGAGCATCACTGACTCACATCCGGTCGTCGCCGGCTCCCAGAACCTCGTCATCGCCGGTGTCGGCGGCATCGTCGCCTATGTGGTCGGGTTCCTCGTCGACGCCTCTATCGGCTGATCGACCCGGCGGACCCGGACGCCCGCCGGCCCTCATGGGGACGATCGCCATCGTCCCGTCACCGAAGTGCTGGACCCGGACGTCGGACCCGAACTCGGCGGCGAGGCGTTGCGGGGTGAGGACGCGGCCGGGCGGGCCCGTCGCCACCACGGTGCCCCCGGCGAGGAGGACCACCTTGTCGGAGAACTGGGCCGCAAGCGTCAGGTCGTGGAGTGCGCTCAGCACGGCGAGGCCGTGACGGCGCCGCATCGAGTCGACGAGCTCGAGGACCTGCTGCTGGTGGCCGAGATCCAGTCCGGTCGTCGGCTCGTCGAGGACGAGCACCGCAGCGTCCTGGGCCAGCGCCCGCGCCAGGATCGCCCGCTGCCGCTCCCCGCCGGACATGGAGCCCATGACCCTGCCGGCAAAGCCGGCGAGGTCGAGATCTTCGAGCACCTGTCGGACCCGGTCGACGTCGCCGACCGTCTCGGACCTCCAGTAGGGGATGTACGGCGTCCTGCCGAGGAGGACGTAATCGAGCACGGTCATCCCCTCCGGGATCACCGGTGTCTGCGGAACGAGCGCGGCGACGGCGGCGAGTTCGCGTCGGCGCAACGACGACACCGCGCGACCCCGGAGCTCCACCGTTCCGGTGGCGGCAACGAGGCCGGTGACCGCCCGCAAGAGGGTCGTCTTGCCGGCTCCGTTCGGTCCGATGATCGCAACCCACTCCCCGGGAGCCACGTCGAGATCGACCCCGTCGAGCACGGAGACCCCGTTGTACCCGGCCGCCACCCCGCGACAGTGAACCGCGGCCTTCATGCCGTCCTCGCAGACGTGCCGAGGACGAACGCGAAGAACGGAGCACCGACGAAGGCCGTCACGACCCCGATCGGCAGCTCACCTCCGCTCATCGCCGTGCGAGCGACGAGATCGGTGAGCACGAGAAACCCGGCTCCCATCACGAGCGAAAGGGGGAGAAGGCTCCGGTGGGAGGGGCCCGAAACGAGGCGGATCATGTGGGGAACGATGATCCCGACGAATCCGATGAGCCCGCTCACCGCGACCGCCGCCGCTGTCCCGAGCGTGGCGGCCAACACGACGACGAGTCGGACTCGGCCGATGTCCATGCCGAGCGCACCCGCCTCGTCCTCGCCGACGGCGAGCACGTCGAGGTGCCTGCGATGGGCGAGGAGCACGACCCAGGACACGACGGCATACGGCAGGAGAAGACGGACCTCGCCCCACCCCGCCGTCGACAGGCGGCCGAGGATCCAGCTGAACACCTGACGGATCGTGTCGGCGTGCTGTTGCTGGAGGAACGTCTGCAGCGCGGTGAAGAACGCCGCGACCGCGACGCCGGAGAGGATGAGCGTCATCCCCGACCTGTTCCTCCCCCCGACCCGGGCAAGGCCGTACGTGGCCAGCACGGCTAGGGCGCCGCCGGCGAACGCGAGGGGGGGAACCGACGTCGTCACGTCGGTGGAGACGATCGCGATCGTGGCGCCGAGCCCGGCCCCGGCGGCGACGCCGAGCAGGTAGGGGTCGGCAAGGGGGTTTCGGAACACTCCCTGATAGGCGCCGCCGGCGATGGCGAGCGTGGCGCCGACGAGACCCGCGAGGACGAGCCGGGGCAGGCGGAGCTCCCAGATGATCGCCGATTCGCGCGCGTCGAGACCCGAGTCGATCGACACGAGCGGGAGCCGGTCGAGCGTCTCGAGGATCGCACCCCACGGATTCACCGACGCCGGGCCGAGAAGGAGCGACATCGAGGAGACGACGGCGACCGCGCCCAGCGCTGCGAGGAGGGTCCTGCCCCGTAGCCGGGCAGGGCCGACAGCGGCCGCCGTCCCGGTCACGACACCGTCTCCTCGGCGAACTCGAGGATCTGCCCCATGAGGTCGACGGTGCGCGGGCCCCATCTCCCGGCGACGTCGGCATCGAGCGGGAAGACGTTCCCTGCCATGACCGCGGTGAGCACGTCCCACCCGGGCCGGTCGGCGACGGACTCGGGCGTCACGCCGAAGCCGGCATCGCCGAGAAACACGATCTCCGGGTCGGTGGCGATGATGTACTCCGGCGAGAGCTGGGGGAAGGGGTTCCCCGGATCGGCTTCGTCCGCGATGTTGACGAGACCGAGGCGGGCGTAGACGTCGCCGAGGAACGACGCCGACGTCGTCGAGTAGAGGGTCTCGTCCACCTCGTGGAAGAACGAGACCCCGGCCACGTCGCCGGCCTCGGCGACGATGCCGTCGATGCGTTCGGCCAGGTCGTCGACGAGGTCGACCGCCTCGTCCTCATTCCCGGTGGCGCGGCCGACGGCGACGATCTGTTCCAGCATCCCGTCGACATCGGAGGGGGGGCCGAGGACGAGATGCGCGATCCCGAGTGCCGACAGCTGTTCGCTCTCGCCCTGGAAGTCGAATGCCAGGATCACGAGGTCTGGGTCGAACCCGGCGACCTCCTCGACGTTGAAGTTGAACGAGTCGAGTTTCGGCGTCTCGTTCGCCGCCGCCGGGTGGTTCGACGTGAGGTCGGTGGCCACGATCCGGCCTCCGGCTCCGATCGCGTAGAGCACCTCGGTGTGGGTCGACGACAGCGAGACGATCCGCTCCGGACGCACGTCGATCGTGACGTGTCCGTTGTCCGCCGAGATCGTGGCCGGAAAGCTCGCGCCGGGCATCATCGCCGCCGTGGTCGTCGTCGCCGCCGTTGTCGTGGGTGCAGCCGTCGGCGCGAGTCCGGGGGTCGCTGCGGTGTCGCCGCAGGCCGCCGCGAGCAGGGCGGTCGCTGCGAGAAGGGCTGGGAAGCGTCGCATCGGGAGGTCTCCTCTCTCTGGAGGAGACCTGTCCGGTCGCTGCGGACACCCCTCCTCCGAGAGCGGCAACAGCCACCATGCCGGGAGGCGACCTGGCTCGTCCCCCGGAGGGGCTTCACAGTTGCGGGACAGCGCCGGATTCGGACCGGACTTCGCTCCGTTGCACGGGACCCGGACCCCGTAGCCCGGGCACCGGCAGTGTACCCGAGCGCGGGGACGCGGACCGGGGGCCGGTACCCTGGTCCCCATGCCGATGGACCAAGCCGTCTTCGCCGTCCGGCGGGACCGCTTCGCCGAGCAGCTGGGCGGGGCCCTTGCAGTCATCGCCGGGGGTCGCGAGACCCCGCGCAACAGCGACGTCAATCACACATTCCGCCAGGATTCGGACTTCTGGTTCCTCACCGGTTTCGAAGAGCCCGATGCGGTCGCCCTCATCGATCCCGGGCACCCGACGGAGCGCTTTGTCCTCTTCGTCCGGCCTCGCGACCGGGAGCGGGAGATGTGGGACGGCCACCGCGCCGGCATCGAGGGTGCGAAAGAGAGGTTCGGGGCCGATAGCGCGTACCCGATCGCAAGCCTCGACGCCGAACTCACCAAGCGGATGCCGGGCAGGCGCGCCGTGTACACGTCGCTGAGGAACGCCGAGTTCACGGCGAGACTCACCCGTCTCGCCACGAAGGTGCGGGGGGTGGGAACACGCTTCGGGAGGCCGGTGCCGACCGAGATTCGCGATGCCGCGGCGCTGCTCCACGAGGCGCGGCTTCACAAGGGCCCCGAGGAGCTCGCCGCGCTGAGGGAGGCGTGCCGGATCAGCGGGTTGGGTCACCTCGAGGCGATGCGGTTCACCAGGCCGGGACTCTTCGAGTACCAGATCCAGGCCGCGATGGAGTACACGTTCCGCATCAACGGATCGGCGCGAAACGGCTACCCCTCGATCGTTGCCTCGGGCTCCAACGCCTGCACCCTCCACTACACCGAGAACGCGAGGCGGATCGACGAGGGCGATCTCGTCCTCGTCGATGCCGCCGCCGAGTTCGACTACTTCTCGGCGGACATCACCCGCACTTACCCGGCCTCGGGCCGGTTCTCGGCATCCCAGCGGAGCGTCTACGACGTCGTGCTCGCCGCCCAGCACGCCGCGCTCGAGATGAGCCGTCCCGACTCGACGATGACCGACGTGCACGACGCCGCCGTGGCCACCATCGCCGAGGGCCTCGTCGCGCTCGGGCTCCTGCCCGGACCGGTCGAACGGGTGCTCGCGATGCACCACTACCGGGAGTTCTACATGCACGGCACCGGCCACTGGCTCGGCCTCGACGTCCACGACGCCGGCAGCTACGGCGTCGACGGGAAGCCTCGTCTCCTCGAGCCGGGCATGACCTTCACCATCGAGCCCGGGCTCTACGTCGACCCCGATCGGGAGGCGGTCCGCCTGCCGCTGCTCGAGTACGACCTCGAGGAGTGGGTCGAGCGGCGGCTCCTCATCGGCAGCGACGAGGCGCGCAAGCTCGAAGAGCAGGAGCGAGCAGCTGCGAGGTGGGTGGAGCACCCCATTCCCACCGATCTGCGCGGCATCGGCGTACGGATCGAGGACGACGTCGTCCTCACCGAGGCCGGACACGAGAACCTGACTGCAGCGGTGCCCACGAACCCGACGGCGATCGAGGAAGTGTGCGCAGAGGCGACGAACCTGCCGATCCGGTGAGGCGTCGGTCGCACCGTTGCGCGCCCTGGCTACCCTGCGGGCCGATGAGTGGACGCGGCCGCTTCTTCGCCCTCCTCGGTGCGCTCGCCGGTCTGGCCCTGTTCCTGAGGCGCCCGGTGCGTCGACCCCGCTCCGAGGGCAACTGGGAGCCGGCGGAACGCCACCGCAGCCCGCGTTGACCCGATGCGAATCGCGCTCGATCAGCACGGCGAGGTCGGAACGAGGACGGGGCGGATCCTTCTCGGAGAGCCGGGGCTCGAGGCCCTTGGCCTCGTAGCACGTGCCCCCCGTGACGACGATGCCCGTCTCGAGCGCGCCACGGAGGTCGCCGACTACGACCTCCTCGTCTCCGACGACACGGAGGAACCGGTGGTCGTGGTGCGCACGGCCCTCGCTGCCGGCATCGACTGCGTGATCTTCGCCGACGGCCAGGGGTTCGACGAGGAATACGGGCCACGTTTCGCGTCCGCAGATCGGACGCTCCTCATCGGTGCCAACCTCGCCTCGGGCATCGCCCCGGCCCTCGCCTCCCACGAGACCGCCCGTGGTGGAGAGATCCTCGAGGTCGGCGTCGCCTGGACGGAGCCGGGTTCGCCCCTTCGACGCGGCGAACCGATCCCGTTTCCCGATCCCGTCGGCGCCAGGTGGGCGCGGCCGTCGCCGACGGAGCCGGGGTACGCGGCATTCGTCGCTCCGGTTCTCGGGCCGTGGGCCGGAGCCATCGCCAGGGTCACCTCGGCGTCCGCCGGCGGCGTCGTCACCCGGATCGTCGGAGTCGCAGACCTCGCCGCCCACCTCGAAGCCCTCGCCCTCGCCGCGGCAGCACTCGCGATCGACGCCTACGCCCCGGGCGCACACCGACCCGCCTGGGCGGCGGAGTCGTATCTCGCCGCCGCGCTCCGCGCCGGGCTCGACGTTGCGGCCTACTCGCTCGAGACGCGCTGAGGCATCCCGTCCCGCCAGACGCGGTCCCGGCGTCTTGAGGCACCGGTACCGACAGCGGCGGCCCGTCAGCCGCCTACGGCAGCGGCGAGCTCGGAGGCGTCGGTCGGTGGCATCGAGGACACCGTGCCGCGGGCGAGATCGATGACGAGGGTCAGCGCCGCCTCGTGGTCGGCACTGAGGTCGAAGATGGTGGCGGCGAGCGCCTCGTCGCCGACCGCCACCCCGGTGGCGAGGGCGCGGCGAGGGTCGGTGGGCGGGGCCGGCCACGCGACGAGCGTCACACCCGAGCCTCGCTGACGCACGGCGTCGAACTCCACGACTCGCTGGCCTTCCTCGATCCGGATCGGGCCGAACAGCCCTGCGGGACTCACCAGCCCGATGCCCCACCGGTCCGCAGCGAACCCGGCCGGCAGCACGATCGCGGCGTGGATCGCCTCGAGATCGAGCAGCTCGACGACTCCTGGCGGCAGCTCTGGCATTGGCGGGATCACCCGGAGCGACGGATCGATGACGAGATACTCCTCGATGGGCATTCCCACCGCCTCGACGACGGCGTTTCCGCCGCCACGCACCTCGGTGAGCTGTGTGGCCCGGGCGAGACGTCGCGACACCGGCCGGGGCAGCTCCCGGGCGTTGCGATGCCGAACCACGTCGCCGAGCAGTTCGACGAGGGCCCTCATCTCCGCCTCCGGACCCGATTCCCCTGGCAGCAACAACTCGCGAGGAGCGGGGAGGAAGGTCTCCACCATCTCGTGCGAGCCCGCATCGAGGATGCCGATCGTTCCCCAGGGCCCGGAGGGCGCGACCGAGTCCGGGCGCGCCGCCAGCACGACGTAGCGCCCTTCCGGGTCGAGGGCGACGTCGGTGACGAGACGGATCTCGTCACCCGGCTCGATGGCATCAGGGATCACGAGGGCGCCCTCGGCATTGCGGTGCGGACCCCGGTCCCACACCACCTCGTCGATCGCAAAGGCACGTCCTGCGCCGTCTCCGTCACCGTCGACGACGCTCCCTACCAACACGCCGTCGATCGTGACCTCCTCGAGCGGTGCAGCGCGCTCGTCGTGCGAAGCACACGCCGACACCACCAGGAGAGCACAGAGAGCAACAACGAATCGTCGGTGCACCGGAATCGGCCTCGGGCGGGGAGGACCGATGCTACGCGACAAACTCGCGAAAACCCGGCTTATCCGACCCTTGGGGAATCAGCCCTCCGTGCCCGTCTTCGCCGCCTCGACGGCCTCGTCGGGTGTCTCCTCGGAGGTCCCTTCCTCGGCTTCGAGGTCCCCGAGCGGCTCCGCTTCGGCGGCCGGCGGTGGTTGGTCGGTGGCCGCGGGCCGGGCCGGGACCACGGACCGGGCCGGTGCCTCCACTTCGCCGTTGCCAGTCGCGGGACGGTGGACCGGCGGGCGCACCCGTGGCTGGGCTGCCGTCTGTGGTGCGACGTTGTAGGTCTCCTCGAGCACGGTCAACTCGAGCCCGCCGACGAGGTCGGCGATGAGGTTGTAGAGCACGGCGCCCAGCGTCATGATCGCCGTCATGGCAACGGCGCCGACGACGGCGAGGAAGACGACGATGCGGAAATACAACTCGCCGTCCACCGAGACCGTGATGCGGATCGCCTCGAAGATCTCGACGATGCGCTCCGGGATCCCTCTCTGGAGCAACAGCGACCACACCACCCACACCCCGAGCACGAAGACGAGCCCGGCGATGGCGTTGAAGACCAGCGAGATTTTCAGGACCGTCCACGGGTCGATTCGTCTGACGACCCTGCGGACTCGTCGAACTGCCATATTCGGCTCCTAGGACATCCCGGATTGTAGGGACGCCGTGATCCAACCCCGCGCCACTGCCAGTCTGAACGCCTTCGAGCCGGTGTCGGTTCCCATCACGCGTCGTCTTCCCGTGGGACGAGCGCAACCGCAGACAGCCCTGCCCCCGGCTCCACGCTCATCACCCGCACGCCGGTGGAGTCCCGCTTTTGCCGGCTGATCGAGTCGACGCCCTGACGAATCACGATCCCGTCCGTCGAGGTGACGACGATCTCGCCCCCGGCGGCGACGCTGAGCGCGGCGACCAGCTTCCCTCGCACCCGGGTGAGCTTCATCGCCTTGACGCCGAGTCCGCCCCGCTTTTGTTTCGGGAACTCGTCGGTCTTCGTCCGCTTCCCGTAGCCGCCGCTCGTCAACAGAAGGACCTCGGCACCGTTCGACACCCGCACCGCCGAGACGACCTCGTCACCATCACGGAGACGGATCCCCCGAACCCCCTGGGTGTCACGACCCATGGGGCGAACGTCGTGCTCACCGAAGCGGATGCCCTGGCCGGCTCTCGTGAACATCAACAGGTCGTCGTCGCCCGACGTCCGCCGCACCGAGACGACCTCGTCGTCCTCCTGCAACTTGATAGCGACGAGCACCGAGTTGCGGGAGTCGTAGTCGGAGAACTTCGTCTTCTTCACCTGCCCCTTCTTCGTGAACATGACGAGGTGGCGGAAGCTCTCGTAGTCCCGGGTGTCGATGATCGCCTCGACGCGCTCATCTGCGTCCATCGGCAGCACCGACTGCACCAAGGTGCCCTTGGCGGTGCGCTCCTTGCGGGGCAGCTCATGGGAGCGGATCCGGTACACCTTGCCCCGGTTCGTGAAGAAGAGCAGGTATGCCAGCGCGGTCGTGTGCAGCACGTGGTTGATGACGTCGTCGCGGTGGAGGTTGGCGCCGCGGATGCCCCGACCGCCCCGACCCTGGGTGCGGTACGTCTTGGCGAGGACGGCCTTGACGTACCCGGCGGCGGTGATCGTCACGACGAGCTCCTCGTCGGCGACGAGGTCCTCGAGGGAGAGCTCACCATCGTCCGCGATGATCCGGCTCCGCCGGGCGTCGCCGTACTTCTCCTTGATCTCGCCGAGCTCGGTGGCGACGACCTTCTTCCGGCGCTTCTCCGAGCCGAGGATGGCCTTGAGGTCCTTGATCGTCTCCATGAGCGTCTCATGCTCCTCGCGCAGCTTCGACGTCTCGAGCGCGGTGAGGCGCCGCAGCGGCATGTCGAGGATGTGGTTCGCCTGGATCTCGGTGAGCTCGAAGCTCTCCATCAACGTCGCCCGGGCCGTTTCGACATCGTCCGAACCGCGGATGATCCTCACCACCTCGTCGATGTTGTCGAGGGCGACGAGAAGGCCCTCGACGATGTGCGCCCGCTCCTCCGCCTTGCGGAGACGGAACGCGGAGCGCCGCTCGATGACGTCGACCTGGTGGGCGAGGTAGTGGTGCACCATCTGGGCCACGTTGAGCGTCCGCGGCACGCCGTCGACGAGGGCGACGGCGTTGACCGCGAAGTTCTCCTCGAGCTGGGTGTGCTTGAAGAGCTGGTTGAGGATGACGTGGGGGTTGGCCTCCCGCTTGAGCTCGATGACGATGCGGATGCCATCCCGGTTCGACTCGTTGCGGAGCTCGGAGATGCCGCTGATCGTCTTCGCCTCGACGAGGTCCGCGATCTTCTCCATGATCCGGTCGATGGCGACCTGGTACGGGATCTCGGTGACGACGATGGCGGTCTTGCCGCGCTTGAGCTCGACGACCTCGGTGACAGCCCTCATCCGGACCGAGCCCCGCCCGGTGAGCATCGCGTCCTTGATGCCCTTGTTCCCGATGATGTAGGCCCCAGTCGGGAAGTCGGGGCCCTTGACGAACTCGGTGAGTGCCTCGGCGTCGGCGTCGGGGTTTTCGAGGGCGTGGAGGCAAGCGTCGATCACCTCTGCGAGGTTGTGCGGCGGGATGTTCGTCGCCATCCCGACGGCGATGCCGGTGGAGCCGTTGGCGAGGAGGTTGGGGAACCGGGCGGGCAACGCGGTCGGCTCGACGTCCTGACCGTCGTAGTTCTCGACGAAGTCGACGGTGTCCTCTGCGATCCCGTCGAGCATGTGCTCGGCGAGCCTGGCGAGCCTCGCCTCCGTGTAGCGCATCGCCGCCGGCGGATCGTCGACCGTGCCGAAGTTGCCCTGCGGCTCGACGAGCGGGTACCGGGAGGCGAAGTCCTGGCCCAACCGGACGAGGGCGTCGTAGATGGCGTCGTTGGAGTGTGGGTGGAACCGCGACATGACGTCGCCGACCGCACGCGCCGATTTCCGGAACGGCGTTCCCGGGCGCATACCGGTGTCCCACATCGAGTACAGGAGCCGGCGGTGCACCGGCTTCAGGCCGTCACGGACGTCCGGCAGCGCCCTCGACACGATGACCGACATCGCGTACTCGAGGAACGAGTCTTGCATCTCGCGCTCGATCTCGATGGGTCTGATGTCGTCTCTCACCTCGTCGCCGGCCATGGGGTGCTCGCGTTCTCCGTTTCGGTGGATGGTGTTCTGTGGGTGGTGGGGTCAGAAGTCGAGGAACCGCACGTCCTTCGCGTTCTGCTGGATGAAGGTGCGACGGGCGTCGACGTCGTTGCCCATGAGCGTGGCAAAGACCTCCTCCGCCCGGAACTGGTCCTCGAGGTCGACACGGAGGAGCTGACGCGTCCCGGGGTCCATGGTCGTCGCCCACAGCTGGTCCGCGTTCATCTCGCCGAGTCCCTTGAACCGCTGTGGTGTCAGCTTCTTGCCGTTGAGTTCGGCACGGAGCGCCTCCAACTCGGCGTCGTTGTGGAGCCAGCGCGTCTTCCCTCCCACCTTCACCGAATAGAGCGGGGGCTGGGCGATCAAGACGTATCCCGCCTCGATGAGCTCCGGCATCTGCCGGAAGAAGAACGTCAGCAGGAGCGTGCGGATGTGGGCTCCGTCGACGTCGGCGTCGGTCAGGATCACGATCTTGTGGTACCTGCACTTCTGCAGGTCGAGTTCGTCGCCGATCCCGGTCCCGACAGCGGTGATGAGCGACTGGATCTCGTTGTTCTTCAACACCCGGTCGATGCGGTTCTTCTCGACGTTGATGATCTTGCCCCGGATCGGGAGGATCGCCTGGAACTGGCTGTCGCGTGCCTGTTTTGCCGAACCGCCGGCCGAATCGCCCTCGACGATGAACAGCTCGGAGACGGCGGGATCCTTCGACGAGCAGTCCGACAGCTTGCCGGGGAGACCGGCCGAATCGAGGAGGCTCTTGCGTCTCGTGAGGTCGCGGGCCTGGCGGGCCGCCAGCCGCGCCTTGGCCGCGGTCGACGCCTTGTCGACGATCCGGCGGGCATCCCCGGGATGGCGCTCCAGCCATTCCGGGAGTGCCTGGTTCATCGCTTTCTCGACGAACGACCGGATCTCGGTGTTGCCGAGCTTCGTCTTCGTCTGGCCTTCGAACTGAGGTTGGCGGACCTTCACGGAGACGACGGACGTGATGCCCTCCCGGACGTCCTCCCCCGCGAGGTTGCCGTCCTTCTCCTTGAGAATGCCCCTCCCCCGAGCGAAGTCGTTGATCGCCCTCGTCAGCGCCTTGCGGAATCCCTCCTCGTGGGTGCCGCCCTCGTGGGTGTTGATGTTGTTGGCGAAACTGAGGATCGTCTCGTTGTAGCCGTTCGTCCACTGGAGGGCGATCTCGACCTCGGAGTCGTCACCGGACTCCCCGAAGTACGCGATCTGCTTGTGGATCGGGTCGCGGGAGCCGTTGAGGTGCTTGACGAAGTCGACGAGCCCGCCCTTGTACTGGAACCGCTCTTCGACGGGCTCCGGGCCTCGCTCGTCGACGAGGCGGATCTCGAGGCCCTTGTTGAGGAAGGCCATCTCGCGCAACCCCGTCGTGACGACGGTCCGGTCGTACGTGACGCCCTCCGAGAACACTTCGGGATCCGCCCAGAACGTGACCGTCGTCCCGGTCCGCTTCGCCGCCTTTCCCTTCTTCAGCGTCGCCTTCGGCTTGCCGTACGCGAACGTCTGCGTCCACCGGTGGCCCTCGCGCACGACCTCGACGTCGAGCCGCGTCGACAGGGCGTTGACGACCGAGACGCCGACGCCGTGAAGCCCGCCGGAGACCTGATAGGCACCCGACTCGAATTTCCCCCCGGCGCCGAGTGTCGTGAGGACCGTGGTCACGGCGGGTTCGCGTGTCTTGGGGTGCTTCTTCACCGGGATGCCCCGTCCGTTGTCCTTGACACGGACGCCGCCGTCGGCGAGGAGGGTCACGTCCATTCGAGTTGCGTACCCCGCCATCGCCTCGTCGACCGAGTTGTCGACGACCTCCCAGATGAGGTGATGGAGACCCTTGGGACCAGTGGTCCCGATGTACATCGCCGGCCGCTTGCGGACGTGCTCGATGCCCTCGAGGACCTCGATGTCCTTCGCCTCGTAGGACGCGCTGGACGACGATTTCGCAGTGCTCACGGGTCTCCTCGGGGGCCGATCAATCGGGCGATGTCGGATGGACTGACAAGAATGTCATTATAGCCGAAATCCCTGGTAGAACTACGTTTCCGGGGTCCAAGAGGTTGGCGCGACGCGCACCCTCACGGCAGCGACGGCGGCCTCGGGGACGATGGCGCGAACCCGGGAGACGAACCGGCGGGTCTCGTACCTCGCCAGCGACGCGGTGGCCCCGTCGGGCACCTCGACGACCAGCGTGTCGCCGCTCACGGCGACTGGTCTCGTCCGGGCTCTCCATTGCTCGCCAGCGATCTCCCCCCACGCCTCACGGATCCGACCGAGGCCCTCAACTCCCCCGCCGAGCCCGGCCATGAGCGCGTCGAGCACACCCGACACGGGCTCGAGCGCGCCACCGTCGCCCCCTCCAAGACCTCGCTGTCGGCTCGCTCCGGAGTTCACCCCGTGCCTCCTGCATCGTCGCTCTGCCATGACGCGTCGTGGCCGGAACGCGTCCACCGCCACCCCACCGCCGCGACGTCATCATCTCGCGCCGTCGTGACAAAAACCTGGCCTCTCGGCAGGAGCTCGAGCACTGCTGCGGCCCGAGTCGGGTCGAGCTCGGAGAGGACGTCGTCGAGGAGGAGCACGGGTGCCGTGTCGTGATGGGCCGCGAGGAGGTCGTAGGCCGCCAGCCGCAGGGACAGCGCGATCGTGCGTTGCTCTCCCTGGCTCGCCTGGCTCCGGGACGAGCGACCGTCGAGCTCCACGATGGGCTCGTCGCGGTGTGGCCCGGCCGTCGTCGTCCGCTGTTCGAGGTCCCGTACTCGTCGGGCGGAGAGCGCCTCTCGCAGCGAATCCGTCAACGCGGGCAGGCGTCTATTGGCCCCGCCGGCGACAACGCCTGCCCCAGCCCACGCCGACGCATACCGCACCTCGATCCCCGAGCCCCCTCCGGCCCGGGAGTGGGCTGCGCCGAGCACGGGGCGAAGCTGCTCGATGAGATCGAGCCGGTCCTCGACGACGCGGGCACCCGCGGTCGCGACCCGCTCGTCCCACGCCTCGAGGGCCAGGAGGTCGGCCGCGGGACCCTCGCGCCGGAGCAGCGTGTTGCGTTGCCGAAGCGCCTTCTCGAACTCGACGAGGTTGGCCCCGACCGACGGGGAGAGCCGGGCCCCGAGATCGTCGAGATAGTCACGCCGCTGCGCCGGGCCCCGTTTGACGAGATCGAGGTCGTCCGGAAGAAACGCCACCATCGGGATCCCGGCGGCGACATCGCCATGGCGCCGCGGTCGCTTGCCGTTGACGAGGATTCGCCGACGGCCTTCTGCGGGGATCTCGATCTCGACACGCACCTCGCCGGAGGCACGCTCGATGCCTCCCCGGATGACCGCGCCACTAGCTCCATCACGGATGAGCGCCGCATCCGGAGCGCCCCGGAACGAACGCAACGCCGAGAGGTAGCCGATCGCCTCGAGGAGGTTCGTCTTTCCGGCACCGTTGTCACCGATGAAGACATTCACCCCCGGGCCCGGCTCGAGGGACACCGCGTCGTAGGAGCGGAAGTCCCTCAACTCGAGCCAGACCACACGCACGGAGGCCCTCCCCGGCGCGCCGGTTCAGAGCCGGACCGGCATGAGGAGGTAGCGAAAGTCCATCCCCGCGGAGCCGCTGAGAAGACCCGGCTTGAGGGGATCGATCGTCTGGAGAACGACGTCGTCCGTGCTCACCGCAGCCACCCCGTCGGTGAGGTAGCGGGTGTTGAACGCGATCGTCATCTCCTCGCCTGCGTACTCTCCCTCGATGTGCTCGGTCTCCTCCCCGACCTCCTGGCGGGTCACCGTCAGCTCGACGCCACCCTCGTGGAGGTTGAGCCGGACCGGAATGTGGTCCTCGGCTACGAGCGATGCCCGGCCGATCGCATCGAGGAGCGCCGCCCGCTCGACGACGAGACGGTTTGGATAGGCCTCCGGCAGGAGCTGGCGGTAGTTCGGGAACGTCGACTCGATGACCCGCGCCGTCATCGACCCCCGATCCGAGGTGAACGTTGCGTCCCTCTCTCCGAACCGCAACCCGATCTTGGCATCCGCGATGCTCCGCGCGATCTCCCGTAATGCCCGGTACGGCACGAGGGCCGTGCCCGGACTACCGACGCCCTCGAGGTCCTTGACAGCGAGCCGGTACGAGTCGGTAGCGACGAGGCGGAGACCCTCGGCCTCTTCTTCGAAGAGCACACCCGTCAACGTCGGCCGCGCCTCGTCGGCAGACGCGGCAACGCCCACCTGGGCCAGCGCCGTCGTCAGGACGTCCCCGTCGATCTCGGTCGCCGGACCGTCTGCCCCCACGTCGAGCTGCGGAAAGTCGTCGACCGAATACTCGCGAAGCCGAAACCGCGGGCCGTTGCCGGTGATCTCCACCTCCCCGGCCTCGGCGTGCATCGCCACCGCCCCCACCGGTAGCTTCCGGACCGCCTCCGCGGCCAGCTTCGCCGGGATCACCGTCTTGCCTTCCTCGAGCACTTCCACCTCGAGCCTGGTCCGGATCGTCACCTCGGTATCAGTTCCCGTCACGTGCAACGTGCCGCCGGCGACCTCACACAGGACGCCCTGGAGAATCGGCAACGGCGACCGGGTGCCAACAGCCCGGGCGGCGCGGCCGAGCACATCGGCGAGGTCGTCTCTCTCAGCTCGGATACGCACAGTGGGTTGCTTCCTCTACGTCGATGAATGTTTGAAGAGAACAGTAGTTGTCGTAGTAGGGCCTGTGGATTGTGGAGAACACTCGAATCGCCTGGCCAGATGGCCTCGATGTCGTCCACCGGGGATGTGGATGACGTGTGGGCAACGTGGCCGGATGTGGATGACGAAACGCTGGCATGTGGGCAACGTGGGACTTCTCCTCAGATCCTGCGAAGCTGGTGTGACAGGTCTGTGACCTCGTCGTAGACCTGTTTGTCGCTCTGCATGAGCTTCTTGACCTTGTCGACGGCGTGGATGACGGTCGTGTGATCCCTTCCGCCGAACCGGGCGCCGATCTTCGGCAGCGACAGGTCCGTCAGTTCCCGACAGAGGTACATCGCGATCTGACGGGACCGGGCGAGGGGCTGCTTCCGGCTGGGGCCGATGAGATCCTCCTCGGTCAGGTGGTATGTCCCCGCCGTGCGGGCGATGATCGTGTCGGCGTCCACGGGTGTCGATTCCGCCTGTGGTCCGAGGTCCTGAAGGACCTCCCTTGCCATGTCGAGTGTGATTTCCTCTTGGGTGAGAGCCGCGTACGCGGTGACCCGGGTCAGCGCGCCCTCGAGCTCGCGGATGTTGTCGAGGACGATCTCGGCGATGAAGGCCAGAACGTTGAGGGGCACCGGCGTGGACGAGAACTCGGCGTTCTTGCGCAGAATGGCGAGTCGGGTTTCGACGTCGGGCGGCTGGATGTCGGTGAGAAGGCCCCACTCGAACCGGCTCCGCAATCTGTCCTCGAGGCTGGCGAGTTGCCGGGGTGCCCGGTCGGCTGAGATGACGAGCTGACGCCCCGTCTCATAGAGACTGTTGAACGTGTGAAAGAACTCCTCGAGGATCTGCTCTTTGCCTTCGAAGAACTGGACGTCGTCGAGGAGGAGCACGTCGATGGTGCGGTACCGGGACTTGAACGCGTCCATCGTCTTGCGCCGGATCCCGTTGATGAACTCGTTGAAGAACTGCTCGGAGGACACGTAACGGACGACCGACGCGGGGGCGAGCTCGCGCCGATGGTGGCCGACGGCGTGGAGCAGGTGGGTCTTGCCGAGCCCGGCGTGGCCGTAGATGAAGAGCGGGTTGTACTGGCTGCCGGGTTGCTCGGCAACGGCCATCGCCGCCGCGTTGGCGAATCGGTTCGACGGACCGACGACGAAGTCCTCGAATGTGTACTTGGCGATGAGGCGTGAGTCGAGGTCCTGGGCCGGGGGTGGCAAGGTCGGCCGCGGTGGAACCGCGGGGTCATCTCGGCCGGCGGGTGTCACCTCACCGTCGTCCTCGCGCGCCGAGAAGGCGATGTCGATGTCGTCGCCGAACACGGCGCTCGTCACCTCGCGGATCGCCGGCTGGTAGCGGTCGCGAACCCAGCGGAGGTGGAACTCCGTCGGTGCCTCGAGCCGAAGCGTGCTGTCCTCGAGATTCGTTTCGAGCGGCTCGAGCCACGTCTGCCAGGCCGTCGGAGGAACCCGGTCACGAAGACGCTGCTCGAACTCCTCCCAGAGCGTTGCGGACGTCTGTACTTCCAACTGTCGAACTCCCTGACCTGGCGTTGTAGAGGCCCCCCTCCCGCTGTCCACACATCTATCCACAAGATGTGGAGAACCAGTCGCCTGACCACACGGCCTCCCCGCGAACGCACTCCCCTTCTCCGCACTTCCTGGGGAAGTTCGTCGCTGCCGCGGCGCAGCGCTCGGCGAGTGTAGAAAGCCGATTTCCAGGGCTTCAACAACGACAAAACGCGACTTAGCCGGCTGCCTTGGTGCCGATCTGATCCTCGAAACCCGTTGTGCCTCAAGGGTTTCGACGGCCTCGTCCAAACGGGAGAAACGTGTGCACACAGTGCCAGGAGCCGCTTTTGGCCCTAATCAATGTTTCGCGAGGGAGAGGCACTTTTCGCGTGAACCGGGGGTTTGGGGGGCAGAAGGCACCGAGTGCGACGCGACGTGGCGCACCGACTCGGCGGGCGTTTCTTTGACAAGGGTTTGGGCCGTTCGTAACCTGGCCCGCCGTACCGCAACCCCGTCCCGGTGCCCCTCCATGAAACGCACCTACCAGCCGAACGTGCGCCGCCGCAAACGCAAGCATGGGTTTCGCGCCCGGATGCGCACACGCGCCGGCAGGACCATCGTCAAGCGCCGCCGTGAAAAGGGACGTCGGCGACTCACCGCATAGCGGCCGACCCTACGTTCCGCTACGGGGTCGCGACGCTATCAGGAGGGCTCATCGGAGCACGCGACGTCGTCGCAGCGGCGATGTCGTCGTCTTCACCACGGAGGGCGCCGAGGGTCCCCCGCAGGTGGGTTTCGTGGCCGGGAAACGGATCGGGAACGCGGTGACGCGCAACCGCGTCAAGCGCCGGCTCCGTGAGGCGATGGCACTGGTTGCGCTGGACGACGATACGGCGTATCTCGTCATTGCCGGGCCCGAGACGGCCGACGTGGAGTTTCGCCGTCTCGTCGACTGGCTGGGTGCAGCCGTAGCGTCCGGGCGAGACGAGGACGAGGCAGAGGGAGACTGAATGACGGTGACCGAGCGAGACAGGCGGCTCCGGCCCTACCACCCGGGCTGGTGGCTCGTCGCGATCATCGCGGCGTACCGGCGCGTCGTGTCTCCGCTCCTCGGCGCCAACTGCCGCTATCACCCGACGTGTTCCGCATACGCCCAGGACGCCATCGAGACACATGGGGCCGTTCGCGGCGGTTGGCTCGCCACCACACGCCTTGTGAGATGTCACCCATTCCATTCAGGCGGATTCGATCCTGTTCCACCGCGTGATGATCGGAATCGGGCGTGAATCCGTTCACGATTCTCGCCCCACCACTCGGCTGGCTCGTCGGCGTCTTCTATGACGTCGTCCCCAACTACGGGGTCGCCATCATCTTCCTCACGCTCGCGGTGAGCTTTGCGCTCTTCCCGTTGACGCTCAAGCAGACGCGTTCGATGAAGGCGATGCAAGAGATCCAGCCTGAGATCAAGAGGTTGCAGAAGGAGTACAAGCAAGATCGCCAGGAGCTCAACCAGCAACTCATGGCGTTGTATCAAGAGCGCAACGTCAACCCCGCAGCCGGCTGTCTCCCCCTCCTCATCCAGATGCCGGTGTGGTTTGCCCTGTTCTCGGTGCTGAGGACAACCCCGACAACGGCCGACGACGGAACTATCGGTCTCAGCACCGGGTACATCCCCGAGGACTCCTCGCTCGCCGGGGCCATCCTCGATGGCAAGACGAGCTTCCTCTCGATGGATCTGAGCCTGAGTCCCAACGAGGTGTTCTCGGGCGAAGGGTTCGTTTCGGTGCTGCCGTATGCACTGCTCGTGCTCATCGTGATGGCCTCGGGGTACTACCAGCAATGGCAGACGACACGGAGGCGCAACACCGACGACTCTGGGAAGACACCGCAGCAACTCCAGCAGCAGCAGGGTATGCAGACGGCGATGAAGATCATGCCCGTCTTCTTTGGTGTGATCTCGTGGGTGTGGCCGACCGGGCTCGTCCTCTACTTCGCCGTCTCCAACCTGTTCCGTGTCGGGCAGCAGGCGGTGATCTTGAGATTGGATGAGACCGAGGAACGGACGTCCAAACGCGCGAGTCCGGAGCCGGAACCCGACCCGGGCCCGGGAAAGCACACGGGTCCATCACCCCACGCGAGCAAGAAGCGCAAGAAGCGCAGGAGGAAATAGGCGTATGGACGTCTACGACGTCGAAGTTGAGGCGCAGGCGAAGACGGTCGACGAAGCAAAACGCCTTGCGCTCGAGAAGCTCGGGCTCCCCGAGGATCGAGTCGAATTCACCGTCGTGCAGGAAGGCAAGGGCGGCTTCCTCGGTCTCGGGGGGCAACCCGCCGTCATCACCGCGCGAGCGAAGCCACCGGAGCGGGGCCGCCGGAAGCGAAGACGGCGTGGGTCGCGTGGGAAAGGGTCGAGATCGGGATCGTCACAGGGCGAGCGCGACCAACAGCCGAGAGCCTCGCAAGACACGTCCGCTGGGGCGAAGCGGGCGGCAAAGGCTCGTGATGCATCAGCAAAGACCTCAGATCGTCGAACCCCGGAGGGAAACATGTCGGACGTGCGTGACGAGCCCGCGGAGGACGTCGACGAGGGTGCCGGCATCGAAGAACAGGCGTCAGTCGCCAAAGAGTTCCTCGAAGGACTCCTCGGCGCGTTTGGGCTCGAAGGGACCGTGACCACAGAGATCGATGGTGACATCCTCATCGTGCGGGTTGATGGTGACCAGACGGAGGCCCTCGTGGGGCAGCGCGGGGTCATCATGTCCTCGGTTCTCGAGCTGGGGCGTACGGTCGTTCAACGGAAGACGTTTGGAGCACCGAGGATGCGGCTCGACATCGCCGGTTACGGCGAGCGTCGCCGGCAAGCGCTCACGATCTATGCGGGGAACCTCGCCGAGAAGATCCTGGCCGATGGTGGGGAGGTCATGCTCGAGCCGATGAACCCGGCCGATCGGAAGGTCGTGCACGACGCCGTCGCGGAGATCGACGGTGTGCGCTCTTTCTCTGAGGGAGAGGACCCAAACCGGTCGGTCGTCATTGCCGCGGAATAGCACCACAAGCCGCAGACGCGCCTCCGGACCTCTCCAGGGCCGTGGGGCAGTGAGATGTTCCACGTGAAACGTCACGGCGATACGCTGATGTCTCATGAACGACAGGTGTCTCATGAAGGACAGGGTGGCGATGCGACGGGTGCTCGAGTGGCTGAGTCGCGATCTCACGACGGAACAGTGGGACCAGCTCGCAACATTCGAAACGTGGCTCATTCGAGAAGCGCAGCCGGCTGGGGGGATCGGCCCCGCCGAGCACGAACGCGTCTGGACGCGGCATCTTGCCGACAGCATGCTCTTCTCCATTGGGATCGATGACGAGACCCGCACGCTCATCGATGTCGGGAGCGGGATCGGACTTCCCGCCATCCCGTTGGCAATTGCGTGGCCGGGTGTCTCGGTCGTCGCCCTCGATCGTCGGGAGCGACGGATCGATCTCATCCACCGGGCCTGTCGCGTCGTGGGTCTCGAGAACGTCGAGGCACACGTCGGTGATGCATCTTCGTGGCGCGAAACGCATGATGTGGCAACGTTTCGGGGTGTGGGTACGGTGCCTCGGGTCGTCCGGTGGGCCGCGCGACTTCTCGTACCGGGTGGTGTGGGCGTGATGGCGGTGTCGCGAACCGGGGACGAGCCGGGGGGCGGGGACGCGCCGGGGCTGACGACGACCGTCGTCCGCGTCCCGATCGAGCTCCTTGACTCCCCCGTAACTCTCCTTAGGATGGATCGTCGTGTGGACAGCTAGGGACACGTCCGACACCCACGAATCGACGATCATCGCGATCGCCAACCAGAAGGGTGGAGTCGGCAAGTCCACGACCGCCATCAACCTCGGTGCCGCCCTCGCCTTCCAGGGGGAGCGGATCCTCCTCGTCGACCTGGACCCGCAAGGCAATACGACCTCCGGGCTGGGCGTCGACCGGTCCGCCGTCATTTCGTCGACGTATGAGGTGCTCGTCGACGAGACACCGATCGAGGACGTCATCGAACCGACGAGCGTTCGTGAGCTCTTTCTCGTTCCGGCGACGATCGATCTCGCCGGTGCGGAGATCGAGCTTGTCTCGCTCTTCAGTCGCGAAGGCAGGCTTGCCAAGGCGCTCAGTCAGATCGAGGGACAGTACGATTTCGTGCTCGTCGACTGTCCACCGTCACTGGGGTTGCTCACCGTCAACGGGCTCGCTGCGGCGACGGAGGTACTGATCCCCATCCAGTGTGAGTACTACGCGCTCGAGGGTGTGAGCCAACTCATGCGCAACATCCAGCTCGTGAAGCAGAACCTCAACCCTCAGCTTGAAGTTGAAGGTGTGATTCTCACGATGTTCGACGGTCGAACAACGTTGTCGTCCGATGTCGTGGACCAGGTACGGACGCATTTCGGGGAGCGCACGTACAAGACGATCATCCCGAGGACGGTTCGTCTTTCGGAGGCGCCGTCGTACGGTGAGCCCATCGAGGCGTTCGATCCGATGTCGCGCGGGGCGATTGCGTATCGAGAGCTCGCCCGCGAGTTCAGGAGGCGACATGGCCGCACGTAAGAGCGGGCTGGGACGGGGACTCGATGCGATCATCCCCATCGAGCTGCCGGGGCGGGGATATGCCGAGGTACCGGTCGACCGGATCCGGCCGAATCCCCACCAGCCGAGGACGAGGTTTGGCGAGGAGGCCCTCGAGGAGCTCACCGCCTCGATCCGTGAAGTCGGTGTCCTCCAGCCGGTCATCGTGAGGCCTGATGAGGAGGAAGGTCGGTTCGTGCTCGTGGCGGGTGAGCGACGCTGGCGGGCAGCCGAGCTCGCCGGGCTCACCGAGGTACCGGCGCTCATCAGGGACCGGGCGGATGGGACCGCCAACCTCACCGAGGCCCTCGTCGAGAACCTCCAGCGCGAGGACCTCTCGCCACTCGAGGAAGCCGCCGCGTACGGTCAGCTCCTGGAAGATTTTGGCATGACCCACGAAGAGGTCGCCACACGTGTCGGGAAGAGCCGAAGCGCGGTGACGAACACGCTACGGCTTCTCCAGCTTCCCTCGGCGATCCAGGGCATGCTCGACCGCGGCGAGCTCCAGGCAGGCGCTGCCCGGGCGTTGCTGGGACTCGAGGATGAGCGAGCCGCCATCCGGATCGCAGAGCGGGCGGTGCGAGACGGTTGGTCGGTGCGCCGCGTCGAGGAGGCGGTGCGGACGCGCCTCGAGGGCGGCCGCAGCTCTCGAGGGCGGCTGCGGTCGACGGAGCCGAGGCCGGCCGCGATCATCGAATTGGAGCGCCGTCTCGCCGACCAGTTGGGCTCGAAGGTGAAGATCGACTACGGACCCAAGGGCGGCAAGGTCACGGTGCGTTTCGCGGATCTCGACGACCTCGAGCGGATCTACCGCCACCTGTTCGGCTGACGCCGACCCGCGGTGCGACCGCGCCGGTCCCATCAGTCGCGCGGGCGAGCAAAGAGATTGAGGATGCCCTGGGCCGTCTTTCCCCCGATCCGGCCGTCCATCGGTTCGACGGCGACGAGGATCGCCGGGGATCTCGTGTTCTTGAGGATGGGAATCGACCTGCCTCCGACGTCGATGCCGAGACACGATGCGACCTCCCCGGCGATCGACGCCCCGGCTGCGGAGACGCTGTGGGCGGAGGCGAAGTGGAACACCGCGGCCTCACCGTCGCGGGGCAGTGCAAACGAGACGATGAAATCGACGCCGAGCCGGTTGGCGCGTACGGCCCTCACCCGCTCGGTCGGTTCGGTGTCGATGGAGCGGGAGAGCACGGGAGCACTTCCCAGGTCCTGGATGATTCTGGAAAAGACGATGGCGGCGTCCCAGGCCGTCTCGCGCTCTTCGGGGTCCCGGCAGAAGGCGTCGACGTAGACCCGCTGGCCGGCGATGTGCGGGGGGAGGCTGCTGAGCCATTCATGATCACGAACGAGGTCGCGGCCCGGCTTGGCGGTGGCCCTCGTCATGAGGTGGAGTTCGGCTGCGACTTCGCGGCCGGCGATGCCGTCTTCCGCGATGCCGCGGTTCGACTGGAAATCGAGCAGTGCCGTAAGCGTGTCCGGGCCGAAGATGCCGTCGACCTTCCCCGCGTCGAACCCGAGGGCGTTGAGGCTCCGCTGCAGCTCGGCGACGTCGTCGCCGCGCATCATCGGGATCCGGTGGTACACGAGCCTGTCGCCGAGCTTGTAGCCGGCGGCGACGAGGTTTCGCCACGTGTCCGGCCCGACGATGCCGTCGGCAGGGAGGCCGCGCGTGTGCTGGAAGCCCTGGACGGCGAGTTTGGTCGCCTCACCGAAGGTTCCGGGCGAGTCGGGAGCGGTGGAGAATCCGAGCGCGGCGAGCCTGGTCTGGATGTCCCGGACCGGCTCACCTTCGTCACCGCGTCGGTAGAGCCTCATCGCGGTATCGTCCCACACGCCGGGGGCGGGGGAGCGCGGCTTGGCTGGGTCTGCGCCACACGGTTGGGCCGGGGCGCGGCCTCGTGCTGAGAGCGGCTAGACGGGGCGGCGGGGCCGCCCTCAGACGTACTCGGAGAGCTCGCCCTCGAGCTGGGCCTTGGACCGGGCCCCGACGAGGCGCTTCTTCTCGACGCCATCCTTGAAGATGATCATCGTCGGGATGCTCATCACCTGGTAGTTCATCGCCGTCTGCTGGTTCTCGTCGACGTTGAGCTTGGCGACGGCCAGGTTGCCGGAGTGCTCACCGGCGATCTCATTGAGCGGCCCGTTCATCATCTTGCACGGGCCGCACCACTCGGCCCAGAAATCGACGAGCACCGGCGTGTCGCCGCGGATGAGCTCGTCGAAGTTGGTGTCGGTCGCAACGACCGTGTTCTGTCCCATGAGCGTCGGCCTGAGGCCTCCACCTCCTCGTTCCTGCATGTCCCGGCCCTGGGGGCCTCGTTCGTGATTGCTGTGTCACCGGCTTCAACCGGCGGTCGGAGCCCGGCATTCCGCGACGTCAGTCGGTCCCTGCCTCGAGCCAGCGCTCGGCGTCGATGGTGGCCTGACAGCCCATGCCGGCTGCGGTGACGGCCTGACGGTACACCTTGTCCACGACGTCACCGGCCGCGAAGACGCCGGGCACCGAGGTCATCGTGCCGCCGGGCTCGGTGAGGATGTAGCCGGCCTCGTCGAGGTCGATGTGTCCGGCGAACACCGACGTGTTCGGCGTGTGCCCGATCGCCATGAACAGCCCGTCGACCGCCAGCTCGCTCGTCGCGTCCGTCGTGACGTCGCGCAGCGTGATCGATGTGACCGTGTCGTCGCCGGAGACCTCCTCGACGGTCGTGTCCCAGATGACGTCGATCTTCGGGTTCTCCAACGCTCGGCGCGCCATGATCTTCGAGGCGCGGAACTCGTCGCGGCGGTGGATGATCGTGACCTTCGATGCGAACTTCGTGAGGAACGTCGCCTCTTCCATGGCCGAATCGCCCCCGCCGACGACGGCGACATGCTTGTCGCGGAAGAAGAACCCGTCGCATGTTGCGCACGCCGACACCCCGTGGCCGCGGAGTCGCTCCTCACCGGGGATGCCGAGCCAGCGGGCCGACGCGCCCGTCGAGATGATGACCGCGTCCCCCTCGTAGACGTCGTCGCCGACCCAGACCTTGAACGGGTGCCCCGCGACATCGACGGCCGTGACATCGGACGAGACGATCCTGGTCCCGAACCGCTCCGCCTGTTTGCGAAACTGCTCCATGAGCTCTGGTCCCATGATGCCGTCGGGGAACCCGGGGTAGTTCTCGACGTCGGTCGTGAGCATGAGCTGCCCCCCGCGCTCGAATCCCTCGATCATGAGCGGCTCGAGATCGGCGCGGGCGGCGTAGATGGCACTCGTGAGCCCGGCGGGCCCGGACCCGATGATGATGAGCTTCTCCGGCATGGCCTCAGTCCTCGGTGGCAGGTCGTGGTTTGCGCTTGCTCCAGAGGAACAGGCCGACGAGGACGAATAATCCCCCGAACGCGGCGTACGTGACCTCGACCCCGATGAGCTCTCCGAGGAGCCGGAACACGCCGACGAGGAGGAAGACGACGACGAGGAGCGCGATGATCGCGAGGACCACACCGGCGGCCGCCCAGCTCGCCCATCCCGCGACGCGATCGACAGTCATGGAACGCACCCGGGCGGCGGTGGTCTCGAGGAGGTCGGCGATCTTTGCCGGATAATCGTCCATGACGGCGAGGTTAGTGGAGGCGACGCCCCGATCCGCTGCCGGCACCCGCGCTGCAGGCGGCCGATTCGTCGGCTACGGCGCGGTGGCGAGTACCTCGCAGGACTGGACCCCATGGGCGATGACGACGCCGTCCTCGATCGGGTCGGTGAGATAGCCGAGGAAGACGGCCTCGTCGCCTTCGAACTCCCCGACGCCGAGCGTCACGTACTCCGTTGCCTCCGGGATGGTGGCGATGCCGGCGTCCCCGCAGGCGGCGTAGCGGCTCGCCGCGGCGATCGTGGACTCGTACTCGGACTCGAGGGCGAAGAAGGTGAGAGCGGGGTCGCCGCCCTCGGCGATCCACGTCTCCCGGATCGCCTCGAGCCCGGCCTCGTCGGCGACGGTGAGGGCGAGGACGATGGTGCCCTCGGGGGCCGCCGTCGTGGCGGCGGCCGCGGTCGTCGGGGTGGATTGTGCCCGGCCGAAGGCTTCGTCGGCGCCGGCAGCTGCGTCCTCTGTCGGCGCATCGGCCGGCGCTGGCGCCGCCTCGAGAGCCGGCGCTGTCGGGGCGGCTGTGATCGCCCCTGCTGCGTTCTCGGTGGTGGCCGTGGTGGTCGTCGTGGCGAAGGCGACGGTGTCCTCGTCGGACCCGCCGAGGTTCTCGAGCGCAGGAAGCGCGAGCACGACGGCAAGGAGCACAGCGGCGGCGCCGCCGAGGACCGCCACCGGGAGGAACCGGCGCCTGGGTACCGGAGCGGGCGCCGTCACGAGATCGAGCTCGGTCCGCAACGCCCGGCGCAGCCTCGCCGACTCGAGCTCGGTCAGCCAGGCGCGAGGTGCGGAGGTGGTCGCCGCCAGCGACGCCCGCTGCAGGGCGAGGTCTGCGGTGCAGCGCTCGCATCCGGCGAGCTCCGCCTCGGCGCTGGCAGCGGCTCCGGCGTCGAGGGTTTCCTCGGCGAGCGACATGATGAGATCGGGGTCGTGGTCGTGCATCCTCATTCGTCTCTTTGATGCTCGGACGGGTCACGAAGGTTCCCGAGGTGTTGGGCGAGGGCTCGCCTGCCCCGGTAGACACGGCTCTTCACCGTGCCGACCGGAACACCGAGGATCTCAGCGGCCGTCTCGAGGGCGAGACCCTCGAGGTCGACGAGGACGATCGCCCCCCGGAACTCGGCCTGGACGGCCTGCAGTGCCGCCTCGATGTCCGGTCGCAGCTCGACCGAGGCGAGGACGTCACCGGCGGTGGCGTCTGGGGGGTCGTGGCCATCAGGGAGGGCATCTGCGCGGCGGCGGCGCTGTCTCCGCAGCAGGTCGTAGCAGGTGTTCACCGCCACCCGGTAGAGCCACGTGCTGAACGCCGCCTCGGCCTTGTACCGGTCCGCTTTGCGGAAGACGGTGAGAAACGTCTCCTGAGTGGCGTCGAGGGCGGCCTCGCGGTCGCGAAGCATGCGCAGGCAGATCCCGAAGACTCGGTCCTCGTGGGCCTGCATGAGTTCGTCGAACGCCGACACGTCGCCGGCGAGGTAGCTCCGGACGAGGTCGAGGTCCTCTGCAGCCCTGTGCGTCATCGTTGTCGTGATTCTCCCGCAGCGGCGGTTGCCTGTCACGGCACGCGGGTCCACCCCGGCCCGGCGCCGTCCTCAACCTCGGAACGTCACCTCTCCAACTTCTGCGAAGTATGAGCCGTCCTCCTGCTCGGGAAGGTCGACGAGCCAGAGCAGCCACGTGCCGCGGTCGCGATCGGGGAGTTGGACGGCGACGGGCGGACCGAGGGCCGATCCGGAGGCCACATCCTCCCAGGCGCCCGGTTCGGCGGGCAACGCCGGTGCCCAACGGACCCGGAACCGGGTCCCGGCGGTGACGATGAACTCGAGCGTCATCGGTGCCCCTTCCGTCACGAATGCGACGCCGACGCCGTCCTTGAGCAGGGGGAGCGGGCTGAAGTATCGCTCCGTCCTCCACGTCGTCGCCGCGTCGCCGTCACCCAGCGCAGGGAGATCGGAATCGTGCTCCGACCCGTCGCCGGGCGGTGGGTCGTAGACCGCGGCGGTGAAGCCCAGCACGCCGGGCGGTGGCTCGGCTTCGGGTGAGGTCGGGGCGAGGGTCGTGGTGGTGGTCGTCGTCGCCGGCGGAGCCCGGGTCGGTGACGGGGTCGCCGGGAACAGGAAGGGACTGTCGGGGTCGGTGCCGATCGAGAGACCTACAACCGAGACGAGGACGGCGGCGACGACGAGGCCGGTGACGGGGCCGACCCAGCCCCACGTCCATGCGCCGGCCCGTCGCTCCGTTGCCGGGATCGCGTGCAGGACGGTGGCGAGGGCGGCGGCGTCGAGGATCCCGGACGCAGCCGCCTCGAGGGCCTCGTCGACGTCCGCGGTGAGGCCTTCGACGACGTGTGACGGCAGGACGGCCGGATCGTCGCTTCCCGTCACCGCGGCCCGAAGTGCCCCGGCGAGCGCGGCGGTGTCGCTCTTCGCGTCGAAGACGACTCGGTCCCGGCCGAACCCGCCGAGCTTGGCGGGGTGCGAGGCGGAGAAGTGGATGGCACCGGCGTCGATCGCCCCGTGGGTGAACCCGGTCGCATGGAGGGCGGCGAGACCGTCGGCGAGGCCGGCGGCGTTGGCGAGGAACTCGTCTGCGGGGAGACCCTCACCGGCGAGGAGCCGGTCCGCGACGGAGACGCCGCCCGTCCATTCGATGATCGCGTGCGGTGTGGAGTCGTGATTGCCGACGTCGTAGACCTGGGCGAGGTGATCGTGGACGACGGACGCGGCCGCCCGCGACGCGGTGACGAACGACGAGCGCCGGTCCGCCGCCGCATCGGCGGTGAGCACCCGCACGAGGACGGGCCGGTCGAGGGCGGTGTCGGTGGCGAGCCACTCCTCGACGTCGCCGTCCCTGCCGAGCCGGACCCGGGGCTGATACCTGTCCGGGAGGTTGGGTGCCACGTTCCCTCCGTCGGTGAGGCTACCGGAGCGCCGGGTCTTCCTCAGCCGATAGATCGGAGGAGGGAGAGCGGCTCGGGCAGAGGGACGAACCCCTCCCTCTCGTAGAGGCGAAGAGCGGCCGTGTTGTCGAACTGGGTGTTGAGCAGCATGACTCGCGCTCCCGCGGCCCTCGCCTTTCGCGCCGCCACCCGCACCAGCGAGCGGCCCATGCCTTGGCCCTGCCATTTCGGGTGGACGGCGACCCGCTGCAGGTAGGAGATCGCGCTACCGAACCCGACGATGGCGAACCCGGCGGCGCCGCCTTCGGCGTCGCGAATGAGGAGGATCGTCGAGGAGCCCGTCGCGTCGATCGCCTCTCGAAGCCCGTGCTCGTCGAATCTCCAGAACGGTGTGAACGCAGCCTGGTCGATGCACAACAGGGTGGTGATCGGTGTGTCGTTGGCCTCGACGACGAGGTGATCGGGAGGGCGGGGCTGCTCGTCGAGCGACAGCCTCATGAGCGCCAGCTTGAGATAGTCCTCGAACCCCGCAGCCTCCCACGTTCGTCGTGCCCCGGAGGGAAGCGGCGGTGACAGCACGGCCGGTGCCCCCAGGTCGCAGAGCCTGCCGGTGCACGCCTCCAAGAAGCCGGGTCCGCCGCGCACGAGTCGGAGGCTGGCGGCGGGCTCGGAGTCGTTCCACGGTCGCGCCTCGGCACGCGCCCATCCGCGTCGGAAGGTGAGAGGGCCGGGCCACTGTCCACGCAGATTGACCCGGAACGGGCTCTCTGCCAATGCCATTCAGACTGCTCCCGGGGATGGGTGGCTCGAGACGTTGCGGGCGCCAGGCTACCCGGCCGGTGGAGAGCTCAGGTCGCGATCGGCCGTGGGGACGGTTTCGGCCTCCGGGCCGGGATCTGCGGGCACGGTGTCGCCGGCAGCGGGTCGTGGGAGGATGGGGAGATGCGGGTTGCGCTGCTGTCCCACCCCTCCGCGCTCGAACACGACGCCGGCTGGGGTCACCCGGAACGGCCCGACCGGATCCCGGCCGTGGTCACAGGGGTTCGCGAGTCCGCGCTCACCGTCCTCGAGGTCGTTCCGGACCCGGTGGAACGCGAGACCTTGGAGCTTGTCCACGACCCCGGTTACATCGATCGCCTGGAGCGGTTCTGTGCCGCGGGTGGTGGAGCGCTGGACGCGGACACCCACGCCGGCGCGGGTTCGTGGGAGGCGGCGCTGCGGGCGGCGGGTGCCGGAAGGAGTGCAACCGACGTGCTCGCCGCAGAGGCAGCCGACGTCGCATTCATCGCGATGCGCCCGCCGGGACACCACGCCCTCGCCGCCCGGGCGATGGGCTTCTGTCTCTTCAACAACATCGCGCTCGAGGCGCGACGGCTCAACGCCGCCGGTGCGAGGGTTGCGATCATCGACTGGGACGTCCACCACGGCAACGGAACCCAGGAGCTGTTCCACGCCGACCCCGGCGTCCTTTACGTGTCGTGGCACGAATACCCGGCATATCCCGGCACCGGCCGCGTCGAGGACGTCGGTTCGGGTCCCGGGACCGGCATGACGCTCAACATCCCCTGGCCCCCCGGCACCGGCGGGGCGCCCTACCGGTGGACGATGGCGCACGTTGTCGTGCCCGTGCTGGGGCGATTCGAGCCCGACTGGGTCCTCGTCTCCGCGGGGTACGACGCCCACACCGCCGACCCCCTCGCCACCATTCGCCTCGTCGCTGCGGACTATCGCCATCTGGCGGCGGCCCTCGCCGCGACCACCCCACCCGGGCGACTCGTCTTCTTCCTCGAGGGCGGTTACGACCTCGAGGCATTGCGGACCTCGGTGACGGCGACGCTCGGCGGCGTCACGTCGGGGCAAGCCGCCGACGGCGACACCGATGTCGAGCCGCCCGGGGGAGCTGCGGTCGGGATCGCCCGCGACATCGCAGCCGTGGCGGCCGAGTACTGGGACGTCCCGGTTCCCGACGAGGTCGGTTAAGTCGTGGGCTGGGTCGGCCGATACCACGCTCAGTCACCGAGCGCGTAGCCAGGAGTTGATGAACGTGGCCGAGAGCTTGCCGTCACTCGACGATCTCCTCAAGAAGTTGCTGACCGTCGAAGGCTCCGATCTCCACCTCAAGGTGGGTTCGCCACCCGCGTACCGGATCGACGGGTCGCTGCACCTCTCCAACCTGCCGAAGCTGACCGCCGACGACACCGAGCAGTTCGCCATCGAGCTCATGCCGGAACGGGCGTCGAAGGGTTTCCAGGAGCACAACGAGGCCGACTTCGCCTATGGCAGGGCGCACCTGGGGCGGTTCCGGGTCAACTGCTACCGGCAGCGGGGGTCGGTGAACATCGTGCTGCGGGCGGTGAGCCCGGCGAGCCGGAACTTCGACGAGCTCGGCCTCCCCGAGATCGTCCGGGAGCTGTGCGACGAGACCCGGGGCCTCATCCTCGTGACCGGTCCCACCGGGTCGGGGAAGTCGACGACCCTCGGGGCGATGATCGACCAGGTCAACTCGACGCGGCGGGCGAACATCATCACCCTCGAGGATCCCATCGAGATCCTCCACCCGGACAAGATGTCCATCGTCTCCCAGCGCGAGGTCGGTGTCGACACCGACTCGTTTGCCGAGGGGCTGCGCCGCATCCTCCGCCAGGATCCCGACGTGATTCTCATCGGCGAGATGCGCGACCGGGAGACCGTCGTCGCCGCCCTCCAGGCCGCCGAGACCGGACATCTCGTGCTCTCGACGTTGCACACCATCGACGCGACCGAGACCATCAACCGGATCATCGACTTCTTCCCGCCGAGCCAGCAGCAGCAGGTCCGCCTCATGCTCGCCGGCGGCCTGCGCGGCGTCCTCAGCCAGCGGCTCCTGCCGAGGGCAGACGGCAAGGGCCGCGTCCCGGGCACGGAGGTGCTCGTGAACACCGAGCGCGCCTTCGACCGTATCGTCGACCCGTCCCAGACCCACACGCTCTTCGAGGTCATCGCCGATGGTGAGTATTACGGGATGCACAGCTTCGACCAGTCGATCATGGCGCTGTACCAGTTGGGTGAGGTCACCTTCCAGGACGCCCTGACCCATTGCACGAACCCGACCGACTTCAAGCTGAAGGCACAGAACATGGGCCTCATGTCGGCCTGACGCGCTGGCGCCGTTCGAGTCACCCCGGGCTGCGGTCCGGGGTGATCCGCGTCCGGACCGCTGCTGCCCGGCGGCGGCCCGTGACCGCGAGACTTGCGCCTCCGGGGCCGAGTGAAGAGACTCGGGAGCCATGGCCTCGTTCACCTGCACCGACTGCGGTGCGACCTTCAGCTTGCCGAGCCGAGTGCTCGAGCGGTATCCGGGCTGGACGCCCCGTCGGTGCCTCGAGTGCCGTGACGCCGTCGTCGGGCCGGTCGCGACTCGCGCCGGTGTCGGCGGGTCCCCGTCGCGTAGCAGGCGCCGGACCCGCTCCGCCGACGTCGTCCTCACCACCGACGAGGTCCTCGCGTCGTTCCACGACGGTCCCCGCTCTGGTGTGTTCACCGACGGGGGTGCGGTTCCGAACCCGGGACCGGGAGGATGGGGTGCGGTCTACGCCGTCGACGACGAGATCATCGCCGAAGCGGCCGGGCACGACCCCGACACGACGAACAACCGTATGGAGCTGACGGCGCTCATCGAGGCGGCGGCGCTCATCCCCGACGGGGAGGCGGCAACCGTGTACTCCGACAGCCGCCTCGCCGTCCAGACGATCACCGAGTGGGCTGCAGGATGGGAACGACGGGGGTGGAAGCGCAAGAGCGGGCCGGTGGAGAACCTCGACCTCGTCCAGGCGGCCTACACCGCCTACCGGAACCGGCCCGAGCTCGAGGTGCGCTGGATCGCCGCCCACAGCGGGTACCGGTGGAACGAGTACGCCGATGCCCTCGCCTCGCAATGGCGACTCGAGACGCGGTGACCGCACGGGCCGGGGCTCGCCGCCGCCTCGGCCTAACCTCGGGCCGTCCCTGATCAGCCGGACGACCGATGCACATTCCCCCGCGACTCGAGCCACTCCTGACCCCGGACGCCCCGCTGGTCGACCTCTCGGCGCGCTTCGCCGCGGCCGGGCGCGCCCTCTACCTCGTCGGCGGGAGCGTCCGGGATGCGCTGCTCGACCGCGAGCTCGTCGATCTAGACCTGACGACGGACGCCCCACCCGATGAGATCAAGGAGATCGCCGGCTCCTGGGCCGACGACCTCTTTCTCGTCGGGGAGGCGTTCGGCACCGTCGGGGCGGTGCACGACGGCACCGTCCACGAGATCACGACCCATCGCGCCGAGGTGTATCGCGACGACAGCCGCAAACCGCGCGTCACGTTCTCCGATGACCTCGCCCTCGACTTGTCCCGGCGCGATTTCACGATCAACGCCATGGCGATCCGGATTCCGGGGGCGGACGGTGCCGAACCGGAGGTCATCGATCCGCGCGGCGGTCTCGCCGATCTCGCCGCGGGCGTGCTGCGCACACCGCTCGATCCGGACGTGTCCTTCGGTGACGATCCGCTGCGGATGCTTCGGCTCTTCAGGTTCGTGTCGACGGTCGGCTTCGAGCCTGCGGCGGAGGCCCTCGACGCGGTGCGCCGGCTCCATTCCAGACTCGGGATCGTCTCGGCCGAACGGATCCGCGACGAGCTCGACAAGCTCATCACCGGCCCCGGCGTCGAGCCGGCGCTGTGGGGCCTCGTCGGGTCGGGGCTCGCCGGTGAGTTCATCCCCGAGCTGCCGGCGCTGGCGCTCAGCCAGGACCCGGTGCATCGCCACAAGGACGTGCTCGCCCACACGATCGCCGTCGTCGGGAAGACTTCGCCTCACCTCGTCGTCCGCCTCGCTGCGCTCTTCCACGACGTCGGCAAGCCGGTGACGAGGGCCTTCGACGGCGGGGTCGTCACGTTCCACCATCACGAGGTCGTCGGTGCCCGGCTCACCAGGGAGCGCATGCGGGCGCTGCGCTACCCGAAACACGTCATCGCCGAGGTCTCCCAGCTCGTGTTCCTCCACATGCGTCCCCACACGTACAAGATGGGATGGACCGACTCCGCGGTCCGCCGGTACGTCCGCGACGCCGGGCCCCTCCTCGAGGAGCTCAACGAACTCGTTCGTTGCGACGTCACGACCCGCAACCCGCGCCGGGCCGCCGAGATCCGCGCCAGGCTCGACGAGCTCGTCGAGCGGATCGCGGAGCTTCGCGAGCGTGAGGAGCTCGATGCGTTGCGGCCCCCGATCGACGGTCATGCCGTCATGGAATACCTCGGGATTCCGCCAGGGCCGGTCGTCGGCGAGATCATGCGAATGCTCTACGAGCACCGGATCGAGGACGGGCCGTACACGGAGGACGACGCCTACCGGATGCTCGACGAGTGGAAGGCGTCACAGCACGCCGATCCCTCGGCGTAGCTCGGTGACCGGCCGCGCCGGGCCCCGATCTGCGGC